>DATJQI010000083.1:0-30887 GCA_035505915.1 Gemmatimonadales bacterium | reverse complement strand
AGCACCACGCTGAAGTGCACCACGGTGGGTGACCCGAACGCGCCCCCGGCATCGGGGCTCCGCGGCATCTGACGCTCGGCCATCAGGGTCATCACCACGAACTGCAACCCGATCAGCGCGCCCGCGGACGATCCCACGATCACGCAGAAGCTGTCCCACTCGGCCAGAAGCGACACGGCGGAACTCGTCATAGGAAAGCCAAACTTGGCTCTCCCAAGTCATTCGGGCGAGGGGAGCCGTCCCACCGAGAGCCAGGGAACCCCGGCGTAGGAATCCGCCACCACCCAGGCGGCGGCTCCCACGACCCAGGACCCGACCAGCTCGGTCCAATTGAAGTGCGTGCCGGGGCTCGCGATGACGGCCGGGATCCAGACGATCACCGTGAAGGCCATGAGCATCCCGGCCTCCATCATCGCCGCGAGACGGGGGAAGACGCCGAACAGGATCCCCGCGCCCGCGGCCAGGTGGGCCGCGCCGCCCAGGACGACCCAGAAGGCGGGCGCCGGGAGGTACTTGGGTACGAGGTCCATCGTGGTCTGCCAGTAGAAAAAGTGGGACAGCCCCACGGGGATCAGCGCGAGGCCGTAAATGGTCCGGGTGAGCCGGACGCGTGCCTTGCCCGTGATGAGCCACCCCGCCAAGAGCACCATCGTGTACATGCCGAGCTCGAGCCAGCTCAACTCCGCCAGCGGCGCCTTCACCAGCGGGATGACCGCGAGCAGGAGGACCCAGAGCAGGAGGTAGGTCAGGAGAACCCGCGAAGCCCGGGCGTCGAAGCGCGCCGAGAAGAGGCCGGCGCCCGCGGCCAGGAGGAGCAGCGCGGAGCCCACCGCGACGAGGGTCGGGGCGGGCACTCCGTCGGGCACCGCATCCCACATCAGGAGGTTCCGGTAGACCAGTCCCAGGAGGGCGACCGCGACGATCCCCCCCGCAAAGAGCACCCGGCCGAGCGGCTCACGGTTCATGGGGCTAGAAGGGTCGACGTCGGACGGGGGGGCGGCAACGGTGGTGCGCCGGGTGGGGCCGTCCGTGCGGCAGGACGCGGCGCCATACGCCGGTCTCCGGTGCAACCGGCGAGGCGTTCCGGCCGTAAGATACGCATCCCCTCAACCCGGCGACCCGTCCATGCGAAAGAGCTCGGTTCTCGCGTTGCTGCTGTGCGTCCCGCCGGCCGCGGCGCAGAAGGCCCCCGCCACCGGCCACGACCTCCTGCAGACGATGCGCAGCGCTTACGGCAACCACTGGTTCACGTCTCTCATCTTCACGCAGGCGACCACCCGGCGCGATTCGACCGGGAAGGAAACCGTCTCCACCTGGTATGAGAGCCTGCGATACACGGACGCGGGCGGCACGCGGCTCCGGATCGACATCGGGGAGCCGTCGGCCGGAAACGGCGTCATCTATTCGACGGATTCGCTCTGGGCCTTCAAGGCCGGGAAGCAGGTCGCGGCCCGGGCGGGCGGGAATCTCATCCTGCCGCTGATCGAAGATGCCTACGTCCAGCCGGCGGAACGCACCGAGCGCGAGCTGGCGCCGACCGGGATCGACTTCTCCCGGGCGGTCGTGAACGGCACGTGGGAGGGGCATCCGGTCTGGATCGCCGGGGCATCCGCCGCGGGGGACACCACGTCGCCGCAGTTCTGGGTGGACCCGAAGAGCAAGGCGGTGGTGCGGGCCATCTTCTCGCCGGTCGCCGGCGCCCCGGTGATGGACATGCGGCTCGACTCGCTGGTGCAGACCGGCGGCGGGTGGCTCGCCACGCGCTGCGAGTTCTGGATCGCCGGCAAGCTTGCCCAGGCGGAGGACTACCACGATTGGAAGACCGGCGTGGATCTCTCGCCCGCGCTGTTCGAGCCCGCGACCTTCACGACGGCGCCGCACTGGGTGGGGAAGAAAAACTAGAACTCGAACTGCTCCATCTTCCTGAGACCCACCCACAACGGGATCACGATTGCGGCTCCGCAGAGCAGCGCCGCCGCGGCCGTGCAGGCGATCATCCAGGGCGTCATCTCGAATGCGTGCCCCTCGTACACCGAGCGGACGTACGGGTAGACGATCTGCGAGAGCCCGCCGATCACGGCCACCAGGAGCGCGATGGTGGTCATCATGAACACCAGCCCGCCGAAGGACGTGGGGATCTGCGCCGCGTTCTCGGTTTCGAACTGCGGGTACAGCGTCCCGAATCCCAGGGCGAGCGCGCCGATCGCCAGGGTCAGCGCCGCGATGGTGACGAGGGAAAGCACCATCATGAACCCCGAAGCCTGGAGCAGGAGATTGGTCGCGCCCGTGAGAATCAGCGCGAGCACGAGGAGCGGCACCGTCCCCACCCAGTACTTGGACCAGAGCAGGGCCCGGAGATCGAGCGGCGAAGAGCGCAGGAGCCACATCTGCCGCCCCTCGAGCGAGATGGCGGGGAAGATGAACCGGGCCGCGATGGACGTGAGCACGAACCCCGCGAGGCCGAGGTTCAGGAACGACACCAGCGTCACCGAGAAGAACCCGACCTGCTCGCCCCGATGCAGGGGCAGGACCTTGATGTTGAAGATGTAGACCACCACGAGCACCGCCAGCAGGATGAGCTGGCTCCATTGCGTGGTATCCCTGAAGAACAGCCGCACATCCTTCAGGACGAACTCGCGCTTGGCCACCGGAAACGGCGCCAGGATGAACCCCAGGGACCACCGCCAGAAGCCGCCCCGGATGAACCGCTCGGCGCCCTCCTGGGCCTTGGTGTAGCCCGTGGGATACAGGCGCCAGTGCAGGGTCGCTCCGAGCGTGACGAAGCCGGCGGCCGTGCTCCAGAGCAGGACGAGCGGGAGCCAGTCGAGCGGCCCGTGCAGGAAGCTCATGATGGCGTGCGTCGCCCACTCGCTCGGCATGAAGGGCGACGTGGGCGTCTTGAGCACCGCGATGAACTCGAGGAGGTTGCGGAAGCCCTCGGGCCGGGCCAGCTGCTCCGGGCGGATCATCCGGAACAGCAGGATCACGCCGGCGCCCGCCCCCAGGGCGATGATGGACAAGAGGTCACGGGTCCGGCGGGCGGGAAAGATGTTCACCAGCACGAGAGTCAGGGCCGACCCCAGCACCGCCGGCAGCGCGAGCAGCGGCACGATCACGAGGATGGCGTAAGGCGCGAACAGCCACCCGCCGTGGTAGATGACGCCGTACGCCGTGAGCAGCGGCACCGCCATCAGCGCCACCATCCACGACGAATGGACGGCCGTTTCGAGAAGCTTCGCGAGGTAGAGGCGGAGCCAGTCGACCGGCGCCGAGACCAGGAGATCGAGGTCCTTGGCGAGGAAGAAGCTCGACAGGGCCGTGATGACGTTGGACAGGACCAGGATGGAGACGAAGGAAAGGAGCGCCAGGCTCAGCAGCTTCCCGGCGAGAAGGGGGCCCAGCTCCTCCACACCGCGGAAGTACCGGAGGATCAGGTACAGCACGCCGTACACGCCGGCCCAGAACGCCAGACCCACCAACGTGAGGATCACGAGCTTGCCCATCCCGCCCTGGGCCCGCTCCTGGCGGACCCGCTGGAGCGCGGTCCGCCACTTGGGCTGCAGGACGTGCGCGAGTGACGGCTGGATCACCGGCCCAGGACCTCCGCCAGCTCCCGCGCCTGGGCCCCGCCCGTCAGCTTCAGGAAGAGCTCCTCCAGGCTCGCGTCTCCGGCCTGATGCTGCCGGCGCAGGTCGTTCACGGTCCCTTCGGCCACGATCCGCCCGTGCTGGATGATCGCCACGCGGTCGCACATCGCTTCCGCCACCTCCAGCGTGTGGGTGCTCATCAGCACCGTGCCGCCGCGGTTCACGAACTGGCGGAAGATGTCCTTGAGGAGGCGGGCCGCCTTGGGGTCCAGCCCCACCATCGGCTCGTCCACCACGATCACCGCCGGCCGGTGGATGAGCGCGCTCGAGATGATCAGCTTCTGCCGCATCCCGTGGCTGTAGGACTCCACCAGCTCGTCCTTCCAGCTCGACAGCTCGAACACCTCGAGCAGCTCCGTGATGCGGCGCTCGATCACGTCTCCATCCTGGCCGTAGAGCCCCGCGACGAATCGCAGGAACTCGGCGCCGGTGAGCTTGTCGTAGACGAAGGGCCGGTCGGGGATGAACCCGAGCTTCTGCTTGGCGACGAGGGGCGTGCGATGCACGTCGTCGCCGTCCAGGAGCACCCGGCCGCCCGTGGGACGGAGGATGCCCGCGATCATCCGCAGCGTCGTGGTCTTGCCGGCGCCGTTCGGTCCCAGACAGCCGTACAGGACGCCCTTGTCGACGTTCAGCGAGATGTGATCGACCGCGACGAAGGAGCCGTAGTGCTTGGTGAGGCCGTCGAGCTGAATCATTGCGCCTCGAGTGTGAGCGTTCCCAGCCGCGCGGCCAGCACGGCCTGCCGCGCCGGCACCCCGATCACCAGCCGCAGGTGCGAGGCGTCGGCGGGGAACTGATCGTCCCGCGGGTCCACCGGAACCCAGCGCCCCAGCCAGACCTCCGGCCAGGAGTAATAGTAGAAGCGGGCGCCGACCCGGCGTACCCCCGCGACCGCCCGCGCGGGCAGCCCCACCGACCGGGCCATCGTCACGTAGAGTCCGGTCACGGCATCGACGTCGCCCGTCCCCGCCGCGAGCGCGAGCAGGGGCTCGGGACGGAGCGCGGAGGTGTCGGGCGTCAGGCGCCGGGCCACCCAGTGGGTCAGCAGCCCCGCGACCCGGACCGGATCGCGTTCGGAGCCCACCAGCTTCATCAGCGGGAAGCCGACTTCGGGCGCCGCCACCGGAAGGAGCGGCTCGGCCCGGAGCTGATCCCGGAACAGCGAGTCCCGGAACGGCAGCTGGAACCCCGGGGTGAGGCTCTCCACCGGCACCCGGTGGACGGTCACCGTATCACCCACCACGGACTGCCCGTCACCCGCGACGTCGAACGCGGCGGGCGGCGGGCCGGTCAGCACCGCGCGGAGCTCCGCGAGCGGCGGGACGTCGGACAGGGTCCCCGGCGGTGCCATGGGCTCGATGGCGCCGGGGCGGAGCCGGCGCGAGGCCTGCGCGATCCGGAGCGTGTCCCGGTGGCGGAAGTTCTGCACCGCCATTTCGAAGGCCGTCCGGGTGAGCACGGTGCCCGACGGATACTCCTCCTTCACGATCCGGCCCTGCGCATCGATCCAGATCCGGCTGGGGCTTCCTCCTCCGGGGCCGCCGGCGTCCACCCGGAAAGTCGGCGTCGTGTCGAGGTGCGCCGTCACCCAGCTCATCGTGGTCGAGTCGTAGGTCGCGCTGTCCGGTGTGGAGAGCGTGGTCTCCGCGGCCACCCGGATGTGCAGGTCCCGCTCGAGCAGGAGCGGCGCCTCGAACAGCCTGATGGAGTAGGTGTTCCCCACCGTCAGATCGCCTCCGAACGCCAGGCGGAGGGGGAGGAGGGAGGGCAGGACCGGGGTCCGCCGCAATTTCAAGTCGGTCCGCGCCGTGAACCCCGCGGCGGATACGGCGAGGTGGAGCATGCTGTCGGGCGTGAACGTGCCGCGGGCGGTGTACCGGCGGCCGTCTTCTTCGTACGACACGTCGATCGTTTCGAGGCGCAGCGTGCGGGAGAGGCGGGCTTCGGAGCGGGAGACCGTGCGGTGAATCCGGCCGTCCGCCGCGATCTCCGTCACGGCGGCGTCGATCACGCGCAGCGAGTCCGGCATCGTGTCGATGGTGGTGGACGCGTACCCGATCTGCGTGCCGCCCGCGTCCAGCCGGTAGTAGGTGGCGCCGGGCTCGACCGACAGGGCGGCCTCGGCCAGGCGCGCGCCGGTGGATTGGAGGTACACGCGCTTCACCAGCCAGGCGAGCGCGACCGCCCAGACCACGAGAATGACGGCGGCGCCGTGCCGGCGCGTCACGAATCGCGCGCCGCGACGCGCCGCACCGCGGCTTCGAACAGGTCCCGCTCGTCGGCGCTGTCCACGACGAACGATACCTCGCTCGGGAAGGCCGAGCGGGCGCGATGGTGCCCGACGACGGCCACGAGGATCTCCGCGACGTCGGCGAGCGGCAGCGCCCCGGTCCCGCCGTCGGCGCCGATGGGCGGCGCCGCGATGTGCGCGAATTGCCACTCCGCCGCCTGCTGCAGGGCCGCCCGCCAGGCCCGGGCCACGAGGTCCGGCGTAGGCGCCTGCCCGGGATCCTCCCGGATCACGGCGTGGATCACGAATTCCGCGGGGAGATCTCCGCCGCCCGCGGTCACCACCGCGGCGCCGAGCCCCAGCCCGTCGGCCACGCGCAGGCTCGCACGGAATCCGGGGCCCCCGGCGCGGTCGAGACTGGCCAGGTTCGGAGTCGGCGCATCGAAGCGACTGGTGGTGGGACGAACGACGGCATCGGCGGGACAGCGGGCGAGGTCGGCCACGACCACGCGGATCACCGGGCGGTGGCCTCCCGCGCGCGGCGGTAGTACGTGGTCGCCTCGTCGGGCCGCCGGAGGCGGTCGAGGATCACGCCCAGCCCGTACAGCGCGCGGGCGTGCTTGGCGTCCACCGCCAGTCCCTTCTCGTATGCCTGGCGCGCGCCTTCGAGGTCGTCGATGTGATTGAGGGCCTCGCCCAGGCGGCACCAGACGGACACGGCCAGTGGATCGAGCTCGAGCGCGCGGCGGAACTGCGGCGCGGCCTGCGCCCAGAGCCCGCGACGCGCGAACGTCACGCCCGCCTCGGCGAGGGCCAGCGCCGCCGGCGTCGACGGAGCCGCGGACGCGGGTGGAGCCGGGGGTGGGGGGGGTGCCTGAACCACGACCGGCTCCGGTGCCGGGACCGGCACGACGGGCGCGCGGGCCTTCCCCGAGCCGCCGGCGGCGGCGGCCATCGCCAACGTGCCGGAGCGAAGGCCGACGTCGTCCGTGAACGCCGCCGCCTCCGCCAGCAGTTGGGCCGCCACTCGTGCCCGCTCGGCCACGGGAGGCCAGCGGCGCAGATGCCGTCGGGTCACACGATCACCTCACGCTCGAGCCAGCTGAGATACGCTTCGAGTCCGCGGTCCACCGGAAGCGCCAGCAGCTCCGGGATCAGATACGGGTGGCGCGCCCGGACCGCCGTCTGCAGCGCATCCCACCGCGACCCCTCGGTCTTCATCACCACGAGCACTTCCTGCTCTTCCTTCAGCTCGTTATTCCACCGGTAGATGGACGTTCCGGCCGGCAGAATCGTCCCGCAGGCGATCACGCGCTCGCGCACCAGCGCCCTGACGAGCGTCCGCGCGTCTTCGACCGAGCCCACCGTGGTCAGAACGACGAGCGGGGTCGCAGCCATAAGGGGCAGCTAACGTACGATTGGCGTGTGACTTATGCAATAGTTGTCAGTTCTTAGGCGGCTAGTCGGTTAGTAATGGCCCAAAATCGGGCATTTTCCACCCGACTAACCGCCTAACCGCCTAACCGCCTAACCGCCTAACAACTAACCGCCTAGCCCGGAGTTGACCACGAAACGGTGCCCCATCTAACCTCCGATGCTATGTCTACCGACGCGCTGATCGTCCGAGGTGCCCGCGAGCACAACCTCAAGGACGTGTCGGTGGAGATCCCCCGCCACACCCTCACCGTCATCACCGGCCTGTCGGGTTCGGGCAAGTCCTCGCTGGCGTTCGATACCATCTATGCCGAGGGCCAGCGGCGCTACGTGGAATCGCTGTCGGCGTACGCGCGGCAATTCCTGGGACTGATGGAGAAGCCCGACGTCGACGCGATCGAGGGTCTCTCGCCCGCCATCTCGATCGAGCAGAAGACCGCCATCTCGATCGAGCAGAAGACCGCCGGCGCCAATCCGCGGTCCACGGTCGGGACCATCACCGAGATCTACGACTATCTCCGCCTGCTCTGGGCCCGCACCGGCACGCCGCATTGCCCCAACGACGGCACGCCGGTGGAGCGCCAGAGCTCGTCGCAGATCACCGATCTCGTGATGCAGTGGCCCGAGGGCGCCAAGATCGAGGTGCTCGCGCCCCTGGTGCGCGGCCGCAAGGGCGAGTTCCGCGATCTCTTCGAGGAGGCGCGCAAGAAGGGGTTCGTGCGGGCGCGGGTGGACGGCGAGACGTACGACCTGGGACAGGTTCCGAAGCTCAACCGCCGCCAGAATCACGACATCGCCGTGGTCGTGGACCGCCTGGCCGTGAAGGCCGCGGATCGTGGCCGCCTGGCCGACTCGATCGAGACCGCGCTCCGCGCCGCCGACGGCGTGGTGGAGGTGGTGCGGCACGGGAGCGGTGCGCCCAAAAGCACGATGTTCTCCGAGCGCTACGCCTGCCCCAAGTGCGGGCTGTCCATTCCCGAGCTCGAGCCCCGGCAGTTCTCGTTCAATTCGCCGTTCGGCGCGTGTCCCACCTGTTCGGGGCTGGGCACGCGGCGTGAGGTGAACGAGGACCTGGTCGTGGGCGACGGGAGCCTGTCGATTCTCGAGGGCGTCATCCTCCCGTGGGGCGAGCCCTCGGGGTACATCCGCAAGGTGATCCTCCCGACGCTGGCGAAAGCGTTCAAGTTCAGCCTCGACGCGCCCTGGAAGGACCTGCCCGCGGCGGCGCGCAAGGCCATCCTGCACGGCGTTCCCGGCAAGACCTTCACGTATCAGTGGGACAGCGCGCGCTTCCACGGCTCGTACGAATCGGGATGGAGCGGCGTGCTGAAGCACGTCGAGCGCCGGTATAAGGAGACGCAATCGGACTCCGCCCGCGAGCAGCTCGAGGCGTTCATGGTCGAGCAGCCCTGTCCCGACTGCCACGGCCGCCGGCTCAAGCCCGAGAGTCTCTCGGTGCTGGTGGCCGGGAGGAGCATCGGGGACGTGGCCGAGATGTCGGTGGACGAGGCGCTCGGGTTCTTCGGCGGCCTCGCGCTGCGGGACAAGGGCCGCCCGGGACTCGATCCGGAGATCGCGCGCCCCATCCTGAAGGAAGTGAAGGACCGGCTCCGCTTCCTCTCGGACGTCGGGCTCGCGTACCTCACGCTCGGGAGATCCGCGGGCACGCTCTCGGGCGGTGAATCGCAGCGCATTCGCCTGGCCACCCAGATCGGCTCCCGGCTGGTGGGCGTCCTCTACATTCTGGACGAGCCGTCGATCGGCCTGCACCAGCGGGACAACGCCAAGCTCCTCGCCACGCTGAAAGAGCTGCGCGATCTGGGCAACACCGTCCTCGTGGTCGAGCACGACGAAGAAACCATCCGGTCGGCCGATTACGTGATCGACCTGGGTCCCCGCGCCGGGCGGCACGGCGGGGAAGTGGTGGCGGCGGGCCCGCTGCCCCAGGTGCTCAAGCACCGGGAGTCCCTCACCGCCCGCTACTTGCGGGGGGACCTGCGGATTCCCGTGCCACCGCGCCGGCGCGTGCCCGGGGAAGACCGCGCCCTCCGCGTGATCGGCGCCCGGCACCATAACCTGAAAGACCTGACGGTCGACTTCCCCCTGGGCCTCTTCGTCGCCGTCACCGGGGTCTCGGGGTCCGGGAAGTCCACCCTGGTCACAGACATTCTCTATCAGGGGCTGGCCCGGCACTTCTACCGGGCGAAGGTCGTGCCCGGCGCCCACGAGGCGATCGAGGGGCTCGACCTGATCGACAAAGTCATCGACATCGATCAGAGCCCCATCGGCCGGACGCCCCGCTCCAACCCGGCGACGTACACCGGGCTCTTCACGCCCATCCGCGAGCTGTACACCATGCTGCCCGAGTCGAAGGTGCGCGGGTACGGCCCGGGCCGGTTCTCGTTCAACGTGAAGGGGGGCCGCTGCGAAGCCTGCCAGGGCGACGGCCTCGTGAAAGTCGAGATGCACTTTCTGCCCGACGTGTATGTCCCCTGCGAGGTCTGCAAAGGCCGCCGGTACAACCGGGAAACGCTCGAGGTCAGATATAAAGGAAAGAGCATCGCGGACGTCCTCGATCTCTCCGTGGGGGATGCCCTGGAGTTCTTCGAGGCGCAGCCGCGCCTGCGGTCGAAACTGGAGCTCCTGAACGACGTAGGGCTCGGGTACATCCACCTCGGTCAGTCGGCGACCACCCTGTCGGGCGGCGAAGCGCAGCGGGTGAAGCTCGCCACCGAGCTCGCGAAGCGCGACACCGGCCGTACCCTGTACATCCTGGACGAGCCCACCACCGGACTGCATTTCGAAGATGTCCGGCTGCTGCTCGACGTGCTCCACCGGCTGGTGGACAAGGGGAACACCGTCGTCGTGATCGAGCACAACCTGGACGTCGTCAAGACGGCGGACTGGGTGATCGATCTCGGCCCCGAGGGCGGAGACGGCGGCGGGCAGGTGGTGGCGGTGGGCGCCCCGGAGCAGGTGGCGCGGGTCAAAGCCTCGCACACCGGGCGGTTTCTGGCGCGGGTGTTGCCCCCGGGCGACTGACGTCGCAGGTTGACGGGAGGAGGTCGATGAAGTTGGAAGACATCCTGGCGATCGTGTTCCTGTTCGGGGGCGGGACGCTGGCCGCGATCGCCTTCTCGCCCATCGGCCGTGCCATCGCCGACCGCATCCGCGGCAAGGGCGCCGGGTCGGACACGCTGAGCGGTGAGGTCGCCGCGCATCGGGAGGAGACCGCCGCCGAGATGCAGATGCTCCGCGAGCAGGTGGGTGAGCTGGCCGAGCGTCTCGACTTCGCCGAGCGGATGCTGTCCAAACAGAAGGATGCGGAGCGGCTCGCGCCGCCGAGGTGACATGTCGCCCGACGAAGCCGCCAAGTTCCTCGCGCTCTTCCTCTTCATGGGGGGAAGCTTCTGGGTGGTCGGCCCGTTCTTCCGGGCGCTGGCCCGGAAGCTGGAAGGCAAGACCACGGACGTGCGGGCGCTCGAACAGATGCGTGACGAGCTCCTGGGAGAGGTGGACGGGCTCCGGCAGGACGTGGCCCAGCTCTCCGAGCGGCTGGACTTCACCGAGCGGATGCTCGCGAAGCAGCAGGATCCGTCACGGCTCGGACCGGGAGCGAGATGAATCCGCAGGAAGCGGTCGCCTTCATGGCGCTGGTCGCCGGGTTCTTCTTCATCACGCGGCCCATCGTGGCGGCGTTCTCCCGGCGGATCAGCCGGGATCCGGCGCCGGCCGTCCCCGACGGCGTGGTCGACGACCTGCGGGCCGAGCTGGACGACGCGCGGACCCGCCTCGCGGCGCTCGAGGAGCGGGTCGATTTCGCCGAGCGGATGCTCGCCAAGCAGCGGGAGCCCGAGCGCCTCGGGCCTCCGGGGCGGAGCTGACGTGGGGTTCTTCGCCCTCCTGATCCCGATCGTGTCCGTGGGCGGCTTCTTCGCCTGGATGATCGCGCTGTCTCCGATCGGCAAGGCCTACGCCGAGAAAATCCGGGGGCAGGCCGGTGGACTGTCCGAAGAAGGCGCCCAGCAGGCCTTGCAGGCCATCGAGGACCTGCGCCAGGAGGTGGCGGAACTGTCGGAGCGAGTAGATTTTACCGAGCGGATGCTGGCCCAGGCCCGGGAGCGCGGGGCCATCGAGCCGCCCCGATGAAGCCAACCTCCCCGCGGGACCGTACGGTATGATGGGGAGCCAGGGCCCGGTGGTGGTGCAGCCGCTGCCGCCGGTGAACGTCGAGATGGCGCACAGCGTCGTCCCCCTGCTCGGGGTTCTCGGGGTCGCGATCTGCGTGGCGTTCGTGATCCGCTGGGTGGTCAACTCGCCGGTGGGCGACGCGATCGCCGAGTCGATCCGCCTGAACTCGCGCCCGCGGCGGCACTGGAAGGGGAAGGGCGGAGAGTGGGAGTCGGTGCCGGTGGACACGATGGACGAGGGGCGCGTCACGGAGCTCGAGCATCAGGTGCGGCAGCTGTCGGCGCAGGTGACCGAGATGGCCGAGCGGCTGGATTTCACGGAACGGGTGCTCGCCGAGTCACGGGGCGCGCGGGAGCTCAAGCCGGGTCGCTGATCCGGACATTTCATAGAGGGGTGTATGGGGATCTTTGACCGTCTCTCGACGCTGATCCGGTCGAACATCAACGACCTGATTTCGCGCGCCGAGAATCCTGAGAAGATGCTGAACCAGCTCATCGTCGACATGCGGAGCCAGCTGGCCAAGGCCAAGCAGCAGGTGGCCGCCGCGATCGCCGACGAGAAGAAGCTCTCCGCCCAGGCCGAGCAGGAAAAGAAGATGGCCGAGGACTGGGAGAAGCGCGCCGTGCTGGCGGTTCAGGAGGGGCGGGACGATCTCGCCAAGCAGGCGCTGCTCCGGCACAACGAGCACGTGCAGGCGGCGGTCACGCTGCACGAGACCTGGGTGAAGCACCGCGAGGAGACCGAGAAGCTCAAGCTCTCGCTGCGCCAGCTCAACGACAAGATCGAAGAGGCCAAGCGGAAGAAGAACATCCTGATTGCGCGCCAGAAGCGGGCCGAGGCCCACAAGCGCATCCAGGAGACGATGTCGTCGATGGGCGACAACTCGGCCTTCGAGACCTTCGAGCGGATGGCTGAGCAGATCGAGCACGAAGAGCGGAAGCTCATCGCCGCGGCCGAGGTCAACGAAGACCTGTCCGGGGACTCGCTGATGAAGCAGTTCCAGACCATCGAGGTGCGGGCCGACGCCGACCAGCAGCTGATGGCGCTCAAGCAGAAGATGGGCCTCCTGGGCGCCGGGTCGCCCGCCGACACCAAGCAGATCGGCAAAGGCGCGAAAGACGCCGAGCTGGTCGAGGACGACGAAGCCGGACCCGCCCACTGAACGCCGAGCCGTCCACGTCGAAGCTCTCGGGCGCCACGTTCGTGGCGCTCTTCGTTGCCGCCCTCGCCATCTGGTTCGCGATCCGGGTGGTCGACGTCCTGCTGGTCATCTTCATCGCCATCCTCTTCGCCGTCTACCTCGGCGCCGTCACCGACGTGCTGAGCCGCCGCTTCCGGATGCCGCGCTGGCTGGGGCTCACCATCGCCGTGATCGGCACCCTGGCCGCGGTCGCGGGGTTGGGCGCGGTGCTGCTCCCGCCGGTGATCGACCAGACCCAGGCGCTGGTGGCCGGCCTCCCCGCGACGCTCACCGAAGTGCAGACCGTCCTGGCCCGCTGGGCCGCCCGGTACCCCGTGCTCCGCCGCAGCGCGCTCGCCGATCCCACGTCGGGGCTCGTGAGCTCGCTGATCACGGAAGCGGTGGGGTTCCTGCGCACGTCCGTGCTCCCGTACATCCGGGCCGGGGGTCTGGCGCTCATCGAGGGCGTCAGCGTCTTCGTCATGGCGCTCTACCTGGCCCGGAATCCGGCCGTCTATCGAAACGGCGTGATCGGGCTGGTGGCGCCCCGGCACCGCGTCACCGCGGCGCACATTCTCGATGATACCGCCCAGACCCTGCGCGCCTGGGTCGCCGGACAGCTCCTCGCGATGGTCGTGCTGGGCACCCTCACCACCCTGGGCCTCCTCATTCTCGGAGCCCCGTACTGGCTGGCGTTCGGCGTGTTCGCGGGAGCCGCCGCCATCGTCCCCTTCTTCGGGACCCTGCTCTCCACCGTCCTGCCGGCCCTCTTCGTCGTCGGCACCGGGGACACGGTCAAGGTCGTGGCGGTCCTGCTCCTCGGCGTGGTGGTCCACGTGGTCGAGGCCAACATCGTCGGCCCCCTGATCATGGAACGGAAGGTCGCGCTGCCGCCGGTCCTCACCATCGCCAGCGTCCTCGTGATGGGCACGCTCCTCGGCGTGGTGGGGCTGGTGGTCGCCGTGCCGGTCCTCGCCACGCTCGTGGTCTTCGTCCGGCATGTGCTCCACGGCGAGGTCTACGGCGACGCCGCCACCGACGCCGCCGTGCTGCGCCACACCGACGAATTCCGCATCCCCATGCCGCGAACCAAACGCCGTCCCCGGACATGACCCGACCCGACCATCGCTTCCTCATCCTCGCGGACGGGGCCTTCGACCCGCTGACCTCCAAGACCGCCAACTCCTGCGTCCGGTATTTCCCGGAGCGCATCGTCGGCGTGTTCGACCGCCGCCACGCCGGGAAGACCGTGCAGGACGTCCTCGGATTCGGCGGTGCCATCCCGGTGGTCGGAGACTTCGCCGCGGGACTGGCGCTGGGCGGCGGAGCGACGGCGGTGTTGATCGGCATCGCGCCCGCCGGTGGCCAGCTCCCCGACGAGTGGCGGGCCTGGCTCAAGGCCGCCATCGAGCGCGGTCTCGAGGTCTGGAGCGGCCTGCACACCTTCATCGGCGACGATCCCGAGCTCGGTCCCCTGGCGAAAAAGCACGGCGTGCGGATCCTCGACGCCCGGAAACCCCCGGCGCATCTCCCCATCGCGGACGGCCGCGCCGCCGAGGTCTCGGCGTTCACCGTCCTCGCGGTGGGGTCCGACTGCAACGTCGGGAAAATGACGGCGCAGCTCCAGCTGCGGGACGCGCTCGTCAAACGCGGCCGCCGCACCAGCTTCGTGGCCACCGGGCAGACCGGGATCTTCATCGAGGGCTGGGGCATCGCCGTCGACGCCGTCGTCGCCGACTTCATCGCCGGCGCCGCGGAGTCGCTGGTGCTGCAGGGCGCGAAAGACCACGACATCGTGCTGGTCGAGGGGCAGGGGAGCCTCATTCACCCCGGGTACTCGGGCGTCACGCTCGGGCTCCTCCACGGCTCCTGCCCGGACGCGATGATTCTCTGCCACCAGTCGTCCCGCGACTTCATCGGCGACTATCACGGCCGCCAGCCGTGGGTGAAGATCCCGCCGCTCGCCGAGCTGATCCGCGTCTACGAGGACGCCGCGCGCCCGGTGCGCCCGTCCCCCGTGATCGGCATCTGCCTCAATACGTACGACCTGAGCGAAACGGCGGCGCGGGACGCCGTCGCCCGGGCCCGGGACGAGACCGGACTCCCGGCCACCGATCCGGTGCGGTTCGATCCCGCGCCCGTGGTGGACGCGATGATCGCGGCCGCCGACCGGAAGCGCGCCGGCCGCTAGCCCCCCACGCGTTTTTCGGGACCCGCGGGCGTCGTTCGGGTCCCACCGGCGGCCTCCTCCGGTTGTAGATAGGGGGCGTGACGACACCCCCCTTCATCCGTCATTCGCTCGCCGAGTGGAAGCCGGTCAGCGCCCAGGTCCGCCGCACCCGCCTCGGGATCTGGCTCGCCGCCATCGTGGTCGGCGCCGTCTGGATCGCCGGCCGGCCCGACGGGGTCTTCCTGCCGACCTTCGCGCTCGGCGTCGCGCTGACGGCGGTCGTCACCGCCGCGAGTGCCTTGGCCGGCCGGGAGTCCGCCCGCGCCGCCGCGCTCACCCTCCGGCACCCCGCCTCTCCCGTCGCGCTCGCCGCGGGCCGCTGGGTCGGCGTCATCCTCATCGCGTCGATCGTGACCTTCCTCGCGTCCGTCGGTGCCGCCTGGCGGATCGAGCTGGGCTGGCGGGACGGCGCCGGCGCGGCGCTGGGCGCGACCTGCGTGGCGCTCCCGATCGCCGCCTGCGCGCTGGCCGCCGCCCGGCTGGGAGGGGGAGTGCTGGAATGGCTCTTTCTCGCCTTTCTGCTGCTCGTCAGCACGCTCGTGCCGGAGGCGACGGCGTACGTGCCGGACGGCGTCCTCCGGGAGGCCACGCTCGCCATGCTCGTGACCCTCCCCGCGATCTGGCGCTACCGGCTCCTGGCCGCGGGTGACCCGGTCGCGTGGATCCACGCGCTCTCCTGGACCGCCGCGGGAATCCTGATCACCGCCGAGTCCCTGCGCCGGAGGGTGCCGTGATTCCGCCCGCGGTGTCCCTCAGCCGGGTCGGCTGGGTGGGGCGGACGGGACGCGTGCTGGACGGCGTGGACGTCGAAGTGGTGCCCGGGGAGATCGTGGCCGTCGTCGGCGCCCCCGCGTCCGGAAAGACCACGCTCCTCCGCGTGGCGGCCGGCATCACGCGCCCCCACGCGGGGACCGCCCGCGTGGGCAGCTGGGAGGCGACCGACCCGGATGCCCGGCGGATCGTCGGGTACGCGCCGCAGGATCCCGCCTGGCTCGCGGCCTTCACGGTGCGGGAGCTGCTGGAATACTGGGGCCGCTTCCACGTCCGGGGTGATCCGGCCGCGGCGGTGCGGGACGCCCTCGCCGTCGCCGGGCTCGAGGCGAACGCCGCCGACGCGATCCGGAACGCCGACGCCGGCGTGCGCCGGCGGCTGGCCCTGGCGCAGGCGGTTCTGGGCGGGCGCCGGGTGCTCATCCTCGACGAGCTCCTCACCGGACTCGATCCGGCCCTCGCCCAGGAGCTGGCGTGGCGGATCGAGTCGCGCACCGCTGCCGGCGTCGCCGTCCTGATCTCGGCCGGGGCGCTGGAGGCGGTGGAGCGCGTCGCCACGCGGGTGGTCCTCCTGTCGCGGGGCCGGGTGGTCCGCGCCGGCGCGCCGTCGGCGCTGATGAGCGAGCGGGTGCTCGACGTGGTGCTCGAGCGGCCGCCCCTCGCCGCCCCCGCCGGATTCCGGCTCACGCCGTTCGGATTGCGCGCGGACCTGAACCGGGTCACGCCGGAGGCCGTCCTCGCCGCGTGCCGCGCCCACCGGCTGGCGGTCCGCGCTTCGCACGTCCGGCACAAGTCGTTGGAGGAGCTTTCGGCGGGGTAAGGAAGTCCCTACGTTTCGCCGATGTTGCGTCCCACCCATGTCCTGCAGTCGGCGGTCCATCCCCCCGCCTGGCTCGACCGCCTCACCGACTGGCTCGGCCTCGGCGACGCCGAGGTCACGGGGAAGCTGCTGCAGGCGCTGATCATCCTGTTCCTCGCCTGGGGCTCCGTCCGGATCCTCCGGTTCTTCGCGCGCCGGGTGGAGCGGGCGGCGCGGGCCCACGGGGGGCACACCGAGGGTCGCGCCGAGACACTCGCGCGTCTCCTGCAGAGCGTCGGGGCCGCGGTCATCGGCGTCGCCGCGGGCCTCATGACCCTGTCGCTCTTCATCAATATCGCGCCGCTCCTCGCCGCGGTCGGGGTGGCGGGGCTGGCCGTCTCCTTCGGCGCGCAGAACCTGGTCAAGGACGTCATTTCCGGCTTCTTCATCCTCCTCGAGAATCAGTACCAGCTGGGCGACACCATCCGGATCGCGGGGGTGGAGGGCACCGTCTCTCACCTCACGCTCCGCGCGACGGTGCTGCGCGACGCGTCGGGGGTGGTCCACTTCGTGCCGAACGGCCAGATCTCGGTGGTGTCGAACCAGACCCGCACCTGGTCCCGGGCCGTCGTGGACGTCGGGGTCGCCTATGAATCGGACGTGGACCGCGTCAACGCCGTGCTGCGGGAGCTCATCGCGGAGCTGTCGCAGGACTCCGCCTGGGCCTCCCGACTCACCGGCGAGAGCGCGGTCTCCGGGATCCAGCAGCTCGGGGAGTCGGCGGTCCGGATCCGCGCGTGGGTCAACACCGCGCCGGGCGCGGACGGCGACGTGAAGAGCGAGCTCCTGCGCCGGATCAAGCTCCGGTTCGCCCGGGAGGGCATTGCGATCCCGTATCCCCAGCGGGTGGTCCATCTCACGCCGGAGAGTCCGAAGCCGTGACGCTGTCCCTCTACAACACGCTCACGCGGTCCATCGAGCCGTTCGAGCCGCTCCATCCGCCCCGGGTCACGCTCTACACCTGCGGGCCGACGGTCTGGAACTACGCGCACATCGGGAACTTCCGGACGTTCTTGTTCGAAGACCTGCTTCGCCGGCACCTCGAGGCGTCGGGCTTCGACGTCTTCCACATCATGAATCTCACCGACGTGGACGACCGCACCATCAAGGCCGCGGCCGCCGCCGGCAAGAAACTGACGGAGCACACCGAGCAGTACGCGCAGGCGTTCTTTGCCGACCGCGATTTTCTGCGCATCCGTCCCGCCCACGTCTATCCCCGCGCCACCCGGGCGGTCCCCGCGATGGTCGCGCTCATCGAGCGCCTGCTGGCCAAGGGCGTCGCGTACAAGGGCGAGGACGGCTCGGTGTATTTCGCCATCGCCAAGTTCCCGGCCTACGGCCGCCTGTCGCGCCTCGACACGCGGGAGATCAGGGTCGGCGCCCGCGTCTCCTCGGACGAGTACGCCAAGGACGACCCGCGCGACTTCGCCTTGTGGAAGAAGTCGGACGAGGAAGACGAGCGGGTCGGCGCGGCCTGGGACGCCTCGTTCGGGCGCGGGCGGCCGGGCTGGCACCTCGAGTGCTCGGCGATGTCGCTGGACGAAATCGGGAAGCGGTTCCACATCGAGACCCTGGACCTGCACGCCGGCGGCATCGACCTGATCTTCCCGCACCACGAGGACGAGATCGCGCAGTCCGAGGCGGCCACGGGGAAGCCGTTCGCTCGCGTGTGGCTGCACGGCGAATTCCTTAACGTCCGCGGCACGAAGATGTCCAAGCGGTATGGGAACATCCTCACCGCGCGCGACCTCCAGGAGCAGGGCGTGGACCCGGCGGCGGTCCGGCTGCTGTTCTTTCAGACCCATTACCGCCAGCCCATCGATTTCAACGACGACTCCCTCACCGCGGCGTCGGAAGGCGTGCGCCGGCTCGGCGAATTCCAGCAGCGTCTCGCCGGCGCCCGGCCCGACCCCAAGGGGGCGCTCGCCGAGCTCGCGGCCGGGATGGAGCGGAACGTGCGGGCGGCGCTCGATGACGATCTCAACGCGCCCCAGGCCGTGGCCCATCTGTTCGACTTCGTCCGGGCCGCGAACCGTGAGATCGACGCGGGGGCGGGCGGGGGACCGGCCGCACAGGCCGCGCTGGACCGCGTGATGGGGGTGCTCGACGTCCTGCCCACGAAGAAGGCCGTCGCCGCCGACCTCTCCCAGTGGGTGGAGCAACGCGTCTCGGCCCGCACGCTCGCGCGCCAGTCGCGCGACTTCAAGGAAGCCGACCGGATCCGGGCCGAGCTCAAGGACAAGGGCGTCGAAATCGAGGACACGCCGGGCGGCACGAAATGGAAGCTGGGGCCATGACATCCAGATCGGCGGTCGGGGTCGTACTCTCAGTGGCGGCGGTGCTGGCCGTCGCGGCGTACCGGAGGAGCGACGACCAGTCGCGGCGCGTCCAGGTGGGCGGCAGGGACCGGACCTATGTCCTGCACGTTCCGCCGGACACGCGGGGCCCCCGTCCGCTGGTGGTGCTGCTGCACGGGCGCCTGGGAGACGGGGCCGGGGAAGCCCGGCTCTCGAACTTCGATCCGATCGCGGACTCGGTGGGTGCGCTGGTCGCCTATCCGGACGGCTACCGCCGCAGCTGGGCCGACGGCCGCCTCGGGACTCCGGCGGACAAGCAGGGGGTCGACGACGTCGCGTTCATCCGCGCCCTCGTGGCGGACGTCGCGTCCCACTGGCCCGTGGATTCGTCCCGGATCTACGTCGCCGGAATGTCGAACGGCGCGTTCATGACTGAGCGCCTGATCTGCGACGCGTCGGACCTGATCGCGGCCGCGGGCGTGGTGGCGGGGACGCTGTCGGACTCGCTGGCGGCGCGCTGCCGGCCGGCCCGCCCCGTCCCGGTGATCCTGATGAACGGCACGACGGACCCTCTGGTGCCGTACGCCGGCGGGGACCTGAGCGGCGGCCGCGGGCACGCGCTGGGCGTGGCGGAGACGGTGGCGCGGTGGGTGACGTGGAACGGCTGCACCGCGGCGCCGGAGCGGCGCGCCCTGCCGGACACCGCGCACGACGGGACGACCGTGACGGAAGAGCGGTACGGCCGGTGCCGCGATCACGCGGACGTGGTGGAGGTGACCATCGCGGGCGGTGGCCATGCGTGGCCGGGGGGCCGGCAATATCTCCCGGTGCGCTACATCGGGGTGTCGTCGCGCAATCTCGACGGCTCCCGCACACTCTGGACCTTTTTCGCCGAGCATCGTCGATGACGCATTCCCTCGCTCTCTGGCTCGCCCTCTCCGCGGGCGTCACGCCCGGTCCCCGGACCCCGCGCGCATCGGTGGACACGGCGGTGTTCGCGGGCGGCTGCTTCTGGGGCATCGAGGGCGTGTTCGAGCACCTGAAGGGCGTGCAGTCGGCCACGGCGGGATACGCGGGCGGGACGGCCGCCTCGCCGTCCTACGAGGACGTGTCGAGCGGGACGACGGGGCACGCGGAGTCGGTCCGCGTGGTCTACGATCCGTCGCAGATCTCGTACGGCCAGCTCCTGGCGGTGTTCTTCACCGTGGCGCACGACCCGACGGAGCTGGACCGCCAGGGCCCCGACGTCGGATCCAACTACCGCTCGATCGCGTTCTACCGCGACTCGGCTCAGCACGCCGCGATCACCGCCTACATCGCGGACCTGGGGCGGCGGCACGTCTACGCCCAGCCCGTGGTGACGCAGGTGCTGGCGCTCGGCACGTTCTACGAAGCCGAGGCGTACCATCAGCACTATATGGAGCATCATCTCGATCAGCCGTACATCGTCTACAACGACGCCCCCAAGGTCGTCCATCTGAAGCAGGCATTTCCCGCGCTCTATCGCGATTCCTGGAAGTAGGCGCGGCGGGCGGCGGGCGCTAACTTAGGCGCCCATGGAACTCTCCCGCCTCGACGTCGTCATCGCGATCGTCTCGATCGTCGTCTGTTTCGCGCCGGCGTTGTTCTTCGCCCGGCGCTCCGGCAAGGGCACCGCCGAGTTCTTCGCGTCGGGGCAGGCGGCGCCCTGGTGGCTCGTGGGGACCTCCATGGTCGCCACGACGTTCTCCACCGACACGCCCAACCTCGTCACCGACTTCGTCCGGTCCCACGGCGTCTCGTACAACTGGGCCTGGTGGTCCTTCCTGCTCACCGGAATGGCCACGGTCTTCTTCTACGCCAAGCTCTGGCGCCGGTCCGGCGTCCTCACGGATCTCCAGTTCTATGAGCTGCGCTACGCCGGCCGCCCGGCCGCGGTGGTGCGCGGGTTCCGGGCCGTCTACCTCGGGCTGTTCTTCAACCTGACCATCATGACGACGGTGACGCTCGCGGCGGTGAAGATCGCGAACGTGATGCTGGGGTGGCACCGCGAGACCACGATCATCGTCGGCGGCCTCACGTGCATCCTGTTCGCGTCGGTGTCGGGGCTCTGGGGCGTGCTGGTCACGGACCTGATCCAGTTCGCGCTCGCGATGTTCGGCGTGATCGCCGCGGCCGTGGTGGCGCTGCGACAGCCGCAGGTCGGGGGACTCGCGAATCTCCTCCACCGCACCGACCCCCACGTCCTCTCCCTGCTGCCGGATTTCTCGAACTGGGGAGTCACGCTCTCGGTATTCATCATTCCGATCACCATCCAATGGTGGTCGGTATGGTATCCGGGAGCCGAGCCCGGGGGCGGGAGCTACATCGCCCAGCGCATTCTCGCCTCGAAGAACGAGAAACACGCGCTCGGCGCCACACTCTGGTTCAACATCGCCCACTACGCCCTGCGGCCCTGGCCCTGGATCATCGTGGCCCTCGCTTCGATGCTCGTGTTCCCCACGCTGGGAGACATCCAGCGGGCCATTCCGCACGTCGACCCGAAGCTGATCGGCAACGACCTGGCCTATCCCGCGATGCTGACGCTCCTTCCGGCGGGGATGAAGGGACTCCTGATCGCGTCGCTCTTCGCGGCGTACCGGTCCACGATGGAAACGCACCTCAACTGGGGCTCGTCATACCTGGTGATCGACTTCTACCAGCGGTTCGTCCTGCCGGGGCGGACCGAGCGGCATTACCTCTGGGTCTCGCGCGGACTCACCGCCACGCTGATGGTGCTCTGCGGGGTCTTCACGCTGTTCATCTCGACCGCGAGCGAGGGCTTCCAGCTGCTGCTCTCGATCGGCGCGGGCACCGGGCTGATCTACCTGCTCCGCTGGTTCTGGTGGCGGATCAACGCGTGGAGTGAGATCGCGGCGATGCTGGCGTCGTTCGTCTGCTCGCTGACGCTCTTCGCGGGCAAGCACGCCGCCGGATGGAGCATCCCCGACTACTGGAGCCTGATTCTCACCGTCCTGGTCACCACGGTCGTCTGGATCACCGTGACCCTCTTGACCCGGCCGGTGGACGACGCGACGCTCGACAAGTTCTACGCCCTGACCCGGCCCGCCGGCCCCGGCTGGCGGGCGGTGCGGGAGCGGACCAGGCTGCCCCACTCACCCGACTCATTGCCCCAGGCGTTGCTGGGATGGACCGCCGGGTGCGCCTTCGTCTACTCGGCGCTCTTCGGCGTCGGGAACGCGCTCTATGGACGGGCCTCGACCGCCGGCGTGTGCTGCGTGATGGCCATCGTGAGCGGGCTGGTGCTGTACCGGGTGGTGAGCGCGATGTTCAGGGGGGATCCGAAACAGGCGGGTGGAGGTGCCCGGTAGCGGGCGCGGCTGAGCCCGGCTCCTCGCCTTCCCCCGGCTTGCGCCGGGGGTCGGGTACTGCGAAAGCCCCCGGCCGGTGTACCCGACCCCGGGCGCGAGCCCGGGGTTGTCGTGGAGCCAGCCGATCATGAACCCCCTGTTCGTCGGCGCGCTCGTCTGCTCCGCCGCGATCCACGCGTTCTGGAACCTCCTGCTCAAGACCACCCACCACCGCCGCCCGGTCGTGTGGTGGGCGCTGATCGTCACCAACCTCTGCTGCGCCGCCATCCTCATCGCCCGGCCGCACTCCGTCCTGCCGGTGTGGAAGCTGCTCGTCGTGAGCGCCGCCCTCGAAGCGTCCTACTACCTCGTTCTGACCGCCGCCTACCGCGTCGGCGACTTCTCGCTCGTGTATCCCGTCGCCCGCGGCACCGCGCCCGGTCTCCTGGCGCTCTGGGCCATTCTGGTGCTGGCCGAGCGCCCCACGGCGCCGGGGGTCGCGGGGATCCTGGGGGTGGCGCTGGGCATCGGGATCGTCGGGTGGCCGGGGAAGATCGGGCGGCCGCGGGGGGCGCTGGCGCTGGCCCTGCTGCTCGCGCTCGTGATCTCGGTCTACTCGATCATCGACGGCGTCGCGGTGCGGCGCGTGGACCCGGTGAGCTACACCGCCGCGATGTTCTTCGTGGTCACGCTGCTGCTCACGCCGGTGCTCCTCGTCCAGGAAGGGTGGGACGGGCTCCGCTCGGTGGTGCGACTCGAGCCCCTCCGCATTCTGGCGATCGGGTTCGGACAGCTGGGGGGATACCTCATCGTGCTGTGGGTCTACGCGCACGCGCCGGTCTCCTACGGCGGCGCGATCCGGGAGGCCGGCGGCATTCTGCTCGCGGCGTTTCTGGGCTGGCGGTTTCTGGGCGAAGGGTTCGGGCCGCGGCGGCTCGCCGGCGCCTGCGTGATCGTCGCCGGGGTGGCGCTGATCGCCCTGCGGGGCTAGAGCCGGGCGACCTCGCGCTCGAGCGCGGCCGCGTGCGCCGACAGCTCGGTCAGGAGGCGGATCTGGGTCCGGGCCCGGTCGAGGTTCTGCCCGGGGCGCGCGATCCGGTAGTAGAGGTCCCCCTGGAGATGGTCCGCCAGAAAGCGGGCGGCCTGCTCCAGGATGATCACCCGGGCGGCGGTGATGAGCAGCGACCGCTCGGACGACGAGAGAAACTCTCCCGCTTCCTTCAGATAGCCCCACGCGACGGCCTTCACCAGCGCCGGCTCGAGCCGCACCCGGGAGAGATCGCGCTCGTCCTCCGCGGCCCGCGTCGCCATCGAGCGCACCAGGTCGCCGAAGTCGTACCCCGCGAGCCCCGGCATCACGGTATCGAGATCCACCACGCAGAGCCCCGCGCCGGATTCGGCGTCGAACAGGAGGTTCGAGATCTTCGCGTCGTTGTGTGTCACCCGCGTGGGGAGGTGCGCGTCCACCAGCGCGTGCCCCAGCCCGTGCGTCGCGAACACGCCCTCGATCTCGGCCCGCGAGGCGTCGGCCCGGCCCAGCGGGTCCTGATCCACGGCCCGCTCGAGCGCCGCCAGGCGCGCCGGCGTGAAGTGGAAGTCGGGGATGGTCTCGAAGAGCGGCGGGTCCGGAAAATCGGCGAGCCACCGCTGGAATTCCCCGAAGGCGCGCGCGGCGGCGGCGGCGTCCTCCGCGTTCCGGGGGGCGGCGTGGGCGACGGCGCCCTCGATGAAGTGATAGAGCCGCCAGACCCGGCCATCCGCGTCGCGATGCCAGGCCTCCCCGCGCCGGGTGTGCACCAGGGTCAGCGTGCGGCGCTCCAGATCGCGCACGCGCGCCCGGGCCAGAGCGTGCGTGAGATGCGCGGTCACGCGCTCGACGTTCTCCATCACGCGCTCGGGATCGGGGAACACGCGGGTGTTCAGCTGCTGCAGGAGAAAGCGCGCCGTCCCGCCGCCGTGCCGGTAGGTCGCCAGGTGGGCGGCGTGGATGTGCCCGCCGGGGAAGGGCTCCAGGGCGGCGAGCGTGCCGGGCGTGGCAAACGCCCGGGCCGCGTCGAGCGCGGGGTCCGCCGCTAGCGCCACGGCTCCACCGGATAGGTCCCGGCCGCCGTCTCGGCCTTGAGAAAGGCCTCGACGCGCGGGCGGTCCGCCGGATACGTCACCCCGCACCACCGCTCGCCGCCCGCCAGCACCCGGATTCGCAACGCCCGCGACCGGATCAGATCCTGCACCACGGTCGGCAGGAGAAACTCTTCGTTGTCGGCCGCGTGCGCCGTCCGGAACGGCGCGAAGTGGCCGTCCAAGAGGTCGAAGACCGCGGCGGGGAAGCCCCAGGCGTTCATCGATACGGTGGTACCCGGCGAAAACGCGGCGGGATCGCGGATCCCCCGCACTTCGGTGATCGCGTCGAGCCAGCCTTCTCCGTCCGCGTGGAGGACGGCGCGGTTCACGCCCCCGGCCTCCGTCAGCGTCACCGCGAGAGGATAGCCCACCAGCCCGCCCACCGGCGGCCGCCCCCCGGGCTCGGACAGGAACTTGCCGAGCGCGGCGATGGCGGAGCGGCCGTAGAAATCGTCCGAGTTGATGACCGCGAAGGGTCCCGACACCAGGCGCCGCGCGACCAGCACCGCCTCGCCGGTCCCCCACGGCTTGCTGCGGCCGGCCGGGATCTCCTGGTAGGCCAGGGAGACGGGGAGATGCGGGTTCCAGGACGGGATGAGGCGCTCCCGGAACACCGCCTCGAGCTCGCGGCGGATCACGAGCACCGCGGAGCCGAAGCCGGAGCGCCGGGCGTCGAAGAGGGAGTAGTCCATCAGGGTCCCGCCACCCGGGCCCAGGGGCTCGAGCTGCTTCGGCGCGCCGTACCGGCTGGCCATCCCGGCCGCGAGGATCACCAGCGTCGGACCGCTCACACGGGACTCCGATACAACGCCACTTCGCTGATCCGCGGCGCTCCGAGCGTCGATTCCAGCCTGATCTGGATGCCGTTCGTGGTGAAGGGCTGAATCCTGATGATCCGCTTGGCGCCGATCGTCGTGCCGGTCGCCAGCGCCCGCCACCGGCTCCCCTCGTCGCCCTCGACCGTGAAGCGCTCGACCCGCTGGCCGTGGGTGATGGACTCGCGGATCACGATCAGATCGAAGGTCTCGAGGGTCTGAAGATCCAGGGACACCCGGGTCGCCGTGGCGTTCACCGAGCCGTTGGCCGCGAGGTTCGCTCCGAACCAGCGGTGCCGGAGTGCCCCGAAGGCTGAGAGACTGGCCACGTCCCCATCGGCCAGGAGCCCGGTCCGGTTCGGCGGGACGTTGAGCAGGAGCCCGGCGTTCCGGCCCACCGACGACAGGTAGAGATCGAGAAGCTGGTCCGGCGTCTTGACCTTCGCGTCCTCCGCCGGGTGCCAGAACCAGCCAGGCCGGATGGAAACGTCGGCTTCCGCCGGGCGCCACACGCTCCCGTGCGGGTCGCCGTGCTGCAGCTCGGCGGTCACCGCGTCCCCCCCGGCTCCGGGGTAGGGCACCACCGCGGGATTCACGGGGCACCAGTTGGGGTCTCCCGCCGAGCCGTCTTCGTTTCCCACCCAGCGGATGTCGGGCCCCGCGTCGGAGAAGATGAGCGCCTCGGGCTGATGCCGGCGGATGAGGCGATGGTACCGGTCCCAGTCGTAGGTCTGTTTCCGGCCGTTGGGTCCCTCGCCGTTCGCGCCGTCGAACCAGATCTCCACCAGCGGGCCGTAGCGGGTGAGCAGCTCGGTCAGCTGGGTGCAGTAGAAGTCGTTGTAACGTGCGGAATCGCCGTACGACGGCTCGTGCCGGTCCCACGGCGACAGATACAGCCCCGGCTCGAGCCCCTCGGCGCGGGCGGCGGTCACGAACTCGCGGACGACGTCTCCCTGTCCGCCGCGCCAGGGACTGGACTTCACCGAATGGCTCGTGACCGCGCTCGGCCAGAGGCAGAAGCCGTCGTGATGCTTGGCGGTGAGGATCATCCGCCGGAAGCCGCCGGCCTTCGCGGCGCGCGCCCACTGTCGCGCGTCGAGCGCGGTCGGATTGAACACGCTCTCGGGCTCGTTCCCCAGGCCCCATTCGCGGTCGGTGAACGTGTTGACTCCGAAATGCAGGAAGAGGCCCATCTCGCCCCCGTGCCAGCCGAGCTGGGAGGGCGAGGGAACCGCGAGTCCGGCGGGAGGCGGGGGGAGCGGAAGACGCGCCCGGGCCGTCGCGAGGCTCAGGGCCGCGGCGCGGGTCAGGAAGTCCCTGCGACTGGTCAGGCTCCGCTCCGGCGTCCCCGGCGCGACAGCGTGAGCATGAGGGCGCCGAACAGCGCCATCACGAGGCCCCACCAGCGGTCGATCTCGACGCCCGGCGTCGTCCACCCGTACCCGGCCAGGAGCAGGCCGATGATGAGAAAGAGGGCGCCGATCGGAAAGCGGAGGTCCAGTCCCATGTCCCTTCCTTCTTATTAGGCGAAGATCAGGTTGAGGGTCAGGGTCAGGGCCAGCACCACGAGCGCCAGGGTCAGGGGCCGCTTGAACCAGGGGAGCTCGGCGTCCTTGGGCCGCTCGGTGAGCGACCAGACCAGGCCCTTGAGCTCGCCGGCGTCGCGGGGGCGGGTGGCGAGCGACACCAGGATCGTCACGACGAAGCAGGTGGTCCAGGCGAAGATGGCGGTCCAGAACGTCTGGGCCAGCTCGCTCGGGTACGTGGTCAGCACACCGAGGAATCCGCCCTTGATGCCCGGGACGGCGCCCGCGGGAAGCGTGAGCCCGTGGTGCAGCGCCGCGGCGAGCGTGCCCGAGACCAGGCCGACGAACGCGCCGTGTCCCGTGGTTCTTCGCCAGAACATGCCGAGCGCGAACGTCGCGAAGAGCGGCGCGTTCACGAAGGCGAAGACCAGCTGCAGCATGTCCATGATGTTGTTGAACCGGCTGGCCGCGTACGCCGCGGCGATCGACAACAGGACGCCGATCACGGTGGCGGCCCGGCCCATCGCCACGTAGTGAGCGTCCGGGGCGTCGCGGCGGATGTAGCTCTGATAGAGATCGTAGGTCCAGACGGTGTTGAAGGCGGTCACGTTCCCGGCCATCCCGGACATGAAGGACGCGAGCAGAGCCGTGAGACCCAGCCCGAGCATGCCGGCCGGGAAGAAATGGATCAGCATCATCGGTGTGGCGAGGTCGTAGTCCGGAACCGGGGCGCCCTGGGCGGTCACCATGGCGTGGCCGAGGGCGTCCATCTTGGCCGGCACGAGCCCCAGGACTCCCGAGCCCGCCACCGCCAACGCGATCATGCCGGGCAGGATGACCAGGAACGGGAAGAGCATCTTCGGGAACGCGGCCACCAGGGGCGTCCGGCGCGCGGCCGTCATCGAATCCGCCGCCATGGCCCGCTGGACCACGAGAAAGTCCGTGCACCAGTAGCCGAAGGACAGGACGAACCCGAGGCCCATGACGAGGCCGAACCACTCGACGCCGACGGGGTTGTGCGCGGCGGCGTCCATGTGCCGCCAGGCCTGGGTGTAGGCGCCCGGCGCGAACCCCTGCGCGGTCGAGATCGTGGCGAGCCGGGCCTGCAGGCCGCTCCAGCCGCCGACGGCGTTGAGGCCGAGGATGACGAGGGGCGCGAAGCCGAACACGATGAGGAAGAACTGCAGGACTTCGTTGTAGATGCTGGAGGTCAGGCCGCCGAGGAACGTGTAGGTCAGCACGATGGCGGCCGAGAGCAGGACCGCGGTCGTGAAGTTCCAGCCCAGGAGCAGGTTGAAGAGCTTGCCCATCGCGTAGAGCGAAATGCCCGAGCTGAACACGGTCATCACCGCGAAGGAGATGGCGTTCAGGCCCCGGGTCTTTTCATCGAAGCGGAGCTTCAGGTACTCGGGGACGGAGCGCGCGCGGGAGCCGTAGTAGAACGGCATCATGAACAGTCCGACGAAGACCATCGCCGGGATGGCGCCCACCCAGTAGAAGTGGCTGGTGGCCACCCCGTACTTGGCTCCGGAGGCGCCCATCCCGATGACTTCCTGGGCTCCCAGGTTGGCCGAGAGGAAGGCGAGCCCTGCGATCCAGGCGGGAACGGCCCGGCCGGCGAGGAAGAAGTCCGTCCCGGTGTGCACCGATCGGCGGAGCACGACGCCGATGCCCAGGACGAACGCGAAGTAAACCGCCATGATGGCGTAGTCGATGCCGGCGAGATGGGCGTGGGCCATGGGCCCGAATGTGCAGCCTGCTTGCGGAGGCGGCAAGCGGATCGCGATCTTGGACTTGCGATGATTCCCTCTCTCCTGCTGGCGCTGACCGTGACCCTTCAGGCTCCCACCGACTCCATCGCCATCATTCCGAGGCCCGTGACGGTGGTGCGGCACCCGGGACACTTCACGCTCCGTCCCCGGACCGCGATCATGACCACCGAGGCGCTGAAGCCCCTGGCCGTGCAGCTGGCCGCCTACCTGCGGCCCGCGACGGGCTACGACTTCGTCGTCACCACGTCGAACCGGATTCCCGACGCCGTCGAGCCGGACCCCGCGATCATCATCCTCGGCCTTGATTCGCTCTTGTCCGGGCACGGTCCGGAGTCGTACTCGATGGATGTCACGTCCAGCTCGGTGGTCATCCAGGGCGCGACGCCGGCCGCGGTCTTCTACGGCATCCAGTCCCTGCGCCAGCTGCTCCCGCCCGAGATCTTCCGCAAGGCGCCGGTCGGGAACGTCCGCTGGACCTTCCCGTGCCTCTCGATCGTCGACTACCCCCGCTTCTCCTGGCGCGGGATGCACCTCGACGTCTCCCGGCACTTCATGCCCAAGGAATTCGTCGAGAAGTACATCGACCTGATTTCGCTCTACAAGTTCAACCGTTTCCACTGGCATCTGACCGACGACCAGGGCTGGCGCATCGAGATCACGCGCTATCCCCGGCTCACGTCGGTGGGCGGGTGGCGGGCGCGGACCCTCGTGGGCAAGGAGCCCGACGACACCAGCCGCGCCGTGTACGACTCCACCCGGCACGGCGGGTTCTACACGCAGGAGGACATCCGCGAGGTGGTGGCCTACGCCCGGGCGCGGTTCGTCACCATCGTTCCCGAAATCGAAATGCCCGGCCACTCCCAGGCCGCCATCTCGGCCTACCCCGAGCTCGGCAGCACCGGCCAGCCGGTGAAGGTCAAAGAGGACTGGGGGGTCAGCGAGTGGATCCTCTCACCCTCCGATTCGACCCTGGCCTTCATGGAGAACGTGCTCACCGAGGTGATGGGGCTCTTCCCGGGGAAGTGGATTCATACGGGCGGGGACGAGGCGGTGAAGACCCAATGGAAGGCCAGCCCCCTCGCCCAGGAGCGCATCAAGTCCCTGGGCCTGAAGGACGAGGACGCGCTGCAGGGATGGTTCACGGCGCGGGTGGATTCGTTCCTGGCGGCGCACGGGCGGACCCTCATCGGATGGGATGAGATTCTGGACGGCGGGCTCTCGCCCAACGCGGTGGTGATGAGCTGGCGGGGGATCGACGGCGGGGTCGCGGCGGCCAAAGCGGGTCACGACGTGGTGATGGCCCCCGGCGACTACACCTACTTCGATCATTACCAGACGGGGGACCGGGACTCGGAGCCGCTGGCGATCGGCGGGTTCCTGCCCCTCGATTCCGTGTACTCGTACGACCCGGTTCCGGCGGGCCTGACCCCGGAGCAGGCCCGGCACATCCTGGGGGCGCAGGGACAGATCTGGACCGAATACATCCCCGACCCGAAGCACGTGGAATACATGGCGTTCCCCCGCCTCGAGGCCCTGGCTGAGGCGCTGTGGATCCCCCGGGGCACGGCGAACTTCGACGACTTCTTTTCCCGCCTGTCCGGCGCCGACGTGGCCCGGCTCGACGCCCTGGACGTCCACTACCGGACGCCCGCCCTGGTCACTGCCGTCCCTCCGAAGGGCGGCCGGGGCGGTCATCGCGGCGGACCCAAGCCCCGGAGCCGGTAACTCCTTTCTGGCCCGTCCCTTGCATCAGGCCCCGACCCCGGTTAGTCTTCCAGTCTGGAAAGTTTCACGACCGGCTCGCTGACGTAGCTCAACTGGTAGAGCAGCGGTTTTGTAAACCGCCGGTTAAGGGTTCGAGTCCCTTCGTCAGCTCACGTTGCCGAAGGAGCACGGAAGGCGACGCGCGAAACAGAACACACCCCGCGGGTACCGCACGCGGGGTGCGTCGTCAGTGGGAGTCAGATTGGGGAAGGGACGTCGGTGGGGTGCCCGAGCGGCCAAAGGGAGCAGACTGTAAATCTGCCGGCGTCAGCCTACGAAGGTTCGAATCCTTCCCCCACCATTCGAGGCGCATCGCGGGTGTAGCTCAGTTGGTAGAGCATCAGCCTTCCAAGCTGAGGGTCGCGGGTTCGAGTCCCGTCGCCCGCTCTGATGTGAGTCGCTCGCGTAGCTCAGTCGGTAGAGCGCGTCCTTGGTAAGGACGAGGTCACCGGTTCAATCCCGGTCGCGAGCTTGGAAGAAGAAAGGTGTCAGGTGTCAGGTGCCGGGTGTCAGCCCCGCACTGGAGACCCTGGCACCCGACACCTGACACCTGACACCTGAAGGGGTTATGGCGAAGGCGAAATTCGAGCGGACGAAGCCGCACGTGAACGTCGGGACGATCGGGCACGTGGACCACGGGAAGACCACGTTGACCGCGGCCCTGACGAAGGTGTCGGCCGACAAGGGGCTCGCGACCTACGTGCCCTACGACACGGTG
>DATJQI010000082.1:0-38506 GCA_035505915.1 Gemmatimonadales bacterium | reverse complement strand
ACCCCAACGCCGGCGTCGACAGCCCTCCGGACATCGCGTTCGTCGAGAATGTCCCCGAATAATCGAGTGCCCCGTTCACGTCCGGAGAGCTCAGGACCATTGAGAACTGGCTGCCCGACTCGGTCCCGCTGATGGCCATCGATGCGGGCCCTCCCGAAAGCCCAGGCCCGCTCACGCCGGCGCTTCCCGTCAGCTTCCCACCCCGATCCGTGATCTGCATCTCGACGTTCAGGGCGTAGGGCCCCCCCGACGAGCCGGACCAGTTCCCGTCCAGCGGGCCGACCGGACCCGTGCTTGAGCTGCACGCGGCTCCCGCGCCGAGGGCCACGATGGCCGCGACGGTCCCCTTGAGCCTGAACGCTCGCATCTGCGCCTCACCAGTGACGACTGTGCGGAATGCGCTGAACGGGGAGAACCTACGCGGCACGGGGCGGAGCGCAAGCCGGAATCCAGATGCGCCCGGGAGGATTCGAACCTCCGACCCTCGGCTTAGAAGGCCGATGCTCTATCCAACTGAGCTACGGGCGCGTGCCAGACAATCTAGCACGCGCCCGTCGCGTCAACCTACGGCTTCTTGGGCCGCTCCTGCCGCGGGGGCGGCGGGTTCGGCCTCGGCGCCGGCGGCGGGTTGGGCCGCGGCGCCGGGCGCGCCGCGGGCCGCTGATCCCGCGGTACCTCCGGATCCCGATGGGGACCCGCCGGCTTTCCCTGCCGGAGGTTGTTCACCTGCTGCGGCTCGAGGGGCCGTCCCGGATGCTCCGCGATCGCCCGCTGCCGCGCGTCCACCGACGGATCCGGCGGCGGCGCGGGACGCCGCGCCTTGAGCGGCTGGCCCGGCTGCATGCCGTGGAAGACCGGCTGCGAGGACTGCGCCTGCGCCGGCGGCGACGCGCGGCGGATCGGAATCGGCCGCACCACCGTGGTCACGTACTTCGCCACCGGCGGCCGGGGCGCCGGACGTCCCCGCATCGCCACGACCGTCGGCATCAGCGGCGGATGCGGAATCACCCGGGCCCGCGTGACCACGGTGCGGTCGACCACGACCGTGTGCCGTGCGACCCCGACGCCGCCCCGGAACGTCGCCGCGGACACGGCCGTGAACCCGAGGCTCCGGTTCCGGTAGTGCGTCGTCTCGACGTTCACCACCGTCACGTCGATGCCCGGGCCGTTCACCCGGCGCCGGTACCGGTCGTCGGTGTGATACCACGGGTTGTACGCCTCCCGGGGACCCAGCGGGAACCAGGCCTGCACGCCCGCATCCCCGACGCCGACGAACACCACCAGCGCCGGCGCGTAGCAGGGATGCCGCACCACCGGTCCGGGTATCCAGGCCCAGCCCCGGCGCAGGTGCGCCCACCGCCCGTAATGGAAGGGCGCATAGCCCCACGGCTCACTCTCCACCCAAGTCCAGCCCCACGGCTCGACCCACACCCAGTGCCCGTACCGGTACGGCGCCCAGCCCACCGGCACCGCCGAGGGATACCAGACCGGGCCGTAGTCGGCCTCCGTCTCCCAGGTGCCGGCGCCGTCCAGGTCGGAATACCCGGGCGTCGCGGGCGCGACGTATTGCGCCGACGGCGACGCCGCGAGACCGCGATCGCGGTCCCCGCCCCACCGGTCGAAGTCGCTCTCCGGCGGCATGCCGACATCGCTGACCTGGAGGGTATCGTCGCCGCTCAGCTGCACCGCGCGCCCCTCGGCCACCGAGACGGCGTCGTCCCCGCCGCCGACGGTCAGGGCGCCCTTGTCCACGGCGACCATCGTTCCGTGATCCGGCGAGATCACGATCCGATAGACGCCGGGGGCCGTCACCACCAGCGGACCGCCCGGCGTATCGATCTCGATCGAGTCGTCCGAGTCGAGGGCCGTCACCGTCAGCCGCGCGGTCCCCGTGGAGAGACCGATCTGGATGAGGTTGTCCGTCAGATTGGTGATCGTCGCGTCGGTCGCGTCGGAGAGGCGAAGGGTCGCCGCGCCGAGCTCGACCTCGGTGCGCCCGCCCTGGTCGACGTAGAGCCGGTCCCCCGTCGTCAGCGGATAGTTGATGGTCGCCGCGGTCCAGCTGGTGTCTCCCGAGACCTGCAGCGACACGCCGCCCGAGAGATACGACACCCGACCGGCGCGCCCCGGCGGGCCGCCGGAGTCGGTCTGCGCGGCGAGCCCGGCGGATGCGAGGAGCGTCAAGAAGCTCAGCAGCGAAAGCGGCAGTGGGCGTGTCATGAGGTCCTCAGTCAAGCGAGTGTGGTTCTGCGCCGCCGGGCGAGACTCCACTTCAATGCGGGCGGCGTCAGCAGGGTGGTCACGATCACCATGATGACCACCGCGGAGAATACCGCCGGGTCGATGATCCGTTCCGTTCCCAGGGTGAGCGTGAGCCCCACCCCGGCGAAGATGAGACCCACCTCACCCCGGGGGATCATCCCGATGCCGATCGATCGGGCGTCGAGTCCGCGGCCCAGGGCGCCGAGCCCGCAGGCCTGCTTGCCCACGATGGCCGCGGCCGTCAACGCGGCCGCCAGCCCCAGGACCCCCGGATGGGCGAACGCACGCAGGTCCACCCGCATTCCCATCGTGACGAAGAAGACGGGCACCAGGAGGGCGGTGACCGGCCGCACCAGCTCTTCCATACTACGCGCGCCCGACCCCGGGAATTCACGCCAGTGCGCCTCCTCGAGCACCAGGCCCGCCGCATACGCTCCCACAATAGGCGCGAGACCCACCGCGGCGGCCAGTCCCGAAAGGGTGAAGCAAATCACCAGTCCGGCGCTCAGCAGGACCCCCGGCCCCCCTTTCCGCAGCCGGGACGCCAGCCGGAAGAAGCCCGGCGCGGCGAATTCGCCGAAGAGGGCGGCGCCCACGAGGAGCCCCGCCGCCTTCGCGACGAGACCGACGATCGCCCCCCAGGCGAGCGTCTCCCCGGCGCCGGCCGCCGCGATGGCGCCGCTCACGATGGCGAGGATGACGAGTCCCAGCACGTCGTCGATCACCGCCGCACCCAGGATGACGCGCGCCTCCCGGGTGCGCGCCGCGCCCAGATCGGAGAGCACCCGGGCCGTAATCCCCACGCTCGTGGCGGTGAGCGTCGCGCCGAGATAGGCGTGGGCGTAGGGCGAATGCGCGGGCAGGAGCCAGGCGCCGACCCCCCACCCCAACGCGAACGGCGCGGCCACGCCGAGGACCGCCACCACCGTGGCCGTTCCCCCGACCTGGAGCATCTCGCGGACCGTCGACTCGAGGCCCACCTGAAAGAGCAGCAGGAGCACGCCCACCTGCGCGAGCGCCTGCAGGGTGGCATCCGACGGCGCCGCGTCCAGAATGTGAACGCCGGCGAGGCCCAGATTGCCCAACAGGACCCCCACGACGAGCTCCCCCAGCACCGGAGGCTGACCGACGCGCGCGGCGGCGTGACCGGCCAGCGCGGCGGCCCCGAGGATCAGCGCCAGCACCAGGATGGCGTACACGTCAGTGCCTTTCCGCGGTCAGCGCGCGCTCGTAGGCGCCGAGCAGATCCTGACGATTCAGCAGCCCGACCAATCGTTCCCGGTGACCCGCGTCCACCACGGGCAACGCGTCGGCATCCCGCTTGCCGAACCGGCGGAGAGCCGTGAGCAGCGTATCATCGGTCGTCACGGGATCGACTTCCGGGGTGACCAGATCGGCGGCCATGACCAGCCCGCCCAGGGCCGCGCCGTCCGCCAGCGCTTCGCGGAGTGCGACGGACGACAGCATGCCGAGGAGACTCCCCGAGCCGTCGGTCACCGGAAATGTGGTTTGCCGGCTTTCGTGGATCAGGCGCTTGATGTCCTCGAGCGTGGCTTCCGCCGGGATCGTCGTCGGTCTGGGGTTGAGGCACTCATGGACCGAGACCCGGGCCAGTACGGCCGCATCGGCCCCTTGGGCCAGCACGACGCCGCGGCGCACCAGCCATTCCGTGTAGATGGATTCGGGGTGGAGCCGGCGGGCGATGCCGTAGGCCAGCACGCTGGTCAGCATCAGCGGCAGAATCAGTCCGTAGTCCCCCGTCATCTCGAAGACCATCATGATGGCCGTGAGCGGGGCATGCGTGGCCCCCGCGACCAGCCCGGCCATTCCCACGAGCGCCAGCGCCCCGGGGCTTTCAGCGCTCATGGGGAACACCTGATGGCTGGCCACGCCATAGGCGGCCCCGAGCGTCGCCCCGATGTAGAGCGCCGGAGTGAACACGCCGCCGGTGCCTCCCGCCCCGAACGTGAGCGCCGTGGCGACGAGCTTCGCGCCCGCGAGCGCGAGCAGGAAGACCGCGGACCGTCCCATCATCACGCTCAGGTCGATCGTTTCGTGGCCGTGTCCCCAGAGGTCCGCGCGGAAGGCCAGGTCGAGGCCGCCGATCAAGAGGGCGCCGAGGGCCACCTGCATCCAGGGGGATCGCAAGCGGGCGAAGGCATCCTGGGCCTTCCAGACGCCCCGCGAATACAGCACCGAGACGAGCCCGCAGGCGATGCCGAGGCCGACGTACAGGAGCAGCTCCCAGGGCGAGTTGATGGCGAAGGCGGCGGGCAGAGCGAGCACGGGGTGATTACCGAAGACGGCGCGGCCGACCGTGGCGGCAAGAATGCTCGCGACCACGAAGGGAGCCAGCGCCATCCCTCCCGCCGCGCCCAGGATCTTTTCGATGCCGAAGATGACGCCGGCGATCGGCGCGTTGAACGCGGCGGAGATCCCGGCCGCGGCGCCGCAGCCGACCAGCGTACGAAGCCGGTTGGGCGAGGCCTTGAGCCAGCGGCCGATGCGGGACCCCGTCGCGGCGCCCAGGACGACGACCGGGCCCTCGGCGCCGACCGATCCCCCGGTGCCGATCACGAGCGCGGCCGCGAGCGTCTTGGCGAGCACCGGACCGAAGCGGATCACCCCGCCCTTCACCGTGACCCGGTACATCACGTCCGGGATGTTCTCGCCCGGCGAATCCTTGGCCCACCAGTGGACGAGGAGGCGGCAGGCCGTGAGACCGAGGGCGACGAAGAGGGGGATGAGGATCGCGTCGGAGACCGGCAGCCGGAGCGCACCCCGGAGCACCAGTCCCTGAATCAGGTCGATGGTCTTGTAGAACCCGACCACCGCCGCGCCGGCCGCCGCGCCAATGACGACGGCCAGGGTGAGAAGCTGCGTCTGCTCGTCCGAGCCGACGGCCGCGAGTGCTCGGGAGAGGGCACGCGGGGCTTGCTGGACGTCCCGCAAGCGGCGGGTCAGGAGATTATCGGGATGGTCGGCAGGCACGCTGGCAAGCAAACTCCCGCGTGCCGTCGAAGCAAGGGACCCCGCGGGGATCAGCCCCCGTCCAATGCGTGACGTCGGGCGTAGGCGGCGAGCGCGGCGGCCGACCGCCGCCGCACCGCGGAGCGCAGGAACGGCGTCCAGCCGAGGAACCGGCCTTTCCACCCCAGCGCCTGGCCGGCCCAGCGGTGGAAATCGAAGCGGTCGCGCTGTGTAGCGATCCGGCCGTCGGCGAAGGTGAAGGAAGCATCGATCACGTTGTGCACGGCGCGGCCCGTGGCGGAGAACGTATACCAGGCCTCCACGTGAGCGGCGCCGGTCGTCGCGTCGGCCCGGACCGTGCCCAGCTCGATTCTCAGGTCCGCCGCCCGCTCGCAGAGCATCCGCCACATCGCCGGCACCTGCCAGCCGGACAGGGTAAACACCGGGTCCTCGAAGCGCGCCGTCGCCGCGTAGAGGGTGCCCATCGCCGGCCCGTCCCGTCTGCCGAGCGCGCCGTACAACGCCCGGATGGTCCCCTCGTGGGTCACCGCTCTACGAGGCCTTGGCGCGCGGGGCGTCCAGCACCTCCCGGACGGCGCGCGCCATCTCGGCGACGGTCCAGGGTTTGGGCAGGTGCCGGACCACGTCATCCAGCCGCCCGACGGTCTGGAGCTCGGTGGCCGCGTACCCGGAAGCGAGGATGAAGCGGGGCGAGCCGAGATGCCGGACCGCCTGGTAGAGCTCCCGGCCACCCATCCGGGGCATCACCAGGTCCGAAACGATCAGGTCGATGTCCCGGTTGGCGCGATACGTCTCCAGGGCTTCGACGCCGTCCCCGGCGACCAGTACCCGATATCCCAGCCGCTCGAGGATCCGCCGGCCGGCGCGCCGCAGGGTCTCCTCGTCTTCCACCAGGAGAATGCTCTCGCCCCGGCCCCGGGCGACGGACTCCGCCGCCGGCGGGCTGAGTGCGACGGCCGCGCTCTCCGGGTCAACCGGCAGGTAGATCCGCACCGTGGTGCCGTGACCGACTTCGCTGTAGACGTGCACGAAGCCCCGTTGCTGCTTGGTCAGGCCGTAGATCATGGGCATGCCGAGCCCGGTTCCCTTCCCGGGCGGCTTGGTGGTGAAGAACGGGTCGAAGATCCGGCGCTGGGTCTCCGCGTCCATGCCGTGGCCCGAGTCGGCGACGGCGATGGAGACGTAGTCCCCGGGCTCGATCCAGGCGTGGTCGGCGCGGTCCTCCTCCCCCAGGGTGTGGCGGGCCACGGCGATCTCGAGCCGGCCGCCGTCGGGCATCGCATCCCGGGCGTTGGTCGCCAGGTTCATGAGGATCTGCTCCACGGCCCCCACGTCGGCGCGGACCGCCGGGAGCCGCTCCTCGATGCGGACCGCGATGTCCACCGACTCGGGTACCACCCGCCGGAGCATGCTGCCGAACCCCTGCACCGCTTCCCCCAGATCGAGCGGCACCAGCTGCAGCTCGGCGAGGCGGCTGAAGCCGAGGAGCTTCCGGACCATGCCCGCCCCGCGCGCCGCCGCCGCCCGGATGTCGGCGAGGTCCTCGGAGACTCCCGGGTCGAGCGTGCGATTCCCGGCGGCGATGAGCTCCGCGTTGGCGAGAATCACGCCGAGGACGTTGTTGAAATCGTGCGCGATGCCGCCGGTGAGCTGCCCCACGGCCTCCATCTTCTGGGCCTGGCGCAGCTGCGCCTCGAGGCGACGCTGTTCGGTGATGTCGCGGCCGACGCCGATGAAGTGGGTGGGCGCGCCGTGCTCGTCCAGCACCGGCGTGATGGTCAGGTCCTGGGTGTAGAAGCTCCCGTCCCGGCGGCGGTTGACCATCTCGCCCTGCCAGACGCGGCCCGCGACGATGGTGGCCCAGAGGTCGCCATACGTGTCGGCGGAAGTGCGGCCGGACTTCAGGACCCGCGGCGTCATGCCGGAGACGTCGTTGAGGGTATGCCCCGTGACCTGCGTGAAACCGGCGTTGACCCACTCGATGGCGCCGTCCCGGTTGGTGATCACGATGGCGTTGGCGGCGGCGTGGAGCGCGTGCTCGACCACCTGCAGACGGGACTGGGTGCGGCGCTGCTCGGTGACGTTCTCCACCGCGCCCTCGTACCCGATCACTCTTCCCGACGCGTCCCGCCGCGTCCGTCCGGAGATCAGGACGTTCAGAGGCGCGCCGTCGCGCCGCTTCCAGACGGCTTCCACGCCGTCGAAGAAATCCAGCCCCCGGATCCGCTCGAGTACGCGGGCGCGATCCTCGGGTGACCGGTAGACCTGGGTCGCGAGATCGAGGTCGAAGATGTCGGGGCCCAGGTCATACCCGAGCATTTCCACGAGCGTGCGATTGACCATGGTCAACCGCCCTTCGACGGTGCTGCGGTACAAGCCCACGGGGGCGTTGTTGAAGAAGGACCGGAGTGCGAGCTCGGATCGCCGGATGGGCCGGATGAGCGTCCACCAGGCGACGGGGCCCAGGCAGGCGAGATCGAGTCCGGTGGCGATCACAGCGCGCGCCAGATGTCCCGGGACCGGCAGGTGGTCGGCGACGAACAGGTGATAGGCGGTCTCCGCGACGACCAGGGCCGCGGCCAGAGCCGCCCCCGAAAGGGCGGCGTCCCGTCTGGTGAATTCCGCTACCGGCGAGCCTCTGATCAGATGGCGGGACTCCTTCTGCGCACCCACGCCGGCGCGAGACCGGGCCGGGCGGCATCTTCACACTAGGGCGGGCGATCAAACTTCGCAATGACGGGGAACGGCGTCCACCAGAGAGGACGCCGGCAGCCGGTCAGGACCGTGGGTGATACTGCCGGTGCACGGTGCGTAGGTAGTCCCGGTCCACGTGCGTATAGATCTGCGTGGTCGCGAGGTCGGCGTGGCCGAGCATTTCCTGCACCGCGCGGAGGTCCGCGCCGCCCTCGAGGAGATGGGTGGCGAAGGTGTGACGCAGGGTGTGCGGGGTGACGCGCTTGGTGAGCTTCCCCTTCCGGGCGGCGTTCTTGATGATTCCCCACGCGCCCACGCGGGAGAGCGGCGTGCCCCGGGCGTTGAGGAACAGGAGTCCCCGCCCCTTGCCGCGGTCGAGCGCGGGCCGGATCTCCCGGGCGTACAGCGCCACTTGCCCCAGCGCCCGGCGGCCCACCGGCACCAGCCGCTCCTTCGAGCCCTTGCCGAACAGGCGGGTGAGCCCGTCCTCGAACAGCACATCCTGCAGCTTGAGGCCCACGAGCTCGGAGACCCGTGCGCCGGTGGCGTAGCCGAATTCGAGGAGGGCGCGGTCCCGCACACCGAGGGGCGTGTCGGCGTCGGGAGCCGAGAGGAGCCGGTCGACCTCCGCGCCCGTGAGGACGGTGGGCAGGGTCCGCCACCGCTTGGGGGTTTCGATCCGCGTCGTGGGGTCCTGCACCACGCGCCCTTCCCCGGCCAGGAACCGGTAGTAGGTACGCAGGGCGGAGATCTGCCGGCGGATGGTGGCGGGGGTGAGGCCCAAGTCCTTCAGGGCATAGACGAAGTCCCGGACCCGGGCCCCCGAGACCTCGGCGGGAGTCCGGATGCCTGCCCCCAGCGCGTGGGTGGCGAAGCGGCGGATGTCGCGGAGGTAGTTGTCGACGGTGTGGCGGCTGTGCCCCGCCTCGAGCGTCAGGTAGTCCCGGAACGGCTCGAGCGCGAATTCAGGCGGGAGCGGGACGGCGTCGGTCATCCGGGCCGATTCACCCGGGGGGCGAGCCGGTGGCCGGAGTGTATCTTAACGAGGCGTGCAGACTGAACCATTGGTGCACCCTGCTCCTTCAGGAGAACCCGCATGATTCGCTCGCGAACGTCCGTGTCGCTCATGGCCCTCGCCGCCCTGGTCGGCTGCTCGAGCAATACGGGGCCCAACGACCCCGTGCAGGGCACCTGGCACGTCGCCGTGGTCGGGATGACCAACACCTTCTCCCCGACGTCGTTCACGATCACGGTCGGCAAGGCCGGGTCGCTTTACACGAGCCCCCTTCCGGCGATGACCTACAACGGCGTCGCGCTCGACAGCACGGGATCGGACGACTTCGGCACCCAGACCAAGGACTCGGTGATGGCGTACGGTACCCTCGTCCAGCTCGTGGGCGACACGCTCGTGGGCGCGCGCGTCGGGCGCGGCGCGGCGGGGTGCAAGATCGCGCTTGTCGTCGCGCACTTCAACTCGAAACGCGATTCGATCACGGGATTCGTCTTCATGCTCGACTCGTCCGCCGGGTTCAGCGAGTGCGACGCGGCGACGGTGCTGGCCACCAAGGGGTGATGGGGGTCACCTCGGTGGGCGCCCACCGTTGCCTATGGTAACGCACTGCCCCCTTCCGGGGGTCGGAGCGCCGCCACTCCGGCGGCGCCATCTCAACGGCAGGAGGTTATTGATGCGGCGATCGTTGATCACCGGAGCCGTCCTGGCGGGGCTCGTGGTGGGATGTTCATCTTCCACGGCTCCGAAGCCCACGCTGGCGGGAACCTGGCATGTTTCCCTTGGCGCCCTGACGAGCGGCACTATCGCCCCCACGTCGTTCGACGTCACCGTCGCGCAGTCCGGCAACTCATACACGGTGACCATGCCGACCCTGACGTGGAGCGGGGGTCTGGTGTTCGACAGCGGCGCCAACCTCGAGGCATTCAGCGATACCACCTTCGCCGGCTTCATCGCATTCACGCACGCGCCGCACGCGCATCTGTGTGAGTTCGTCGCGATCGCCGGTGTCAAGAACGCGGGACTCGACACTCTGACGGCCGCGGCGATCGGCGTGGAAAGCGCGGACACGATCGCCGGATCCTACTGCCCCATCCCGACGGTGACCGGCTCGGCGACCGTCCACAAATAGGGGTCAGGCCCGCAAGCGCTCGAGAAAGTGTGATCGGAGCTTGGCTACTTTCGGAGCGATCACCACGCGGCAATAACCCTGGTTCGGGTTCCGCAGGTAGTAGTCCCGGTGGTACTCCTCCGCGGGGTAGAACTGAGTGAACGGGACGACCTCGGTGACGATGGGGTCGTCCCACGCCTTCTGGGCCTCGCGGATGGCCGCCGCGGCTTCCTGCTGCTGCTCCGGCGAGTGGAAGAATACCGCCGAACGGTACTGGGTCCCCGTGTCCGCCCCCTGCTGATTGAGCGTGGTCGGATCGTGAATGGTGAAGAAGACGTCCAGGAGATCCCGATACGTGATCACGGCCGGGTCGAACTCAATCTGCACCACCTCGGCGTGTCCCGTGGTTCCGGTGCACACCGCCTCGTAGGTCGGATTGGGACGCGTCCCCCCGGCGTACCCGGAGCTGACCTTCGAGACGCCCTTCAGCTGCTGAAAAACGGCCTCCAGGCACCAGAAGCACCCGCCCGCCAGCGTCGCTAGAGCCACCGCCGCACCTTCTTCTTGTAGTCGAGGTAGAGGTCGCCGAACTTCCGCTCGAGATACGCCTCTTCGGGCAGAATGATCGTCGTCGTGACGATGACGATGGTCGGCGGGAACAAGAGGAGGAGCCACAGCGAATTCACCAGCGCCGTGCCGCCGAGGAACAGGGTCGCCAGGCTCACGTACATCGGATTCCGCGTGAGGCGGAACGGCCCGTGCGCCACGATCCGGATCACGGGCTTGTACGGATTGACGGGGGTGCCCGCGCGTTGGAAGGTCACCGCCGCCGTCAGGGCGAACGCCAGTCCCGCCCCGATCAGGATCCAGCCGAGGGGACGGAGCCAGGAGGGGTCTCCCGGGATGAGGACCTCGGGCCAGAGGTACTGGATGCCGCACCCGACGAGAAACAGGCCGGCATACACGAGCGGCGGCGGGAACCGGACGCCGGACCGATCAGGGGGAGCGGATGTGGTCATGGGGGTCTCCGGCAATGGTACGACGAGAACGGCCCCGGCGGATGGGGTCAGGTCAACGTGGCCACGGCGATGGCGGCGATGCCCTCGCCGCGACCGATCCACCCCATCCCCTCGTTGGTCTTGGCCTTGATCGAGATGGCGGACGGATTGGTCACGAGCGCGTCCGCCAGCCGCTGCTGCATCACGGCGATATGCGGCGCCAGCCGGGGCGCTTCGGCGATGACGGTGATGTCGGCCTGGGCGAAGTGGTGGCCGGCCCCCAGGACCGCGAGCTGCGCCTGGGCCAGGAGCTTGAGCGAGTCCGCGTCCTTCCACTGAGGATCCGAGTCCGGAAACATCCGGCCGATGTCCCCCATCCCGGCCGCGCCCAGGAGCGCGTCCGTGAGGGCGTGACAGATGACGTCGGCGTCGGAGTGGCCGGTCAGACCCTGCGGATGCGGGATCTCGACGCCCCCGAGGATCAGCGGCCGGCCGGCGGCGAAGCGATGGGAATCGAAGCCGATCCCGACGCGCATCTACTTCTTGCCGAGGATCCGGAGGGCGAGGTGCGCGGCGTTCTTGGCGTTGTCGATGCCCACGGTGGCGACCGGCACCCCGGGGGGGACCTGGACCGTGGCGAGCAGGGCGTCGAGTCCGTTCAGGGGCCCCACGGCGAACGGCACGCCGATGACCGGCAGATCCGTCATCGAAGCGGCGAACCCGGGGAGGGCGGCCGAAAGGCCGGCGCCGGCGATCACGACCTTCGCGCCCGCGGCCCGGGCGCCTTTGATCAGGGCACCCGTCTGCTCGGGCTGGCGATGAGCGGACGACGCGTGGAACTCGTACGACACGCCGGCCTTGGTGAGAATCTCGAACGCCGGCTCGATGCGCGGCTTGTCGTTTTCCGATCCTACGACGATCAGCACCTCCGGCATCAGGCGGCCTCCGGCATGAGCGAGTAGTCCTGCCGGCGCTTCCGGGGCGTGAACCCCGCGTCGGCGATGAGCCGCTGCATTTCCCCGAGGTTGGTCCGGTACGTCGTGCCCGCGGCCGACACGACATTCTCCTCCATCATCAGGGATCCGAAATCGTTGGCGCCGAAGCGCAGCGCCACCTGCCCCACCTTGAACCCCATCGTCACCCAGGACGCCTGGATGTTGGGGACGTTGTCCAGGACCACCCGGGCGATGGCCTGGGTACGCAGGTAGGTCACGGCGTCCGTCTTGCCCAGGTGCTCGAGCTGGGTGTGCTCGGGCTGGAGGGGCCAGCAGATGAAGGCCGTAAACCCGCCGGTCTCCCGCTGCACGGCGCGCACCCGGAAGAGATGCTCGATCCGGTCCTCCAGCGTCTCGCCCAAGCCGTACATCATCGTCACGCTGGTCTTGAGCCCCAGCCGGTGGGCCACCGCCATCACTTCGAGCCACCGGTCGGCCCCGGCTTTCTTCTTGGCCACCTGATCGCGGATGTTCTGGACCAGGATCTCCCCGCCACCGCCGGGAATCGAGTCGAGCCCCGCCTTCACCAGCTCGCGGATGACGTCCTCGATGGACATCCCGAAGCGGGTGGCGAAGAAGTCCACCTCCGACGGTGAGAAGCCGTGGATGTGGATGGGGTGATGACGCTTGATGTACCGGAGCAAATCCAGGTACCACTCGAACGGGATGTACGGGTTGTGCCCGCCCTGCATCAGGATCTGCACGCCGCCGAGCGCCTTGAGCTCTTCGATCTTCCGCCCGATCTCCTCGTACGACAGCAGATAGCCCTCGGGATGCTTGGGGCGCCGGTAGAACGCGCAGAACTTGCAATCGGCGACGCAGACGTTCGTGTAGTTGATGTTCCGGTCGATGATATAGGTGACCACGCTTTCGGGATGAAGCGCCCAGCGCGCCTGATCCGCGGCCGCGCCCAGCTCGAGCAGCGGCGCGTCGCGGTAGAGGTCGACGAAGGAGCGAAACTCGGGCGACGAGCGGTCGACCATGGTCAAGCCACGTGGAGGAACTGGAGCGAGCCCTCGGGCGCGAGCCCATGGCCCACCAGCTTCCGGAAGAACATCGTCAGCCCCGCGAGGTGCCGGTCGGTCAACGCGTAGTCGAGTCCGGAGAAGTAGGTCCGGCAGTCGGCTTCGGGCACCCCGGTCACGGCGCCGGCCGCACGGGCCAGCTCGTCCAGGTTGGCGAGCCCCCAGTCGCGGGACTTGAGGAGCTGCGCGTGGAGGCGCGCGGCGCCGGCCCGGGGGTCCCCGCCCCGGCGCGCGGCCCACACGGCGAACACGAAGGGCAGCCCGGTCCAGCGCCGCCACTCCGTGCCGAGGTCGTAGACGTGCGGATAGGTGCCCCGCGCGGCGAGCAGCAGCGCGGGATCCCCGATGACGAGCACGGCCTGGTGGGGCAGGCCCGCCAGCGCCGTGAGGTCGGGGGCCTCGGCCCGCACCTGCGCGAACCGGGGGCGCACTTTCCACACATCCCGGCAGAGCAGCTCGAGCAGCCCCACCGACGTCCGCGACGAGGCGGAGAGGAGGACGGGGACGTCGTCCAGCGAGGTCGCGGGCACCCGGGAGAAGAGCAGCACGCTCCGCACGGGTCCGTCGGAGGAGATGGCGACGTCGGGCAGGAGCACCAGGTCGCGCGAATGGCGGGCGTACTCCACCGCGCTGATCACCGAGACGTCGAGCTCACCGGCCACCAGCAGGTCGTTCAGCTCCGCCGGCGTGCCGGTCACGAGCTCCGCCGAGACTTTGACCACGCCCCGGTCGATGGCCCCGTAGACCGGGTAGCAGTTGATGTAGCCGATCCGGCCGAGTCTCATTCGACCCCATCCCCCGTGGGGCTCAGCACCGGCAGGGGCTTCCGGTTGGGCCGGGCACTGGTCCGGGTCCGGTGCGCGAGCTCGAAGGTCGGTCCTTCCGGCCCCTGCGCCCGCGCGACCGTCCGGCCGGGGAGCCAGTCCTCGAAGGTCCGGACCGTCTCGTAGAGCGAGTTGCGCTCCACCGGCTCCTTCCCCGCTCCGCGGATCAGGCCGACGATCTGATCGTAGCTCATCCACATCGGGGTGCCGGCACCGGCTTCGTGGTAGACCCGCTCGAACACCACCGTGCCTTCCAGGTCGTCGCAGCCGAAGCCCAGGGCGATCTGGGAAATAAAGGGGGTCACCATGGGCCAGTGGGTCTTCACGTGCGGGATGTTGTCCAAGAGCAGGCGTCCCACCGCGATGTTCTTCAGATCGTCGAATCCGGAGGTGGCGGTGCCGGTGCGGCCGAGGGCCTCTCCCAGCTCGTTGTGGTCGGGGTGATAGGCGAGCGGAATGTAGGTCAGGAACCCGCCGGTCTCGTCCTGGAGGCCGCGGAGCGCCAGGAGGTGGTCCACCCGGTCCTCGAGGGTCTCGACGTGCCCGTACAACATCGTGCAGTTCGACGGGATGCCGAGCTGGTGGGCCTGGCGGTGGACGGCCAGCCACTCGGCTCCGGAGAGCTTCTTGTCCGCGATGGTGGCCCGCGCGCCGGGCGAGAAGACCTCGGCGCCGCCCCCCGGGAGGCTCGTGACCCCCGCGGCCTTCATCCGCACGAGGACGTCCCGCGTGGAGATGCCTTCGAGACGCGCCAGGTGGGCGACTTCCACGGCGGTCAGGGCCTTGATCTGGACGTCCGGGTGCCGGGCCTTGAGCCCGCGGAACAGGTCTTCGTAGTACGCGAGCGACAGCTTGGGGTGCAGGCCGCCGACGATGTGGAACTCCCGGGTCGGGTTGTCCCGGGCGGCGTCCGCCTCCGCGAAGACCTCATCCAGCTCCCGCGTGTAGGCGCCGTCTTCCTTCGGCATCCGCGCGAACGAGCAGAAGACGCAGGTATTGCGCAGGATACAGACGTTGGTGGGGTTGAGGTGCTGGTTGGCGGCGAAGAAGACGCGGGACCCGTTCCGGCTGCGATTCACCTGGTCGGCCAGCCGGCCGATGGTGAGCAGGTCCGGCGAACGGAACAGGGCCAGGCCGTCGTCCCGGGACAGCCGGTCGCCGCGGTCGACCTTGGCCGCGACCGGAGCGAGTGCCGGGTCGATCCGGCCGCTCACGCCGCCGCCCGCTTCAACCCCAGCGTGACGTTGTGACCCCCGAAGCCGAAGCTGTTGGAGAGCGCGACGTCGAGCGGCCGCCGGACCGCGTGATTGGGGGCCGAGTCCAGGTCGCAGGCGGGGTCGGGCGTGAATTGGTTGATGGTCGGCGGGATGACGCCGTGCTTCACGGCGAGGGCGCACGCGGCGAACTCGAGCGCGCCCGCCGCCCCCAGGAGGTGGCCGGTCATCGACTTGGTCGAGCCGAACACCAGCTTTCGGGCCTGGGCGCCGAAGACGCTCTCCACCGCGGCCGTCTCGGCGGCGTCCCCGTGGGGCGTGGACGTGCCGTGCGCGTTGATGTAGCCCACCTGCTCGGGCCGGATGCCGCCGTCTTCCATGCAGAGCTGCATGGCCCGCTGGGCCCCTTCCCCGTCCGGGGAGGGCGCCGTGATGTGGTAGGCGTCGGCGGTCATGCCGTAGCCCGCCATCTCGGCGTAGATCTGCGCGCCCCGGGCCTTCGCGTGCTCCCACTCCTCGAGAATGACGCAGGCGGCGCCGTCCCCCATGACGAAGCCGTCACGGTCCTTGTCGAAGGGCCGGGAGGCGGTGGCGGGGTCGTCGTTGCGCTCGGAGAGCGCCTTCATGTTGGCGAAGCTGGCCACCGCGAGCGGCGTGATGGCCGCCTCGGAGCCGCCGGAGACCATGACGTCCGCCTCGCCGTGCTGGATGAGCCGGAACGCGTCCCCGAGGGCGTGCGCCGACGTCGCGCAGGCGGAGACGGTGCAGTAGTTGGGGCCCTTGAAGCCGTACCGCATCGACACGACGGCCGAGGCGACGTTGCCCATGAACATCGGAACGAAGAAGGGTGACACCCGGGAAGGGCCCTTCTCGAGGTAGATCCGGCACTGCTCTTCGAACGTGGCGATGCCGCCCGTGCCGGTGCCGATGATGACGCCGATCCGGCGGAGGTCCAGGTCCTTGAGGCGCTCCTCCAGGCAGGCGTCGCGCACCGCCTGGACCGCGGAGGCCATCGCGAACTGGGCGAAGAGGTCGTAGCGACGGGCTTCCTTCTTGTCGAGGTACAGGGCGGGGTCGAACCCCTTCACCTCGTGGGCGAACTTCACGGGCAAGAGCGTCGGATCGAAGCGCGTGATCGGACCGGCGCCGGACCTGCCGGCGACCAGACCCTCCCACGTCTCGCGGACGGTATTGCCCAGCGGGGTCACGAGCCCGAGGCCCGTGACCGCCACCCGTCGCCGCACGCTACTTCCCCATCTTCTCGTGGAGATACTGCATCGCGGCCCCGACGGTCTTGAGCTTCTCGGCCTCTTCGTCGGGGATGTCGATGTCGAATTCCTTCTCGAACGCCATCACGAGCTCCACCGTGTCCAGGCTGTCGGCACCGAGGTCCTCCATGAAGCTGGCATTGTTGGTGAGCTTGTCCCGTTCGACGCCGAGCTCCTCAACAATGATGTCTTTGACCTTCTCCTCCAGCTGCTTCATGTCCATGGCCATGGTCGATCCTAGTGCAGAGGGTAAGGACGCCGCGGGATCACATCACCATCCCGCCGTCGACAACCAACACCTGTCCCGTAATGTAGCTCGCCCAGTCGGAGGCGAGAAAGAGCACGGCGTGGGCGATATCTTCGCCTTGGCCGAGGCGGCCCAGCGGAATGGCGGCCTGGAGGGCCTGCTTCATCTCCTCCGAAATGGCCTCGGTCATTTCGGTCGCGATGTAGCCCGGCGCCACGGCGTTCACGAGAACGTTACGGGATGCCAGCTCCTTGGCGACGCTCTTGGTCAAACCGATCAATCCGGCCTTCGAGGCGGCGTAGTTCGCCTGGCCCTTGTTGCCGGTCAGCCCCACCACGCTGGTGATGTTGATGATCCGCCCCCACCGGCGCTTGATCATCCCCCGGGCCGCGAGCTTGGTCAGCAGGAAGGCGGCTTTGAGGTTGGTGTCGAGGACCGCGTCCCAGTCGTCGGCGCCGATCCGGAACAGCAGGTTGTCCTTCGTAATGCCGGCGTTGTTGACCAGGACGTCCACCGGCGCGAGATCCTTCTCCACCGCCTCGAGGAGCTTCTCCACCTGGGCCGGGTCCGCGACGTCGCACGCGTATCCCCGGACGCCTCCGCCCAGCGCCGCCGCGGCGGTCTCGGCTTTCGCCCCGTCCCGGCCGCAGATCGCGACCTTGGCGCCCGCCCCGGCGAGCGCCTTGGCGATCGCGTGGCCGATGCCGCGGGTGCCGCCGGTGACGAGCGCGGTCTTCCCGGGGAGTCCGGTCACGCCGTCTCCAGGAACTTCGTGACCTCGTCGGCGGTTCCCAGGCTCGTCACCGTCACGCCGGGCACGATCCGCTTCACCAGCCCCGCCAGCACGGTCCCGGGTCCGATCTCGACGTAGGCCGGTGGCGTTCCGCCCTCGCCCAACGTGGCGGTCTTCTCCATGCAGGCCACCCAGCGCACCGGGGCCGTGAGCTGATCGGCCAGAAGCCGCCGGGCGCGCGCGGGATCCTTCACCGCCTCGGCGGTCGCGTTGGCGATGACCGGAATCCGCGGCGCGGCGAACGGCGCCTTGTCGAGCGCCAGGCGGAGCTTGTCGGCCGCGGGCGCCATGAGGGGCGAGTGGAACGCGCCGGACACCTTGAGCGGCAGGACCCGTTTGGCGCCCTTCGCCCTGCAGAGGCCGCCGGCCCGGTCGACGGCGTCGGGATCACCCGAGATGACGGTCTGGTCGGGGGCGTTGAGGTTCGCCGCGACGACCACGGAGTTCGCCTGCGACGCCTGGCGGCAGGCCTCTTGGACGTCGGCGGTCGCGAGCCCGAGCACCGCCGCCATCGTCCCGGGCCGGGCGTCCCCCGCCTGCTGCATCAGCGCGCCCCGCCGGCGGACCAGCTTGGCGGCTTCGGCGGCGCTCAGGGCGCCGGCGGTGAGGTACGCGGAGTATTCACCGAGGGAGTGACCGGCGGCGGCCACCGGATGTGCCACCTTCTCCCGGACCACCGCGAACACCGCGGCGGAATGGGCGAGAATGGCGGGCTGGGCGTTCTCGGTGTCGGTGAGCTGATCCTCGGGCCCTTCGAACATGATCTTCGACAGGGCCATCCCCAGCGCGTCGTCGACGGCCTGGAAGGTCTGGCGGGCGACCGGAAACCGGTCGGCCAGATCCTTTCCCATCCCCACCTTCTGCGCGCCCTGCCCGGGGCAGAGCCAGACGGCGTTCACCACTTCACGACCATGCTGGCCCAGGTGAAGCCGGCGCCGAACGCGACGAACATCGCGGTCATCCCGGGCTTGAGCCGCCCGGTGCGCACCGCCTCGTCCAGCGCGATGGCGATCGACGCCGCCGACGTGTTCCCGAAGCGGTCGACGTTGACGTAGACCTTGTCCATCGGGATGCCCGCGTGTTTCGCGGTGGACTCGATGATCCGGATGTTCGCCTGGTGGGGAATCAGCAGATCCAGGTCCGCGCCGGTGAGACCGGCGCGGGTGAGCGCCTGGTCGCAGGCGTCCGCCATCGAGAGCACCGCGGCCTTGAACACCTCCCGCCCCGCCATCCGGATGAAGTACGAATGGTCGGCGATCATCTCCGGGCTGGGCGGATGCGACGCCCCGCCGCCGGGGCGGTACAGGAGCTCGGCGAGCGTGCCGTCCGACTTCATGTAGTTGGACAGGATGCCGCGCTGCCCGTCGCTCTTCGTGACCACGGTGGCGCCGGCGCCGTCCCCGAACAGCACGGCGGTGGAGCGGTCGCTCCAGTCCATGATGCTGGTCAGCTTTTCGCACGCGACCACCAGGACGCGCTCCGCCTGCCCCGCAGCCACCAGGCCGTCCGCCGTGTTCAGGGCGTACAGGAACCCCGAGCAGGCGGCCCCCACGTCGAACGCCGCGGCGTTCTTGGCGCCCAGCAGGGCCTGGAGGTCGCAGGCCTGGGAGGGGAGCAGCCGGTCCGGCGACGCGGTGGCGTAGACGATGGCGTCGACGTCGAGGGGCGTGAGGCCGTTCTCCTTGAGGACGATCTCCGCCGCGGCCTTGCCCATGCAGCCGTTGGTCTCTTCCTTCGACGAAACCCGCCGCTCGCGGATCCCGGTCCGCTCCTGGATCCACTGGTCCGACGTGTCCAGAATCTTCGAGAACTCGTCGTTGGTCATGACCCGGGCCGGGAGATAGCTGCCGGTGCCCGAGAGGCGGGAAAAAGGGCGCTTCATACGACGGCCTTGCCGGCGCTCGGGTTCAGCTCGGCGTCGATGTGGCGGTCCATCTCGATTTCGACCATCTGGACCGCGACCCGGATGGCGTTGCGGATGGCCTTGGGCTGGGACGACCCGTGGCAGATGATCGAGACGCCGCGCACGCCGAGCAGCGGGGCGCCGCCGTAGGTCGAGTAGTCGAGCACCTTCAGCACTTTGGCCATCTCGGGACGCTTCAGGATGTCGGGGATCTCCTGCCGCAGGAGCGAGACGAACACGCGTGCCGCGGACTCGTAGAACTTGAGGACGATATTCCCCACGAATCCGTCGCACACCACCACGTCGAGCGGCGTGCCGCGGCATTCGCCGGCCGGTATGTCCCGGCCTTCCACGTTGCCCAGATACTGGAAGTTGGTCGCGGCCTTGAAGAGCTGGTGGGCTTCCTTCACCACCGCGTTCCCCTTCTCGTCTTCTTCCCCGATGTTCAGCAGGCCCACCGCGGGGTGGGCCCGCCCCAGGATGTCACGCGCGTAGACGGCGCCCAGGTGGGCGAAGCCCAGCAGCTCGCGGGGATCGCAGTCCACGTTGGCGCCGGCGTCGAGCAGGAGCACGGGCTGCTGGGCCGTGGGAAACACCGTGCCGATGGCCGGGCGCTGCACCCCGGGGTGCAGGCGCAAGAGGAGGGTGCTGGCGGCCATCACGGCGCCGGTATTCCCGGCCGAGATGAACGCGTCCGAGGCCCCTTTTTTCTGAAGGCCCAGGCCCACCGCGATGGACGAGTTCGGCTTGCCGCGGATGGCCTGGAGGGGCTTCTCCCCCATCCCGACCACTTCGGGCGCATCGACCAGCTCCACGCGGGAGCGGTCGACGATCTCCACCTGCTCGAGGCCCGCCTCGACGTCGGCGATCCGGCCCACCAGCTGGATCTTGAAGGTCGGGGGCAGCTCGCGCAGGGCCTGGGCCACGCCTTCCAGCTCCACCTGGGGCGCGTGGTCCGAACCCATTGCATCGAGCGCGACCCGGATCACTTCAGGTGTCCTCGACCTCGATCCGCTGCTCGCCCTTGTAATACCCGCAGGTCGGGCACACCCGGTGGGGCTGCCGCAGGTCTCCGCACTTGGGACAGGGCTGGAGAGTGGGCATCGCGGCCTTGTAGTGGGTGCGCCGCGCGCGCTTCTTGCGCTTCGAGGTTCTACGCTTCGGGACCGCCATACGCTCCTCGTGCTCCGGTTTATCGGGACAGCTTGTCCTTGAGCCCCGCCAGCCCCGCCCAGCGGGGGTCGGTGACCGGGGGACAGGTGCAGGGTCCCGTGTTCAGGTCGTGACCGCAGCGGGGACAGAGTCCCCGGCAGTCCTCTCGGCACAGCAGAAACTCGGGGGCGACGAGGGCCAGCTCCTCGCGCACCGCGGGTGTCACGTCGATCACGCTGGCGTCGGGGGCCACCGGAAACGCGTCAGGGTCGTCGGAGGCGTCGGATTCCTGGGAGAACAGGGCGCCGATATCAGCCGTCACCGGCGCGGTCACGGGGGTCAAACAGCGCCGGCACTCTCCCGTCACCACGGCACGAAGCGATCCCTGCCAGTAGAACCGCCCCTCCCCGGCCTCCTGCAACCGTCCCGTCACCCGAACCGGCGCGGCCAGTCGGAGGTTCATTCCGGCCAGCGCGGGATCGTCCCCGGCGATCTCTCCGGGCGTCTCGACGGGACCGCGGGCGAGGTCGTTGAGGTCGACTTGCAGCATGGACAGCGAAGCTAAACCGTTGTGGCACTTGCGTCAAGCGAACTCTAAAGACCGGCCAATTCTCCCTCGCTGAAGAAGAACGCCACCTCCCGCGCCGCGTTTTCGGGGGAATCGGACGCGTGGATCGCGTTTCTTTCCTTCGACTGCGCCCAGAGTTTCCGCACCGTGCCCGGCTTGGCCTCGGCCGGATCGGTGGCGCCGATGACTTCACGAAGGTGGGCCACCGCTCCGTCGCGCTCGAGGGCGAGCGGGATGCACGCCCCGGAGGTCATGAAGGTCACGAGGGACCGGAAGAAGGGGCGCTCCCGGTGCACCGCGTAGAACGCCTCGGCCTGCGGCGTGGTGAGCCGCACCATCCGCGCGGCCCGGACCTTGAATCCCTGCCGCTCGAGGTGCGCCAGCACGTTGCCCGCGTTCCCCGCCGCCACCGCGTCGGGTTTGATGATCGCCAGTGTGAGCATGTGAGGTGTCAGGTTCCTGGTGTCGGGTGTGAGGTGGATTCCATCAGGGAGCCAACAGCCGTCGAATGAGGTCGGCCCGGGTGAGAAAACCCACCACGATCCCCTCTCTCACGACGGGAAAGCGGTCCACGTCCTTGTTGTTCATCAGATTGGCGACGTCCGAGAGGCGCTGGTCCTCGGAGACGCACAGGACCGTGCGGGCCATCGCCTCCTTGACCAGGATCTGCTTCGGGTCGGACGTCCCCTTCAGAATCTGATTCCGGGTCGGGGCGCGGAAGGCCCCGGTCTTGACGCGCTGGACGTAGTCCGGGATGAGAAACCGGAGCAGCTCCTTGTGGGTGATGATTCCGACGAGCGCCCCGCCCTCGTTCACCACCGGCAGTGCGCGGATGTCGTGCTCCAGCATCGTGTGCGCGGCGTCGCCGAGGGTACGTTCGGGATCGACGGTGAAAATGCGCTCGGTCATCACGTCCCGGACGGTGAGGTCGCCCGTCAGCTCGACCGCGTTCAAGCCCCCCGCCGCGACTACGTCCGCGGCGGTCCGCGCGGAGAGGAGCGCCTGGACCGTTTCGGGTTCCGACAGCGCGCGCGCCAGGGCACCCACCAGCTGCAGGTAGGTCGCGGCGTCCTTCGGGGGCGCGATGACCAGGATGACGACCCGCGCCGACCGATTGGGGTCCTTCTCCCAGTGGATGGGACGCGGTGCGACGCCGATGGCCGCGACGAGCTTGCCGGCCGCGTCGGTCCGGAAGTGCGGCAGAAAGGCGTGCTCTCCCACCGAGACCATGTCTTCGGGCCAGGCCTGATCGATGACCGCGAGCAGTCGCTCGGGGAACGCCACCGCCCCCGCGGTGATCAGCTTTTCGGCCAGCCGGTGCGTCGCCTCGCGGACGGTGCGCGCCTGCAGCGGCACCGCCACGTGATCGGGGACGAGGACGTCCGCGAGTTTCACATCCGTTCCTTGAGGAGCGGCACCACGTCGGCGGGGCGCTTCATCACCGCAATGCCGGCGGCGGCGAGGGCGGCCATCTTGTCCGCCGCCGTGCCGGAGGCGCCCGAAATGATGGCACCCGCGTGCCCCATGCGGCGGCCGGGGGGCGCGGTTTGTCCCGCGATGAAGCCGACTACCGGCTTCTTCATCTTGGCCTTCACGTACTCCGCGGCCTGCTGCTCGTCGGTCCCGCCGATCTCTCCGATCATTACGATCGCGTCGGTGCCGGGGTCGGCCTCGAAGGCCTGGAGACAGTCGATGAAGTTGGTGCCGATGATCGGGTCCCCGCCGATGCCGACGCAGGAGGACTGCCCGAACCCGTTTCCCGTGAGCTGGTGAATGATCTCGTAGGTCAGGGTGCCGCTCCGGGAGACGACGCCGATCCGTCCCTCGGCGCAGATGTTGCCGGGGATGATGCCGACCTTGCTCCGGCCCGGCGAGATGAGGCCGGGACAATTCGGGCCGATGAGCCGGAGCCCGCGCTCCCGCACGAACGGCATCACCTTGGTCATGTCCAGGACGGGCAGGCCCTCGGTGATGCAGACGATGAGCGGGATTCCGGCGTCCGCCGCCTCGAAGACCGCCGACGCGGCCAGGGCGGCGGGGACGTAGATGACCGAGACGTTGGGCTTCGTGGCCGCCACCGCCTCGGCCACCGTGTTGAACACGGGAACGCGGGTTTCGAACGTCTGCCCGCCTTTCCCGGGGGTGACGCCGGCGACGACCTGGGTGCCATAGGCCATCATCTGTTTGGAATGGAAGGAGCCGTCCCGGCCGGTGATGCCCTGCACCAGAAGGCGGGTGCTCTTGTCGATCCAGACGCTCACGCCGCCCTCCCCTGCGCCTTGGCCACGGCCGCCTTCACCGCCTCGTCCATGTCGGTGCCGGCCGAGTAGCCGGCCCGTTTCAGGATCTCGAGCGCTTCCCGCTCGTTGGTGCCGGTGAGCCGGATGACCATCGGGACCTTGAGCGGGAAGGCGCTGGTGGCCTGGACGATCCCGTTGGCGACGTCGTCGCAGCGGGTGATGCCGCCGAAGATGTTGAACAGGATCGCCTTCACGTTCGGATCGGCGGTGATGATCCGGAGCGCGTTGACGACTTTCTGGGGGTTCGATGAACCGCCGATGTCCAGGAAGTTGGCGGGCTCGCCCCCGTAGTACTTGACCAGGTCCATCGTGGCCATCGCCAGCCCGGCGCCGTTCACGCAGCACCCCACCGAGCCGTCCAGCTTGATGAACGTGAGTCCCGCCTCGCGCGCCTGGACTTCGGACGGCGCCTCCGACGACGCGTCGCGCAGTGCGGCGATCTCGGGGTGGCGGTCCAGCTCGTTGTCGTCCACCACGATCTTCGCGTCGAGGGCCAGCACCTTGCCGTCCGGCGTCGTCACCAACGGGTTGATCTCGGCCAGCGAGGCGCCGACCGCGTACACCACCTGGTAAAGCCGGCGCATCAGGTCCGCGGCCTGCCGGACCTGGGCGACGTCCCGGTACAAATGGAAGGCCAAGCTCTGCGCCTGATGCGGGAGGAGCCCGTACCGCGGATCCACCGCCAGCCGGTGGATCTGCTCAGGCGTCTTGGCGGCGACTTCCTCGATGTCGACGCCGCCGGCCGCGCTCACCATCAGGACCGGGCGCTGGGTGGCGCGGTCCACGATGAATCCGACGTAGCTCTCGGAAGCGATGTCCGCCGCGGGGACGACGAGCACCTTCGTCACCGTCAGCCCCTTGATCTGCATCCCCAGGATCCGGGCGGCCGCCTGTTCGGCGTCGGCGGGCGACTTCGCCAACTTGACCCCGCCGGCCTTGCCGCGCCCGCCGGCGTGCACCTGCGCCTTGACCACGACGGCGCCGCCCAGCCGCTCGGCGATGGCCTTCGCCTCCGCCGGTGTCGCGGCCACTCCGCCTTCAGGCATCGGGATCCCGTGGCTGCGCAGGATGTCCCGTGCCTGATACTCGTGCAGATTCACCCGATCTCCTTCGTGATGGTGGTGCCCGCCCGACCGGCGAGCGCCTGGAGTCCCTGCGACAGCTCGGCGATGGTGGCGCGCGCGCCCCCGAGGCCGACGAATTCCACCGCAGCCTCGACCTTGGGGCGCATACTCCCCGTTCCCAGGTCGCCGCCCGCGATCAGCTGGCGCGCCTCGGCCAGCGTCAGGCGGTCGATACGCTCCTGCCGGGGCGTGCCGTAGTGCCGGTACACGCCGTCCACGTCCGTGAGGATCAAGAGCACCTGGGCGCCCAGATCCCGGCCCAGCACCGCGGCCACGCGATCCTTGTCCACGACCGCGTCGATGCCCTCGAGTCCGAGCCGGGGATCCTGATACACCGGGGGTCCCCCGCCCCCGCACGCCACGACGATGTGCCCGCGGCCGACGAGATCGGCGATCATCCGCCGCTCCACGACGCCGATGGGGCGCGGGCTGGGCGCCAGACGCCGCCATCGGCCCGGCCGCTCCTCGCGCACCGGCACTCCCTGCGCGGTGAGCCGGGCCACGGCCGCCGGGTCCAGGGCATGCCCGATCGGCTTGGCCGGAGTGCGGAGGTCCGGATCCGAGGCGTCGCAGAGCGTCTGTGTCACCACGGTGACCACCTGCCGCTCGACGCCGGCGCGGTGCAGCGCGTTCTGCAGGGACTGCTGGATCATGTAGCCCATCCAGCCGGCCGTGGCCGCGACCAGCACCCCCAGCGGGAGCGCTTCGACCTGGCCGGCGCCCAGCTCATTCCGGGCCAGCTCGTCCCCCACCTGCGGGCCGTTGCCGTGCACGAGGGCGATGCCCCACCCCGCGCGGGCCAGCTCCACGATGGGGGCGAGGCTCTGGCGGGTATGCCGGAACTGGTTGGCGATGGTGGGCCGTTCTCCCTGCGGAGCGACGGCGTTACCCCCCAACGCCACGACGATCACGCCGGGGCTCACGGCGGCGCAACCTAGCGGGGGGCGCCGGGGGCGGCAACGCCCCGGGGAACGCCACGCAGGAGGGCCCGCAGGCTGTCGTAGAGCACGCCGAAGCGGGACATGCGGCCCGTCGCCAGGGCCGAATCCATCCGCGCCACCAGCGCGCGCACCCGCCGCAGACTGGCGGCCGGCGAGCTGTCGGCGAGCGCGGGACCGCGGAGGAGCGCGCGCAGGGCGAGGGCCGGCGTGGTGTCTCCCGCCACGAGCGGGCCGATCGAGACGTACACCGAGTCGAGCCGGGCCGTGACCGCGCTGTGCTCCGGCTGCCAGAAGCGGGCCTGGACCGTCAGCACCGTCTGCGCGTCGAGGGGCCAGGCCCGCAACACTCCTGCCTCGCGGTTGGGGTCGCTGGCCAGCACCACCGGCACGCGGGGGGGGACCGCGGGACTCCACAGCTGGAGCGACGGTCCGCCCCCGGTCACGGTGCCCGCGAGAATCCCGCGGAGGTTGGGGGGCCGCGCCGTGTCCTCGAAGGTCTGCGCGGTCCAGAGGTGCGAGGTGGTGTCTTCGCCGTCCCGGGCCACGAGGGTGAACGGGTCCGCCGGGCGGAGCTGGCGGTTCGCCGAATCCTCCCGCGCGAGCACCACCGCCGCGATCCGGAAGCCGTCGGCCGGATACGGCAAGGCGGCCAGGAGCGCGGGCGGAATGGTCGCGGCGGGCTCGACCAGGGGTGCGGCGATGTGGGCCCACGCGGCGGAGAGCGAGTCCGCCCGCGGCGAGAGCCAGATCCGCGTGGTTCCGGTGACGGCGTTGAGGGCGGCGATCAGACCCGGGTGACGGTAGCGGAGGGTCCGTCCGTTCCAGGTGACCGGGTCCACCAGGGGGAAGGTTTCCCCTTCCACGTAGCCCCACGACACCCACCAGAGCGAGTCGCCCAGCACCGCCGCTGTCGGGGCCTCGAATTCCGCGAAGGGCGCGAGTACTGAGAACCGTTCCAGGGCATCGCGGCGCCACACCAGGGTCCGCCCCGCCGTTTGCCCCCGGGCGAGCTCGGTGGACTGAAGCGTCCAGGCGAGCGCGATCCGCCGCCAGGTGCCCTCGAGCGGGATGCCGGGAACGGATCCGGAGGGAAGCACCGCGTACTCCGTGAACCCCATCCCGAACCAGGTCTGCGGCGGAGCACCCGGGACCCGCGAGAAGAGGAGCTCCGAGTCGGACTCCCGCGCCTGAAGGGGTCCGGGGGCCTGCGCCCACGCTCCCTCGTGCACGGCCTGCCACGTGGGGAGCGGCGTCACGTGCAGCAGGCTGGCACCGTCCGGCGCGAGGCCGAGCAGCCAGTCTCCGCCGCGGCCGAGGGCCACCCGAACCACCGCGAGGCCGGGACCGACGGCACTGTCGTGGAGGGCGCGCTCGGAGACCCGGAGCGCGTCCCAGGCTGGGATTCCGGCGAGGACCGCGGCGGGCGCCTGGACGCCGGGTCTCCAGTCTTTCGCGTCGGCGTCGTACGCGAGCCGGTCGAGCGCCGCGCGCTCGTTGGTGAGGAGCGTATCCGCCGTCTCGAGACGATTGGTCTGGGTGCGCTGGAGGCCCGGCGGGAGAATCCAGTATGCGGCGAGCATCGTCACGAGGAGCGACAGCCAGGCCGTGCCGACCACGCCGGGCCGGTCCCACCATCCCCAGGCCGCGCTCAGGAGCGCCGTTCCGAGCGCCACGACGGCCACGACGTCGGCGGCCGGCAGGCGGATCGCCAGGGTGGCATGACTCACGGTGCCCGCGAGTCCCGCGACCGTTTCCGCCGGGTCGAGGTGGGCGCCCCACAGGAACGCCAGTGCCAGGCCCGCCAGCGTGATCCCCAGATGCGCGCGGGCGTGCGGGCTGGCGCGCAGCCGGCCCGCGTGGAGCCGGAGCGACCCGATGGCGGCGTAGAGCGCGGTGATCAGGGCCGCGGCGGTGAGCGTGGCGAGCAGGAGGATGCCCTGCCGGGTGCGATCCCAGGGCAGCTCGCCCAGGTAGTAGCCGAGATCCCTTCCCAGGACGGGATCGACGGCGCCGAAGTGGGGGGGAGCGCCCGCGAGCACCGCCTGGCGCCAGACGTCGCCGATGGCCCAGGCGAGGCCGCCGCCGTACAGGAGGCCGCCGAGGAGGGTGACCGTGACCAGCAGCCGGTGCGGCACGGCTTCCACGATCTCGATATCCCCGACCCGGCGGGGCATCTGGACCGATCCGATGGCCCGGTAGACGAGGTAACAGTGTCCCACGCCCCAGGCGACCGCCGCGCCCGCGACGATCCACTGCCACGTGCGCGCGAGCGCCAGCCCGTGCAGATAAGCGGCCCCGAACGGAATGGTCGCGGCCCACAGGCGCTCGGCGGTCTGCAGTGCGAACCAGCGGCCCCCGACGAGGGCCGCGACCAGAAGGATGGTCCCGCCCAGCAGCGCCCAGCGCCGCCGGTTCACCCCGTGTCCCCGCGGTTCTGCGCCAGCCAGCCTTCGACTTCCGCGCGGTAGCGCTCGAGGTCCGCCGCGGTGGCGGCTTCGAACCGCATCACCAGCACGGGCTGCGTGTTGGAGGCCCGGATGAGGCCCCACCCCCCGGGGAACGTGATCCGGACGCCGTCGAGGGTGGCCACGGGGTACCGTGCCGCGAAGTACGCGGCGGCGCGCTCCACGACAGCGAACTTGCGCTCGTCCGGGCAGTCGACCCGGAGCTCGGGCGTCGCGACGGTCCGGGGAAGATCCGCGAGGAGCCGCGACAGGGGCCCCCCCCGCTCCGCCACGTAGTGCAGCAGCCGGGCGGCCCCGAAGAGCGCGTCGTCGAATCCGAACCAGTCGCCGCCGAAGAACATGTGGCCGCTCATCTCGCCGGCCAGGGGCGCGTGCAGCTCCTTCATCTTCTGCTTGATGAGCGAATGCCCGGTCTTCCACATCACCGGCTGGAGCCCCGCTTTGGTGAGCATCTGCGGCAGCACCTCGGAGCACTTCACGTCGAAGATCACGGGGTGCGGGCCCGGCATCCGGCGCGCCAGGTCGCGGCCGAACAGCACGAGCAGCTGGTCCCCGAAGATCGGCGTGCCCCGCTCGTCCACGGCCCCGATCCGGTCGCCGTCCCCGTCGAACGCGATGCCGAGCTCGGCGCCTTCCCGGACGACGGCGGCCTGCAGGTCGCGCAAGTTTTCGACGACCGTGGGATCGGGATGGTGGTTGGGGAAACGGCCGTCCGACTCCGCGAAGAGCGGGACGACGGTGGCGCCCACGGCGCGGAGGGTCTCGATGGCGATGAGGCTGGTGACGCCGTTGCCGCAGTCCACCACCACCTTGACCGGCCGGGCCAGTGGCGTGTTCCGCTTGACGATGGCGTCCCGGTAGGCGGGCAGGAGCCCGGGGTGGGTGGAGTCGGCGCCCCCGGCCACGCGGTCCAGCGCGTCTCCGGCGATCATCCGGTACAGGTCCTGAATGGCGTCGCCGGCCACCGCTTCCCCGGCGAGGACCATCTTGAAGCCGTTGAACTCCGGCGGATTGTGCGATCCGGTGACCTGGAGGCCGCCGTCGACCTCGAGGGTGTGGGTGGCGAAATAGAGGGCCGGCGTGGGACACTCACCGACGTCCACCGCCCGGCCCCCCGCCGCCACGATGCCGGCGCGGATGTGACCGGCCAGATCGGGACCCGAGGGGCGGTTGTCCCGCCCCACCGCGAGCGTGGGGGCCCGGGAGAGGCGCCGGCGGCCGAAGCTGGCGAAGGCTTGGCCGACGGCGCGGGCGACGTCGGGCGTGAGCTGCTCCCCGACGATGCCGCGGATGTCGTACTGCCGGAATATGGTCTGCGGGATCTTCATGCCGGGTTCCCGGGGATCAGTGGCCGGCCGGCACCGCCGTCGAGTCCGCCTGGGCGGGCGTGACGCCCGCAACCGCGTGGAGGGTCGTGGCGCTGGCCTGGGAGAGGCCGAGGATGCCGGCCGGAGCGATGCCGAACCAGAGGATGCCGATCAGCGACGCGGTGAGCGCCGCGCGGCCGACCCAGTCGAGAGTCATGCCGGCGTGGGCGTCGGGGCGCGGGGCGGGCTTCATGTACATCGCCATCACCACCGGAAGGTAGTAGCCCGCGGAAACGACGCTGGTGAGGACGAGGACGATCGCCAGGAGCGTGTGCCCCGTTCCGAGGGCGGCCGCGATGATGTACCACTTGCCGATGAACCCGGCGGTACCCGGGAAGCCCAGGAGCGAAAGCATCACCACCGTAAGGGCGAGCGCCAGGCCGGGGCGGCTGGCGGACAGCCCCGCCAGGTCGTCGATCCGCACGTCCGACTCGCCGGCCCGCCCCTTGGCCGCGAGCAGCGCGAAGGCGGCGATGGTCGTCAGCGTGTAGGCGACGAGGTAGACGATGAATGCGCCCGAACCGGCGCCGCCCGCGGCGACGGCCACGAGCAGGTAGCCGGCGTGCGCGATGGACGAGTACGCCAGCATCCGCTTGACCGAGCGCTGGGCCAGGGCGACCAGGTTGCCGGTGATCATGGTGGCGACGGCCAGCCCCGCGATGACGGCGGGCCAGCCGCCGGTGGTGCCCAGGGCCTCCACCACCACGCGGAAGAGCGCGGCGAACGCGGCGGCCTTGACCCCGGTGGCCATGAAGCCGGTGACGGGCGTGGGTGCGCCGTCGTAGACGTCCGGTGCCCACATGTGGAAGGGCACGGCCGCCACCTTGAATCCGAAGCCGACCAGGAGCAATCCCACGCCGATGAGGAGAAGCGGCAGGTGCCCCACGCCGAGCGTGGTCACCTGCACGCCGATGAGCGACAGGTTGGTGGTGCCCGTGGCGCCGTAGATGAGGGCGATGCCGTAGAGCAGGAACGCCGACGCGAAGGCGCCCAGCAGGAAGTACTTGAGGGCCGCCTCGGCGGCGCGCGGGCTGCGGCGATTGAATCCGGCGAGCACGTACACCGAGATGGACATCAGCTCGAGGCCCAGGAAGATCACCATCAGGTCTTCCCCGCCCGCCATCAGCATCATCCCCAGCGCGGCGAACAGGAGCAGCGGGTAGTACTCCGGAGCGAGCAGCCCTTCGCGCTCGAGGTACCGGAAGGAGAACAGGACCGTCAGCGCCGCGGCGCCGAGGAGGATCCAGTCCACGATGAACCGGAAGTCGTCGACGGCCACCATCTGGGCGATGCCGTCGACGGTGGCGCGGTTCCACCAGAGCCACCACACCACTCCGGCGGTCGCGGCCAGCGCGACGAGGGTGGCGATCCCGGCCAGTCGGGTGTCGGCCGCGGTCCGGTGGCGCCACGCGACCAGCAGCAGCACCACCATCGCGAGTCCGGTCAAGAGGCTCTCGGGGGCCAGCGCCCGCATCAGGTCGGCGTAGCTCGACAGGTCGAGGCTCATCGCAGCGCCGTCGGGGGTTGCGGACGGACGGTTTCGACCAGCCGGCGCGCCGCCGGCTCCATCCGGTCGAGGAAGGGCCGCGGGTAGACGCCGATCCAGACGATCGCCACGAGGAGGGGCAAGAGCACCAGCCCCTCACGGAGGGAGAGGTCCGGCAGCTTCTGGTTCTCGGTCTTGGTCAGCGGCGTGTAGATGATCTTCTGCAGCGCCGGCAGGAGGTACATGGCGGCGACGATGACCCCCGCGGTGGCGATGATGGTCGCCGTCGGGTACCGCGCGAACGACCCGATCAGGATCAGGAACTCTCCGACGAAGCCGTTGGTTCCGGGGAGCCCGACGGACGAGAGCGACACCACGGTCAGCACCGCCGCGAGCAGGGGGACGACCCGGGCCAGCCCGCCGAACGCGTCCAGGAGCCGCGTGTGGCGCCGCTCGTACAGCATGCCGGCGAGGAAAAAGAGCGCGCCGGTCGAGATCCCGTGGTTGATCATCACGAGGAGCGCGCCCTGGACGCTCTGCACCGTCAGCGCCCAGATGCCGAGCATCACGAATCCCAGATGGGCCACCGACGAATACGCGACGAGCTTCTTGAAGTCGGGCTGGACCATCGCGACCAGGCCGCCGTAAATGATCCCGATGACCGAGAGCGCCACCACCACGGCCTGGACCGTGGGCGACAGCGCGACCCCCGGGAAGAACGGCAGGGCGAACCGCAGGAAGCCGTAAGTGCCCATCTTCAGCAGCACGCCCGCCAGAATGACGGATCCCGCGGTCGGTGCTTCGACGTGGGCGTCCGGCAGCCACGTATGCAGCGGGAACATCGGGACCTTGATCGCGAAGGCCAGGAAGAAAGCCGCGAAGAACCAGAACGCGACCGGTCCCAGGTCGGCGGTGTGCTGGAGAAGGAAGTCGTACGAGAACGAGTAGGTGCCGGTGGTGTGGGCGGCGTGGAGAAAGAGCCCCAGGATGGCCACCAGCATCAGGAGCGATCCGACGAACGTGTAGAGGAAGAACTTGATGGCCGCGTAGAGGCGGTTGTCGCCGCCCCAGATCCCGATGATGAAGTACATCGGAATGAGCATCACTTCCCACATCACATAGAACAGGAACAGATCGAGGGACACGAACACGCCCAGCATGCCCGTGGTGAGGACCAGGAGCAGCGCGTAGAACCCCCGTTCCCGCTTGGTGATGTAGGTCCAGCTGCCCAGCACCGAGAGGGGCACGAGGAACGTGGTGAGGAGCACCATGAAGAGCGAGATGCCGTCCAGCCCCACGTGGAACCGGATCCCCCAGTCCGGCACCCAGGGGAGGTCGACCGCGAACTGCATCCCGGCCGCGGGCACGAACCGCCACCAGAGCGGCACCGAGAGGGCGAATTCGACCAGGCTCACGCCCAGGGCGAGCGTCTTGGCGCGCGAGGCGGGCGCGAGATAGAGCAGCGCGGCGCCGGCGAGGGGCCAGACGAGGAGCGCGGGGAGGATCCAGGCGTCGTACATCAGCGCACCACCGCGCGGAGGACCAGGGCCACGCCGAGGACGAAGAGCACGACGTAGAAGCCCACTTCCCCGGTCTGGAGCTTGGAGCCCACCCAGCCGGCGGCCCGCGCCAGTCCGGCCGACCCGTTCACGCCGGCGCCGTCGATGAGCCCCTGGTCGATGCCCTTCCACAGGATGACCCGGGAGCACCAGGTCAGAGGCCGCACCACGACCCGGTCGTAGAGCTCATCCACATACCACTTGTTGGCGAGCACCTTGCCGAAGCCGGTCTCCGCGGGCGCCTGACGGGCCGGGACCAGCGCGGCCGGATCGAGCAGCCGCACCGCCCCGACGATGCCGGCCACGGCGACGACGACCGCCACGGCGATCAGGGCCCATTCGGTTCCGGACGCGGCTTCCGCCGCCGGCAGATACGCCGCCGATCCGTGCGTCACGGGGGCGAGCCAGTGCTCGAGCCACGCGCCGCCGCCGATCAGGGTCGGGAGATTCAGCGCGCCCCCGGCGAGGCTCAGGACCCCGAGCACCACGAGCGGCCCGGTCATCACCGCGGGTGCCTCGTGGAGATGGGCCCGTTCCTGCTCACCGGTCCGGTTGGGCCCGTGGAAGGTGTAGAGCATCATCCGGGTCATGTAGAACGCCGTGAGCAGCGCGGCCGCGAGCCCGAACGCCCAGAACAGATACCAGATCGGCTGCGCGCTCCCCCGCGCGAACGCCGCGCCCAGGATCTCATCCTTGGAGAAGAAGCCGGCGAAGGGCGGGATGCCCGCGATGGCCAGGGTGGCGATCCACATCAGCACCCAGGTCCAGGGGAGATACGCCTTGAGCCCGCCCATGTTGCGCATGTCCTGCGCGTCTTCGTGAGCGTGGGTGTGGTGATAGGCGTGGTGCATCGCGTGGATCACCGAGCCCGACCCCAGGAACAGCAGCGCCTTGAAGAACGCGTGGGTCGCGAGGTGGAAGACGCCCGCGGCGTAGGCGCCGGTGCCGACGCCCACGAACATGTACCCGAGCTGGGACACGGTGGAGTACGCCAGCACCTTCTTGATGTCCCACTGCTTCAGCGCGATGGTGGCCGCGAACAGCGCCGTCAGCGCGCCGACCCCGGCCACCACGGCGCTCGAGACCGGCGCGAGGGCGAACAGGAGATTGGCCCGCGCGACGAGATAGACGCCCGCGGTGACCATCGTGGCGGCGTGGATCAGGGCCGACACCGGCGTGGGGCCCGCCATGGCGTCCGGAAGCCAGGTGTACAGGGGGATCTGCGCCGACTTGCCGGTGCACCCGAGGAACAGGAAGAGCGTGATCGCCGTGATGGTGCCGTCGCCCGGGGTGAAGACGGCCGGCGCCTTGGCGAATACCGAGACGAAGTCGAGCGCGCCCACGTGCTGGAAGAGCAGGAACATCGCGGCGAGGAAGCCGAAGTCCCCGATCCGGTTCATGATGAACGCCTTCTTGCCGGCGTCCGCGTTGGCGGTGACGTCGAACCAGAACCCGATCAAGAGATACGAGCAGAGCCCGACGCCTTCCCAGCCCACGAACATCACCGGGAAGCCGGCGCCCAGCACCAGCACCAGCATGAAGAAGACGAAGAGGTTGAGATACGCGAAATACCGCGCGTAGCCCTCGTCCGCCCCCATGTATCCCACGCTGAAGACGTGGATGAGCGACCCGACGCCCGTGACGATCAGGATCATCACGGCGGACAGCGGGTCCACCTGGAGGCCGGCGGAGATGTGGAGCGACCCGACCGGGATCCAGTCCCAGTAGTTGTAGACCACGGGCGCCGCCGGGTGGGCCGCGGCCAGGCTGGCGACCACCGAGACCGCCACCGCGAACGCGGCGACGAGGACGCCGACGCCGATCACGGACACCGCGGTCTTGGCGCGGGGCCGGACCAGCGCGAGGGCGCCGTTCAGCACGAAGCCCAGGAGGGGCAGGAGCGGAACCAGCCAGACCCGTTCCATCGCGGGGACCGCCCTCAGCCCTTCAGGAGGTTGATGTTGCGGAGGTCCACCGTCTCCTTGTGACGGTAGACCGCGAGCACGATGGCGAGGCCGACGGCCGCCTCGGCGGCGGCGACGGCCATCACGAAGAAGACGAAGATCTGTCCCGCGACGCCCAGCGTCTGCGCGAAGGCGATGAACGTCAGGTTCACGGCGTTGAGCATCAGCTCGACGCACATGAAGATGATGATCGCGTTCCGGCGGATCAGCACGCCGGCCACGCCGATCACGAAGAGCACCGCCGCAACGGCGAGGGTGGGTCCCAGGAGCATCAGAGCTTCCGTTTCGCGAGCACCACCGCGCCCACCACGGCGGCGAGGAGGAGCACGCTGGTGATTTCGAAGGGGACGAGATAGGCCTCGTACAGGGGCGTCGCGATCGCTCCCACCATCCCGGCCTGCTGCTGCGTCTGCGCCATCACGCCCGGCGGCAACCGGATCAGCTCGGGCGGCGCCGCGCCGCGGAGGAACTTGAGCTGGACGAAGAGCAGCGCCGCCAGGACGAGGCCGACGGTGACCCCCAGCACCCCTTTCCGGTCCGGGGCCGCCCCCCGGCCGAGGTTCAGGAGCATGATGACGAACAGGAAGAGCACCATCACGGCGCCGGCGTAGACCAGGACCTGAAGGACGGCGATGAACTGGGCGTCCAGCAGCACGAAGAGGGCGGCCAGCGAAAACATGGTGACCACGAGCCAGAGCGCGCTGGCCACCGGGCTCCGGCGGCTGACGCAGAGCACGGCCGACCCGAGCGCCAGGACGGCGAAGATCCAGAAGACGACGGTGACGACGGTCATTCGCCCTTCGGGTCCGCCGGGTCCCACAGCGTGGACACCGGGTGGGTCTGGGCGCAGAGCCGTTCCAGGTCGTACACGAACCGGTCGCGCGAGTATTCCGCGTTCTCGTAGTGCCAGCCCACGTGAATCGCCTCTTCGGGGCAGACTTCCTGACAGTAGCCGCAGAACACACAGCGGAACTCGTCGATCTCGTAAATCAGGGGATACCGGTTCCCCTGCTCGTCCTCTCCGGGCACGAGCTTGATGCAGTTGGCCGGGCAGATCTGGGGGCAGAGGCCGCAGGCCACGCACTTGGCGCGTCCCTGCTCGTCGGTCAGCATCCGATGCGTGCCCCGCCACCGGCTGGACATCGTCCAGTCCTTGGACCCCTTCTCCTCCGGATACTGCATGGTCACTTTGGGCCGGAAGATGTGCGACAGCGTGAGCGCCATCCCCTGCGCGGTCGCGCGCAGGTAGGACGTCCCCGCGGTCGGGCGCTTCAGGACCTTCACGCCGATGGCCATCAGGCCGCCTTTCGGGCCACGGTGCCGGAGACGATCCGGCCCCGGTCGAGCCACCAGACCAGGATCACGAACACCACCAGGTTGACCCCGCCCAGCGCCCAGGAGAACCGGCCGTCCCAGGACCAGCCGAGTTGGGTGCGGAAGTACCAGATGGCGCCGGCCAGGATGGTGAGATAGCACAGGGTGATCGGCAGCAGCACCTTCCAGCCGAGCGCCATGAGCTGGTCGTAGCGGAAGCGCGGCATGGTCCAGCGGATCCACATGTAGAGCAGCACGAAGAAGCTGGTCTTGGCGCAGAACGCCGCGAGCGTCGCCAGCACCTGCCACCACGCGAGCCCCGCCGAGGCGTCCCAGTGCACGAAGGGAAGGTCCCAGCCCCCGAAGAACAGCGTGGCCATCAAGGCCGACGCCGTCAGCATGTTCGAGTATTCGGCGATGTAGAACATCGAGAACTTCATCGAGCTGTATTCGGTGTGGTAGCCCGCGATCAGCTCGCCTTCGGCTTCGGGCAGGTCGAACGGCACCCGGTTGGTCTCGGCCAGCGCGCTGATCAGGAACAGGAAGAAGGCCACGAAGAGCGGGACGATGTTCCAGGTCCCGCGCTGCTGCTCGGTGATCACCTGCGACAGCGTGACGTTGCCGGCGAGGAGCAGCACCGCGACGGTGCTCATCCCCATCGCGATCTCGTACGAGATCATCTGGGCCGAGGCGCGCAGGCCGCCGAGCAGCGCATACTTGTTGTTCGACGCCCATCCCGCCAGCACGATCCCGTAGACCCCCAGGGAGCTGATCGCGAGGATGTAGAGGAAGCCCACCGGCAGGTCGGCCACGACCATCGGAACGATGCCCCACTTGGTGGCGAGGGGGGCCGCGAACGGGATCACCGCGAACGTGAGCAGCGCCGGCGTGAACGAGATGGCGGGTGCGAGAATGAAGAGCCACTTGTCGGCGAGCGCCGGGTAGGTCTCTTCCTTCACGATGTTCTTGAGTCCGTCGGCGGCGGGCTGCAGCAGGCCGAACGGTCCGACCCGGTTGGGACCCAGGCGATCCTGCATGAAGGCGCAGAGCCGGCGCTCCACCAGCGTCATGAATGCGACACCCACCATGATCACCGTGAAGACGACCAGCATCTTCACGATCGATGTGATGAGAAAGAACGCCAGGGGGCTCACGCGGGCACCCCTGCTCCCGCCCCGATCTGCACGCCGGCGAGGCCGAGGGCGGCGTACGAGAGGCCGCGGAACGACTCGACGTCGGCGGCGAGGATGTCGAAGGCCGCCGACGCGCTTTCGGGGGGCGCCTCGGTGAGCTGGCCGAGGATCCACCAGGCGGGGCGGGCCATGGCGGGCGTGGCGCGACCCTGGAAGTAGCGCTGCACCCGCCCGTCGCGGTTCACGAACGTGCCGTCTTCTTCCACGACCGTCGCCATCGGCAGGACCACGCTCGATTTGTGGAGCGGGCCGTTCGGCGCGGTGGTGCCGAGGCAGATCACCTGCCCCGACGTCTCGAACTGGGCGTCGGGATCATCCACCACCAGGACCACGGCGGCGCGCTCGGCGGCCTTGATGGCCGCGGCGTAGTCCCGCCCGTACCCGAGCAGCTCCGCGCCCTTGGCGTTCGGCGCCCGCTCGGCGCGCAGCGCGAGGTTGGGCACGCCGGCGAGCGGCGCCTCTTCGCCCATCACGACCTGGAAGGCGCCGGTCCAGGAGAACCGCGCCAGGAGCTTGCGGGCGAAGTAAAGGGCTTCGGTGGAGGCCCGGGGCGAGACCAGGGCGACGGCCGAGCCGCCCGCGCCGTTGAGGATGGTGCGCACCCGGTCGAGGGCTTCGTCCCAGTCCACGGCCTTGAGCTCCCGGCCCACCCGGACGAGCGGCGCTTCCACCCGGTCGCCGCGGTTCATCCAGCGGTAGTTGGCCCGGCCGTGGTCGCAGATGAAGTAGCGATTCACCTCGAGATTGGGCCGCGGGCGGATCCGCACGACGGTCTCGTCGCGCAGGTCGAGCGTGACGTTACACCCCTGGGAGCACCCGGTGCACACCGAGGCGGTCTTGTCGAGCTCCCAGGCCCGCGCCTTGTGCAGGAAGTCCTTCGACAGGAGCGAGCCCACCGGGCACAGGTCCACGACGTTCCCCGACCACGGATGGTCGAGCTGGGCCTCGGGGTGGATCCCGATGAAGGCCCGGTCGCCGCGCTCCGAGACGTTGAGCACCGGCTCCTTCGCGACGTCCTCCATGAACCGGACGCACCGGGTGCAGAGGATGCAGCGGTTGGGCACGTAGAGGACGTCGGGCCCGAAGTCCTCCACCGGATTGAAGCGCTTGGGATAGGTCGGCGAGTAGCGGGTGGCGGGCCGGCCTTCCTGGAACGTGAAATCCTGGAGCTCGCACTCCCCCGCCTGGTCGCAGATGGGACAGTCGAGGGGGTGGTTGATGAGGAGCAGCTCGAGCACGCCGGTGCGCCCGCTCTTCGCCTGGCCGGACCGGGTCCGGACCACCATCCCGTCGGCGACCTGGGTGGCGCACGCGATCTGGAGCTTGGGGGCCTTCTCGATCTCGACCAGGCACATCCGGCACACGCCGGCGACCGGGAGCCCGGGGTGATAGCAGTAATGCGGGACCAGCACGCCGGCCTGCTTGGCGGCCTCGATGACCAGCGTCCCCTTGGGGACGCTGACGTGCACGTCGTCGATCGTCAGGTTGACCAGGTCAGCCATTGATCCTCACGCCACCATGACCGGCCGCTTCTTGCCGGAAATGTAGTCCTCGAATTCCGAGCGGAACTTCTTGATCCCCGAGATCACGGGCGTCGCGCAGCTGTCCGACAGGACGCAGATGGTCTTGCCGGTCATGTTCTCGGAGAGATCGAGCAGCAGGTCCAGGTCTTTCGTCTGGCCTTTGCCCGCCAGGATCCGCTCCAGGATTTTCGTCGTCCACGCCGTGCCTTCGCGGCA
>DATJQI010000081.1:0-27600 GCA_035505915.1 Gemmatimonadales bacterium | reverse complement strand
CCGGTGGAATCGGCGCACGCCGAGGCGGCGAGGGTGAAGCCAAGCAGCAAGAGGGGCAGCAGGTAGCGGATCCGGCGCGACATGTGAACCTCCGACGTAGGTGTTGGGGCCTGTTTGCCGACAGCCCTGGGAACCTGCGGGCGGAGGCGCTCCGGTTTAAGGTCGGTTTTGCGGCACGATAGGACGTTTTTGCGACATTTATGCTCGTCCTGGGCGCCATTCCCGACGTGCAGTACCACAAGCTGCGCCGCGCCGCCGCGGGACAGTTCACCTTCGTGCGCGCGCTGGAGTGGGGTCAGGTTCTCGACACCATCCGCGGCCGCCCGGTGGAGCTCGCGGTGCTCGACCCGCTGCTCGGCGGCGAGCCGCGGAGCCAGGAAATCGAGCGGCTCCGCCAGTTCTTCCCGTCCCTCCCCCTCATCCTGTACACGACGCTCACGCCCGAGCTGGCCTCGGTGCTGCTCACGCTGGGCAAGCGCGGGATCCGCGAAGTCGTCTTCGCCCGGCTCGACGATCACCCCACCCGGCTGCGCGAGGCCCTCGAAACCGAGTACGCCCGGGCGTCTTCGCAGCAGTTCCTGGAGCAGCTCGAGGGCTCCCTGGCACCCCTCCCCACTGAGCTGCGCTGGGTGCTCGAGGAGGCGCTCCGGACACCTGAAGAAGTCCAGACCGTGCAGCACCTGGCGCTCCGGGCCGCGGTGGACCGCCGGACCTGCGAGCGCTGGTTCACGCGGGCGCACCTGCCCAGCCCGCGGCACTTTCTGGCGGCGGCCCGGGTCCTCTACGCCCACCGCCTCCTGCGCGATCCCGGCTTCACCATCGAGGACGTGGCCAAACGGCTGGGGTACACACGCGTGAAGACCCTGCAGCAGCACGCCCGGACGTACCTGGGGCTCACCGCGGGTGAGATGCGGCTCTCCCTGACGACCGACGAGGCGCTCGACACCGTGGTCCGCCGGTTCCTCGGCCGCCGGAACCCGGGCTCGATGTCGGCGGCCGCGGGATGACCGGTGCCACCCCGGCGCCCCGGAGCGCCACCGTCCTCGTGGTGGACGACGAAGCGCCCCTCCGGCGCGTGCTGGAGCGCGCGTTGACCCGCTTCGGGTATCGCGTGGTGGGTGCGAGCTCCGCCGAGAGCGCGCTGGAGGCCCTCGCGGTGGAACGGCCGGACGCCGTGCTGCTCGACGTCAACCTCCCCACGATGTCGGGGCTCGCGCTGTACGTGGCGGCCGTCGCCCGCTGGCCCGAGCTGGCCGGCCGCGTGGCGGTGATGACCGGGGACGGCGAGACGCCGGACGTGCTGGACTGGATCAAGCGGAACCAGTGCGCCCTCATCTCCAAGCCGTTCGATCTGGTGCAGATCCAGGCGTGGCTCGAGATGGTGCGGAACTGGCAGGGCCGCCGGGCGGAGCCGGCATGACCGCCACCGGAACCCCCCAGTCCGATCCGCTTCACGTCCTCCGGGAGTACCGGTCCCTGGCGCCCTGGAACCTCCGGGACCTCGCCGTGCTGGTGGGCGCGGTGCTCGACGCCTCCGCGGTCACGCCGATCAACGCGGCCGCGCGCGCCGCGCCGAGCGAGCGCACGGTGCGCTTCTATGTGACCCGCGGGCTGGTCTCACCCCCCGAAGGCCGGGGTACCGCGGCCACCTACTCGTACCGGCACTTCCTGCAGCTGCTCTGGATCAAGCTCCGGCAGATGGAGGGCGCCACGCTGGCGGCCATCGTGCGGGAGATGCAGGACCAGACCGGAGACGTGCTGGAGCGGCGCGCGGCGCAGACCCTCGGCGCCGCCCTGCCGCTTCCCGACCGGCTCGCCCTTCGCGGCGCGCCCCGCATGCCCCGCGGGCGCTCGGGCCGGGCGCTGTCGGCCTGGCTGGCCCGCGACGCCGGCAAGGATCCCGAGGGCGTGCGGACCTGGCGGCGGGTGCCGGTGACCCGGGGAATCGAGCTGCACGTCGACGCCGATCACCCGCTGGCCCGCGTGGGCGCCGACGACGCCGCGTTGGCGGAAGCCGTCCGGGCCGCGCTGACGAAACTGTTGCCGCCGTCGCCCACATAATCACCCCGCCCGGGTCACCGGGCGACTCAACTCCCGGAGGAGCTCGATGGGTTCCTGGATTCTCCTCGCGCTGCTGGTGGTCGTGGTGTTCTGGGCCATCGGCGCCTACAACGGACTGATTTCCCTCAAGAATCAGACGCTCAACGCTTTCAAACAGATCGACGTGCAGCTCAAGCGGCGGCACGACCTCATCCCCAACCTGGTCAGCTCCGTGCAGGGCGCCATGAACTTCGAGAAGTCCACGCTCGAGGCCGTGATCCAGGCCCGCAACCAGGCGGTCCAGGTGAACGCCGGCGGTCCGGAAGCCATGAAGCAGATCGGGCAGGCCGAGAACGCCCTGTCGGGAGCGCTGTCGAAGCTGATGGTGGTGGTGGAGCGGTATCCGGACCTGAAGGCCACCGGCAACGTGGGCCAGCTCCAGGAGGAGCTGACGTCCACCGAGAATCGCATCTCCTTCGCGCGCCAGCTCTACAACGACACGGCCACGCAGTACAACACCCGCCAACAGCAATTCCCGGCGAGCCTGATGGCCGGGATGGCGCACGCCGCTCCGGCGGAGCTCTGGGAGATCGAGGACCAGGCCGAGCGGGCCGTGCCGCAGGTCGATCTCTCGATGAAGCCCAAGGCGTGAGCGGCGACGCCGCGCCCAACCTTTTCGAGCAGCAGGAAGCCAACCGTCGCCGCACCACGTGGCTGGTGGTGGGCTTCGTCCTGTTCTTCGCCTGGCTGGGTTTCGGCGGCGACTACATCTACTACCTCTCCACCGTCAACGCGCCGCCCGAGGCGACGCACCACACGTTCCCCTGGTTCGGGCTGATCCTCACCGCCGTCGCCGCCGGTATCGCGTGGTACGGGTATACCACCGGTCCCGAGAAGGTCCTCTGGTCCACGGGCGCGCGGGAGGTCGTCACCCCCGCCACCGATCAGGAAAAGCAGCTCGTCAACGTCGTGGAGGAGATGGCCATCGCGGCCGGGGTGCCCAAGCCCCGCATCTGGATCGTCGACGATGCCGACCCCAACGCGTTCGCCACCGGTCTCGACCCTCAACACGCGCACCTCGCCGTGACCCAGGGGCTCCTCGACCTGATGTCGCGGGACGAGCTGCAGGGCGTGGTCGCCCACGAGCTCGGCCACATCAAGAACTTCGACGTGCGCCTGATGACCACGCTCGCCGCGCTGGTGGGCGTCGTCCTGCTCATCCGGGACGGCACTGGGCGCTTCTTCTGGAGCGGAGGGTCGTCGGGCGGGGCGCGGGGCGGAGGCCGGAGCCGGAACAACCTCGGCGCGCTGGCGGTGGTGCTCCTCGTCATCTGGATCCTGTCCTGGATCCTGGCCCCCATCATCACGCAGATGCTGGCGATGGCGGTGAGCCGCAAGCGGGAGTACCTGGCTGACGCGATGTCGGCGCAGTTCACCCGCAACCCGATGGCCCTCGCCTCGGCCCTGCAGAAGATCGAGACGTCGGATGCCCCCGCCACTCACCTCAAGGCCGGGGCCGCCCACCTCTGCATTTGTGATCCGCTGGACCGGAAGCTGAACGACCACCCCGGCGGCCTGGGAGACGTGCTGGCGTCGCACCCCCCCCTCGAGATGCGGATCATCCGCCTGAAGGGAATGGGGTACGCGCAGGCCAAGGGCTCAAACAGTCTGTAGCGCCTCGGTGTCCTCGGCCCGTCGGGCCGTTTCGGTGAGACGCCACCCGGTGAGCAGTGCGCCGAAGAAGATGACCGGGAGGACCTGCAACGCCTGGAGCGCCAGTCCCGCCGCCACCGAACGGTCGGCGGGCACACCGAACTGCAGCAGACCCACCACCATCGCCGCCTGGGTCACGCCGATCCCGGCGGGCGTGATCCGGACCACGCCACCCAGGTTGGCCGCCACCAGCGCCGTGAACGACGCGGCGGGGGACACCGGGATGTGGGCCGCCACCAGCACCAGGTGGTACGTCGCCCACTGGGTCCCCCAGTTCACCAGTCCGAGCATCGTGGGCCAGAAGAGCCGGCCTCCCGACCCCATCTCGGCGAGGACCGCCGCCCGTCGCTGCAGCGACGCCGGCAGCTGATTGAGGATCCACGACCACCCGCGGTGCCAGGTGATGAGCAGCACGATCACGAGACCGAGACCCGCGCCCACCTGCAGACCACGCAGCCAATGCGGGAGGTGCAGGAGACTCGGCGCCATGACGAGAAAGATCGCGAGAGCGAGCGTCTCGGTGACCCGGGTCCAGACCACCGACGAAATGGCGGCGCCCACCGGCACGCCGTCCCGCTGCGCGATGTAGTGAATCCGCGCCGCCTCGCCGCCCACGGCGATCGAGACGTTGTTCACCGCCGCGCCGACGAGATTCGCCTCCTGCGCCGTCCGCCAATGATTGGGAGCGACCGGCCTGAGCAGCAGGTGCCAGGCCCAGCCCTTCGCCACCAGGGAGCCCAGGTTGATCACCAGGGCCACTCCCAGTATCCAGTAGTTCGCGTCGAGGAGTGTCTGGAAGGTGTCTTCCCAAGGGAAGCCGGCCAGCGCCTTGAGCGCCACCGCCACCCCCGCGAATCCCAGGACCCACCAGATCCACCGCCTGCGCTTCATCCGTTCAGAAGCTCCTCGAGTGGGGCGAATTCGTAACCGGCGTCCCGTGCGTCCCGGATGATCCCGGGCAAGGCGTCCGCGGTCTGGCGCCGGTCGCCGGCCGGGTCATAGCCGTCCCCGTCGTGCAAGAGGACGATGGCCCCGGGACTGAGCCGGCGCCTCACCCGCCGGCGGATCTCCTCCGCCCCGGGCCGGGCACTGTCCCAGACGCCGAAGGTCCAGCCGAAAACCGTGTATTCCAGCCTGCCAACGGTAAGCGCTACAAAAGGGTTCCGATAGCCGTGGGGCGCGCGAAAGGTGCGTGGCGCCTTCCCCGTCACCTCCGCGATAACTTCGTGTGCCGCTTCAATTTCCCGTCGTATCCGACGGGGGCCCCGGCGATGAAGCTTCACATGGGTTTCGGTGTGATTCCCCACCTCGTGCCCGCCCGCCGCCACGGCGCGGGCCAGGTCCCGTTCCCGCCGGACAAAATCCCCCACCAGGAAGAACGCCGCGGGCACCCGCTCGGCGGCGAGCGTCTCGAGGATGCGGCCGGTGGCGCTGGGTGAGGGGCCGTCGTCGAAGGTGAGGTAGACGCGGCGCCCCTCGGTGCGCCCGCGTCCCACGGCGCGGCCATAGAGACGGCTGTTCGGAGCGTAGGCGCCGTACAGAGCCACGCCCGCGGCCCCCAACCCGAGGGCGGCGACCGTCTCGATCACTTCAACACCCGCTCGTAGACCTCGAGCACTCGCTCCGCGATGCGGGGCCATGCGAACTGCGCGGCCTTCGCGAGGCCGGCGGCGCTCATCGCCTCGCGCCGCACCGGATCTTCGATCAGCGCATTCGCGGCGCGGGCCCAGGCCAGCGGGTTGTCCTTGGGCACGAGCACCGCCTCGGCACCGCCGGCGATCAGCTCCCGGAATCCCGTGATGTCGGAGACCACGAGGGGCGTGCCGCAGGCCATGGCCTCGAGCAGGGTGATCCCGAAGGAAGCCTTGGTGGTGGGGCAGAGATACAGATCGGCGCCGCCGTAATACTCGGGGCGCTCGTCGGAGACCTGGCCCACGAACTCCACGGCGTTCCCCAGGTGCGCCGCGCGCCGCTCGTAGCTGGGACGCAGGGGCCCGTCCCCGACCACCACGAGGCGCGCCGCCGGGTGGCGCTCGAGAACCGTCGGCATCGCCTCGATCAGGGTGTCGAGGCCGTTCCGGGGGTCCAGGCGCCCCAGGAACAGAAGCCGGGGTCCGCGATGGGCCGCTTCCACGGGCCGCCGTCCGTTCGGGTGGAAGTAGCTGACGTCCACGCCGTTGGGGATGACTTCCCAGTCGGCCCGGAAATACATCGCCATCGCGTGGACGACCGGCTCGGATACGGCGATCCGGGCGGCCACGCGGTCGAGCCGGGGCTGGAGCCACCAGCGGAACATGCGGTACAGGGTGGAACGGGAGAACCACGTGTGGGAGGTGGCGACCACCGGGAGGCCCAGGCGCCAACCGGCGCTCGCGGCCTTCAGGCCGAGCATCGGCGCCAGGACGTCCTGGCTGTGGACCACCTCGATCCGCTCCTCGGAGAGGATGGTCGCGATCTTCCGCGTGATGGCCCAGCCGGTGGTGACCCTCGCGTACGAGCCGTTGGAGAGGACCACCCGGCTCGTGCCGACACGCCGGACCCACTCCGGGTCGGGTCCCTGTCCGTCCATGTTCGCGGTGATGACCACGACGTGGTGGCCGCGACGGCGGAATTCGAGGGCCAGGTTGTGGACGTGCTCGGTCACCCCACCGAGGTGGGGGTAGTAGAACTCGGTGACCAGGGCGATACGCATGGCGTTGGAACGGGCTCCGGGGACGGCCGGCAAGGGAACAACGTTAATGCGGGGGGGGAGGGTTCGCCGGGGCAATGTCAGGGGGCGTTCAGAATCGGGGGAAAAATGAAGCCCCCGGGTGGTTACCCACCCGGGGGCTCCGCACACCGGCTACCCGGAGCCAAGGGATTCACTCCCTCGTTCTTCTTCCCGCCGCCGCCGGTTGACTGTTGCGTCGCTCGGTAGGGCGAACGGGAGCTCCGGCTTCGATCCCCAAGCAGCCTGGCCGGGCCGCAAGGTTCACCAGTGTGAGTGCTGCGGGTCAGATCGGGTCGCGGACCGACCTTCCGCACTGCACGCCGAGGCACCACATCGACGTGGATGGGGCACGCGACTGGCCCCATCTGTCCGAGCCGGAGTGAGCTCCCCGGATCATCGGGCGCCTGAGCCCTTGTTTGCGTCGGCGCCCTCCCCGGAATTTCCGCCCGGACCCGCCTTAAAGGCGTGGTGGAAGCGCTGGGCCTCCACCCTTCCCCTCAAAGCGCGTGGGAGGCAATATAGGGCCGGTCAAGAACCGCGCAAGTGCCGATGTTTCTTCGGGTTAGCTCACTTCGATGTGAACGGCGTGTGGAATCTAAGACCAGCGGATCTCAGCGTTTCGGAGGTTCATCCACACGATGTGGAGTTGTGTATCCACAGTGTGCACGTTCCCACATCTACGGTTTCTTGGCCGGCGGGAGGCCCGCCGCCTTCGCGAAGGCATAGCGGGAGACTTCATATCGGTTGATCAGCTGATCGAGTTGCGCGACCCGGTAGGGGCCCCAGGCGCGCAGCGTATCGGCCCGAGCATCGGTGCGCGGCAACGGATCCCACGAGCGCGCGCAGCGATCGAGGGCCGCCACCGTTTCCTCGGCGGTGCTGCGGAACTCGGCCTGGCTGCGCGCCGCGGCCCGGCTGACGGTGCGGGCAGCCAGGATCCCCTGGAGGCGGCGGAGCGCGCTCGCGCCGGAGAGGCACGCGTTCTGCACCGAGGTGGCACGGGCAAGCACGATCGTCGGGGAGGAGAGCTTGAGGTCCTTGCGGAAGGCGAGCGCCAGACCACGCAGGGTCTCAAGGGTGTCGGAGGTGACGTCGACCGCGTCGCGGAACCGGTACAGCAGCGCGCTGTCCGGATTCTGCCGGGGCGCGAGGCCGCCGTGAGCGGCGAGGGCGCTCCAGAGCGGGATCCAGGCCGCCAGCATCAGGAGTCGATTCCGATTTCGCAGTAGGTGTACGGTTCTCCCGGCTGCGGGGGCAGGAATAGACAACCGGCGCCGCTGGTCGCGAACCAGCCGGCCAAGAGATGGGTGGAGTGGCTCGAGACCGGCTCCTCGAAGAGCGCCTGGATCCAGCGCCGGACGTGACGGAGCTCGGGCGCGCGGCGGGAGAGCATCGCGATCACCGCCCCCTGTCCCTGCGTCGCGCGGAGGAAGTGGGCTACCGCGTGGACGCGCTGCGCGAAGATGTAGGCGCGGACCCCGGGCTCGTCGTAGAGGAGCGTCCCCTCATAGGGGTCCGCGGGCGGGGCGTCCATCTGGGGACCGAAGTATACGTAGACCCGCTGCTCGCCGTCCCGACGCTCCACCACGGCCGCGGCGGCGTCCGAGCTGACCCGCGCCGCGTGCAGCAGATCGTCCTCGGCCAGGATCCCGACCGCGGCGGTCCACTCGATGGCGGCCAGCGCCTGATCCAGGGGGCAGCCCAGGGCGTCGTCGAACGCCAGGAGCCGCGGCGCTTCTCCGGCCCGCTGGAACAGGTGGGCCAGGGCGTCGGCGCGGTCGTCGAACGTGCGGACGATCCGTGAGGTTGCGGGAACGCTCATTCCGTGATTATAACCCAGTGCCGAAACCCTTGCCTAGACCTACCGTCAGGAGCAACGATGCGTCGTATCGTGGTGTGGTTGAGTCTGTTGGGTACGCTGAGCACCATTCCGCTCGCGGCCCAGGATTCCACCCCCAAGCCCCCCGATAGCACCCACGTGGACTCGACCCCACCGCCGCCCTCGCCGGAGCAGATCAAGTGGATGCAGGGCCTGCGAACCGCCTCCCGCGGCATCGGGCAGATCAAGACCGGCATCGATCTGGTCCAGCGCGCCCAGGGCGGCGGCGATCCCGCCCACGTACACAGCGCCGGCAAGCTGCTGGCGGGCTACTGCGGAACCGCCCGCGGATTCATGCGCAGCGGCGTGGCCAGGATGAGCGCCACCGCGTACACCGGAGATGGCCGCAACATCGCGAGACAGGTGGTCACCCAGATCGACTCGGTGATCAAGGAGAGCATCACCTGCGAGCAGCAGGCGGCCCACGATCCCAAGGTCAGCATCGACCGCCTGGCCACGGTGATTCGTGGGTACGAGGCCGCGATCGCCGCGTGGCGTGCGATGGTGGGATTGCCCCAACTTGCAGCCCCTCGGCCTCCGAGCCAGTAACATATTGCCCTGTAACGATTTGTGGTATTTAATGTCAGTTTGAATGTCTTTATGATGTCGTGATAATGTTCAACGAATGGCAAGTGGTTGCAAGCCTTGAAATGGTGGGAGTTTACAGTATTGACACCCTCCTAACCCAACCCTACTTTTGCCCGCGGTTCAAGCAAGACGTGGCACCGTCACCGGTTAGACTGCGCACCGCGAGGACCAACCTCGCGGTTTTTGTTTGAGCCCGATGCTGATCGCGGTGGTCAGTGTCGCACCGTTCCCGGGGCAGTGCCCCTCAGTTCGAGGATGCAACAGATGGCCAAGGGGAAAGTGAAGTGGTTCAACGACGCGAAAGGCTTCGGCTTTATCGCGCAGGAGTCGGGACCGGACGTGTTCGTCCACTTCACGGCGATCCAGGCGGAGGGATTCCGGAGTCTCGCGGAAGGCGACAACGTCGAGTTCGAGGTCGCTCAGGGACCCAAGGGCCTGCAGGCCCAGAACGTCCGCAAGGTCTGACGCCGGACTGAGGGAATCGGTGCCAACGGACGCGGGCCCCACGGTGTGGGGCCCGTTTTCCTTTTCGGCCCTATATTGCTCCTGCCGATGCGCGCCCCCGCCCCCGCCGCCCTGCTCCTTGCCGCCGTTCCGGCCCTCCTCGGAGGCCAGACCCCGCTCCTTCCGTATCGCGGGTTCAAACCCGGTATTTCGGCGACGGACTTCACCATCCGCGCCCGGGCCCTCACGCGGGCCGGCGCCACCCCGCTGGTCTGCAACACCTCGACCCGCACCGCGCAGGTGATGGAGTGCGGGGTCATCATCCGGGACCCCGACGACGGCGCAGAATTCTACCTGAGCGGGCACTTCATCGACGGGCGGGCGGATGTGGTTTCGTTCGGGGATTCCGGCACTACCGACCTGGTGGTGCGGATGCAGCGGGAGCTCCGGGCCCGGTACGGCCCCCCCCATCCGGTCGGAACCGCGGCCTGGCAGTGGCGGCAAGGGGCCCAGTTCGTCCGGCTCACCTGGCGCGCCCGCGGACCCCGCCGCTGGATCTTTATCCAGCTCGCCGACACCGACGTGATGCGGGCGATCAGTCACTACGTGACGCCGCCGCCGGCCCAGCCCTCGCACCACTAGCCCGGACTCAGATCACCGTGACCGGCGAGAGCCGGCCGCGCTCCTCCTCGTACCGCGCCTCCGCCGCGTCCAGTATCGCTTCGACCTCCGGGGCTCCCGCATCCGGATACTTCACGTTCGGCGGGACCACGCCGGTTCGGCGCCGCAGCGCCACCAGGGCGCGCGTCACCTCGCACTGATCGGCGTCCGCCGCCGTGTGGCCGGTCACGCACAGCTCCTGAAACAACGGCACGGCCCCGGCATCCCCCAGGTAATAGAGGGATCCGAGGATCCTGGCACTCAGGAAGCGGCGGCGCAGCTGCTCACCGCGGATGCGCTCGAACAGACTCAGCAGATCTCCGACGAGCACGGGGTACCACCGCGCGGCCTCGACGGCCGCCGCCACGAACGCGTGATGGGAGGCGGGCGTCGCGAGATAGCGCCGGAACAGCTCACAGGCGGCGGGGGGATGGCGCTCGGCCAGGGCCAGAAATGAGAAGTAGCGCCGGGCGATCGGGGCCCGGGTGTCGGCGATCACGGTGCGCAAACCGGCGACGCCCCATCGCGACGCCACGAGCGCCGCGGCGGCCGCGTGCTGCCACCGCTCGAGCTCCGGGACCCGGAAGGTGCTGGTGTGCAGGTCGGGAAGGGCCCGGGCCCGGGCCAGCGCGGCGAGCAGGTGGCGGTCGAGCGCCGCGAGCCCGCGTTCGAGCGGCTCGGCACGGGGATGCCGCGCCACCGTCACCGCCTCCCATCCCACCCGCTCGAGCCCCTCGGCGTTCCACACCGCTTCGAACGCCGCGGTGTCCCGCGTCGTCAGCAGGCGTTCCAGGGCCCCGGTGAATTGGAAGAGCGTGGCGACCTCATCCACGGGTTCAAATTATCCCCCTCCCGGCATTGCGGAACCCCTTACAGAGCCTTAACCTTGCCGCGACCCCCCCTCCCCCACCCCGGCCGCCTGGAGGACACCTGCGGAACGCGCTTCTCATCTGTGCGGCCGTCTGGACCGCGGGATGTGCCCACTCGAGTGGCCCCATCACCATCGCCGTCTCCGGTGACATCAAGGAGGCGAGCGGTATCAGCATGCGACAGGCGGCCGAGCTGGCGGCCCAGGAGATCAACACCCGGGGCGGCATCGGGGGCCGCCAGATCCAGATCCGCTTCCTGGCCGATTCCGGCGATCCCAACGTGGCGGTGCGGATCGCCCACACGCTGGTGGACGACCCGGACGTCGTCGCCGTCGTCGGCCACGTCACCTCCGGCGTGACCCTCGCCGCCGTGGGCGTCTACGGCTCGGGCCGGAACCCGGTGCCCGTGATCTCCCCGACCGCGTCGAGCCCCAAGCTCTCGGGCGTGTCCCCGTACTTCTTCCGGACCTGCCCCACCGACCTCTCGCACGGACCGGCCCTGGCGCGGTTCGCCCACGGCGCCCTCCACGCCGAACGGGTTCAGGTCCTCTACGAAAACGACGACTACGGCCGGGGCGTGCGGGAAGCGTTCGTCCGGGAGTTCACGAACCTCGGCGGGACCGTCGTGTCGGAGGACCCCTTCTTCGCTACGACGCCGACCCTGGAGCCGTACCTGAGCCGCGCGGTGCGGTCGGGGGGCGTGGACGTCGTGCTCGTCGCCGCCGACCCCGAGGGCGGTCAGCTGGTGCTCAAGGACCTCCGGCGGATGGGTGACCGCGTGCCCGTGATCGGGGGCGACGGTTTGGCCGGCATCGAGGCGGACACCGCTCTGGCCGAGGGGACCCGGATATCCCTGTCGTACCTCGCGGACCGGCCTTCCCCCCTCAACGCCGCGTTCGTCCTCGCGTATTCCCGCGCCTACCACGGTGACCGGCCCGACGACACCGGCGCGGAGACCTACGACGCGGTGAACCTGCTGGCCCGCGCCATCCAGGAGGCGGGTCCGGACCGGAAGGCCGTCCGCGACTATCTCGCCCGAGTCGGGCGCGATCACCCGGCCTTCGACGGTGTCACCGGCGCCATCGCGTTCGACTCGCTGGGCAACGTGCCCGCGAAGGCGGTGGTGATCGGCATGGTGCGGCACGGGCACCTGGAGCTGGACCGCACCCAATGAACCGCCGCGGCTTCGAGACGCTCCGGTGGCGCATTCTGGCGGGCTTCGGCTCCCTGGTGCTGCTCCTGCTCCTCGCCGCGGGCGTGGGCGGCTACGCCCTCTGGAACATGCGGGACGCCATCGCGCGGGAGATGGTCCAGCTCCAGCGGTCCAACGAGACCGGCACCGGCTTGATGCTCGCCGTGTTCGGCGAGATCCGGGCCGCGGAGCAGTACCTCAACGAGCCGTCTCTGGGCGCCGCCGCGGACTTTCACTCCAACGCGGACAGCGCCTATAACGAGGCCAAGGCCATCGAGCAGCTCAGCGGGCTGACCGTCGAGGATCGCCTGTCCATCAACCGGCTCGAGCAGCTCCAATCACAGATCGAAGTGACGTACGCCCTGGCGCACGCGCTGCGGGACCTGAACCGGATCCCGCAGGCCTCCGCGATGGCCGCCGAGGCGCGGGGCCCCGGCAACCAGCTCACGCTCCTGGTGCGGGAGCTCGGAACCCGTCAGGACGAGCGGGCCCGGGAGACCGCCGACCGCCTGGGCGACCGGGCCCGCAAGATGACGTTCTTCCTCGCCGGCGTGCTCCTCGTGGCGCTGGCTTCCGCCTCGGTGGTGGCCTGGGGCACGCTCACCGCGGTGGAGGCGCCCCTGCGGCGCCTCGCCACGGCGGCCGAGCGCTTCGGGGCGGGTGACCTCCGCCCCGTCACCACCGGCAGGATGCCGACCGAGTTCGAGGTGCTGGCGGCGGCGATCCGGGACATGGGCGAGCGCCTGCGGGGCGTCGTGACCGAGGTCATCGGCGAAGCGGACCGCATCGCCACCTCGGCCGGGGACCTCTCGGCGGTGAGCCAGGAGCTCGCGGCGTCGAGCGCCGAGGTGTCCACCGCGATGGTCGACATCTCGTCCGGCGCGGAGAAGCAGCGAAACGAGCTGAACGACGTCGGCGCCGGGCTCTCGCAGCTGCGGGGCGCCGCGGTGGAGATCGCGGAGGCGGCCCAGCGGGTGACCAAGCTGGGGGAGGACATCCGCGCCGTCGCCGACCGCCACCGCCACGACGTCCTCGCGGCCTCCTCGGCCCTGCTCGAAGTCCGGGAGGTGGTGCAGACGACGTCCGGCCAGGTCACCGCCCTGGCGCAGCAGAGCGCCGCGATCGACGACTTCGTGGAGCTCATCAAGCGGATCTCGTCCCAGACCAACCTGCTGGCCCTGAACGCCGCCATCGAGGCCGCGCGCGCCGGCGAGCACGGCCGCGGGTTCGCGGTGGTGGCGCAGGAAGTCCGCCAGCTGGCCGACGAGTCGGCCCGCGCCGCGGAGGACGTGGCCCAGACCACCACGGCCATCCGGAAGCGCGTGGACGAAGTGACCGCGACGATGGCCACCGGCCAGACCAAGGTGCACGGCATCGAAACCACGGCCCGGGGCGCGGCGACCGGCCTGGCGGAGATCGTGGCGGCGGTGGAAGAAGTGGAGCGGGCGGCGGCGCGGGTGCGGGAAGCGGCGGGAGAGAACCGGGACGTCACGGATCGGCTGGGCGAGCGGGCCCATCAGGTTGCGGCGCGCTCCGTGAATCACGCCGCGGGGGCTCAGGAGGTCAGTGCCGCCGCGGAGGAGCAGGGCGCCTCGACGGAGGAGATGGCCGCGGCGTCAGGCGGTCTCCTGCAGGCCGCCGAGAAGCTGCGCTCCCTGATGAAGGGCTTCCGGGTCTAGGTTCTCACCGTCTGGGCGGGGCCGGCTTGGGCCGGACCCGCGGGCTGACCTTCCGCCGCAACGAATCCGGATACATCGGCACGATCTTGATCGGACGGCCCGTCGTCCGGACCGCCGCCACGCCCACCGGCGGAGCGGCGGCATTGGTAATCGTGCTCCCCGTCGTGTACCCGGCAGCAGCCGCGGTGACGGCGAACTGTCCGGTGCTGTTGAAGGTCACCCCCACCGAATCGACGTCCGTCCCCGCTGAGATCGTGATGTGCGTCGAATCCCACACGGCATTCGGGTCCGTCGTGGACAGGGTGACCGCGACGGGCGCGGTCGCGTTGCCCGACCGATACCCGAGCGTGTCCTCGGTATAGACGTACACCTCTGTCTTCACGCCGCGCGCAACCGACCCGGCCACCACCGGCTGGAGCTGCGGGGTGTTCACGCTCAGGGTCTGGACGGAATCCGAGACGAACCCGCCGGGCACCCGGACGGTCAGGTTGGCGGACCCGAGCCCCACGCCGGTGATCGGGAAATACACGAAGTAAGAGTCGGGCAGTATGGTCACCGTCGCCGGCACCGTGAACACGGTTGGATCGGAGCTCGACAGGCTGACCACCACCGGAGACCGGACGTTCGCCGGGAAGTACATGTAGTTGTCGGTCGTCGTCTGGCCCCGGCCCGCCGCGTACCCGTCGCCCGCGTAGACGAACAGGAACGCCGTGTCCACCTCGACCTGGGTGGTCGCCGGGGGATACCCGGGCGCCCGGTAGGTGATCGCGGTGTTTCCCGGCTTGATGCCGCCGATGTTCGCCAGCGTGTAGAAGTTGCCCGCCGGAATGGTGTAGGAAGCGGAGTCGCCGATCGCGATCGTCGAGTCGGACGCCGAGTCGCGGATCACGAGATCGTTGGCCGTGAAGTGGATCGCTCCCGTCGAATCGGCGAGCTCGATGAGCGCCGGTACGGACAGGGCCCCGTCGTAGGTCACCAGGCTCGAGTCGACGATGAGCTGCGGCGTCGTGATGATCACGCTCGCCGCCGCGTTCTGGTAGCCCGCCGCGTGGGCGATCAGGTTGGCCGAACCCAGGTTGTTGCCGGTGATCTGGATGCAGCAGCCGTACTGGGTGCCCGCGTAGACGGTCACGCTCGTACCCACGATGCCGAAGATCTGCGCGGCCGCGGGCGCCGTGGAATCCGAGCGCGTGATCTGCACCGCCAAGTTCTGGGACACCGGAATCTTGGTGTGGACCTCGATCAGGTACGTGGTCTGCGACTTGCCCAGGAGGTAGGCGGTCGTATCGAAGGCGAGGGCCAGTCCGGTATCGGCGGTCGCCGTGAAGGTCACGGACGGCGGCGGCCCGGCGAAGATCCCCACGATCGACGCCGTGATGCTGTCGGTTCCCAGCCCGGTGCCCAGCTGGTAGGTCTGCCGCGCGAACCCGAAGGAGTCGGCCACGGTGGTGTCGCCGCTCACGAAAAAGCCCGCCCCGATCCGCGACCAGGCGACCCGGGCCAGCCCCGCCGGGATCCCGTTCACGTCCGTCACCAGGGCGGTCAGCGGCACGGGCAGGACCGCCTTGGGCGTGTCGACCTGTGCGTCACCGGACGCCACGAAGATCCGCGCCGGGGCGCCCCCGCCGGTCCGCGGGGCGATGTAGAGCTGGGTCGAATCGACGATGTGATTCGGCGTCTCTCCGATCAGCCAGGTCGTGTCGACGGTGGTCCCCGGGTTCGTCGGGACCAGGATGGGAGTCAGGTACGTCGGGTACGTGATGGTGCCCAGGGCGGGGTTCTGCAGCCGGAAGCCCACCGGCACGCCGGTGAGGGTCCCCTCGAAGGAGTCGCCCACGCTCGCGTAGAGCGACACCGGCAACCCCGGCACCACGGTGGTATCCTGGGGTCCGATATACAGCGCGCCGGCGTTCTTTCCGGGTCCCACGAAGACCGCCGTCACCGGCGGGGGGAGATTCCGGCCCGGAACGAGGGTGACCGTGTCCGTGGCCACGTACCAGGTGTACCCCGCCCCCTTCACGATCACGCTCAGCGCGAAGCTCTCACTCGCCTTCTTGAGCCCGACGTTCAGGGCGAGCGCCAGGGAGTCGGCGGTCACGGGAATCCCGCCGAGCCCGACGGCGGTGTCGAGCTGGTCGGAGCCGCCGATCTCGCTGAGGGACACGCTGATCGAGTCGACCGGAATCGGAGCCTGGCCGCCTCCCGTGGGGGACCGGAAGGCCTTGAGGTCGAGCCCGACCTTGGCGAAGTACCGAGGCCCCGAGAGGTCCCGGTCGGTGCAGGTGACGAGCGCGGCGACCAGCAAGGCCCCGCCCACAATCTTCAGCGATCGAGGCATCCGCTACTGCACCACGATGGTGCCCTGCATCGCCGCGCCATGCACCGTGCATTGGTAGGTGTAGGTCCCCGGCGTCGTGAAGTAAACCTGGTAGCTCCCGCTCGACTGCGTCGGCGAGTCGCCCGGCAGCGAGCCCGGGGCCGTCAACCAATGGACGCCGTGGCTGTTCGTGTTCGTCGAGTCCCAGACCCACGTGGCGTAGTGATTCACGGCCACGGTGTCGGTGCCCGGCGTGAAGGTCAGTCCGTTTGCCACCCCCACCTTGATCTCGACCCCCGACACCGTGATGGCCCCGGACGTCCCGCTCGCGTATCCCGTGGCGCTCGCCGTGATCGTGAAGCCCGTCGCCGTGTCGAAGGTCACCGTACTGCTCACCGACGAATTGCCGGCCCCGATGATCACGGAGTCCGCCGCGAAGATCGAGTGGCCGGCGGGGCTCGCGCTCAGGTGTACGGTCACCGGCGCCGCCACGGCATGGGCTCCGCCGATCGAGTCTTCCGCGTATACGGTGAAGAAGTCCTGCTGGCCGGCGTTGGCGGAGCCCCCGGTCGACACCACGAGATGCGGCGTGCTCACCACCACCCCGACCGGCGTGGAGGGGTGCTCCACGCCCGGCGCCGAGGCCGTCACCGTGGCGGAGCCCAGGCCCACCGCGGTCATCGTGTAATTGACGCTGCTCTGGTTGGCCGGAATGACCACCGAGGCGGGCACCGTCAGCGCCGAGGGGTTCGACGACTGGAGCGTCACCGTCACGGGCGCGACGGTGGTGTAGGGAATGCTCACGGTGCTCGGGAAGGTCTGGCCCACACCCAAGACGCCCGGCCCGTAGGTGGACAGGGTGCCCGTGTCGACGACGATCACCATGGTATCGGACTTGTAGCCGGTCGCCGAGAAGATGGCCTGCACCGCGCCCTTCTTGAGCGGCAGGAACCGGTACGCGCTCGTGCTGTTCCCGCCGAAGGGCACGGTCCGCTGAGCCGAGTCGACGCTCGCCACCGTCGGGTCGGTGATGGTCGCGGTCACCGGCGTGGCCTGCGCCACCTGCCGGTACGAGCCGGCCTGGTCCAGCGTATACGCCGAGGTCTGGTACGCGGTCGCTCCCGCCCACAGGTTGACCTGGGTCGGCGCCGAGATCTGGGGCTTGCCCACCTGGATGGTGGCGGTTCCCGCCCCGTACCCGGTCGCCCGGGCGATCAGCTGGGCCACGCCGATGTTCGCGCCCACCAGGGTGTCGGCGTTCGACTGGTACTGGCCCGCCGCGATGGTCACCGTGGCCGGGCTGAACGTGAACACCTGGCTGCCGGGCAGCGCCGTGGAGTCGGACCGCTGGAGGGTCACCGTCACGGGGGACGCGGGCGGATTCTGGACCGTCGCGTACTCCACGATGAACTGCTGCGTGCCCACCGTGATGGTCGAAGACGAGAGGCTCAAGGTCGGACCCGTCACCGTGACGGCGAACGAGTCGGCTCCGAACCCCGGCGCGGTCGCCTTCACGTAGGCCGTGCCCGGGCCGACGAAATTGATGCGGATCACGCCGTACGAATGGGCGGTATCGACCAGCGCCGTCATCGTGTCGAGGGTCGGGTTCGGCAGCGTCGCGCCCGAGTCGATCGTGATGACCGTCGGATTCGACGACGTGAACGTGATCGAGACCGGGGCCCACGGATTCTCGTTGTACCCGACCGCGTTGTAGAGGTACGTGTACAGGCGGTACGGCGGCGCCGTCGTGATCTGGCTCGCCCCCGGCTTGCTCATCCGGAGCGTGTCCCGGGTCAGGAACACGGTCGCCTTCCCGGTCACGAAGCCGGTCGCCGTCGCCGTGATGGTGTCGGAGGTGGTCGAGTCCTTGCCCCAAATCTGGAACTGAGAGCTGGAGGTCTGGCCCTTCGGGATGGTCACGGAGAGCGGGAGCAGCGTGTCCTTGCCGGGCACGGTCCGCGCCAGCGCCACCGAGAGCGTGTTGGGCGCCGCCGCCGGCAGGTAGACGTAGTTGCCGTAGGACTTGAGGCCGCGGCCCACGTAGCTCGGCGACAGCGAAATGTTCAGCGGCGTGGCGAGAACGTGGATCAGGTTCACGGAGTCGGGCTGCGACGGCGCCGCCGACGTCGTCAGGATTCGAGTGGAATCGGGCGCCGCCACGCCTCCCGCCACCCGCATGGTGTCGTTGGCCGAGTAGTAAGAGCCCGCGGGAATCGTGATGGTCGCCGAGTCGAGGGTCACGACGTTGGGGCGGCTCAGGCTGATGGTGACCGGCAGAGGCGCGATCAGGTTGCGGCTCTGGCCCGTCGAGGCCTCGTAGACCGCCGCGTAGATCGTGGTCGGCTGCGAGATGGTGTACAGAGTGGACTGATTGACGTAGGCGCGCACGTGCAGCGAGTCGACCGTGTACACGAAGTTCGGCGCCGCGGCCACGACGTATCCCGTGGCGCGCGTGATGGTCACCGTGTCGACCCCATTGAGCGTGTCGCCTGCGATGTTGAAGTAGCCCGAGGTCTGGCCCTTCGGGATGACCACCGAATCGGGACCCGAGACCACGCCTTTCCGGGTGTGCGACAGGACCACCCAGAAGCTGTCGGGGCGCGCGTACGGAATAGCGACGTACCCCGCGTTCACGAACTGCTGGTGGAACCCGACCAGGCCATAGCCCGGGTAGCCATATCCGTTCGTGAGCGTCGGCTTGGTCACGTGGACCAGAATCGAGTCGGACCGATATCCGGCGGCGGACAACACCACATAGGTCGAGTCGCCGCCCGCGCCGGGCTGGGCGTAGAGGGAGCTGCCCACGCTGTTGCTGCCCCCGTTGAGCGGCACAGTCAGGGTGTCGATCAGCACCTGCACCACCGTGGTGTCCCGTGAGACCGCGGTCACGTGCACCGGCGCGCTCACTGGGTGGCTGTAGCCGAGGCTGTCCTCGGTGTAGACCTGCCAGTAACCGGCGCTGGCCGGCGCGCCGGCGATGATCGAGGTGGTACCGGACGCGCCGAGCTTGGGCGTGCTCACGATCAGGGGAAGGCTTCCCGAGAGCCAGTTGTTGGCCGAGACCGTGACGGTGCCGGAGCCGAGCGTCGTCCCGATGACCTGGAACGAGCGGCCACCCGTATTGAGCGGGAACGTATCCGGCGTCTGGACCGTGGCGAGGTTGGAGGGCGTCACCGCGACCGTGAAGGGCAGGATGTGGTCCATCCCGTAGGTGATGCTCACCGTCGGCTGCTCCCATTGCCCCAGGCCGACCACGCCGGTGCCCGGGTAGGGTGGGCCGGTGACCAGGGTGTCCTTGGCCACGTGCAGGTACGAGAACTTCCCGGCGAAGGCGCCCGACGTCGGGGTCACGCTGTCGGTGCCCACGGTGAGGCCGGAGAACTGGACGTTGGCGGCCAGCTGGCCTTGCGGGATGATCACGGTGGTCGGCGCGATGGCGGTGTAGCCCTTGCCGAACGCGAACGTGACGCCCAGGCCGCCCGCGGGCGCCGGATCGGACAGGAACACCTGCGCGTTCAGCGTCTCGTTCTGATTGATGTAGAAGTCCTGATTCCGCGTCGTCTGGCCCACGGACGCGAAGTAGAGGGTGGACACCACCACCACCCGCAGGGTGTCGGGCTTGTAGATGCCCGCCGAATCCTGCGCCACCACGTTCACGGGCGTGAGCGTCGCGGCGAGGCCCTGGAGCGTGACCGACGCGCTCGCCCCGCCCGTCCCGACGGCGATCCGGGTCTGGGTGGGCTTCACCCGCGTCGTGTCGCCCGACACGATCTGCAGCACCGTCCCCGCCGCGCTCGGCACGTTGAGCGACACGGTCACCGTGGTGTTCCCGCCGTTGCCGATGGCCAGAGTATCGAACGCCCACTGCAGCACGGGCGGCGGCGACGCGACCACCGACACCAGCGTCGAATCCCGGAACACGCTGATCGAGTCGACCAGCGTGTCGACGGCGTAGGTCTTCGCGCCCACCGCCAGGCCCGTCACCACACCCGACTGGTTGACGGTCGCGATCGTCGGCACGCGGGAGACCCAGCCGAACGTCTTGCCGGGGATCGGATGCCCGTTGCGATCCACCGCGGTCGCGATGATCTGGGCCTGGCCGTTGACGCCGACCTCGATCGAGTCGGGCGGCTGGTTCACGATCCCGTTGACCTTCTGGTTCCCCCGCAGGGTGGCGGTGCCGGTCACCTTGCTCACGGTGTCGGTGGCCTGCACCACGCCGTTCCCGGCTCCGATCAGCTGGGCCTCGCCCGTCACCGCGTTCACCGCCACCACGCCCGGCGCGGTGGACGCGAACCGGATCACCGTCCCGGTCTTCACCGTGTCGCCGAAGTTGGTGAGCACGACGCCGGTGAGGTGGACCGAATCGCCGATGGCCGTGATCACCGTGTCGGACGGCGAGACCGCGACCTTGGCGGGGGCCCGGACGAAGAGCCGGGCCGTGTCGGCGTAGCCGCCCGCCGCCGCGACGATGTAGGTGGAATCGCCGGCCAGCGCGGTGGCGAGACCGGTGCTGTCCACCGTGGCGACCGCGACGTTGCTCGAAGTCCAGACCGGCTTGACGGTCGTGATGACGTTGCCGAGCGAGTCCTTGAGCGTCGCGGTGAACTGGGCCGTCGCGCCCTTGGCGATGGTGTCGACCTTGGGCGCGACGATCACCTGGCGCACCGTGCCGGCCAGGACGTTCACCGTGAACGTGACCGGCGAGCCGGTGAGGCCGGCCGCGGCGGCCTGGACCTTCACGGTGCCGAGCGAGCTGGGCGTGACGGTCACGCGGGCGTACCCGCCGGTGTCGGACACGACCGGCGACGCGGGAGCCAGGCCGGCCGCGCCCTGGGTGACCGACCACGTCACCGGCACGCCCGGCGAGCCGCCGTTCAGGGCGTCTTCGACGCGCACCGCGAGCTGCGCCGGAGCGGCCACGTTCACGATGACGGTCTGGCTGTCACCCGAGATCTTGACGATCTGTGAAGGCGGCGGGACGATGTGGATCCGCGTGGAATCGCGGAGATGGGTCGGCGTCACGACGTACAGCCAGACCGAGTCCCGGATGTTGTTCTTGCCGAGGAAGGACCCCGAGATCAGCGTCGGTTGCGTGACTTTGCCCTTGGTGGTGTCACCCGAGCTGAATCCCACCGGCACGTTCGCGATGGGCGTCCCCGCGGAGTCGACCACCACGCGGAGCGCCACGGCCTGCCCGCCCGTGACGGTCGTGTCCCGCGGGCCCATCGTCACGCCGGTGGCGTGGGCGCCGGGGCCGACGTATGTGGCCAGGAGCCGGGGCGACGCCGTCTCGCCGGACGTGATGATTGTGGTGTCCGAGGCCTGGTACCAGACGGTCCCGCCGCCGTAGGCCTGGATCGTGAGCTGGAACTTCTCCGGGCTCTCGAGCAGGACCACGTTCAGGTCCACCACCAGCGAATCCGTGGTGTCAGCGTGCAGCGAGAATACGGTGTCGAAGGCGGACGTGAGCCCGGGGATCCGGAGCAGCGAGATGCGCAGCGAGTCGAGCGGCAGCTGCGGGGAGCCCGGCGTGGCCTCGGGCTGAAACGCGCTCAGATTCAAGGCCGCCACCCCGTGCCCGCGCGGGCCGGTGACGTCCTTGTCCGTACAGGTGACGATCACGAGGGCCAGCAGGAACCCGGCCCCGATGCGCAGGAAGCGGCGCACGTCCTCTGGTTTAGCGGCGGGGCTTCTTCGGGGGCTTCTTGTCCGGTCTCTTGGGGGGTTTCGTCTTGGCGGCGCGCGCCGCTTTGCGCGTCACCTTCGACGACCCTTGCACGTCGGTCAGCACTCGGTCGCCCTCTTCGGCGCCGATGAGGCCACGCCGCACGGCGTACCGGATCAGCTCTTCCGCATCCTCGAAGGTGAACTCACCGATTCCCGCGGCGGCACGGATCGCCCGGACCAGGGAGTCCGCGACGGGACTCCGGAGGACACTGGCGATCCCGGGCAGGGCTTCGAGCAGCGATGAGATCTGCGATCCGCCCAGCTCAGCGGCCATCGCGCTGCTCCCAGGTTGAAGGTGGCGCCAACCTACCGCACCCCCCCGGCACCGTCAAGAATTCGGTCGCCCGCCCTCCTAGTGCTGGTACTGGAGCATCACCTGCACCGAGGCTCCCGTGAAGCTCACCAGCGACGCCGACTGCTGCAGCACCTTGCCCGAGGTGTACCGGCCTTCGACCCCCGCGCCGAACTGGTCGCTGAGCCCGAAATGGGCGCCGAGGCCGCCGGTCACGTACGTCCCCCCGTTCATCCCGGGGGACCAGTTGCGCACCCCGACGAGCGGCTGAATCGACACCCGCGGCGTCGCATTGATGGTGAACCGGGCTTCGGCGTTGATGATGTTCTCGGACGTGGAATCGAGCGTCCCCTTGGCCCGGTAGTAGTCCCAGACCGCGAAGGACAGCGTGTTGCGGCCCAGGGCGCTGGCCCATCCGGCATCCCCGATGATCCGGAGACCGGGCGAGAAGGACCCGGTCACCAGCTGGCCGCCCGACGAGCCGGAGAGCTGGTCGTTCGAAAAGGTCGAAGCGGTGAGCCCGATGAGCAGGCGCGACGACTGCCCGATGAGGCGATCGGCGCCGAGGCGGCCGCGGAATTCGATGCCCGGCTTGTAGGTCGTGCTGGTGTCGTTCACGGCCAGCAGCGTGTACGACGTCGTGTAGCGGACCGCCCCGGAGAACCCGAGGTTCCAGCTGCCGGCGGGCGTGGCGTACGCCAGGCCGCCCGTGACGCCGAACGCCGTTCCAAAATCGGAAACCGGAAACGACAGGTAGTTCGACCCCACCGCGCCGTACGCCGAGAACTGCTGCGGCGTGAGCGTGTGCTGCCCGGTCGGCAGGTTGATCGACACGGACGCCACGGCCCGGTCGCGGTTCAGCGTGTAGAGCAGGCGCAGCTGCGTGTCGGTGAGCCCGCTGAGCGTCTGGTCGGCTCCGCTGCCGGTCACCGTCGCATTGGCGTAATGCGCCGTGAGATCGGCCGACATCCGGTCACCCAGCGGCGCGACCACCACGAACGGGACGCTCCACTCGGACACCTTGGACCCGGCCGGAAAATCGAACGAATAGGACTGGAACTGGAAGCCGGTATAGCCGGCCCAGCGCGTGTACAGGGCGTCGGACGCCTGCGCCCGGAGCGAGCCCGCTCCGGCGGACAGGAAGAAGGCGACGACGGCGGTGCGATACATCGGGCGCATCGTGCCTCCTTTAGGGGCGGGTGATGACGATGACGAGACTGCCGATCAGCTGCGTGTTCTGCGGATTGCAGGTATTCCCCGGGCAGACGCCGGTCGGCCGGGTCGGCGGAATTCCCGTTCCCGTGCCCCCCCCGGTTCCGCCGGCCGGATTGATCACGGTCGCGCCACTCGTCACGGTGACGTTGATGGTGTTGGTGAGCGTCTGATCGATGGGCGGCCCGGGCGGCAGTCCCCCGAGGTCCGCGGTCACGACGTCGGGCGCCGTGGCGGTCGACGCCGACTGTGCCTGGTCGGTGCTCTGGGCCGCCGCGCCCGCCGCCGCGAACCCGGGGTCTCGCTGGGCCGCCGCCTGGAACGCCTGCGCCGCCGCGGCGTAGTTGCCCTGATCCTGGGCCGCGAGCCCGCGGCTGTACAGCAGGAACGCCTCGAGATCGTGCGTGGGGCGCTCGCTGATCGCCACCCGCTCGGCGGGCGTCACCTGGATGCCGAGCCTGTCGAGCAGCTGGAAGACGACCTGCTTTTCGAGGTCGAAGAGCGCCTGGAGCCGGTCCGCGCCGACGGCGGTCGACGCGACCTGCGCGTCCTGCGTGCGGACCGCGGTCGCGTTCATGCGGACTTGGGTCTGGTTCACGTCGTACTGGCCCTGCACCACGGTCGACGCGCCGATCAGATGGCCGGAGCGGGCGCCGGTCGCGGGATCCACCCGCCCGCTCTCCGACAGCTTCATTTCGTCGATCAACGCCTGCAGGCGGTCGCGCTCCACCAGCCGGAGACTGTGCACCCGGGACAGGTCCGTGACCACGAGCGCCGCGAGCCCGCGGGAGAGCGGCTGGTAGGTCGAGTCCGTGCCGGTGTAGCGGAACGGCATGACCGCCACGGTGTTGGGGGGCGGCGGCGTCTTGACCAGCGTGGACTCGTGAGCCAGCGCCTGCCGGGCCTGGTAGATCATCTGATGCCGCTCGACCAGCGCCAGGCGACCCTGGAGCAGGCGGCGCGCGGCGCCCGAGGGCTTCGCGGCCTCGAGGTGCTGATAGACGGTGCGGGCCGAGTCGAACTGGCCCAGGCCTTCGTAGGTGTAGCCGAGATAGATCTGCGCCTCGGCGTTGTCGGGCTGATGAAGCAGGGTCCGCGAGAGCGCCGCGCGCGCGTCCGGATACCGCTGGGCCGAGTAGTACGCCTCGGCGAGGCGGAGATTCGCGGCCGGATCGTCGGGGCTCTGGGCCCGCCGGGCCTCGAGCGCGGGGATGTCCGCCGGCGTGGGCGTGGCGGGGCCGGGCGCGCCGGCACAGGCCCCGGCGGCCAGCAGGCCGGCAAGGCCGAGCGCGCGGCGACGCGCAGCTACTCGGGGCATCGCGAAAGAAAGGCGCATTTCAACTCGTACTGGTGAAGGTAAGGGCGTGATCGGGGTGGGGCGGTGACCCCCCGCCGTCAGGTCCGGTGAGCGCGGTCACGTCGCCGCGCGGGCGCCGCCGGTGCCGTTGCCCGACGGGAAATCGTAAGGCCAGAATGGGACAGGAGTTCGCCCAGCACGGCGCGCGTGCGCGCGTCGATCGGGAGGTCGAAATGGACGTCCAGACGGTACTCGGCATGGTCCGGCCCCTGGCCCGTCAGGGTGAAGCCCTGGAGGTCCGGGCGCACCGCTTCGACCTCGATGTCCGCCAGCCGCTGAAACTCGTTATCCATCGCTATCCCCCGACTCCACTGAGAGATACCTCCCCATCGAGGGCTGTCAAGGAGACTCGCCGGCGCCTAGATTTCGCGTCGGAGGTCGTGAAGAACGGTGGGCCGACGGGGAGTCAAGGAGTACCGGGCGTCTGAAGCCTTGGGACTGATCGCCGCCGACCGCGAACACCAGCCGCTGGCCTGCCCCTCGTGCGGGGCCCGGGCGATCCAGCGGGTGCCGCGGCGGCGCCCGGCGCGCCCCGGAGACCCTCCGCGGGTGGGTGAGCGCATCAGCTTGACCTGTGGAAAGTGCGGGCGGCACGCGTCCTACATCGAAGGCGGCACCGAACCGCCTCGGGACGCGACCGTGGATCCCCAGAATCCCCCGGACCAGAACGCCGGGGAGCGAGGCACGCGACGTGGCGGGTGACGCGATCCAGATGATGGGAACGGTGACGGAGGTGTTGCCGAACACCACGTTCCGCGTGAAGCTCGAGAATGGGCACGAAGTCCTGGCGTACGTCTCCGGGAAGATGCGGAAGAACTACATCCGCATCCTGCAGGGCGACCGGGTCGCCGTCGATCTCTCGCCGTACGACTTGACCCGCGGCAGGATCACCTACCGATACAAGTAAAACCTCAGTGCAGCTCCATCCCTAAATAGAAATTCCGCCCCGGCGCCGGCTCGTAATACCGGCCGCCGGCGGCGTTCACCGTCACCGATCCGACGTACCGGTGGTTGAAGACGTTCTCCACCGCGAAGAACGGATCGAGCCGCACCCGCCCGACCTCCCCGCCCCAGCCGAGGCGCAGGTCGGTCCGCCACCAGCCCCCCGCGCGGATGTTCAAGGTGTCGTTCAGGATCTGGCTCGAGGCGTGCACGGTTTCGAGCTCAGTCCAGGCCCCGCGGAGCGCGGGCAGGCGCAGACCCAGCAGGAGCCGCAGCCAGCTTTCGGGCACGCCCGCCACGGGCCGGCCGTCGAGCACGTAGACCTTGGCGCCCACCGTATCGCTCACCGTGTACCGGTAGTCGACGTACCGGAAGTGCGAGTAGGTGTAGGTGGCGTCGAGCCGCACGCCGGGCGCGAGCCGCGCGCCGGCGCCGAGCTCCACGCCGCGGTGGCGCGCCACGCCGGCGTTGCGGTAGAACACCCGCTGCGGCGAGGTCGGCACCTGGAACCCGACCAGCTCGCCGTGGACGTCGGCCTGGAAGACCGCGGCCGACCAATGCACGGCGGAGCCGGGATCTCCCCGCGCGCCGACTTCGTAGGTCCAGGCCCGCTGGGGCTGAAGTGACGGATTGAAGCCGCCGGCGGAGTCGGGGCGGTTCGCGAGCTCCGTGGTGGTCGGCGTCTCGAAGGACGAGCCGGCGTTGGCGTAGACGGTGAGGTCGTCCGTCGCCGCGAACGCGGCGCCCAAGGATCCCGACAGGGATTCCATCAGCCGGTCGCCCGAGTCGTTCAGGTAGATGGGGTTGGTGAGGGCCTTGAGGGAATCCACGAGCCGGTCAGCCACGCCAAAGCTCACCCAGTCGTACCGCAGCCCCGCCGTCGCGGTCAGGCGCGGGAACAGGGTGACGGCGCTCTGGATGAACGGCCCTACCTCCGTGACGTGCTCCAGCTGGTCCAGCTGCCGCGACGTGTCCGCCTGCGCCGTGGCGCCCACGTAGTTGAAGTTCACACGGTCGTCCCGCTGGCGCTGGAAGTCGAAGCCGGCGGTCAGCTCCTGCGGGAACGGGCCCACGGCGAACGGCCGGGTGAGCGTGAACCGCGCGCCGTAGTCCAAACGCTTGAGCCGGATGTACGCGAACGTCTGGGGATTCCGGAGGTCCCGGGTGAAGCCGTAGAGCGTCGCGTCGGCCTCGCCGCCCCGCTCGAACAGGTGGCGGAGCGTGACCCCGAGCTGCCCCTGCGTCACCGCCTTTCCCGCCGCCCGCTGCAGGTTCACCGGCGCCGCCGAATCGGGCTTGGCCTGGAGTTCGGACAGGGTCAGCGCGCCGGGATTGTCGGCCCGCGGGTCGTCCCCGTAATCCGCGACCGCGGCCAGCGCCCAGCTCGTGCCCAGCAGCAGGTGCAGGCGGCTGTTCAAATCCCGCTGATCCGCGGCGCTGTGGTCGCGCTCCCCCGCGTAGGACAGGCGGGACGCCGTGAGCATCAGGCTCCCCTGCCCCACCCGCGCCCGCGTCGTGGACGACCACTTGGTCCAGGTCCGGCCCCCGTCGAACTGCCCGCCGACCACCCGTGCGTCTTCGGTCAGCGGAGACGGGGTGTTCGGGTCGGTCCAGATGCTGATGACGCCGCCGGTCGCGTTGCCGAACAGCGCGGAGGCCGACCCCCGCGAGACCTCGATGTGGTCCACTTCGGAGAGGTCGAGGTTGGTGAGCTGCCCCTGTCCGTCGGGGAGAGTCTGCGGGATGCCGTCCAGCAGGATCTTGATGCCGCGCACGGCGAAGGCGGCGCGTGCTCCGAAGCCGCGGATGGAAATCCGCTGGTCGAGCGAGAAGTTGTACCGGTTGGCGTCGAGCACGCCGGGGATTCCGTTCAGGGCCTCATCGAGGCCCCAGGTGGGACGGGCGGTGCTGATGTCGGCGCGGGTGACGGTGGCGACGGCGGCCGCGGTGCGGGAGAGGGGGCGGTCGGCCCGGGT
>DATJQI010000080.1:0-92145 GCA_035505915.1 Gemmatimonadales bacterium | reverse complement strand
GTTGCCGCAGTTCCGGCAGTACGTGGTGCCGGTCCGGGCCCAGAGCAGGCGGAGGAAGTCGTAGATCTCGGTGGCCGTGCCCACCGTCGAGCGGCTCGAGGTGGTGGGGTTCTTCTGCTCGATGGCCACGGCGGGAGAGAGGCCCTCGAGGCTGTCGAGCAGGGGTTTGGGCATCCGCTCGAGGAACTGCTTGGCGTAGGACGAGAGGGATTCGATGTACCGGCGCTGGCCCTCGGCATAGAGGGTGTCGAACGCCAGGGAGCTCTTCCCGGACCCGGACGGCCCGGTGATGACCGTGAAGGCGCGGCGGGGCAGGGAGACCGTGATTCCCTGGAGGTTGTGCTGCCGCACGTTGCGGAGAACGATCTGGCCGGCAGGGGCTGGCATAACCCCTAAACTTAACCTTACCTTCGCCGTCCAATGGCGCTCGCCCTGACCCCCCGGCTGCTCCGTCGGGGACTCGCCCTCTTCGCCATCATCTCTCTGGCCGGCGTCGTCGCCCTGCTCTTCTACGGCGACAACCTCCGGGCCTTTCTCGACGCCCTGGCGTCGCTGCACTGGGGCTGGCTCGCCCTGGGGCTGGTCCTCGCGTCCATGGACTGGGTCGGCGGCGGCACCCGGCTCTGGGTGGTCGCCCGGCACGTCCAACCCCACGTCCGGCTCCGGGACATGATCGTAGCGGGCGGGATGAGCGCGTGGGGGGGATACCTCACGCCGTTCCAGACCGGCGCGGGGCCGATGATGATGTGGACCATGAAGCGCGCCGGTGTCCGTCTCCCGCTGGCGTTCACCGCGACGTTCATGACCTTCGTGGCCACGGTGGCCTTTTTCGCGATCGCTGGGCCCCTGGCGATCGTCTTCGGCGCCGGCCGGTCCCTGCGGGAGCACGGGGTGGTGCTCGGGATCGGGCTGTACGGTCTGTTCAAGATCAGCCTGGGTGTCTTCGTGGGGCTCGGGCTCCTGATGCTCTTCCTGATGGTCTTTCCCCGCCTGGCCCGCGACCTGGTCCACTGGCTCGCCGGCCGGCTGGGAAAGCGGAGCCGGCGGATCGCCGCCGGGATGGAGCAGCTGCGGGAGGGGATCGAGTACGGCCACCAGTGCTTCGTGGCCTTCGGGTCTCCGCGGGGGTGGCTCGCGATCTTCTGGGCGGTGATTCTCTCCGCCCCGTCCCACGCCAACAAGCTCCTCGCCGGGTACGTGGCGCTCCGCGCGCTGGGGATTCCCGCGGACTTCCTCGAAGTGCTGCTCATCCAGACCCTGATCACGTTCGTGCTGTACTTCGCTCCCACCCCCGGCGGCTCCGGCCTGGCGGAGGGTATCTCGACGGTGGTGATGTCGATCTACGTGCCCCGTCCGCTGATCCCCAGTTACACACTGGTCTGGCGGTTCATCAACAGCTATGCGACGGTGATCGTGGGCTCCCTGGTGTTCTGGGGATGGTTGCGCCGCGGCCTGATCGGGATGGAAGAGTCCGTGGCCGCCGAAGCCCGGCCCAGTGTTCGGAGAGGGGCGTAACCCGTGTCGGCTTGTCCGGTTACGGCCCTGGGCGTAACTTCCGAGCCGGCCTTCCCGTAGAAAGGATTCCCCGATGGCCCTTCTCGAAATGGGCGGCAGAAAGTTCACGATTCCTGCCGGCGAAGTGGCGCTGGGCAGTGCCGCCGACTGCGCGATTCAACTGACGGGTCCGGGGATCACCGCCAAGACGGCGATCCTCAAGGGGTTGCCGGACGGGCAGGTCTCCATCCGCAAGGTCGATCCTCAGGGCGTCATCGCGATCAACGGCGTCAACCTCGGGGCCGAGCCCACCCCCCTCTTGCACGGCGACAAGATCGAAACCGGCGGCAACGAGCTGACGTTCGTCGACGAGCGGCGGTCGGGCAGCACCCAATACGTCGCGGCGATGGACGTTTCCAAGGCGATGGCCCAGGCCAAGGCCTCGGCCGGAGCGGGGAAACCGACCGGCAATACGGGCGGACGGGTGGTCTCGCTCACGGACGGGCGGGAGTACGCGGTCGCGGGAAGCTCCCTGGTCTTCGGCCGGGAGGCTGGGTGCGACGTGGTGGTGACGGGCAAGGACGTGTCCCGGCGCCACGCCGAGATCATGAGCACCCCGAAGGGCTACATGGTGGTGGACTCGAGCACGAACGGAACGTTCGTGAACGACGAAAAGATCGAAGGGCAGCGGCTCCTCCTGCGGGCCGACGTCATCAAGATCGGCGACGAGCAGTTCCGGTTCTACGCCGACGCCGCACCCGCTGCCCAGACCCCTCCCGAGGGGCCGGCCGCTAACCCGCCGCAGGCCGCGCCCCCGCCTCCTCCTCCGCCGAGCGGCGCGGGCCAACGGCTGCAGAACACGAGCTTCGGAATGGCGGCGGTGCCGCGCTCGACCGGGTCGGGGGGGCCGGCCCCGGCCGCGCTCGGGAACTTCCTGTTCCGCTCCGGACCCCTCAAAGGTCAGCGCTACCAGATCAAGACCCCGGTCCTGAACATCGGCCGGGCCGAGTACAACGATCTGGTCGTCCCGGACGGGTCGGTATCGACGTCACACGCCAAGCTGCAGCGGCGCGAAGGCGTGTGGATGCTGATCGACCTGGAGTCCACCAACGGGACCTTCGTCGACGGCGAGCGGATCGCGGGCGAGACGCCGCTGGCGCCGGGCGCCCTGGTGCGCTTCGGTGACGTGCAGGCGGTCTTCGAGCCCACGGACGACGCGCTGGGCACCGCGAAGGGGGGCGGCACCAAGGTGATCGAAGCCTTCAAGGCGCCCGCCGCGGCGGCGTCTACGGTGCCTCCGCCGTCCAAGACGCCGCCACCCGCTCCCGCGGCGCCGGCGGCCCCTCCCGCTCCCGCCCCGGCGCCGGTCAAGCCCGCCGCGGCGGCGGCGCCGCCGCCAGCCAAGCCGAAGCCGGCCGCGACGCCCGTGAAGCGCCCCGTGCCGCCGCCGGTGCCGGCGAAGAAGGGCAAAGGGTGCGGCGCCGGCGCCGCGATGTTCCTGCTGGGCGGCGCGACCATCCTGTACTGGATCCTCCGCTAGGCCGCGCGTGCACATCACCTGCGCGGGCCGCACCGACGTCGGCATCATCCGATCGGGGAATGAGGACAACTACCTCATGGTTCCCGACAAGGGGGTGTTCATCGTGGCCGACGGCATGGGGGGGCACGCGGCGGGCGAAGTGGCGAGCGAAATGGCGGTCCGGGTCATCGCCCGCGAGGTGGGGAGTCTGCAGGGGCTCAACGACGAACAGGTGGCGGAGCGGATGCGGCTCTCCATCCGGGCCGCGAACGGAGCCATTTTCGAGCGCACCCTCACCGAGCACGACAAGCGGGGCATGGGCACCACCGTCACGGCGCTCACGCTCTACGGCAACCGGTTCCTGATCGGGCAGGTGGGTGACAGCCGGGCCTACCTCATGCGGGAAGGGAAGCTCACCCAGGTCACGAAGGACCATTCGTACGTGCAGGAGCAGGTGGACGCCGGCTACCTCACGCCCGAGCAGGCCCGGACCCACCCCTACAGCAACGTGATCACCCGCTGCGTCGGCGCGAACGCCGACGTGATGCCCGACGTGTACGTCGGGTCCGCGCGCGCCAACGACCTGTTTCTCCTGGCGTCCGACGGCCTGACCGGAATGCTGGAAGACCCCCAGCTCGCGGAGATTCTCCGGAACGGGCGGATGCCGCAGGAGCAGGTGGACACGCTGATCGAGGAAGGGAACCGGCACGGGGGGCTCGACAACATCACGGCCATCATCGTCCGGATCGATTCGGTCGAGCCGCCGCCCAACGGCCGCGCCACCGAGGCGACCACCCTCCCGGGCTGATCCGCTAGAGCAGGGCGCGGCCGGCCGCGAGGCGGGCCGCCACGTCACTCCCCGGCAACGTCACGAGATCCACCACCGCCCGCGCCGGCACCGTCCGGGGCCGGCGGACGAACACCCGCAGCCGCCGCGCCGACCGGACCAGCTCCGCCCCTACCCGGGGCAGCCCCAGCCGCTCGCCGGCCTCCCGGCCCGCCAGCTCCACCACCTCGCCCTCCCGGGTCACGAGGGGCAGATGCAGGTCCAGCATCTCCGGCTTGGCGGGGAAATCCAGGAAGAGCTCCCCGGGCTCGAGGGAGAGCTCGCGCGCCAGCTGGTCCTCCACGCGGGACACCAGGTCGGGGTCCTGGGCCGCCCAATCGGCGGCGGCGGGGAGGTCGGTGGCGGGCAGGTCGACGGCCCGCTTGGCCAGGCGGCGCTCCCGCAGCGACCGGGCCAGGCCCGCCGGATCGGTCCGGGACAGGTCGTGGATCAGGCCGTCGTCGGTGGCGTCCGCCACGGCGTCCGCCGTCAGGCGCCCGGCGGCGATGGCGTCCCGAACCGCCCGCTTGAACATCGCGGTCGCCGACCGGACCGCGTGGTGCCAGTACACGTTCCGGTACATCTGGTACTTGGCGAAGAGCAGGGACTCGAGGGCCGCGAGGCCCTTCTCGTGGAGGGCCAGAGTGGGCCGGCCCGCGCGCTCCACCACGGTAAGGGACGAGAGCAACCGGTCCACGTCGATCACGCCGTACGGGACCCCGCACATCCAGGCATCGCGCGTGAGGTAGTCGAGCTTGTCCACGTCGAGGGACCCCGCCACCAGTCCGGCGAGCGGCGCCGTCGCCCGCCCCTGGATGAGCGCGAGCAGGGCCTCCGCCTCGATGCCGGCGCGCGCCAGCGCTTCGCCCAGCGGGCCGGCGGTCAGGTGCCGGCGGGCCAGGGTCTCGTGGCGGGGGAGCCCCGCCTCTTCGAGCGCGTGGGAAAACGGGTAGTGGCCGATGTCGTGGAGCAGGGCCGCCAGCCGGACCGTGCGCGCGTCGGCCGGCGACACCGTGACGTCGCCCAGGGCGAGCTGCTCGAGCGCGCGCCGGGCCAGGTGATAGGCTCCCAGGCAGTGCTCGAAGCGGGAATGGGTGGCGCCGGGATACACCAGGAAGGCGTGCCCCAGCTGGCGGACGTACCGGAGTCGCTGCACCGCCGGCGTGTCGACCACCGTCACGGCGTCCGGCTCGAGGCGGATGTTGTTCCAGAGGGGGTCGCGAACGACCTCGAGCGCGGCGGGAGAGCTCAAGGCCGCGGGCCGGCCTCCCGCACCGCCGCCGGAACCTGGTCTTCGAACTGCGTGAAATTGCTCCGGAAGAGCCCGGCGAGCTTCGCGGCCATCGCGTCGTACGCTCCGGCGTCGCTCCAGGTCGCCCGGGGCAGGAGCACGTCGTCGGGAACCCCGGGCACGTGCTGCGGCACGGCGAGACCGAAGACCGGCTCGGTGACGTTCGGCACCTTGTCGAGCTTGCCGGCCAGCGCGGCGCGGACCATGGCCCGCGTATGGGGCAGCCGCATCCGCTGGCCCTGGCCGAAGCCGCCCCCCGTCCAGCCGGTGTTCACGAGCCAGCACTGCGCGCCGTGCTTCGCGATCTTCTGGCCGAGGAGCTGGGCGTAGGTGTTGGGGTGGAGCGGCAGGAAGGGCGCGCCGAAGCACGCCGAGAACGTCTCCTTGGGTTCGGTGACGCCGCGCTCCGTGCCCGCGACCTTCGCCGTGTAGCCCGACAGAAAGTGGTACATCGCCTGCGCCGGGGTCAGGCGGGCGATCGGGGGCATCACGCCGAACGCGTCGCAGGTGAGGAACACGATGTGGGCCGGGTGGCCGCCCTGACCGCCCGCGACGTGGTTGGGAATGAAGTGAATGGGATACGACGACCGGGTGTTCTCGGTGATCGACGCCGAATCCAGGTCGATCCGCCGGGTCTCCGGATCCACCACGACGTTCTCGAGCACCGTCCCGAACATCCGGGTGGTCTGAAAGATCTCCGGCTCACCTTCGCGGGAGAGGCGGATCACCTTGGCGTAACAGCCGCCCTCGAAGTTGAAGACGCCGCGGTCGCTCCAGCCGTGTTCGTCGTCCCCGATCAGCCCCCGCTCCGGGTCCGCCGACAGGGTCGTCTTGCCGGTGCCGGACAGCCCGAAGAACAGCGCGACGTCACCCGCTTCGCCCACGTTCGCGGAGCAGTGCATCGGCAGGACGCCGCGCTGGGGGAGCAGGTAGTTGAGAATGGTGAAGATCGACTTCTTCATCTCGCCGGCGTATCGGGTGCCGCCGATCAGGATGGTCTTCTTCGCCAGGTTCACGACGATGAACGTCGACGTCTTGGTGCCGTGGACCTTCGGGTCGGCCGCGAGCTCCGGCGCGTGGAGCACCTGCCACTCGGGGGTGAAGGCCGACAGCTCCGGAACGGTGGGGCGCAGGAACATGTTGTGCACGAACAGCGCCTGCCAGGCGTTCGGCGTGACGAAGCGGACGGGGATCCGGAACTCCGGGTCGGCGCCGGCGAACAGGTCGCGGACGAAGATCTCCCGGCCGTTCAGGTGCCGCACGACTTCCTGGTGCAGCCGCTCGTAGTGCTCGGGGAGGAGCGGCTGGTTGACCTTCCCCCACCACACCTGGGACTCGGACGACGGCTCCTTGACGACGAACTTGTCGCCCGGCGAGCGGCCGGTATGCGGCGTGGTCACCGCGCAGAACGGACCGCCCTCCGCGAGGAGGCCCTCCTGGCGCCGCACCGCATGCTCCACCAGCTCGGCCGGACCATAGTTCCAGTGGACGTGATGCTGGGGCGAAAGCCCCGAGAATTCGATGGAGGCGCCGGAGCGGCGTCCGGAGCCGCGAGGCGTGGTCACGGGCGTGGCCATGTGGTCCCTTAGCTGTGAGGCCGCCGGAGGCGGCGATGTTCCCGGGCGTCCACGGCGGCGAGGACCGCCATGTTCACGATCTCGTCGACGTCGGCCCCCCGCTGCAGCACATGCACCGGGCGGGCCATGCCCACCAGGATCGGACCGATCGCCTGGGCGCCGCCCAGGCGGTTGAGCAGTTTGTAGGCGATGTTGGCCGCGTCCAACCCCGGAAAAATCAGCACGTTGGCCGCGCCGCGCAACTTCGCGAACGGGTAAGTCTTGGTCAGGATTGAGCTTACGACCGCGGTGTCGGCCTGCATCTCCCCGTCCACCTGGAGCCCGGGCTCCCGCGCGTGCAGGAGCGCCACCGCGTCCCGCACCTTGTCCACGCCGGGGTGAGACACGGAGCCGAAGTTCGAAAACGACAGCATCGCCACGCGCGGCTCGATCCCCAGGCGCCATACGAACTCGGCGGTGGCCGAGGCGATGGCCGCGAGGGTTTCGGCGTCGGGGTCGATGTTCATCGTGCAGTCGGCGAAGAAGAACACGTCCTGCTGCAGCACCATCATGTAGATCCCGCTGACGTGCTTCCGGCCCGGCGCCGCGCCGATGACCTCGAGCACCGGGCGCACCGCGTCGGGATAGTACATGTCGGCGCCCACGACCAGCGCGTCCACCCGCTCGGTCTTGAGCAGGAGCAGCCCGTGGTAGAGGGGATCGCGCACCCGGGCCCGCGCTTCCCGCAGCGTCACCCCGCGGCGCCGGCGGCGCTCCCAGTATGCGCGGGCCAGACCCTCGGCGTCCGCGGCCTGCGCCGGATCCACGATCTCGATCTCTTCGAGCGTGACGCCCGCGTCCTCGGCCTCGCGGCGGATGGCGGCGGGGTCGCCGAGCAGTACCGGAACCGCGCTGCCCTCGTCGGCCAGGACCCGGGCCGCGCGGATGATCCGGGGGTTGTCGCCTTCGGGGAACAGGATCCGCTGCGGATCTTCCTGCACCCGGGCCGTCAGGCCCCGCATGACTTCACGGGCCCGGCCCAGGCGGGCCTCGAGCTCGGTGCGGTATTCGTCCACGTCGATCACTCGGCCCGCGACGCCGGACCCGACCGCCGCCCAGGCCACGGCGGGCGCCACCCAGAGGAGCACCCGGGGATCGAAGGGCTTGGGAATGAGGTAGTCGGGGCCGAAGCGGAGGCGCTCGAGCCCGTAGGCCCGCATCACCGAGTCCGGGACCTCCTCGCGCGCCAGGGACGCCAGCGCGCGCGTGGCGGCCATCTTCATTTCTTCGTTGATCTTGGTGGCCCGGACGTCCAGCGCGCCCCGGAAAATGAACGGAAATCCGAGGACGTTGTTCACCTGGTTGGGAAAATCCGAGCGCCCGGTGGCGATGATGGCGTCGGGGCGCGCCTTCCGCGCCTCGTCCGGCATGATCTCGGGCGTCGGGTTGGCGAGCGCGAAGATGACCGGTTTGGGCGCCATCGCGGCGAGCATGGCCGGCGTCACCGCGCCCGCCACCGACAGGCCGACGAGGACGTCGGCGCCTTTCAGGGCGTCGGGGAGCGCCCGCGCGTCCGTCTTGGCCGCGAACCGCTGCTTGTAGGGATCGAGATCGGCACGGCCGGCGTGAATCACGCCTTCCTTGTCACAGAGCGTGATCCGCTCCCGCTGCACGCCCAGCCGGACGTAGTGCTCCGCCGTGGCGATCGCGGCCGCGCCCGCGCCGCAGAAGACCACTCGGACGTCGCCGATGGCCTTGCCGACCAGCTCGAGGGCGTTGAGGAGCGCGGCGCCGGAGATGATGGCGGTGCCGTGCTGGTCGTCGTGAAAGACCGGGATGGAGAGGGTCTCGCGTAGCCGCTCTTCGATGTAGAAGCAGTCGGGGGACCGGATGTCCTCGAGGTTGATCCCGCCCACCGTGGGCTCGAGGAGCTGGCAGAACCGGACGACGTCGTCGGGCTGCTCCGACCCGACTTCGAGATCGAACACGTCCAGGTCGGCGAACGCCTTGAACAGGATGCCTTTCCCTTCCATCACCGGTTTCCCGGCGAGCGCGCCGATGTTGCCCAGACCCAGCACCGCGGTGCCATTGGTCACGACGGCGACGAGGTTCCCCTTGGCCGTGTACTTGTAGGCGTCTTCGGGCCGGGCGGCGATCTCCTGGCACGGCTCCGCCACACCCGGGGTGTAGGCCAGGGAGAGGTCCCGCTGGTTCTTGAACGGCTTGGTGGGAGAGACCTGAATCTTCCCCGGGCGGCCCTGAGCGTGATAGTCCAGAGCCTCCTGGCGGCGCGTGGCCATCGAGTGATCCAAGTCCTTTTTAGGAAAGGAGTTATGCTACCGGCCGCCACCCCGAATGTCAAGCAAGCGCGGGGCGTCAGCGACTGGGCGGCAGCAGCGTGGGAGCGGTGTGGTAGAGCACCTGCATCGTGGTCCGGTCGGCGGCGCTGGGGAAACTCGCATAGGGCGTGAAGTACATGATGTCGGTCGAGTCCGGCGCGTCGTCGTTCAGGATGCCCAGGTCGTGGCCCAGCTCGTGAATGACGGTGCGTTGCACGCAGGCCTCGACCTGTCCGGCCGTCGCGCCGGTCAAGAGGATGGTCAAGGTCGAGTGGAACGCACCCTGGATCTGGTTGTCGGTCAGCGAATCGGTGCTGGTGAGTCCGCCGCAGGCCCGGACCGGAGGTCCGGGGTCCGGGGTGACCGCGGGGGGAACGCTGTCGGCCCAGGTGACGATCACGTCCGCGTGGCTCGAATCCGGGACGATGGTGCCCGTGAACTCTCCGTACATGAATTGATCCTGCCACACGTCGATGGCGTTCTGGACCAAGGCCTTCATGTTCCCGCGCGGATCCACCCAGAAGCGCACGGGGAGCCGGTTCTCGGGCCAGTGAAAGACGTACCCCGAGCCGTCGCCGTTCGAGTCGAAGTAGTAGGCGCCGGCGTGCGACGGGGAGTCCGGAGTCGTACACGCCGCGAGGGCCAGGAGCGGAAGCAGAAGTCGCCGCTTCACCGGTTCCGCCCCGGCGTCCAGGTGAGGCCCACCGCCACCCGCTGCACCGCCCGGGAGTCACTGAAGCCTTCGACCCGCAGCGCGTCCGTGATGAATTTGTGGACGTCGGCCCGCAGCTCGAGGCCGAGGCCGACGCGCGACGCGACGGGGGGGGACACGTCGAGGGCGGCCTGGGCGAACGGGAAGAACGGCCCGCCGTCCTGAAACAGGCCGAGGTTCTCGGACGGGAAGTACTTGAGCACGCCGAAGCGGACCGAGCCGGAGAGCCACGGCTTGAGCGTCCGGCCCAGTCCCAGGCCGAGTGCCGCCGTGGTGAGGTGGGTGATGGGAACGAGCCCGCCCCCCTCGTCCTCCCGTCGAACTTCGCTGGTGGAGAGGTCGAGCACCGCCGCGACGGTCCAGGGCGGATCGAGCGGGAGGGCGACGGTCACGGCGAGCGCCGGCGCGAGCGCCGGCCGCACCGCGAACGGCGTGATGATCTGGTCGTGGACCAGCACGGTGCTGTAGCGGGCTCCGGCGGAGACGGAAATGGCGACTTGACCACCCAGACGGCCGGGCGGGCAGACGACCAGGCATCCGAGCGCCATCGCTTCCGCCAGCCGTCTGGCCGTCCAACCGTCTGGCCGTGTCATACTTCCAATCTATCTCCTTCGCGCGCCACCAGATCGTACAGCACCGGCATGAGGAAGACGCTGATCAGGAGTCGTGAGAACATGCCCCCGACGATCACGAGAGCGAAGGGCCGCTGGGAGTCCGTCCCGACGCCATGTGCCAGCGCGGCGGGCAAGAGTCCCAGCGCCGCCACCAGAGCCGTCATCATGATGGGGCGCAACCGAAGCAACGCCGCCTCCCGGGTCGCCTGAACGATGCCCATGCCGTCCCGCCGCAGCTCATTGGCATACGAGATGTACACCACCGCGGTCTGCACGGACACGCCGAACAACGCCAGAAAGCCGATGCCCGAAGAAACGGAGAACGGCGTTCCCGTCAGCCACAGGGCGAAGAGCCCTCCGATCGGATCGGACAGCAGCACCCCGGCCACGGTGATCACCGGGAACTTGATGTTGCTGTATAGGGCGAAGAGGATCAGGAAGATGAGGAGCAGCGTCAGGGGCACGATGAACCGCAGCTGGCGCCGCGAGGCGGTGTACTCCTGGTACTCGCCTCCCCAGACGACGCGGTAGCCGGGGGGGAGCTTCACCTGGGCCGCCACCCGCCGCTGGGCATCCTGGACGGCGCCCGCGAGGTCCCGCCCTTCGACCGAGAACTGCACGCCGATGAACCGGGCATTGTCCTGCCGGTAGATGAACGATGCCCCGTTCGAAACCTTGATGTCGGCCAGCTCCTTGAGGGGGATGTTCTGCCCCGTGGGCGTGGCGACGGGGATGTTGCCGATGGCTTCCGGCGTCTCCCGGTACTGCGGCTGGAGGCGCACCACCAGGTCGAACAGCCGCTCGCCCTGGACCACCTGGGTGGCTGCGTCTCCGCCCACGGCCGCCTCGATCAGGTTGTTCACGTCCGAGACGTTGAGGCCGTAGCGAGCGATCCGCTGGCGGTCCGGCGTGACGGTGAGGCTGGGCTGGCCCAGCTCCTGGACCAGCGTCAGCTCGGTGAGTCCGCGGACGCCCTCCATGATCTGCTTGATCCGGCGTCCGAAGGTCTCCAGGGTGTCCAGATCGGGCCCGAAGATCTTGACGTCGAGCGCGCTCTTCAAGCCCGTCTCCGCCTCGTCGACTGCGTCCTCGGCGGGCTGCGTGTAGTTGAAGATGACGCCCGGGAATGTTTCCAGCCGCCGGTCGATCGCGGCGATGAGTGCGGCCTTCGAGCGGATCGGCCCCGTCCACTCTCCGTACGGCTTCAGCCCCACGTAGAACTCGACATTGAAGAAGCCGGTGGGGTCCGTCCCGTCGTCGGGACGGCCGTGCTCGTCCGCGACGTCGGTGACCATCGGAAACGACTTCAGGATGGTCCGGATCTGGGGGGCGAGCTTCGCCGACTCCTCGAAGGAAATGGTGTAGGGCATGGTGGCGCGCACCCAGATCGCGCCTTCATCGAGGTGGGGCATGAACTCGGCCCCGATACTGGGAATCAAGAGCAGGGACACGACCAGGAGTCCGGTGGCGCCCCCCAGCACCGTCCGGGGCCGGGCCAGACACCAGTCGAGCCCGCGCTGATAGTGGGCCTTCAGCCATTCGAACCCCGGGTTGCGCCGCTCGCGCACGCCCCGACGGAGCAGCCAGGCGCACAGGAGCGGCAACAGCGTCAGCGTCACGACAAGTGACCCGATGAGCCCGAAGATCATCGTGTCGGCCATGGGAGTGAACAGCTTCCCCGAGGGCCCCGCCAGGACGTAGATGGGGAGAAAACCCGCGATGATGACGGAGACCGCGTAGAAGATCGGGCGGTCCACCTCCGCCGCGGCCTGCACGATGACGTCCTGAACCCGGTACGGGGTCCCGTGCCGGAGGGCGAGCTGGCGGTGGATGTTTTCCACCATCACGACCGCGCCGTCCACCAGGATGCCGAAGTCGATGGCCCCGATGGAGAGGAGGTTCGCCGGAATGTGGCGCAGGTCGAGACAGATGAACGCGAACAGCAGGGACAGGGGAATCGTCACCCCGACGATCAAACCCGACCGCACGTCGTACAGGAAGAACACCAACACCACCACGACGAGGACGATGCCGCGGGCCAGATTCCCTTCGACGGTGCGGGTGGTGAGGGCGACCAGGTCGGAACGGTCATAGAAGGGATGAACCCGCACGTCCTTGGGCAGGATGGAGGTGTTGAGCTCCCGGGTCTTGGCCTCGACCCCGCGGAGCACCGTCTGGGCCTGCTCCCCCCGCCGCATGAGGATGACCCCCTCCACGGCGTCGTCCTGGCCGTTGAAGCCGAACTGGCCCAGGCGGGGCGCGGCGCCCACGACGACCTGGCCCAGGTCCTTCACCAGGATGGGGGTGCCGTTGTGGTTGGCGACCACCACGTTGCCGATGTCGTCGAGGGTCACGAGCCGGCCCAGGCCCCGGATGTAGTAGAACTGCCCTCCTTCGGAGTAGAAGCCGCCCCCCGCGTTCCCGTTGTTGGCGGAGAGGGCGTTCTCGACGTCCGACACGCCGAGCCCGGCGCCGGCCAGCCTGGTGGGGTCGAGGAGGACCTGGTACTGAAAGGTCTCCCCCCCCAGGGGAGAGTCGTCCGCCACGCCGGACACCGACTTGTACGCGCGGTCGATCACCCAGTCATCGATGATCTTGAGCTCGCGGGCCGACCGGTCGGGACTCTCCACGACGTACCGGTACACCAGTCCCGACGGCGAGAAGAGCGGGGAGACCGACGGGGTGACGCCGTCCGGCAAGCTCAGGTCCGGGAGCCGCTCGAACACCTGCTGACGCGCGAAGTAGTCGTCGGTGCCGTCCCCGAACGTCATGATGACGTCGGACAGGCCGTAGAGGGAGATGGACCGGATGATCTGCATCCGGGGCAGCCCGTTCATCTCCACCTCGACCGGGACCGTGATCAGCCGCTCGACCTCCTCGGCGGCGTGGCCGGGCCACTGGGTGATGATCTCGACCATGGTGGGCGAAAGATCCGGGTACGCATCCACCGGCAGTCGCGAGAACGACCAGATTCCCGTCCCGGTCATCAGGAGGGTGAGCAGCCCGACGAGGAACGGTTGTCGGACCGAGGACGCGACGATCCGATTGATGATCGAGGCGGTCCGGGGCTCTCCGCCGGGAGCCGGCGGGACCGTCGGCGCCGTCACTGGTTCTCCGCGAACTGGAGGAACAGCCCGCCCTCGGTGATCACCTGATCGCCGGCCGCGACGCCGCTCGAAACCTCGAATTGGTCGCCCACGCGGTTGCCCAGCCGCACCGTGCGCCGGGCGAACGAGCTGTCGGGCTGCGCCACGAACACGAAGGGCAGGTTCTCGGCGTCCCGCAGGACCGCGGACACGGGGACCAGCAGGCCGGTGCGGGCCCGGCGGGAGTGAATGGTGATGCGTACGTACATGTCCCGCTTCAGTCCCACACCCGGATTCTCGGTGAGGATGCGCACGGCGGTGGCCCGGGTGTTCGGATCCACCAGCGCGCCGATGTAGTCCACGCGTCCCGGAAAGGTCCGCCCCCCTCCGGTCGGCTGGATCTCGGCCGGATCGCCGAGCGCCACGTCGGGGAGGTCCTGCTCGAACACATTGGCCATCACCCACATCGTCGAAAGCCGGGCCACCGTGAAGCAGGGCGTCTGCCCCGCCTGCAAGAGCTGCCCGGGTGTGATGAGCCGCTCCACGACCTCGCCGGCGAGCGGGGCCCGGATCACACCCTGGGGAATGGAAGCGGTCCGGTTTTCACGGATCGCGGCGATGCCGGCCGAGTCCATCCCGATCGCCCGCATCTGATCGAGCGCGGCGTCGCGGTCCGCCACCGCGGAGGCGGCGTCGGTCTGGGCTTGCTCCAGATCCTGGCGCGCCAGGGCGTCATTCACGAAGAGCGCGGAGTCGCGGGCCGCGATGCGCGTCAGGTTCACCGCGGCCACCTGCGCCTTGCGGTATTGGGCCAGGTCGGCGGAGAAGTCCGGCGACGACACGTACGCCAGCGGCTGCCCGGCCTCCACCTGGGCCCCCGGTTCCACCAGAATGCGGCTGACCGGGCCGGAAATCGCCGCCAGCACCTGGGTCGAGTGGTCGCCGTCGAAGGCGACCGTGCCGCTCACTTCCACGGACGGGCGGAAGCTGGTCGCGGTCACGGGCGCGAGGTGAATCCGGGCCCGCTGGGTTTCGGTCAGCCCGAATGCGGTCCGGGAATCCGCGGCGGGAGCACGGGACCCGCACGCGGCGATCAGGGCGGCCGCCGCGAGGGCGGCCGGCCGGGCGGGGCGGAGCAGGCGGTCAGTGAACATTGGGAACTCCGGCGGTAGCGGCGTCAAAGGGGCCGGCCACGGCCCGCTCGAGGTCGGCGCGGGCGTCGTTGGCGGCGCCCAGGGCGTCGGCGTATTGGCTCTCCGCATCCAGCAGGCTCCCGCGGGCGTCCAGGACGTCCAACGCGGAGGAGCCGCCGAGACCGTAGCTCGTGATGGCGATGTCGTAGGCCCGCCGCGTTTCCGGCAGCAGCTGGTCCCGGATGTAGATCGCCTGCGCCAGGGCCGTGGCGGCGGTCGCGTACGTCACCCGCACGTCCTGCTCCACCTGGGCCTCGAGATCGGTGTACGCGGCCTGCAGCTCCCGCTCATGATGGCGGGACTCGGCCACCGTGCCGCGCTGGTGATTCCAGAAGAAGAGGGGAAGGGAGATCCCGATCCCGGTGGTATAAGTGGCCGGCGTGCCCTGGCTCATGTTCTTCGCCACGGACAGATCCAGATCGGGAAGCCAGTACTGCTGGGCCAGCGCCGTCGCGGCGCCGGCGCCCCGCCGCTGACTGGCCAGTCCCCGCAGCTCCGGGCGGCGCAGCAGGCCGAGGCGGACCAGGGAGTCGAGGGCCGGAAGATCGGGCGGCACGGCGAGGGAGTCCGCGGCCTCGATGCTGAAGCCGAGGGGCCGTCCCATCAGGCGGTTCAGCGCGGCGCGCGCGTTGGCGAGGTCGCGTTGATTGGCGAGGAGATCGTTCTCCGCCTGTCCCAGCGCCACCTGCGCTTTCAGGACGTCGAGACGCGCAACGGTCCCGGCGGCGAACCGGGCCTCAGTCTTCTTCAGAAAGTCGTGCGCCAGGGAATCGCCGATCTCCAGGTCGGCGCGATGCCGCAGGGTCACGATCAGGGCGTCGTAGGCCTGGGCCGTCTGCGAGGCCGTCTGCTGCCGCAGTTGATCGTAGTTGAAGGCCGCCGCGTCGGCGCCGGCGTTTCCCACACGGTTGAGGAGCACGAACTTGGTGGGGAAGGGCAGGGCCAGCCCGACGCCGATGTCGCTCCCGGTGTTGGTCCGGAACCCCGTGATGCTCTGCTGTCCGGTCAGGTCCCCCGACAGCGAGGGATCGGGGAAGGCGGCGGTCTCGGTCGCCTGCGCGCGCGCTTCGGCGACCTGTTCGCGCGCGACGGCGATCTGCGGGTTGTGCGCCAGCGCGCTGTCCACCGCCTGCCGGCGCGTGAGGGTCAGCGCGGGCGGGGCCGCGGGAGTCGATTGCGCGGCCGCGGGGAAGGCTCCGAGGGCCGCTCCGATCGCGGCCAGAGCCAGGTACCGGTGCGTAACCATTCCACAGCCTCCAGATGGTACGGGCCACGGGCCACGCTCCAGCCGGAGCGTGACGCGTGTGGGCGCGCCGCACCGCGGCGCGGCGCGCGATGAACGGGGGACGGCTAGGAGAGGGGCGCGGGCGGCGCGCGCGGGGACGTGCCGAGCGCGGGACGGTCGACGGGGCGGCGCCGCGTATCAGGCACCACCGCGATCGACGCCACTCGCCCGAGGTCGGACTGGGGCTCGGTCGGCCGGGTGACGACCAGCGTCCCGGCGTACTGGCACAGTGTGCAGGTCAGCTCGTTGTGGAGCACGGTGCAGGTGGCGACGTGCCGGGCTTCGATGGCGGTCGGTACGCCGCCCGGCTCCCGGGCGTGGGCGACCGCGGCCAACGGCGAGCCGAGCGCCTGGAGCACCAGGAGCAGGGCCGCCACCGAGGGCTTGCGCCAGCCCTCACGCGTCCGCGGACCGATCATCACGCTCTCCCGTACGAATGCCGCCGCGAGTTCGTTCAAGCGTACGACCGGAGTCGGGCCAGCATCCGCCGGTCGTTGGCCACCGGGTCGTCGCCCTTGGGCGTCTCGATAATCTTAATGATTTTCTCGAAACGTGCGTCTCGCAAAATGCGGCGGAAGGGCTCTTCCCCGATGGTTCCCTCACCGATCCACTCGTGGCGGTCGAGCCGGGACCCCTTGGCGGCCTTCGAATCGTTGAGGTGGAGACACTTCAGGAGATCGAGCCCCACCACCCGGTCGAACTCGTCGAACACCGCTCGGACGTCTCCCACCACGTCGTATCCCGCCGCGTGCAGGTGCGCGGTGTCCAGGCAGAACCCGACCCGTGGGCGCACCTCGGCCGGCATGCCGTTGCGGAGGTCGCGCAGCTCCTCGAAGCTCCGGCCGAGCGCCGTTCCGGCGCCGGCCGTCCCCTCGATCAGGACGCCGACGTCGCCGTCCACGTCGGCGAGGGCGGCGGCGTAGCCGGCCGAGTTGCGCGCCATCCCGGCGTCGTGATCGTCCATGTAGTTGCCGGGATGGGACACGACGTACGGGATGCCGTAGGCGCGGCAGCGTTCGAGCTCGCCCTTGAAACACTTGAGGCTGCGGGCGCGGAGCTTGTCGTCGGGCGACGCGAGGTTGATCAGGTAGCTGTCGTGGGCCACGGCCACGGCGATGCCGTGCTTCCGCATCTCCGCCCGGAAGCGCTCCACCTCCTCGGGGATGAGGGGCGGCTCCCGCCATTGATTCGGCGTCTTGGTGAAGAGCTGGATGGCGGCGGCGCCCACGTCGGCGGCGCGGGCGGGCGCGGTGGACACCCCGCCCTCGGTGGACACGTGCGCGCCGAGCAGGGCGACCGTCACGGTCGGGTCTCCGGATCGAAGGCCAGTGGGGACAGGAGCGGCACGAACCGGACGCCGCCCGCGGTGCGGGATTCGAGCGCGCCGCCCGCTCCCCGGCGGAACACGGTGAGCTCCTGCTCCGCGCGGCCGCCGATCGGAATCACCAGGCGCCCGCCGGGCGCCAGCTGCCCGAGCAGCGGGGCGGGGGGCCGCGGCGCGGCGGCCGCGACCAGAATGCCGTCGAACGGCGCGGCGTCGGCCCACCCGAGCGCGCCGTCGGCGATGCGGGTCTGAATGTTGGTGAGGGACAGGCGCGCAAAGCGCGCCTCCGCGGTGACCAAGAGCTCGGGAATGCGCTCCACGGTATAGACCTCCGCCGCGAGGCGGGCGAGGATGGCGGTCTGGTAGCCTGAGCCGGTACCGACGTCGAGCACGCGGTCCCGGCGGCCGGGGGCGAGGAGCGACGTCATCAGCGCGACGACGTACGGCTGCGAGATGGTCTGGCCGCCGATCAGGGGCAGCGGCTCGTCGGCATACGCCTCGGCCGACCATTCGTCGGGAATGAACCATTCCCGCGGCGTCCGGTCGATGGCCCAGAGAATGCGCCGGTTCCGGATGCCGCGGGCCGCGATCTGTTCGCGCACCATTCGCCGCCGCTGGGCCGCCGTCGCCGGCGCCGGACGGTTCACCCGCCGTGTCCTGCTTGTTTCGCCATCGGCAGAACGATACCTTGCGACCACGCTCTCCGGGGAACTCGGTCCGTGGCCGAATCGAAGGCGTCGCGACTGCTGCTCTTGGGCGCTCCCGGGGCCCGCCCCGATGGGCTGGAGCGTCTCCTGGTGCAGGCGGGATATCACATCGCGGACGGCGAGCTCGCCGCGCGGGACGCGCCGCCGGGAGCCATCATCCTCGGCGCCGCCCCGGACGAGCCGGGCCTGATCGACCGGGTCCGCGATCTGGTGCGCTCGCCCCGCTACGACGGCGCGTCCGTGCTGGTCCTCTTGACCGGCGGGACGGCCGTGGACGCGGCCGCCCTGCTCGCCGCCGGCGCCGTGGACGTCATCCGCCCGCCCGTGGATCTCGCGGAGCTGGGGGCCCGGGTGGCCGTGGACGCCCGCCGCCGCGCCGACCTGTTCACCGCCCGCAAGGCGCTGCGGGCCCGCGAAACCCTCTTCGACATCTTCCAGGAAGTCGCCGGGTCCCTCAAGGCCGAGGACGTCTTCCAGACCCTGGTCCGGCGGGTGGGGCAGGCCTTCGGGCTGTCCCACTGCTCGTTCGTGCTCACCGGCCCCGCGGACGAGCAGGGCCGGGTCATCGCGGTCTACGAGAATCCGGCGATCCGGGACCTGGCGGTGGAGCTGAAGCGGTATCCCGAGATCCAGGAAGCCCTGCGCACCCGGTCTCCCGTGCTGGTCGGGGACGTCTACCAGCACCCGCTGTTCGCGGCCATCCGGCAGCATTGGGAGGAGCAGCGCCTGGACGTGAACGTCCGGTCCTCCGCGGCCCTGCCGGTGTTCGTCCAGGGGCGGGCCGCCGGCGTGTTCTTCCTGCGGACCGAGCGGGGTGAGCCCGAGCTCGAGCCCGGGGACGTGGACTTCGCCAACATCATCGCGCAGGCCGCGGCGCGCGTGCTGGAGAACGAAGAGCGGCGCTCCGCGATGTACCGCCGCCAGGTGGCCGCCGGCACCACCGACGCCCTCACGGGGTGCGGCTCGCTGGACGCGCTCGATCGCCGGCTGCGGGACGAATTCGAGCGGGCCCGCCGTTACTCGCTGGTGTTCGGGATGGCCCTGCTGGACGTGGACGGGCTCCGCACCATCAACGAGCGGTCGGGGCAGGCGGCGGGGGATCAAGTGCTGGCGGAGCTGGGCGCCATGCTGCAGCGGGAGATCCGGGCGCCGGACTTCGCGGCCCGCTACGGCGGGGACGAGTTCGCCATCATCCTGCCGGGCACCGAGCTCGCCGGGGCCCGCGGCTTCGTGGAGCGGCTGCGCCGCGTGGTCGACGCGCACGTGTTCCCGCACCTGGGACCCGCGCGGTCGCCGGCGCTCACGGCGGGCCTCGTCGCGTATCCCCACCCCGACGTGCTCAAGTCGCCCGATCTCCTGCGCCTGCTCGAGGGGGCCTTGATGGACGGGAAACAGCGCCCCGACCGGATCGGACTCGCCGACCTCGGCTAGTCGAGGGTCTTGTGGAACCGGCGTACGGCGAGGAACATCAGCAACCCGCCGAACGCCGCCAACGCGGCGACGTCGGGCCAGAGCGCCCCCAGGCCCACGCCCTTCAGCAGGATTCCCCGGAGCACCTTCAGGAAGTACGTCAACGGCAGCAGCAGCCCGATGGCCCGGGCCGCGAAGGGCATGGCCGCCCGGGGAAACATGAACCCCGACAGCAGAATGTTGGGGAGCACGAAGAAGAAGCTCGCCTGGATCGCCTGCGCCTGCGTCTTCACCAGAGTGGAGATGAAGAGCCCGAACGAGAGGCTCGCGACGATGAAGATCAGCGTCACCCCGTAGAGCAGCATCAGGCTCCCCGTGAGCGGCACGGCGAACACCAGGCGGCCCAGGAACAAGACGGTGGTCATCTGGACCAGCCCCACCGCGACGTACGGCGTGATCTTCCCCACCATCAGCTCGGTGCGGGTAATGGGCGTGACGATGAGCTGCTCGAGGGTCCCGCGCTCCCGTTCGCGGACGATCGCCATGGCCGTGACCAGGACGAGCGTGAGGGTCAGAATCACTCCCACGAGGCCGGGCACGATGAAGACGGCGCTCCGGAGACCGGGGTTGTACCGGGGGCGCACCCGGACGTCCACCGGCAGCACCCGCCGCCCCGCCGCCGCCGACAGCAGGCTCAAGTTCTCCACTTCCCCCACGCCCGCGGCCGCGGCGAGCGCCGATTGCGACGACAGCGGGTCTTCCGCGTCCACGATCACCTGGACCGGGGCGGTGCGGCCGTTCGCGAGCGCCTGCGGGTAGTCGTGGGGGATCACGATGCCGGCCTGCGCGGTGCCGCGCGCGATGGCGTCGTCGACCGCGGCCCGGCTGAGCAGGCGCGCGACGATCGCGAAGTTCCCCGTGTTCTCGAACGCGGCGATCAGATCCCGGCTTTCCGGAGTCTGCGAGTCGTCGAACACGACCGTGGGGATGTGGCGGACGTCCGTCTGGATGGCGTACCCGAACAGCAGGAGCTGCACCACCGGGATCGCGACCATGATCGCGAGCGTGAGCCGGTCCCGGCGCATTTGGATGAACTCCTTCCGCACCATGGGCCGCAGATGGCGCATCACGGCTCGTCCCGCTCCTGCAGCCGGATGAAAGCGTCCTCCAGGCTCCCGCCCCCGACCTGACGGGCGACCTCCTCCGGAGTGCCGAGTGCGATCAGATGGCCGCCGCTCATCATCCCGAGCCGCCCGCACCGCTCGGCCTCGTCCATATAGTGCGTGGTGACGATGACGGTCGTCCCGGACGCCGCGATGTCCCGGATGGCGGACCAGAAGCTGCGACGGGCCGCCGGGTCCACGCCGGCCGTGGGCTCGTCCAGAAAGAGCACCGTGGGGCGATGGAGCAGTGCGCAGCCGAGCGCGACCCGCTGCTGCCAGCCGCCGGAGAGCTGGCCGGTGAGCTGCTCGAGCCGGTTCCCCAATCCCAGAAAGCGCACGACCTCGCCGGATCGGACCGTCTGGGCCGCGCCCCGGAGCCCGTAGACCTCGCCGTAGAAGTCGAGGTTCTCGGCGACCGTAAGGTCCTCGTACAGGCCGAATCGCTGGGACATGTATCCGATCCGGTCCCGTACCTGTTCGGGCGCGCGCGTCACCTCGATCCCCGCGACCTCGGCGGTGCCGCTGGTGGGCTCGATCAAGCCGCAGAGCATGCGGATGGTGGTGGTCTTGCCGGAGCCGTTCGGCCCGAGCAGCCCGAAGACCTCCCCCGACGCGATCTCCAGAGAGAGGTGAGCTACGGCCACAAGGGGGCCGAAGGTTCGGCGCAGGTCCCGCGTGACCACGGCGGCCCCGCGGCCCGGGGCCGCCGGCGCCGTCACGGCAGGAGGGGGAGATCCACGGTGACCGGGAGGCCGGCTTTGAGGCGCCCGCCCTCCGGACCGACGTCGATGCGGATCGCGAACACCAGGTCGGCCCGTTCCCGCTCGGTCAGCGCGGCCCGCGGCGTGAACTCCGCCGCCGGCGAGATCTCGACCACCGTCCCGGCGAAGGTCGCGTCGGGATAGGCGTCGGTATGGATCCGCACGCGGGCGCCGACCCGGATCCGCGCGAGCACGCCCTCGGCGACGTAGGCGCGCACCCAGGGCCGGTTCACCTCCCCGAGGGCGACCACCGGCATGCCGGCCGTGACGGCCTCACCCGGCTCCGCGTAGCGGGTCAGGATCACGCCGTCGGCCGGGGCGGTGATCACGAGCTCACCCTGGATCGCCACGGCGCCCTGGAGCGCGGCCCGGGCGGCCGCCTCGTCCGTCGGCGCCGCCCGGGCGGCCTCCAGGGTCGCCGCCGCCGAGACCGCCGCGGCGGTGAGGGCGTCGTACTGCTGCGCCGACATGATTCCCTGAGCCCGAAGCGGGGCCGCGCGGGCGAGGTCGCTCGCCGCGCGACTGCTCTCGGCTACGGCGGCCCCGATGCGGGCGGTCCGCGTGGTCGCGCCGGCGGCCTGCGCCCGGCGCTCCGCGATGAGCGACGGCAGGCCCGGCTGTTCCAGGATCGCCACCGTGTCTCCGGCCCGGACGGAGTCCCCTTCATCCTTGAGGAGGCGCACCAGCCGGCCGTTGGTCAGCGGCGCCAGCCGGACCTGGCGGATCTCGACCGTCCCGGCGACCACGGCGGTCGGTGGCACGGATCGGCACGACCCGAGCGCCGCCGTCACGGCCAGCAGCCCCGCGACCCGGCGGCCCCCCGAGCCGCCCTCCCGGATCATTGTTGTCTCTTGAGCCAGTTCAGGGGGTCGAGCGCGATCTGGTCGGGCCCGCGGATCTCGAAGTGGAGATGGGCGCCCTGGTCGGTCGAGGCGCCGCCCACGTGGCCGATGACCTGGCCGGCCACGACGGGGTCGCCGAGATGGACGGTGGCGTCCGCGAGGGTCGCGTAGATGGTGTAGTAGCCGCCGCCGTGCTGCAGGATGACCGTGGTCAGATAGGTTCCCCGGTCCCCCACGTCCACCACCGTCCCCGCCGCCACGGCGCGCACCGGCGTGCCGGCCGCGGCGGCGATCCCCACGCCGTGCCACGTGATCTGCGTGTTGTCCGGACCCGGCGCGGGACCGAACCGGTAGAGGAGTGATCCGTCCACCGGCCAGGGCAACGAGCCCAGGCTGGCGGTGGTGATGGTCGCCCGCGCGGCGCGGGCGCCGCGCGCCAGCGCTTCCCGCCGCTCCCGCTCGAGGCGCGCGATCACGTCGGTGAGGCGGCCCTCCTCCCGCTCGCTCGCCGACACGCGGGCCTCGGCGCGCCGCATCCCCCGCTTGGTCTCCTTGAGGTCCACGGAGCGGCGGGACTCGAGATCGGTGTAATGCGTCAGCTCGTCGGTCCGCTCGGTGCGCCGGCGGGAGAGCGCGTCCCGGGCGTCGAGCAGATTGCTCCGGTCGCGGGCCACCCGGTCCTGGAGCCGCTGCATGTCGTTGGTGAGCAGCCGGTCCTGCCGGGCCGCCAGGTAGAGGTACTTGTACCGGGACAGGAGGTCCCCGAAGCTCTCGGAGGAGAGCAGCACCTGCCAGACGTAGAGCGGGCCGCGCTTGTAGATGTCCACCAGGCGGCGCTCGAGCACCGCGTGCTTTTCGGCCAGCGCGTCCTGCGCGAGGATCAGGTCCACCGTGGTCTGGCCGATCTGGCCGCCCAGCTCGCCGATCTGGCGGTCGATCTCGTTCACGATCCGGTTGGTGGATTCCTTCTGCCGCTCGAGGTTCGCGATCTCGTCTTCGATCGAGTGGGCCTGCGTCCGCAGGGCCTCGAGATCCTGCTCCGCCTGGGTCCGCTGCTTCCGGATGTCCTCGAGGCGCCGCTGGTTGTCGCGCATCTGCTGATCGAAGGTCGCCGGCTTCTGGCCCGGCAGGGGGCTCGCGATGAGCAGGACCAGAACGAGGTCGAGCAGCGCCGTCCCTCGACGTCCTTTGCCGTTCATACCTTTCTCAGCTGTCTCCCGACGGACAGCCAGCTCCCGAACAGCCCGATGATCATCCCGCCGCCGACGATGGCGGCGGCCTGGGACACCCCGAAGAACTCGGTATGGAACTGGAGCCAGTCGGTGACGAGAACATGGGCCGCGTAGGAAAAGGCGACGGCCAGGAGGCCCCCGGCGCACCCCTTGATGACGCCCTGCACCAGAAACGGCAGCCGGATGAACCAGTCCGTGGCTCCCACCAGGCGCATGATGGCGATCTCCCGTCCCCGCTGCAGCACCGCCATCCGGATGGTGGCCCCGATGATGATGACGGCCACCGCCGCGAACGCGGCCCCGACCACGAGGCCGACGGCGGCCGCGATGGACCGTACCCGGTCGAGCTGCTTGATCCAGTCGCCGCCGTACCGGACGTCGTCCACGAAGGCGAAGTCCCGGAGCCGGTCGGCCACGCCGGCGACGTGGGCGGCGTCGCGGTCCTGCGGCTTGAGGGTCACTTCGATCGACGCGGGCAGGGGGTTCCGCTCCAGCTCGCGCAGCTGGTCCCGGAACTCCACCAGCTCCCGCCGGGCCCGGGCCAGCGCCGAGTCCTCCGACACGTACGACGCGGTGGCCACCTCGGGGAAGGACTCGATGTCTTTCAGCGCGTGCGTGACCGTTTCGATCGGCGTGCCGGGCAGGAGATAGGCGACGACCTCGACCCGCTCGGACACGCGGCTCAGGGCGCGCTGCAGGTTGAGCGCCACCAGCCCGAACAGGCCGACCACGAAGAGGGAGAACGCGATCGTGGTGATCGAGAGCGCGGACAGGAGCGGGGCCCGCCGGAACGCCAGGAGCGCTTCCTTCAGGACGAAGCTCACGGGGCCGCCTGCTCGCGCGGCTCGTCGACCGCCGAGTCGTACACGATCGCGCCGTCCTGGAGCTCGATCACGCGGTAGGGGGCCTGGCGAACCAGCTCGAGATCGTGCGTCGCCATCGCGACGGCGGTGCCGGAGGCGTTGATGTCCCGGAGCAGCTGGAAGACGCCCCGGGTGGCCCGCTCGTCGAGGTTACCGGTGGGCTCGTCGGCCAGGAGCACCGTCGGCTCGTTCACGAGGGCGCGCGCGATCGCCACGCGCTGCTGCTCGCCGCCCGACAGCTCCCGCGGGTACGCGGTGGCCTTGGCGGCGAGCCCCACCTGCGTCAGCACCCGCATCACCCGCGCCTCGATGCCGGCGTGGCGCGCGCCGGTGACCCGGAGCGCGAACGCCACGTTCTCCTCCGCGGTCCGGTCTTCGAGCAGCCGGAAATCCTGGAACACGATCCCGAGACGCCGCCGCAGGTGCGGCACCTGGCGGGGCCGGAGGTCCGCGAGGTTGAATCCCGACACGCGGACCTCACCCTCGGTGGCCCGCTCTTCGGCGTAGATGAGCTTCAGGATGGTGGACTTGCCGGCGCCGGAGTGCCCGGTGAGGAAGGCGAACTCCCCCTTCGCGATGTGGAAGGTGGCGTCCTTGAGGGCGAGCCCCCCTTTCGGGTAGGCCTTGAAGACGTTGGTGAACTTGATCACTTAGAGCTGGGCCAGAGACTGCGCGAAGTCGCCGATCAGGTCGTCCGCGTCCTCCAGGCCGAGGGAGAAGCGGAGGAACCCGTCGGGAATGCCGGCCTTGGCGCGCTCTTCGGCGGTCAGGGAGGCGTGGGACGTGAGGCGCGGCTCGGACACGAGCGTTTCCGCGCCCCCGAGGCTCGGCGCGTGGGCCGCGATGGTCAGGCCGCGCAGGAAGCGCTCGGCGGCGCGCACGCCGCCCTTCAGCTCGATCCCCAGCATCCCACCGAACCCCTGCATCGCCTGGGTCGCCGCCTGGTGGTCGGGATGGCTGGGCAGGCCGGGGTAGTGGACCGCCGCGATCGCCTTGTGCCGGGCGCACCATTCGGCCACCTGCTGGCCGTTCCGGTTGTGCCGCTCCATCCGCACCGCCAGGGTCTTCATGCCGCGTTCGATGAGCCAGGCGGCGTGGGGATCGAGGGCCTGCCCGTACACCCACATCAGGCGCCGGACCTCCTCCACCACCGCCTCGGTGCCGGCCACCGCGCCCGCGATCACGTCGGAGTGCCCGTTCAGGTATTTGGTGGCGCTGTGGATCACGACGTCGGCGCCGTGCTCCAGGGGCCGGAAGTTGATGGGCGAGGCGAAGGTCGAGTCCACCAGCAGGGCCAGTCCTTCGGCCTTGCACAAAGTCCCGATGGCGTCGACGTCGAGCACCCGCATCACCGGGTTGGTCGGCGTCTCCACGAAGACGGCGCGGGTGTTCTTCTTCAGGGCCCGCTTCCACGACCGGGACTCGACCGGATTCACGAACGAGACTTCGATGCCCAGCCGCCCGAACTCCTGCGTGAACAGCCGGTAGACCCCGCCGTAGACCCACTCGGAGCTGAGCAGGTGGTCGCCCGGGCGGAGAATGGCGAGGTGGGCCAGCGCCGCCGCCCCCATCCCCGAGCCGACGAAGATGGCCGCCTCGGCGCCCTCGAGCAGGGCCAGCCGTTTGGCGATCGAGACCTGATTGGGATTGTTCCCGTACCGGGTGTACAGGACTTCCTGCGTGGAGCCGATCGGATTGGTGAAGGTGCTGCTCTGGTTGATCGGCGTGGAGATGGGCGTCCAGTCCGGCCGCGGTTCCGGGTTGCCGTGAATCGCGTGGGTCGACAGGCCCAGCCGGCGGCGGGTCACGCGGCCGTCAGCGCGAGGGTGCCTCCGGCGGTGCGCTCCGCCAGCCGCCGCGCCAGGAGCTCCTCGGCCACGAGCGCCGCGGCTTCGGGCGGCCCGAGGACTTCGAGTCCCGCGCCGGTCTCGATCGCCACCGCCAGCCCGTGCCCCTGGAGCACCGGCTCGATGGCCAGGCGGTGCGCGTCGGTCACGCCCCGGAGCAGAAGCACCTGCACGGTGCGCAGCAGCTTGGCCACGATCTCGTCGGCACAGGAATAGTCGATGCAGCGGACGCCGGTGAAGTCCATCCGGAGGACGGAGGCGTCCGTGAGGGTGAGCTCGATGCGCTCGCGGACGGCGCGCCCGGTGGGGCGGGTGACCAGGTCGGCGTAGGGGCCGGGCACGGATTGCTGCAACACGGCGTGCACGTCGATCGGTCGAATCACGGTGTGCCGGTCCCCTGCTCAGGAATGATCAACAAGACCTGTGACCCCGGAAACGCGCTCAGGCCTTCGGTCAGCGGCGCGTCGTCGTCCCACGACGGCGCGATGGCGATGCGGGCGGTGCCGCTCCGGATGGCGATCTTGCCGTCCCAGCGGGACAGGTAGCCGCGGATGCCCTTCAGCCCCTGGCCCCGGCCCGGATCGCGGAAGCGGCTGACGCCCTGAATCAACGCCGCCTCGAGCGCGGCGCCGTCGCCCCACCGGTCGCCGAACCGTTTCGCCTGCGTGGGCTCGAGTGTGTGCCGGAACCCGACGCCCGCGTCTCCCACCGCGATCACCACCACCCGCTTCGCCAGCCGCCGGCGCCATTCGTAGTGCTGCACCGCCACCCAGCCGCCGGTGCCCGCGTGTTCTACAATATTCTGGCACGCCTCCGAAAGCGCCATAGCGAAACCCATCGTCGCCTTGGGATCGATGCCCAGCTGCGAGGTGAGGATCGCGGTGGCCCGCTGCTGAATGTGACTCACCACCTGGTGCACGTCCTCCGCCGCGCGCACCGCGGTCACGGGCAACAGGACGTCGCTCTCTTCGGCGGGCTTCACTTTCGGCACCTTGCCGTGAATCTCGAACAACAGCGACGCCTGCTGGAAAAAGCCGGCGCGCGCCCAGTAGCTCAACACCCGCGGGTTGGCGGGGACGGTGAGGAGCGGGCGCTCCCGGCCCGTCGCGTGCGCGGCCTGCCCGGCCACCAGGAGCCCCACCAGCCCGTAGGGTGACGCCCACTCGGTGGCGTGCGCGTCGAACAGCAGCCGCTCGCCGCCCGCCGAGCCCGCCGCGAAGGAGGCGGCGAAGTGCTCGAAGGAGCGGTCGTCGAACTGCGCCGGCACGTCCACGAGCCGGGTCATACCGCCGCCAGCCGTCCCAGGAGATGATCGCGCAGTCCGGTGGCGCCCCGGTGGGAGACGTTCCGGGCCGCCCGCCGCGCCGCGAGGCGCAGAGCGTCCTCGGCGCCGGCGCCCTGCGCCAGCGCCGCCGCCGCGGTCGCGCCGAACACGTCTCCGCACCCCGTGGGGTCGCCGTCGTCGAGGGGCGAGCCTCCCGGGTCCTCACTGGCGATCCGCGCCGTCCGCACCGGCGACCCCGTGAAATACGCGGCGCCGCGCCGGCCGAGCGTGACGCACAGGAGGCCGGTTCCGGCGCCGAGGGCGCCCGCGGCTACCGCCAGCGGGTCGGGACCCAGCTGGGCCATCTCTTCTTCGTTGAGCTGGACCGCGTCGAAGCAGCCGAACCACCCCGGACCGTCCACCAGCGGCTGCAGGGTCCGGAGGCCCTGGGCGTCCTTGGCCAGAAAGAGGCTGTGGAGATCCGCGTAGATGAACTTCCGGAAGCCGCGGCGCAGCATGCGGGCGGTCTCCAGGGTCATCTCGAAGCCCGAAATGAAGTTCACGTAGAGCGCGTCCAGGTCGCCCACCATCGATCCCAGCTCTTCCCAGGTCCAGCCCGGCACGCCCCCGGACATCAGCTCGCAGCGGCGCTCCCGGGTCTCGTAGTGGAGCGTGACGCGGTTGTTCGCCTCCGGCACCTGGAGGAAGCGGGCGCCCGGCGCGACGTGGGCGAGACTGCGCAGGAACCGGTCGGCGGGCGCCGCGAGGTCGCGCCCCACCTTGATGAGCGGCACGATCTCCCAGTCGTCCGCCAGCGCGGCGTCGAGGGCGGCCAGCGCGTACGCGATGCCCCCCCATTCCTCCACCGCCGGCTGCGCCGGATCGCGGCCGTAGATGGTGTCCCACACCATGGCGCCCACCACCCCGATCCGCTTCACCGCGACGCGCCCTTCCGGCGGTGGAGGAACGCCGCCGCGGCGCCGTATACGCCGGCGGTGCCCGGCAGCTCGCCGGGCACGATGCGGCAGACCTGCACGGACGACTTGAAGGCCCGCTGATTGACTTCGCGCCGGAGCGGCACGAAGAGCTTGTCGCCGGCCAGGGTCACGCCGCCGCAGATCACGACGACGTCGGGATTGAAGGTGTTGATGATGTTGGCGACGCCGGCACCGAGGATCTTGGCCGTGTCGTTGACCACCTCCAGCGCGTAGATGTCGCCGTCGTGCGCGGCCTGGTAGACCACCTGGGCCGTCAGCCGCGGCAGGTCCCCGTCCACATAGCGGGCCAGGGACGTCTCGACCCCGGCTTCGATGCCTTCGATGGCGCGGGCCGCGATGGCCGGCCCGGACGCGTACGCTTCGAGGCAGCCGTAGTTGCCGCATTTGCAGCGGCGCCCGGTGGGGTCGATGGTGGTGTGCCCGATCTCGCCCGCGGCATCCGAGACGCCGTGGTAGATCTGGCCGTCCAGGACGATCCCGCCGCCGATCCCGGTGCCGATGGTCAGACCCACGACCGCCCGGGCGCCCCGGGCCGCGCCCTGCCACCATTCGCCGTAGATGGCGCAATTGGCGTCGTTGTCCAGCTCGGCGGGCAAACCGGTCATCGCGGCCACCCGGTCCCGGAGCGGGAAGTTGGTCCAGCCCAGGTTGGGCGTGACCAGGACGACACCGGTGGCCGTGTCCAGGGGGCCGGGAGATCCGATCCCGACGCCGATGACCTCCTTGCCCTTGGCGGCCGCGACGGAGTTCTTGACCAGCCGTCCGATGCGCTCCATCACGGCATCGGCGCCTTCTTCGGAATGCGTGGAGTCGACCACCATGCCGACGAGCTCGGAGCCGTCTTCGGCGACCGTGCCCACCACCAGGTTGGTCCCGCCGATGTCAATTCCGACGACGTAGCGCACCGGTCTCCTCGATCGCGGCCATCACGCGGTCCACGGGCAGGTCCCGCAGGCAGCGGTGGTGTTTCAGGGGGCAGGACGCCGGCCCGTGCCGCGAGCAGGGCCGGCATTCCAGATCCGTCATCTCGACCACCCGGTCCCCGGGATTCAACGGTCCGAACCCGAAGGCCGCCAGGGTGGGCCCGAAAAGGGCCACCGTGGGCGTTCCCACGGCCTGGGCGAAGTGCAGGGGCGCGCTGTCGTTCGTCACCAGCAGCTTCGCCCGGGCGATGAGCGCCGCCGATTCCCGCAGGGCGAGGCGCCCGCACGCCGAGGCCGCCCGCCCGCCCGCGGCCCGCACCGATGCGACGATGGCGTTGGCCAGTCCGGCGTCGTCGGCGCCGCCCACGACGACGATCGCGTGACCGTCCGCCAGTCGTGCCGCCAGGTCGGCGTAGTGGGGCCACCGCTTGGTGCCCCAGATCGACCCCGGCGCCACCGCCACCAGCTCGGCGCCGAGTCCCTCGTCCTCGACGAACCGCGCCGCCGCCCCGTGGTCCCCCGCGGTCAGGCCGATGCTCGGCGTCCGGATGGCGCGCGGCTCCCCCGCCAACGCCAGCAGCCGGTCGACCTCGTGTCCCGTGGCCGGGCGCGGGCGGCTCTCGGTATAGAGCAGGCGCCAGCCGTCGCGAAACCCGATCCGGGTCGGGATCCGGGCCCGGAACGCCAGGAGCGCGCTGCGCAGGGACCGGTGCGGGAGGTACGCGGCTTCATAGTGCGTCTCCGCGAGACGCCGCGCGAGGGCGGCCAGGCCCGCGCGTCCCCGGTCGGCGCCGCGCTTGTCGTAGGGGATCACCCGGCGGACGGCGGCGTGGGTCTCGAGCAGCGGCGCGGCGGCCGGCGTCGCGACGACGTCCACCGGTCCGTGCCGCGCGGCCAGAACCCGGAGCAGGGGCGTGGTCAGCACGACGTCCCCCAGGAACGCCGTCTGCACCACCAGGCTAGTCAACCTGCAGCACCGCCAGAAAGGCTTCCTGCGGGATTTCGACCGTGCCCACCTGCTTCATGCGCTTCTTTCCTTCTTTCTGCTTCTCGAGGAGCTTCCGCTTCCGGGTCACGTCGCCGCCGTAGCACTTCGCGGTCACGTTCTTGCGCAGCGGCCGGATGGACTCGCGCGCGATGACCTTCGTGCCGATGGCCGCCTGGATCACCACCTCGAACAGCTGGCGCGGGATCAGCTCCTTCAGCTTCTCCGCGATCTTGCGGCCCCACTCGTAGGCCTTGTCCTTGTGGATGATGACGCTGAACGCGTCCACCGCTTCGCCGTTCAGGAGCATGTCCAGCTTGACCAGCTCGGCCGGACGGTAGGCGAGGAACTCGTAGTCCAGGGACGCGTATCCTCGCGAGATGGTCTTCAGCTTGTCGTAAAAGTCGAGGATGATTTCGGCGAGCGGAAACTCCCAGCTGAACTCCACGCGCGTCGTGTCGACGTAGTGCATGCCGAGATAGACGCCCCGGCGCTCCTGCCCCAGCTTCATCATCGCGCCGATGTAGTCGGCCGGCGCCAGAATGCGGGCCTTCACGTACGGCTCTTCGATCCGCTCCACGGCGGAGCCGTGCGGCATCAGCGACGGGTTCTCCACCAGCTCCCGGGCGCCGTCCGTCTTGTAGACGTGGTACTCGACGTTCGGAACCGTCGAGATCAGGTCGAGGTCGAACTCCCGCTCCAGGCGCTCCCGGACGATCTCCATATGAAGGAGGCCCAGGAAGCCGCACCGGAATCCGAAGCCCAGGGCCACGGATGACTCCGGTTCATAATGAAGGGAGGCGTCGTTCAACTGGAGCTTCTCCAGGGCGTCCCGCAGCTCCTCGTACTGCTCGGCGTTGGTGGGGTAGAGACCCGCGAAGACCATCGACTGGATGTCGCGATAGCCGGGGAGCAGGGGCACGTCGGACCGCTCGGCGTCCAGAATGGTGTCCCCGGGCCGCGTTTCCTTCACGCCGCGCACGTTCGCCACCACGTACCCGACCTCGCCCGCGGCCAGCTGCTCCACCGGCTTGTGCCCCAGCTGGAGGTAGCCGACCTCGTCCACCTGATACCGGTCGGCCTTGTGGGCGCCGAACACGATCTGCATCCCCGCCTGGAGCACGCCGTCCACCACGCGGATGCTGGGGATCGCGCCGCGGAAACGGTCGTAGTAGGAATCGAAGATCAGGGCCCGCAGCGGCGCCGCGAGGTCCCCCTTGGGGGGCGGGATCCGTTGCACCACCGCCTCCAGAAGCTCGGGGACCCCCGTCCCCTCCTTCGCGGAAATCCGGAGGATCTCCTCGGGACGGGCGCCGATCAGGTCGTGCAGCTCCTGGGCCCGCCGGTCGGGCTCGGCACCGGGCAGATCGATCTTGTTGAGGACCGGAATGATCTCGAGCCCGGCGTCGAGCGCGAGAAAGAGATTCGAGAGGGTCTGCGCCTGCACGCCCTGGGACGCGTCGACCACGAGGATGGCGCCCTCGCAGGCGACGAGGGACCGGGAGACTTCGTAGGTGAAATCGACGTGGCCGGGCGTGTCGATCAGGTTCAGCTCGTAGATCTGGCCGTCCCGCGCGTGGTAGTTCATCCGGACGGCGTTGAGCTTGATCGTGATCCCGCGTTCCCGCTCCAGGTCCATCGTGTCGAGCACCTGGGCCCGCATCAGCCGCTTGTCGAGCGTCCCCGTACGCTCGATCAGGCGGTCGGCCAGCGTGCTCTTGCCGTGGTCGATGTGCGCGACGATGCAGAAGTTGCGGATGAGGGATTGGCGCATTGGCGGGGAATATACGAGGGGTCGGGGGCCAGGGGCCGGGGATCGGCGACATCGTCGCCAGCGCCTGATCCCTGACCCCTGATCCCTGACCCCTTATCTTCCGGTCTCCCGTGCCCCCGCTCACCGGCTGGTTCGACCCGACCCCCAAGGGCGGCGCCGTGCGCCTCGCCGCCAACGGCTACCTCCCTGCCAACGGCGATCCCGCGGTCCGGCTCCCCGGGCTCCGGCGCGGGGACCTGGTGGTGCTGGACGCCGGGCGGGTGGTGTCGGTGAACGGCGCGGCTCCGGACCGGCTGGCCGATCGCCCCGAGTTCTCGAAGCTCGGCGCGGTGCACCCGGACCGTCCCCTCCGCCTCGAGACCGAAAAGCCCTCGAGCCCGCGCACCGGCGCCATCCAGCGGGTGGTCGACCTGATCTGCCCTCTGGGCTTCGGACAGCGGGCGCTCATCGTGTCACCCCCGAAGGCGGGGAAGACCGTGACGCTCCAGGCGGTGGCCGAGGCGGTGGCGCTGAACCATCCCGCCGCCACCCTCCTGGTGCTGCTGGTGGACGAGCGCCCGGAGGAGGTGAGCGAAATGGTGGACTGGGGCCGGGGCGAGGTGATCGCTTCGAGCTTCGACCTCCCGCACGAGCGGCACGTCGCCGTGGCGGACATGGTCTTCGAGCACGCCCGGCGGCAGGTGGAGCTGGGACGGGACGTGGTCATCGTCCTGGACTCGCTGACCCGCCTGGCCCGGTCGCACAACACGACCGGACGGGGGAGCGGACGGACGATGTCGGGGGGCCTCGACGCCAACGCGCTCGCCAAGCCCAAGGCGCTCTTCGGCGCCGCGCGCGCCGTCCCGGAGGGCGGGTCGCTGACCGTCATCGCCACGGCCCTGGTCGAGACCGACAGCCGGATGGACGACGTGATTTTCGAGGAGTTCAAGGGGACGGGGAACGCGGAGCTGCGGCTCTCCCGCGAGCTCGCCGACCGCCGGGTCTACCCCGCCGTGGACATCGCCGCGTCCGGCACCCGCCGCGAAGAGCTGCTCGGTCCGCCCGCCGAGGTGGAGGCGAAACAGAAGCTCCGACGGATGCTGGTGGCCCTTCCGCCGGAGCAGGCGATGCAGCATCTCCTGTCACAGCTCAGGCGCGCTCCCACCAACGCCGAGCTGCTTCTCACCGTGCGCTAAATCCCGGCTTCCGCCGCCGCAGCTCGGGCTGGCCCTTCGAGGGCGGCGGGGGGGCCCGATGGGCCGGAGGCGGCGACGCCTTGGGCGGAGCCGTACGCGGCGCCGGACGTTCCGGCTTGTGCGCCGGCGGCGGGCCGTGATCGGGCTGCTGGACCCGTTCCGGCTCCCGAGCCGGCGGCCGCGACCGGACCACGGTCACGAACGGCCCCTCCGGGGCACCGGCGCGATCCCTGAACACATAGCGCGCCTCGGGGTGCAGCGGCCGGCTGATCACGACGTCGGCGCCCCGGTAGTAGTGGTACGGGTAGTAGGACGGATCGTCGTACGCCACGATCCGGAACCGCGGGCAGGGTGCGGCGTACGGGTCCCAGGCCGTGAGGCCGGTCGAGGCGTGACAGTCGTAACAGAGGAAGCGGGGGTAGTCGACGTGGTGGTCGACGTAGTAGGGAGCGATGTCGTAGTCCCAATCCCGGTCGCCCGCCGGGAGCATCCGGGCCGCCAGGTCGGTCAGCGCGACGTAGGGGTCGCCGTGGATGCGGCCGTCGCGGCCGTCGGAGACCCCGCGATAGTCCCAGCGATCGCCCTGGACGAACGCGTCGAACGTGAACGGATCCGGCGCCGAGACCGCGAACACGTACCCGACGCCCGGGTCGTCGTCGATGTCGAACGCGTTCGAGTCGCGCGCCTTCTCGATTTCGTATTCCTGGCCTCCGCGCACATAGTTGTCGATCCACGGCTGGCGCGGGAACAGCACCTGAACCCGGCCGTCGGTGTCCACGCGCAGCACCGTGACGTACCCGTCGTCCTCGGCGCGGATATGGACGCGCACGCGGTCTCCCGCCCGGTACGGCGTGGTCCCATTCTCGGTCCAGACCTGAATCCGGGCGTGGCCGTCGCCCTCTCCACCCCGAAACGACGCCGGGGGGCCGGAGGGTGCGCGGGAAGCCGCGAACGCCAGAAGCAGCTGGGGAATGAGCATTCGTCCTCTGCCCCCCTCCGTGCAGAGAACATGCCATCCGACAGGCTCCCGTCAGGTTTCGGGAACTTCTCCGGTGGCAGAGACTTACGAGCCGGCGGGCGCCTGCCTCCCGGGCGGAGTGTCTCCTGGCCCGGACGCTCTCGGGCCCGTTAGCTTCCGCCCTTCATGCCCCCCGCCGGCACCCGCCTCGATCTCCTCGACCCCTGGGAAGTGGCCCAGCTGGGCGGGGTGGAGATCGCCGCGGCCGGGGTGGTCGAAGGATTTCTCGCGGGGCTCCACCGCTCTCCATTCCGCGGCTTTTCCGTCGAATTCACCGAGCACCGGGCCTACCAGCCCGGCGACGAGCTGCGCTACCTGGACTGGCGCATCCTGGGGCGGACCGACCGCCCCTACGTGAAGCAATTCGAAGAAGAAACGAATCTCCGGGCGATGGTGCTCGTGGACGTGAGCCGGTCCATGGCCTGGGCGGGCGCGCCGCACCGGCTCACGAAGCGCGCGTACGCCGACCGGCTCGCCGCCGCCCTCGCGTTGCTTCTGCTGCGGCAGCGGGACGCCACGGGCCTCGTGACGTTCGACGAGGTCGTGCGCCAGGGCGTGCCGCCGCGGGTCAAGAGCGGGCAATGGGCCCGCATCGTGCGCGCGCTCCTGGACACCCCGGTCGGGCAGGGGACGGCGGCCGCCGAGGCGCTGCGGCAGGTGACGGCACGGTTGGCGCGCCGGGGGCTGGTGATCCTCATTTCCGACCTGTTGTTCGACCGGGATCTGGCCCTGACCGCGCTGCGGTATCTCCGCCATCGGGGTCACCAGGTCATCGTCCTTCATCTGATGGACCCCGCCGAGGTGGAGCTCGCCGGCCCCCCCGAAGTCCGGTACCGGGACCTCGAGTCGAGCGGCACCGTGGTGGTGCGGCCGCGTGAGCTGGCCCGGACCTATCGAGACACCGTGCATCGCGAAATCGCGGCCTGGCGGAGCGCCTGCCGCCGCCACGACATCGCGTACCACCACGTCACCACCGATCAGCCGTTCGGCCTCGCCCTGCGACGCCTCTCGTGACCTTTCTCCACCCGCTGGCGCTGCTGGGGCTCGCCGCGGCGGCGGTCCCGGCGCTGCTCCACCTCCGGCAGCGGCGCCTGCCGCCCGTTCTCGATTTCCCGGCCGTCCGCTACCTGCAGGAGGCGGAGCGGCGCACCGCCCGCCGCCTGCGCCTGCGCCACCTCCTGCTCCTGATCCTCCGGACCCTGCTGGTCTGCGCCGTGGTGCTGGCCGCCGCGCGGCCGCAGGTCGGCGGCTGGGCCCGCGCCGCGGCGCACGAGCCCACCGCCGCGGTCATCGTGCTCGACAACTCCCTCTCGTCGGGTGTGGTGGTCGACGGACACCGGGCGCTCGACCGCCTGACCGCGGCGGCACGCGCGATCACCACCCGCGCCGGCGCGGGGGACCGGCTCTGGCTCCTGCTCGCGGACGGCGTGATGCGCCGCGGGACCTCCGGAGAGCTGGACGCGGCCATCGCCGGCGCGCGTCCCGAGCCGTCGCGGCTGGACCTGTCGGACGCCGTCCGGCGCGCCGTGGCCGTCGCCGCCGGCGGAGAGCGGCCCGGGCGGGACGTGTACGTCCTGTCGGACGACCAGGCCAGCGCCATCGACGGACCGCCGATCGCGACGGGCGGCGCCCGCGTCGTCGCGCTGGCGCCGCCGGACCCCGCGCCCGCGAATCACGGCGTCGGCGCGCTCCGGATCGTGGGTGGGCGCCTCCTCGTTCCGGTCGTCGGCACGCCGGGTGGGAAGGCCGCGACGGTCACGGTCTCCTACCGGGGCCGCGTGGTGGGCCGCCGTCTGGGCGCACCCGGTGATACGCTCGCCGTGACGCTCCCCCCGGCGCCGGTGGGCTGGTGGACCGGCGACGTCGAGGTGGACGCCGACGAGCTGCGGGCCGATGACCGGCGGGTGTTCGCCCTGCGCGTCGCGCCGCCGGCCCGGGTCGTCGCCGGCGCGGGCTCAGGTCCGTTCGTCGGCGTGGCGCTGGATGTCCTCCGCGCCGCCGGCCGGGTCGCGGCCGGCGGCGACGTCGCCATCGGCACGCTCCCGGCGGGCCCGGTGGCCATCGTGCTGCCCTCCGCCGATCCCGCCGCGGTGGGCGCCGTGAACCGGGCCCTGGCGCTCCGGGGCGCGCGGTGGCGGTTCGGTCCTCCCGGCACGCCCGGTCCGGTGCAGGCGCGCGCGGCCGCGCTGGCCGGCGTCGCGGGGGCGCAAGTCACCCGGCGCCTGGAGCTGACCGGAGGCGACCCGTCCGATGTGCTCGCGACCGTCAACGGAGGACCCTGGCTGGTTCGGGACGGAGCGACGATTCTCATCGGGAGCGCGCTCGACACGGGCTGGACCGCGCTGCCGCGGCTCCCCGGATTCGTGCCCCTCGTGGACGAGCTGGTCAACTCCGTGGCGGAAGGCCGGACCGGCGTGACCGACTCGGTGGGCGATGAGGGTATCGAGTTCCGCGTCGTCGGCGGCGACACGACGGGCGCGGTGGTGCGGGGGCCGGACTTCCGCGAGTCCGATCTCACGCCCGCCTCACCCGCCGTCCTCGGCCGGGCGCTCGGCGCCGAGGTCGTCTCCGGGACCGCGTTCCCTTCCGCGATCTTCGCCGGTGCCGCGCGCGGGGACGCCGCGGGGCTCCTGCTCGCGCTCGCCCTCCTGCTCGCCGCCCTCGAGTGGGCCGTGGCCCTGACCACCCGCTGATGCCGCTCGACTTCCTGCTCGACCGGATGGAGGAGCTGCCCGCGTTCGAGGCGCTGGTGCGTGGGCTGCCGCGAGCGGGTGCCGGTCTGGGCGTCGGCGGCTTGCCTGGATCCGCCCCCGCCGTGCTCCTGGCGGCCCTGATTCGGCGTCTCCCCCAGCGCGTGACGGCGGTCGTCGCGCCCACCCCCGCGGACGCCGAGCGCTGGCTGGCCGATCTCGAGGCTCTGGCTCCCGGACTGGCGGCGCTGTATCCGCAGCGGGAAGCCCTTGGCGGCGAAGAGCCGCACGTCGAGATCGCGGGGGAGCGCATCGAAACGCTGGCCGCGCTGCTCGAAGGCCGGGTACGCCTCCTCGTCACCACCGCGCGCGCCACCGCCGAGCGGACCGGAGTCCCGGAAGCGCTGGCGGGAGCGCGGCTCACGTTCTCCGCGGGCGGGGGACCGAGTCTCGGGGTCGCGGTGGACGCGCTGTCGGGGCTCGGATACGAACGGGTGTCCACGGTGACCGAGGTTGGCCAGTTCAGCGTGCGCGGCGGCATCCTCGATGTCTACGCGTTCGGGATGGCGGCGCCGGGGCGCATCGAATGGTGGGGGGACGAGATCGCGACGCTGCGGGCCTTCGATCTGGACACCCAGCGGTCGGGCGACGCCATCGAGCGGGTCACGGTTCTCCCGCTGCGGGAGCGCGCGGCGCCGGCGGCCGGTGACGGCGCCGTCGTCCGCGCCTCGCTCCTGGAGCTCCTGCCCTCCGACACGCTGCTCGTGGTGGACCGGGAATCGTCGGTCGCCCAGGAGGTCGAGCGCACCTGGACCGAGGCGGCACATCATCTCGAGGTCTCGCGCCGGCTGGGTGAGGAGCCGGAACGGCGGGAGGCGCTGTTCCTCGCCCCCGACGAGTGGACGGCCCGCCTCGCGGGGTTCGCCCGTCTCGCCCCCGACGCCCCGGGCGCCGACGTCCGGTTCCCCATCTCCGCGCCGGAGACGGTGGACCGCGATCTCAAGTATCTCCGGAGCCTGATCGCCGGTCCGACGCCGACCGTCATCCTCTGCGACAACGAAGGCCAGCTCGAGCGCCTCGAGGAGCTGCTCGATCCCGGCCGAGTCACCCTGGCGGTCGGCGCGCTGGACGGCGGCTTCGCGTTTCCGGCTCTCCGGGTCCTCACCGACCACGAGATCTTCCGCCGCGCCCGCCGGCTCCGGCGCGCGCGGCGGTACCGGGCGGCGGTCGGCGCGCTCGGGCCGGGCGCGTTCACGACCGGCGAGTACGTGGTCCATCTCGATCACGGCATCGGTCTCTTCCGCGGTCTCGAAACCATCCAGGTGGGCGAGGCCACGCTCGACGTGGCGGTGGTCGAGTACGAGGGGGGCGACCGGCTCAACGTCCCGCTGTACCGGATCGACCTGCTCGAGCCGTACCGCACCAGCGGCGATCCGGACGCGCCGCCGCCGCGCCTGCACCGTCTGGGCGCCACGGCCTGGCAGCGCCAGCGCGACCGGGCCCGGGCCGCCATCCTCGCCATGGCGAGCGAGCTGCTCGACCTGTACGCGCGGCGCCAGCTCGCGACCGGGTTCGCCTTCCCCCCCGATACGCCGTGGCAGCGGGAGCTCGAGTCCGCCTTCCTCTATGAGGACACGCCCGACCAGCGCCGCGCCACGGACGAGGTGAAGCGGGACCTCGAGCGGCCCCGCCCGATGGACCGGCTCCTCGTGGGCGACGTGGGATATGGAAAGACCGAAGTGGCCCTCCGCGCGGCGTTCAAGGTGGTGCAGGCGGGGAAACAGGTGGCGGTCCTCGTGCCCACCACCATTCTCGCCGAGCAGCACGGGCGGACGTTCCGGGAGCGTCTGGCCGACTACCCGGTGCGGATCGAGGTGCTGTCCCGCTTCCGGAGCGGGCCGGAGCTGGCCGCCGCGCTGGCCAAGGTCGCGGCCGGCGACGTGGACGTCGTCATCGGCACCCATCGCCTGCTCTCCGCGGACGTGCTGTTCAAGGACCTGGGCCTCCTGGTGGTGGACGAAGAGCACCGCTTCGGGGTACGACACAAGGAGCGCCTGAAGGCCCTGAAGCTGGCGGTGGACGTGCTGACTCTGACCGCGACGCCGATCCCCCGGACCCTGCACCTGTCGCTCGCCGGCTTGCGCGACCTGTCCCTGCTCGAAACCGCGCCGAAGGATCGGTCGCCGGTGCTGACCTTCCTCGAGCCCTGGGACGACGCGCTGCTCGAGGAGGCCATCGCCCGCGAGGTGGACCGCGGCGGCCAGGTGTACCTGGTGCACAACCGGGTGGAGACCATCGCCACCATCGGCGCGCGGGTGGCGCGGCTCGCGCCGCGGGCCCGGCTCGCGGTGGCCCACGGGCAGATGCCCGAGCGGGAGCTCGAGGCGGCGATGGCGAAGTTCGTCCGAGGGGAGGTGGACGTCCTGGTGTCGACGATGATCGTGGAGTCGGGGCTCGACGTGCCGAACGCCAACACCATGATCGTGGACCGCGCCGACCAGTTCGGGTTGGCTCAGCTGTATCAGCTCCGCGGCCGCGTGGGCCGGAGTCACCGCCGGGCCTACTGCTATCTGCTGGTGCCCGATCAGATGGATCCCCGGGCCGAGGAGCGGTTGCGCGTGCTCGAGCATCACACGGATCTGGGGTCGGGGTACCGGATCGCGCTCCGCGATCTGGAAATCCGCGGCGCCGGCAATCTCCTGGGGCGGGAGCAGTCGGGACACGCGCAGGCGGTGGGGTTCGACACGTATCTCCGGTGGCTGGCGGAGGCGGTGGCGGATCTGAAGGGGAGCGGCGCGGGCGCCGCGCCGGCGTTCGCGCCGCCCGAGGTCACGCTCGACCGGGCCGCGCATCTCTCGGACGCGTACGTCCCCGACGATGCCGTGAAGCTCGACGTGTACCGGCGGCTGGCGCGGGCCGTGCAACCGTGCGAGATTGCAGCCGTCCGCGACGAGCTGCGTGACCGATTCGGCCCGCTTCCCGAGGAAGCCGCCCGGTTGCTGCTCGTCGCGGAGCTCCGCGCGCTCGGCTCCCGGCTGGGACTGGAGACGGTCCTGATCTCGGGAGATGAGGCGCGGCTTACGTTTCGGCGGGACGCCCGCCCGCGTCTCGCCGGCCTCACCGCCGCCCTGGACGCGGTGCAGTTCGAGGCCACCGTGCGCCGGGCCGTCCCGCTCTCGCTGCGGCTCAAGCGCCTCGGCGGCGAGGCCGTCGGACCGGGACTGCTCCGGGCGCTCACCGCCGCTCTGCAGGACCCTCTTCCTTAGGAGACGGAATGCGCAGGTTGGGTGCGATGCTCATCGTTCTTCCCCTCGCGGCCTGCGGGGCCCTGCGTGAGGCCTTCTCCGCGCACGCCGACGCCGCCGCGACCGCCGCGGGCCAGTCCCTCGACGCCGACCAGCTGGCCACCTGGGCCAGCTCCGTGAAGGGCATGCCGCTGCAGAGCGACAACCTGTCCCGGATGGCCGGCATGTGGGTGGACTACACGCTCTTCGCCACGACCCTGGCCGGTCCGCGCTCCCTCGACGACTCCGCTCTGGTGCTCGAGGCGATGTGGCCCGCGGTGTCCCAGATGAAGTGGGATCACTTCCGCCAGCGGCTGATCGCCGGCCGGTCCACGCTGTCCGCCGCCCAGGTCGACTCGGCCTACAACGCGGGGGACCTCCGCGCCTTCCAGCACATCCTCATGCAGGTGGGGGCCAACGCCTCCCCGCCCGTCGTCGACGGCATCCACGCCCGCCTCGAGGGCGTCTGGCGGCAGCTGCAGGCCTCCCACGGCGCGAACTTCGCCGAGCTGGCGCGCAAGTACTCCGAGGACGGCTCCAAGGCCGAGGGCGGATTCCTGGGTGTGTGGCCCCGCGGGCACTTCGTGGGGCCGTTCGAGGCCGAAGCCTGGAAGCTCGCGCCCGGGCAGATGAGCGGCGTGATTCAGAGCCCGTTCGGATTCCACATCATCCGCCGGCCGCCCCTGTCCGAAATCCGCGACTCGTTCGCGCTCGGCGTGCAGCAGGGTATCGAGGAGAACTTCGACTCGGCCTACATCGCCCGCCTGCGCGGCCTGCGGCACCTCACCGTCGTCGCGGGCGCGGTGGCCACCACCCGGAGCGCGCTCCAGGACGTGGACGCCGCCGACGGGAACCACGACAAGCTCGTGACCTACGACGGCGGGGCGTTCCGCGTCAGCGACCTGGCGCGCTGGCTCCGGGCCCTCGACCCCAAGATGGCCGGGTCCATCCCGGGCGCGACCGACGCGCAGATGACCAAGGTCCTCGAGACGCTGTCGACGCGGGACATCCTGCTGCAGCAGGCCGACTCCGCGAAGGCCGGCCTCACGGCGGACGACTGGGCGCAGCTGAAGGCGGCGTACGACACGAACCTCGCGAACCTCGAAGCCGCGCTGCAGATCACCCCGCAGATGCTGAAGGACTCCGGCGCGACGCCCGCCGCCCGGGCGCAATTCGCCGCGGCGCGGGTGAACCGGTACCTCGACGACGTGGTGAACCGGCGGCGCGGGTTCTTCGGCGTCCCGCCCTTCCTGGCGGTGGCCCTGCGGACCGGCGGCGACTGGAACATCAGCCCGGCCGGCGTCCAGCGCGCCACCGAACAGGCGCAGGCGAACCGTGTGGCGGCGGGGGGCGGCGCGTCGGGACCGGGCACGGGGGGTCAGCCTCCGATGCGGCCGGCACCCGGACCGGCTCCCGTTCCCGGCGGCGCCGCTCCGGCCACCGGGTCTCCCAGCCAGCCCCGGGGAGCACGGTAACGTGATCGGCTCCCGCGCGGCGCGGGTGCTCGCGGCGCTGACGCTCCTGCCGGCGGCGCTCGCCGCCGCGCAGGCGATGGTGCCGGTGGACCGCATCGTCGCGGTGGTCGGAGATCGCCCCATCCTGGCCTCCGAAGTCGAGGAGCGGCTCCTGGTGGCGCAGCAGGCCGGCCAGAAGCTCCCGGACGACTCCGCGGGGCGGGTGGCGCTGCGGCGCCGGGTCCTGAACCTGATGATCAACGAAGAGCTCGAGGTGCAGCAGGCGCTCCGCGACACGACCATCAAGATCACGGACCAGGAAGTGCAGGATCAGGTCGCCCAGCAGGTGAAGAACGTCCACACCCAGATCCCCGATCCGAACGAGTTCATCCGCCAGCTCCACCTCGTCGGCTTCAAGACCGAAGAGGAGTGGCGGCGGAAGCTCGCCGAAGATCAGCGGCGCCAGATCCTGGTGTCCCGGCTGCTCGAGACCATGCGCCAGAACGACAAGCTCCGTCCCATTCCCCCGACCGATGCCCAGATGCAGGCCTTCTGGCAGGAGCACAGGGCCGAAGTGGGGAAGCGCCCGGCCAACGTCTCGTACCGCCAGATCGTGATCGTGCCGAAGCCCGACTCGATGGCGCGCGCCGCCGCCCTGCACACGGCGGACTCGCTGCTCGCGCTCCTCCGGGCGGGCGCCGACTTCGCGACCCTGGCCCGCCGCTTCTCGGCGGACAGCGTCTCAGCCGTGCAGGGCGGCGAGCTCGGCTGGTTCCGGCGCGGGCAGATGGTCCGGCCGTTCGAAGACGCGGCGTTCAAGCTCCGCCCCGGCGACGTGTCGCCCGTGGTGGAGACGCAGTTCGGCTTCCACATCATCCAGGTGGAGCGGGTGCAGCCGGCCGAGATCCTGGCGCGGCACATCCTCATCATCCCGGTGGTGACGCCGGCGCAGGTGGCGCTGGCCCGCAAATCGGCCGACTCGGTCGCGGCCGCCTGGGCCGCGGGGGCGTCCTTCGACACGCTCGCCGCGCACTACGCGGACCCGGACGAGATGAAGCTGGTCGAGAACATCCCGCTCGCGCAGTCCCCGCTGGCGCCGGAATACACCCAGCTGTTCACCCAGGATACGACGCTGGGACTGAAGCCGGTCCTGGTCATCGGCGCGAACACCGCGAAGCCCAAGTTCGCGGTGATCGACGTGACCGGACGCCAGCCCGAGGGCGACGTCGCCTTCGAGGACGTCAAGGACCAGATCAAGACGCGGGTTTCCCAGGACCTCGCCGAAGCTCACTACGTCGACGGGCTCCGGCGCGCGACTTACGTCGACGTCCGCAACTAGCCCCCCGCCCGCCCTGTCCCGTCCCCGGCTGGCCGTCACCCTGGGTGACCCCCGGGGGATCGGTCCTGAAGTCACCGCCGGTGCGCTGGCCGCCGGCCCGCTCGCCGCCGACGTCGTGCTGGTCGGTCCCGACGACCTCCTGTCCCGCATCCCCGCGCGGTCCCGGCTCGGCGTGGGGGATTGGGGATTGGGAACCGGGGAGGGGAGCGACCCCGAGCGGGTGCTCACGGCGGGGCGGCTTGCCGCCCGATCCATCGAGCGGGCGGTCTGGCTGGCGCGCGCCGGCGAGGTGGATGGGGTCGTCACGGCGCCCGTGCACAAGGCCGCGCTGCACCGCGCCGGATACCGCTACCCCGGCGTCACCGAGTTCCTCGGCGCCCTCGCCGGCGGGGTGGACACGGTGATGATGCTGGTCACCGGCGCGCTCCGGGTCGCGCTCGTGACCACGCATCTCCCGCTCCGGGAAGCGCTGGCCCGCATCACGACCGAGCGCGTGGTCCACGTCGGCGGCGTGGTCCGGGCGGCGCTCGTCGAGCGCTTCGGGATCGGCGAGCCGCGCATCGCCCTCTGCGCGCTCAACCCCCACGCCGGCGAAGGCGGGCTGTTCGGAGACGAGGACCAGCGGATCCTCGCGCCGGCCGCCGCCCGGCTCGGGGCCGCGGGCCCGCTGCCCGCCGATACCGTGTTCGTGCGGGGCCTGCGCGGGGAATTCGACGCGGTGCTCGCGCCCTATCACGACGTGGGCATGACGGCGGTGAAGGTCGCGGGGTTCGGGAGCGGGGTGAACGTGACGCTCGGGCTTCCGTTCGTCCGGACCTCGCCCGATCACGGCACGGCCTTCGACATCGCGGGCACCGGAACGGCCGATCCGGGCTCCATGCGCGCCGCGCTCGAGCTGGCGGCGCGGCTGGCGCGGCGCTAGGGCTTGGCGGCGGGGAGGAGACGGAGCCGGCCCACCCGGCGCCCCTCCATCGCGACGATTTCGAAGGTGGCGCCGGGCAGCCGCACCTGGTCTCCGGGCTTCGGCAGGCGCCCCAGCGCCCCGAACACGAGGCCGCCGATGGTGGTGTAGTCGCCGGGATCGAGTGACAGGCCGTACCGGTCGTTGACGTCCGCGATGGGAGTCGAGCCCGGCAGGACCGGCGCCGTCCCCGAGGCCGGCTCGGCGGGCGCGGGCTCCGAGCGGTCGTACTCGTCGTAGATCTGCCCGACGATCTCCTCCAGCAGGTCCTCCATCGTCACCAGCCCCGCCGTCCCGCCGAACTCGTCCAGCACCACGGCGAGGTGGACCTTCTTCCGCTTCATGTCGGAGAGAACGTCCTCGACCTCGCGGGTGCCGGGGACGAAGAAGGCCGGCCGGGCCACGGACGAGACGGGCTCGTGCCCGCCGGCCCGCAGCGCCCGCAGGATGTCCTTGGCATGGACCACGCCCACGATGTCGTCGAGCGACTCGCCCATCACCGGGTACCGGGAGCGCCCGGCCTTCGCCACGGTGTCGGCCGCGGCCTCGACGGTGGCGTCGGCGGGAAGGGCGACGATCTCGGTCCGCGGCGTCATCACCTCGCGCGCGTTCTTCTCGCTGAACTCGAACACGCCTTCGATGAGCCGGGCGTCCTCGGGGTCGAGTCCCCCGGTCCGTCCGCTCTGCTCGACCAGCATCAGGATCTCCTCCGGCGAGTGTACGCGCTCGCGCTCCGAGGGGCGCCGGGCGCCGAGCACCCGGAGGATGCCGTTGGCGGAGTTGCGGAGGAGCCAGATGAAGGGATTGGTGGCCCGGGTGAAGACCATCAGCGGCCCGGTCAGCCAGCGGCTGGTCTGTTCCGGATGAATCAGGGCCAGGCCCTTGGGCGCCAGCTCGCCGAGGACGATGTGGAGGAAGGTGATCAGGACGAACGCGACGGTCACCGCCACGCTGTGCGTCGCGATGACGTCCAGGGGGTGCGGCAACGTGGCAAAGAGCGCCGCGAGGACGTCGGCGAGCGCGGGCTCGCCGATCCATCCCAACCCCAGGCTCGCCAGCGTGATGCCGAGCTGCGTGCCCGAGATGGTGCGGTCGAGAGACTGCAGCGCCTGTTTCACCGCGCGGGCCCGGGCGTCTCCCGCCTGGATCATGGCGTCGATGCGCGTGCGGCGGGACGCCACCAGCGCGAACTCGGCGGCGACGAAAAAGGCGTTCGCCAGCACCAGCCCCAGGACCGCGGCGAGGCGGAAGCCGAGCGTGGAGAAGACGGAATCCGGCATATTCGGCGCCAAAGCTATATTGTTTCGGGAATGGCCGCGCCCACCACGCTTCCCATCGACGCCACCTGCGTGCACCAGGCTCCGAACCGCCACGAGAGCGCCCGGCGCATGGGGTGGGTGCTGGGCCTCACGGCGGCGGTGATGGTGGCGGAGGCGGTGGGTGGCTGGGCGTCGCACTCCCTGGCGCTGCTGGCCGATGCCGGGCACATGCTCGCCGACGTCGCGGCGCTCGGATTGGCGGTCGTCGTCGCGCGCCTGGCGCAGCGCCCGGCGACCGCCGAACGGACCTTCGGCCTCCTGCGGCTCGAGATCTTCGCCGCGTTCGTCAACGGGGCGGTCCTGCTCGCCATCGCGGTGGGGATCGGCGTCGAGGCGTTCCGACGGTTCGCCGCTCCGCCGAGGATCCAGGTCGGGATCCTGATCGGCATCGCGAGTGTCGGCCTGGCCGCGAATCTGCTGAGCGCCAGGATCCTGCATCACGGGCACGATCATTCACTCAATCAGCGCGGCGCCTATCTCCACGTCCTGTCGGACGTGCTGGGCTCCGTGGGCGCCATCGTCGCGGGCCTCGTGGTGCTGGCCACCGGCTGGACGCTCGCCGACCCCCTCATCTCGGTGGGCATCGGCCTGCTGATCGTCGGCAGCTCCCTCCGGCTGGTGAAGGAGAGCGTGGATGTCCTGCTCGAGGCCACGCCGTCCCACATCTCCCTCTCCCACGTGCACGATCAGATCGCGAGCGTGTCCGGCGTGACCTCGGTCCACGACCTCCACGTCTGGACCGTGACGAGCGGCGTGGTGGCGATGAGCGGGCACCTGGTGGTGCGGAACCCCGCCGACAACCAGCGGGTCCTCGAGGAAGTGCAGGAGCGGATGGCGAAGCTCAAGATCCGGCACGTGACGGTGCAGATGGAGAAGGATCCGACCTGCTGAGTGGGGGGAAAGGGGAAGCGGGACAAGGGAAGCGTGGCTCCTCCCACTTCCCGCTTCCCTCTCCCGCTTGTTTTTGTCAGTTCTCCCCCCTTATACTGCCCCCCTCGAAACCGGCCCCCACTCAGGACGCAATTCCTTGGCAATCCGCAACATCGCCATCATCGCCCACGTCGACCACGGGAAGACCACGCTGGTCGACCAGATGCTTCGCCAGGCGGGCGTCTTCCGCGCCAATCAGCAGGTGGCGGAGCGCGTGATGGATTCGAATCCCCTCGAGCGCGAGCGCGGCATCACGATCCTCGCGAAGAACACGTCGGTCCGCTGGGGGGACACGAAGATCAACATCGTGGACACCCCCGGACACGCCGATTTCGGCGGTGAAGTCGAGCGGATCCTCCGGATGGTGGACGGCTTCCTCTTGCTGGTGGACGCGGCGGAAGGTCCGATGCCGCAGACCCGGTTCGTGGCGGGGAAGGCGCTGGCGCTGGGCCTCCGTCCCATCGTGCTCGTCAACAAGATCGACCGCCAGGACGCCGAGCCGATGCGGGTGCATGACGAGGTGCTGGAGCTGTTTCTGGACCTCGAGGCCACCCAGGAGCAGTTCAACTGCCCCTTCCTCTATACGTCGAGCCGCGCGGGCACCGCGACCTTCGAACTGAAGGACCCGGGCACGACCCTCGAGCCCCTGTTCCGGACCATCCTGGACACCATTCCCGCTCCCCAGGCGAACGCCGACGGCCCGTTCCAGATGCTGATCTCCACGCTCGACTATTCGTCCTACCTCGGGCGGATCGGGATCGGCCGGATCGAGCGCGGGAGACTCCACGTCGGGGACACCGTGGCCGTACTTCCCCTGGGGGAGCCCGGGCCGGTGTCGGACGGTCCGTACGAGCAGGCGCGGGTGGTGAAGCTCTTCGCCTTCGAGGGTCTCGAGCGGAAGGAAGTGAACGAGGCGGAGGCGGGGGAGATCGTGGCCCTGTCGGGACTGGCCGGGGTCGAGATCGGGAAGTCGGTCACCGCTCCCGATCACCTCGAGCGGCTCCAGGGCATCGCGGTGGAAGAGCCCACGATCTCGGTGGACATGCTGGTGAACAACTCGCCGTTCGCGGGGCGCGAAGGGAAGTTCGTGACCGCGCGGCAGGTCCGGGAGCGGCTCTACAAGGAGCTGGAGCGGAACGTCGCCCTCCGGGTGGAGGACACCGACAACACCTACACGTTCACGGTGTCCGGCCGCGGCGAGCTGCACCTGGGCATTCTCATGGAGACGATGCGGCGGGAAGGGTACGAGTTCCAGGTTTCCCGGCCCCGGATCATTCCCCGGGAGGGCCCGAACGGCGAGCAGCTCGAGCCCTACGAGGAGCTGATGGTGGACTGCCCCGAGGGGTACCTGGGGGTGGTGATGGAGAAGCTGGGGCCGCGGCGGGCCACCCTCATGGACATGCGAAACCCCGGCGTGGGCACGGTGCGGATGCGGTTCAAGATCCCGGCCCGGGGGCTCCTGGGGTACCGGTCGGAGTTCTTGACGGATACGCGGGGAACGGGAATCATCCATCACCGCTTCCTGGAATACGACGTGTGGGCCGGCCCCCTGTCGGGCCGGAGCCGGGGGGTGATGGTGGCGGACCGGGAGGGGGTGGCGGTGGGATACGCCCTCTTCAATCTTCAGGAACGCGGCACCATGTTCGTGAAGCCGGGCGACCCGGTGTACGAAGGGATGATCGTGGCGGAGAACGCGCGTCCGGACGACATGGACGTGAACCCCACGAAGGAAAAGAAGCTGACCAACATGCGGACCACCGCGGCCGACGAAATGATCATCCTGGAGCCGCCGCGGCTGATCACGCTGGAGCTGGCGCTGGAGTACATTGAGGACGACGAGTTGATCGAAGTGACGCCGTCGTCCATCCGCCTGCGCAAGCGGGCGCTCGGCGCCAACGAACGGAAGAAGCAGGCCCGGGCGGACAAGCGGGCCGAAGAGTCCTGATACTCGTTCACGCCAACATCCAACACCAGCCGGGGGTGACAATGCTGTCCGTGGCAACGTCGATGGGAACGTCGCTCAAGCGTCGCGGCGACGACATCGACGACGATTTCGAAGACTTCGAAGAGGATAAGGACCTGGACGAAGACTTCGACGACGAGCTGGACGAGGAGGATGGGGACGACGAGGATGGGGACGACCTCGACGACTACGACGATCTGGACGACGAGTTCGACGACGACGAGGACGACGAGTTCCGTCCCAAGAAGGGGCCGCGGCGGGATTGGGATTGACCGCTGACCGGCCGACGACCGAAGGGCCTCGCGGGTGGTGGACTGCCCGCGGGGCCCTCGTGCGTTTCGGGCTGGGTTGCCTGGCGGTCGCCCCGCTGGCGGGGCAGGAGGTGCCCCGGGCGGGCTTGGTCATCACGCAATCGGTGCGTCTCAGGCCCGGGACCTACCGGCTCCCGGCTCCCGGCTCCCGTGACAGCTCGGTGATCGTCGTGCGCGGGGACGGCGTCACCGTCGACGCCCGGGGCGTCACCCTCCTCGGCGCCGGCGATTCCGATCCCGACGAGTACGCGGGTGTGGCGATCCGGATCGACGGAGGGCACGGCGTCCGGATCGTGGGCGCCCGGATCCACGGCTACCGGTTCGGCGTGATCGCGCGCGGCACCCGGGGACTCGTCCTCGACGGCCTGGACGTCTCCCGCACCTGGAAGCCCCGTCTCTTCTCCCTTCCTGAGCACGAAAGCCTGGTCGACTGGCTGTCGTTTCATCACAACGAGCACGACGAATGGCTGCGGTACGGCGCCGGGATCTACCTGGAGGACGTCGATTCGGGGGATGTGAAGAACGTCACCGGGGAACAGGGCATGAACGGCCTGATGCTGGTCCGCTCGGACCACCTCCGGATCTGGGACGACGACTTCTCCTTCAATTCCGGGCTGGGCATCGGGCTCTACCGGTCGAGCGAGAACGACATCCAGCACAATCGCCTGGACTACGACATCCGCGGCTACTCACACAAGTTCTACCACCGCGGGCAGGACTCGGCGGGGCTGCTCTTGTTCGAGCAGAGCTCCCGGAACATCATCGCGTACAACTCGGTCACCCACGGCGGGGACGGACTGTTTCTGTGGGCGGGCCAGAGCACCATGGATTCTGGCACGGGCGGCTGCAACGACAACCTGATCTACGGGAACAACTTCAGTTACGCGGCGGCGAACGGGATCGAGGTCACGTTCAGCCGGAATACCATCGTGGGAAACCACGTTGATGGCAACGACTATGGCGTCTGGGGCGGGTACAGCTACGGCACGAGAATCATTGGTAACGATATCCAGGGGAATCGTTCGGGAATCGCGATTGAACACGGACAGGACAATGAGATCGCTCATAACTATTTCTTCGAAGACTCCACCGCCATCAGCCTGTGGGCCGACTCGGTCGCTCCCTCGGATTGGGGCTATCCGAAGTATCGGGATATCAGGAGTCGTCGATATACGGTGACAGACAACTTATTCAGCGCCGCCCGTGTCGCGGTTCGGCTCAGCGCGACGGAAGCGGCCAGGATCGAGAGTAATTATTGGTCTCAGGTCGACTCCACGCTCGTGGCGCGGGACACGGCCGGTATCGCACTGAGCGCCAACGCGGTTGCCGCGACCTCTCAATCATTCTCGCCGGTTGCTGCCTTGGACCAAATGCGACCTGCTCCGCTCGGAGGGGCGGCCGTTCCACTGACTGACCTCGCCCTCCGAGGGCGAGACGCGGTGATCATCGACGAGTGGGGCCCTTATGACTGGTTGATCCCAAAGCTCTGGCCGGTCGACAAGGATCCCACACACTTGGTGATCCTAGGCCCGACCGGCAACTGGCACTTGCTCTCGGACCGGGGGGTTGCGACCGTCAGCCGGGACGCCGGCCGTGTCGGCGACACGGTGATGGTTCGGCCCCGGGGCGATTCCCAAGGGGATTGGACGCTCACCTTCGAGCTGACCACCAGTCCTCACACTGAATTCGCCTATGACCACTTCGAGCCCGCCGTCGCTTGGGACGCGAGGTTCTTCGTCTGGTCCGACTCGACCGACCCGCGCTCCAAGCCCGAGGCCTTCCAGACCCTCCTGCACAGCGCGCCGATCCTGAGCCGGCGGGAGCCCCGGCTCGACTACGAATGGTACGCCCCTGCCATCAAGGCCCTCCCGCTCGAGCGCTGGGCGCTCGACGCCACGGGCGCGGTGGACCTCGGTCCGGGCACCTATTCCATCCGCACCATCTCGGATGACGCTGTGCGGGTCTGGGTGGACGGGAGGATCGTGATCGACGACTGGACGCCGCACGAATCCGCGGTGGACCACGCGGTCATCACGGGCGGCCACCACACGCTGGAAGTCCAGTACTACCAGGTAGATGGGTGGACCGAGCTGCGGCTGGATATCGTGAGGGGAGTGGAGACTTCCATCGGCTCACCGGGACCCCACTGACCAAAGTCGGAATGCGGAAGTCGGAGTGCGGAAGTAACGGCAATTGGCCCGCTTTGAGGTTCCGCGCTCCGCGTTCCGCATTCCGACTTCAGCTGCAACCCTGCCCGCGATAGGCCCATCCAAGCTGGGAACCGCATCCGGAGCCCCCATGAAGTCCCCCGTCCTGCTCCTGGCCGGCCTCCTGGCCGTCTCGACCCTGACCGCTCAGCGCGCCGTCCCCTCGGGGGGCGAATGGCTGATCGAGCCGGGCGACAGCGCCGGTGAGGTCCGCCTCACTCTGCGCATCAGCGACCGCTATCGCTCGGACAACTGGAACAGCGAGAACGACGCTCCCCTGAGCGAGCTCGTGGGCCTCTCCGCCGCCGAAATGGGCGGCTCGGGCGCCACGGTGCGATTCAAGATCGTGCGCCCCGCCGGCACGCTCACCTGTGAAGGCTGGTTCGACGCGGGCCGGGGGTCCGGGCACTTCACCTATGCCGCGAATGCCGACTTCGTCACCGCGCTGTCCCGGCGGGGCATCAACGCGCCGTCCGCCTGGCAGCAGTTCTCGATGACGATGACCGGCGTGGGGCTCGACCTGGTCGACGAGCTCAAGCGTCAGGGCTACGATCGCCCGACCGCCGAAGAGCTCACCCGGATGGGCACGCACGGCGCCGATCTCGAGTACGTCCGCGAGATCGGGAGCCGGGGCTACCACCTGAAGGACCCGGAAGCCCTGGTCCGCATGCGCGACCACGGCGTCGACCCCGAGTTCATCGCGTCGCTGGACAGTGCGGGCTACAAGAACCTGGACCCCGAGGACCTCGTGCGGTTGCGGGATCACGGCGTGGACGGGGACTACATCGCCGAGATGAAAGAGGTCGGGTACACGCCGTCGGATCCGGATGAGCTGGTGGACTCGCGCGACCACGGCGTCGACGCGTCGTACATCCGGTCGCTCAAGGAGGCGGGCTACGACAACTTGTCGCTCGCCGAGCTGCGCCGGGCCCGGGACCACGGCGTCACCAAGGGATTCATCCGGCGGGTAGCCGACCGCGGCTACGGCAAGCCGTCGCTGGACGAGGTGATCCGCCTGCGGGATCGCGGTCTCGACTAGCCCCAATCCTTGGAGTCGGGCGCGATGCGGCGCATGGTCTTCAAGAAAGAGAACGCGGAAGGCGGATCGCGGAACGCGGAACCGGTGTCTTCGGTTCCGCGTTCCCACTTCCGCGTTCCGCGTTCCAGAGGCTGAATCTCCTCGGCAAGGATGTTCAATGCCCCGTCGTCCTTCGCCAGGGTTCCCCGAATCCACAGCATCGGCTCGCCTCGCACCACCACGCGATACTTCTCGAACACATCGGGCCGGACGATCACGTTCACCATTCCGGTCTCGTCCTCGAGCAGGATGAACACGAACCCCTTGGCGGTCCCCGGCCGCTGACGGGCCACGACGAGCCCCGCGACGTCCACGGTCGACCGGTCCTCGTGCCGCACCAGCTGATCGCCGGGAATGATCGACGCCGGCAACGCCCTCCGCAGCAGCCCCATCGGATGCCCGCTCGGCGCGAACCCCAGCGTCCCGTACTCCGCCAGCATCCGCTCCACCTCGACCAGGTTGCCGAACCGGATCCCCTCGTGCGGATGGGCCAGCGCCAGCTCGAGCTGGCGGCGCGGCGCGCGGCCTTCCCGCGCCGTCTCCGGCGGCAGCCAGAGCCCCGTCTGCCAGAGCAGCTCGCGGCGGGTGAGGCCGAAGGAATCGAATCCCCCCACCCAGACCAGGTTCTCGACGGCCGTGCGCTTCAGGCCGGTGGGAGACCGGCGGACGAAGTCGCCGAGACTTCGGAACGGCCCGCGGCGCTCCCGCTCCCGGACCACCCCGAGCGCGGTGGTCTCGCTCCAGTTCCGCACGAACCCCAACCCCACCCGCACCGCGTCCGCGCCTTCGGGCCGGCACCAGACGTCGCTCCGGTTCACGTCGGGGAGGAGAATGGTGATGCCGTGATGGCGGGCGTCGTGCGTGAGCGCGTCGAGGGAGTAGAACCCCATCGGCTGGTTGTTGAAGATGGCCGTGTAATACTCGGTGGGGTGGTAGTGCCGGAGCCACGCCGACTGATAGGCCAACAGGCCGAACGCCGCCGCGTGGGACTTGGGGAACCCGAATTCGCTGAACGCGATCACCTGCGTGAACACCTTGTCGGCCACTGCGGGCGGCACCCCCCGGGCCGCGGCGCCGGCCCGGAAGTCTCCCCCGAACCCCTCGAGCAGCTCCCGGCTCCGCTTCCGGCTCATCGCCCGCCGGAGCGCCTCGGCCTGGCCCGACGTGAACCCCGCCAGGGCCTGGCACACCTGGAGCACCTGGTCCTGATAGAGGATCACGCCCAGGGTCTCGGTCAGCGCTTCCTTGAGGAGGGGATGGTCGAGCGGCGGCTCGTAGGGGCGGCCCGCCTTGAGCGCGGCCCGCCGGGCCTCGCGGCGCCGCACGTAGGGATTCACCGCGCCTCCCACCACGGGGCCGGGCCGCACCAGCGCCACTTCCACCGCCAGGTCCTCGAGGGACCGCGGCCGCGTCCGCCGGATCATCTGGATCTGTGCCCGGCTCTCGATCTGGAACATCCCCACCGTGTCGCCGGCGCAGATCTGGTCGTAGACGGTCTGGTCGTCGAAATCGATCCGCGACAGATCCGGGGGCGCGCCTTTCCGCTCGGCGATCAGCTCGACGCACTCCTCCACGAGCGAGAGCATCCCGAGCGCCAGGAAGTCGATCTTGATGAATCGCGCGTCGTCGCAGGAATCTTTGTCCCACTGACAGATCACCCGGTCGGGCATCGCCGAGCGCTCGAGGGGAACGATTTCGACGAGCGGGCGGGAGGAGATCACCATCCCGCCCACGTGCTGGGAGATGTGGCGCGGGAGCCCCCGGATCTCCTCGGCCAGCTCGCAGAGCTCCTTCCACAGGGGCGCCTTCGACCGCCCCGCGAACCCGGGCAGCTGTTCGAGCTCCTCGGCCATGCCTCCGGAGCGGCGGTCGGCGAGCTTGGCCACCAGCTCGATTTCTCCCGGGGGGAGATCGAGCGCCATCCCGATCTCCCGGACCGCCGAGCGGAGCCGGTAGGTGGGGTAGGCGCAGACCAGGCCGACGTGCTCTTCGCCGTAGCGGGCGTAGACCCGGCGGAAGAGCTCTTCGCGGATCTCCCGGGGGAAGTCGAGGTCGATGTCGGGAACCGAGGCCAGGGTCTCGTTGAGAAACCGGCCGAGAAAGAGATGGTTCGCGATGGGGTCGACGTGCGACAGGCCGAGGAAGTAGCAGACGATGGATGAGACGGAGGAGCCGCGGCCGCGGCCGGGGAGCAGGCCCGACGCCGCGCGCCGGGTGCCCCTGCGGACGTCGGCGCCCACCTCACGGGCCAGCTCGAAGAGGTCGTGATAGACCAGGAAGAAGCCGGAGAGCTTGTGGTGCTCGATGAGCCGCAGCTCTTCGGTGAGCCGGTGCTCGGCGTCGGCGCGCCAGGGAGAGCCGGGAGGGTAGCGCTCTTCCAGACGCGCCCGGCACAGCTCGGCCAGCGCCTGCGGGGCCGGCGCTTTGTCCGCCCCGCGGAAATCGGGGAAGGTGTACCCCAGGTCCCGGGTCAGATCGAACGCCGCGCAGCGGCGGGCGATGCGTACGGTGTTGGCGACGGCCTCCGGGAGGTCGGGAAACAGCGCCGCGACGTCGCCGGGCGGGCGCAGGAAGAAATCGTTGTTCGGGCGCCGGACCGTGTGGGCTCCGTCCAGGCTCGTCCGGTTCTTGATCGCCACCAGGACGTCGTGCAGCCGGTAGCGGGCGACGCTGTGGTAGTGGACGTCCCGCGTGGCCACCACGGGGAGCCCCGTCGTTTCGGCCAGATCGGCCAGGGCACGGGTGCGTCCCCGATCTCCTCTCACCCCATTGCGCTGCAATTCCACGAAGAACCGGTCGTTCCCGAAAGTGTCGCGGCACTCCTCGGCAAGGCGCCGGGTGGCCGTCGGGCCGTCCATTCCGAGGGCACGGGAGAGCATCCCTTCTCGACACCCGGACAGGATGATCAATCCCTCGTGTCGTTCTGCCAGCGCGGAGAACGGGAGTCGCGGGTCTTTACGGTCGGCGGAGCCCAGGTGGGCGGTGGTGATGAGCCGGCAGAGATTGGCGTAGCCGGCGGCGGTTTCGGCCAGGAGCGTGAGGTGGGCGCCGGAATCGAGGGTGACCTCGGCCCCGGTGATGGCCTGGACGCCGAGGCGTTTGCATCCCTGCGCGAAGGCCATCGAGCCGTAGAGGCCGTGGTGGTCGGTGAGGGCCATCGCGGGATAGCCCAGGTGCGCCGCCTCGAAGACCAGCTCTTCAGGGGACGACGCGCCGTCCAGGAAGGAGAACCCGGAGTGGCAATGCAGCTCGACGTATCCATCTCTTGGCGGCATTCAGGGGCGCTGCATCCACCAGTCGCCGGTGACCAGGTCTTGATAGAGGATCACCCGCTTGCCGCCGGCCAGTATGACGTCCGCGTAGCAGCGGATGATGGGGGAGCGCCACCACTCGTCGTCGATCCGCCAGAGCTCGCGGATCTCCTCCACCGGAAGCTCGGCGTCGTCGCGGAGGAGGGCCTCGGGATGGCCCTGCTCGTTGACGCGCACCCGGGTCTGGACCGGGAGGTTCAGGGCTCGAAGTCGATCAGCGCGTAGCGGCGTTCGGGGAGTCGGGACCACGGTTGGACCTCGATGACGTGTTGGAGGAGCGGGCGGCGGAAACGGAGGCGGATTTCGTGGGCGGCGGTGCGCAGGGAGTCGCGGCGGCGGGCGCGGGCTTCCGCGCCGGCGTCCCGGGCGAAGAGCTGCAGCTCGGTCGTGCCGGGCGCGAAATCGGTGAACTGGATGGTGAGCCGCTCGGCGGCCCCGGTGAGCGGCGCCTGCTCGATCCGCACCTTCAGGAGCGCCAGCAGCCGGTCGGGGGCGGCGGTCGGGTCTTTCAGGGTGAAGGAGGCGAGCCACGACGAGCCGTGCTCGATCTTCGCTTCGGCGCGCAGCTCCCGCACCCGCCACCCGGTGCGGCGGGGATGCGCGAGGGCGAGCGTGAGGATCCGCGCGAACGACTGGAGCAGGAGCTCCCGCTCGGCCACGGGCGTGTAGAACGTGAGAGACTGGACGATCGGCTCGGGGCTCCGGCGGCCCGTCACGGGCTCGACGATTTGTCCGGCGGCGAGTCGCCAGAGTTTCCGGCCGGCGTCGCCGAACTGTGACGTGACCGCTTCTTCCGGAAGGGACGACAGGTCGCGCAGCGTGGAGAGCCCCAGGCGGAGGAGCCGGCGGTGCGTGTCGGGGTCGAGCGGGAGCACCGCCAGCGGCTGACGCCCGAGAAACGCGCGCTCGGTTCCCGCGGGGACGATGACGGGAGCGCCCGGTTTCGCGCGGGAGGCGGCGACCCAGGAAGTAAATTTTCCCCGCGCGATGCCGATCCTCGGCTCGAACGCGGAAGTCGGAAGTCGGAACGCGGAACCAATGGGGGAAGCATCCATTTCGGTTCCGCGTTCCGCGTTCCGCGTTCCGCGTTCGATCTTTTTCGCTTGATGCTCCAGATCTCCGTAAATCCCTTCCAATCCATCCAGCCCGACGTAGACTCTCCCGAGCTCCGCCGGCTCGATCACGGGGCTCACGGTCACCAGAGCGGCGAGCAGGGCCGAGAAGCGCTCGTCGTAGTGGACGGGATCGGCTTCGCAGAGCTTGAGGGTGGGGGAGAGGCCGATCGCCTGGCTCACCGTCATCGCGGGTTTCACGCCCACCCGGCGCGCGGGGCGGGAGATCTGCCACACCCGGCGGGCGTCGTCGGGGGAGAGGACGGCGGCGGGTCCCTGGGTGAGCTCGGGGTGCCGGGCTTCTTCGCAGCGCAGGGCGAACTGGGGGATCCAGCAGCAGGCCGCGAGGTCGCTGGAGAGCGGGCGGGGGGAGGGGGTCGGGAGCATTGCGAAATGGGTACCGGACCCCGAATATATCCCGAAGATTTGATGGCCCGCAAGGATGGCAGAATGACGGTTAACTTGTTGGTGCTATGAGCGTTCGACGTCAGCCGTCCCTCTTCGACGACGCCCCGCTTCCGGAGCCCGAGGAGGAGCTCAAAGTCCTCGGGAAAAAGCTCCCGCCCAACGTGCGGCTCGGGACCACGACGTGGACGTACGACGGGTGGAAGGGAACGGTCTATCACCGGAGTTATCGCGGCCCGGAGCCGGCGCGGCGGCTCGAGGAGTACGGGCGCTACCCGCTCTTCCGCGTGGTGGGGATCGACAGCGCGTACTACGAGCCGCCCACCGAGGAGACGCTCGCGGCGTACGGGCGCGCGCTCCCTCCCGGGTTTCCGTGCATCAGCAAGGTCTGGGACCGGATCACGGTGAAGCGCTTCACGCGGGACCCGCGCTGGGGGAAGGAGGCGGGCCAGGCGAATCCTGATTTTCTGAACGCTCAGCTCTTCAAGGATGCCGTGTTATTGCCGTATTCCCGGGCTTTTCGGGACCACGCCGGCTGTTTCGTCTTCGAGTTCCAGGCGATGCACGGCAAGGATCTTCCCGATCCTCTGACGTGGGCCGATCAGCTCGACGGCTTTCTGAAGGAGCTGCCGAAGGATTTCCGGTACGCGGTGGAGCTGCGTAACGCGGAGCTGGTGCATCCGATTCACGGAGAAGTGTTGAAGCGGAACGGCGTGGCGCACGTGTTCAACTCGTGGACCGCGATGCCGACCATCGGGCAGCAGCTGCAGCTGTCGTGGGTTTTCCCGGCGCCGTTCACGGTGGCCCGGGCGCTGCTCAAGCCGGGCCGGACGTTTTCCGAGGCGGTGAAGCGGTTCGAGCCCTACGACCGGGTCCGCGAGCCCGCCCCGGAAATCCGGGCCGATCTTCTGAAGCTGATCGACGAGGCCATCGCGCGTCGCCTCGAGGCCCTGATCATCCTGGGGAACCGGCTCGAAGGGAATTCGCCGGGGACCATCCGGGCGCTGGCGGAGGCCTGGGAGCCTTAGAGCGACAAGATGAACCGGAGTCCCTGGTCCACCTGTTCGAGGATGTCCTCCGGCAGGTGGCCGATCCGGTCGCGCAGCAGCGTGTGGTCGATCGTGTAGATCTGCGAGACGTTGATGACGGAGTCCTTGGGGAGCCCCGAGACCCGCCGGGGCAGGAGAACGTTCCCGGGCGCGTCGATGAGGCGGAGGTTGGCGGTGATGCCGACCGTGATGGTGGTGGCGATCCGGGACGCGTTAAAGCCGTCGGACTGCACCACCAGGAGCGGCCGGGTGTACCCGGGCTCCGAGCCCACGGGCTCGTTCAAGTCTCCCCACCAGAGTTCTCCCCGCCGGATCACCACTCCTGCCGCAGCATCACGCGCCGCTGCGCGCGGCGCAGGTCCTCGGGCACCCGGCTGTCTTCGGTGGCGTACACGGCGTTCAGGCGCTCCGTCACGCGGGCCTGGCGCTGCTTGGCCACGTACTCGGCGAGGGCGGTGGCGTAGAGCCGGCTGCGGGACATCCCGAGCTTCTTGGCCAGGGCCTCGGCCGAGGTGAACAGGGAATCGGGGACGGAAATCGCCGTTTTCATACCAGGAGTATACTTCGGTTATACCTTGTCGGGAAGGGCGGCAGTCCGGTGCCGGCGGGCGAAATGCCGCAGTACCACGGCGAGTGGCGGGAGACTAGATTTGTGGCCCTTGGTGTTGGGGCCTGTAGCTCAGGTGGTTAGAGCGCACGCCTGATAAGCGTGAGGTCGGTAGTTCAACTCTACCCAGGCCCATTACGCAGTCGGAATGTGGAAGTCGGAACGCGGAAGGGACTCAGGCCGCTTTCGGGAGACCGGGGCGGCCTTCGTATTTCTTCGCCCCATAGGTAGCTTGACTTCCTATCAATAGGAAGTCATTCTACCCGTCATGACCGACCGCCGCCCGCGCAACGAGCTCCTCGCCGGCACCATGGACCTGCTCATCCTCCAGACCCTCACGCTCGGCGCCTTGCACGGCTACGCCATCGCCCGCCACATCGAACGGCGCTCGCAAGACACGCTCCGCGTGGAGCAGGGGTCCCTCTATCCCGCCCTCGAACGGCTCCAGGCCAAGGGCTGGGTCACCTCCGCCTGGGCCAAGTCGCCCACCGGGCGCCGCGCCCGCTACTACACCATCACCGCCTCCGGACGGAAGCGCCTCGGCCAGAAAATCTCCGCCTTCGACCAGCTGGCGCTCGCCGTCTCGCGCGTCCTCGGACGAGCCTAGCGGGACCCGCCTCCGTGTCGCTCCTCGACGCCATCCGCCACCGCCTCCGCCCGCTGCTCCGGGCCCGCGAGTTCGACCGCGAAACGGACGAAGAGTTCCGTCACCACCTCGAGCTCGGGGCACAGGAGTTTCCCGAGGGCGGCCCGCGCTTCGGCAGCCGGGCCTACTACAAAGAGGAGAGACGCCGGATGACCACGCTCGGCTGGCTCGACGTCCTCGGCCAGGACCTGCGCTACGCCTGGCGCAGTCTGCGACGGACACCCGGGTTCACCACGGTGGCGGTCTTGTCACTGGCCATCGGGATCGGGGCCAACTCGGCGATCTTCAGCCTGATCTACTCCATCCTGCTCCGGCCTCTCCCCGTGTCCCACCCGGAGCGACTCGTGCTCGTGCAGCACTCGGGTCCCGATCTGCCGAACGACGAGTTCTCCTATAACGAATACCGGTCCCTCGGCGCGAGCGCGGGGCTCACGTCGCTCACGGCTCTCGGCGGCACGGGCCACGTCCCGATCGTGGCCGGCCCGGTCCACGATGCCGTGGGTGTCGATGGCGTGGACGGCAACTTCTTCCCGACCCTCGGGCTCGCGGCCCAGGTGGGCCGTTTGATCGATCCCGAGGACGAACGGACCCGGGCCCCGGTCGCGGTCATCTCCGACGGGCTGTGGGCGGAATCGTTCCACCGGGCGCCCGCCGCGGTCGGCAGCCCGATCACCCTGCGGGGAGCCGTCTTCACGGTCATCGGCGTGGCGCCGAAATCGTTCCAGGGCCTCGCCTATGACGGCGGCTTCGCGGTGGCGATCCCGCTCGGCACCCAGGCCCTGGTGGGCGGCACACCAGTGGAAACGGGCGGCGCGGATTCGGCAGCTCTCCAGCTCGTCGGCCGCCTGGCCGACGGGGTGACCCTCGCGGGCGCCGGCACCAGACTCGACGCCACCTACCGGTCGTGCTGTGCGCCCGCGGCGCCCGACGCCGGCGGCGTGCAGGTGACCGGCATCGCGCACGGGATTCCGTCGTGGAAATTCGACGTCCAGGCGCTTTTCGGCCGCCTGCTGTTGGAATTGCTGGGGGCCGCCGGGGTGGTGCTGCTCGCCGCGTGCGCGAATCTCGGTACGCTGCTGCTCGCGCGCGCCTCGGCGCGGGAACGCGAGCTGGCGGTCCGCCTCTCCCTCGGCGCTTCGCGGGGGCGCCTGGCGGGCCAGCTGCTCGTCGAAAGCGGCCTCCTGGCGGGGCTCGGCGCGGCGGCCGGACTCCTGCTGGCGCACTGGGCGCTGCGCCTGATCGCCCACCAGCTGCCGGGCCCGGTCGAGGATCGCGCCGGACTCGCCGTCACCGGGGAGGTCCTGCTCTTCACGGCCGCCGTGGCCCTGCTCTCCGTGATCCTGTTCGGCGCCGTTCCGCTGTGGCGCGCCACCCGGACCGGCCTGGTCGGGCCGCTCAACGAGGGCGGACGGGCGGCCACCGCGCGCGGTGCCGGATGGCTCGACCGGAGCATCGTGGTGGCCCAGATCGCGCTCGCCCTGGTGCTGCTCAATGGCGCGGGGTTGTTCGTGGCGACCCTCCGGAACCTGCGAAGCGTGAGCGGCGGGTTCTCCCCCGAGCGCCACGTGAGCATCGAGCTCGACAGCCGCGGCACCTCCTACGAGAGCGGAGGACTCGCCGCCCTCAGCGATCGCCTGCTGGCCCGGGCCGGGCGGATTCCGGGGGTGCGCTCGGCGGCTCTCTCGGAGGCGGTGCCCATCTTCGGCGGGCGCGGCTTGAATCCCGTGGTCTCGGTCGAAGGCTATACGCCGAGGCAGGATGAGAACATGCAGTGCTGGTTCGACCCGGTGACTCCCGGGTTCTTCTCGACGGTGGGCATCGCGCTGCGGCAGGGGCGGGACTTCACCGACGGCGACCGCGGCGCCGCACCCGTGGCCATCGTGAACGAAGCGTTCGTCCGGCAGTATCTGTCCGGCCGGAACCCCCTGGGGGCGACCATCCGGACGGCGGGCGGACGGGACACCTCGATCCTGCAGATCGTGGGGGTGGTGGGCGACGCGCGCTTCACCGATTTGCAGGTGCCCGCGGCGCCGATGGCGTACCTGCCCCTCGCCCAGTTCCAGCGGATCGTGTCGGGCCGCCCGCTCGCCGTGGTCACGCTCACCGTGCGCACGGCGGGTGACGATCGCGCCCTCTCGGCGGCGCTCCGGAACGCCGTGTTCGACGAGGCCCCGGCGGTCCAGGCCTACGGACCCGAGTCCATCGAGGCCTCGATCGACGCGTCGTTGAGCCGCCAGACCCTGACCGCGGAGCTCGCGGCGCTCTTCGGGGCCGTGGCGCTGATTCTCGCCGCCATCGGCCTGTACGGCGTGGTGTCGTACCGCGTCGCCCGGCGCACCCGGGAGATCGGCGTGCGCATGGCGCTCGGCGCCGCGGCCCCCGCCGTCGTGTGGCTGGTGTTCCGGCAGGCGCTCGTGCTCGTGTCGCTGGGCGTGCTGGTGGGCGTGCCGCTGGCGTTCGGGATCGGAAGGATGATCGCGGCGGAGCTGTATGGGTTGGGACGCAATCCCTTCTTCCTGCTCGGCGCCGGAGTCCTGTTGCTGGGCGTGGCGGTGGTCGCGAGCGCGCTGCCCGCGCGGCGTGCCGCCCGGGTGGATCCCCTGATCGCCCTGCGGGCGGAGTAGGCCGGAAGGCCCGGGAGGAGACCGGGCGCGTCCCCTGGCCGTTCATCCCCGGGTTGGGACCACTCATCCCGGCGGAAACCCCGCTCGCCAGCGCCCCGTTGTGTTTTGCCTGCCGGTCCTGTTCCTTTTCCCATCCCCCTTTTTCCGGAGTCCCGATGCACCCGCTGCGTGCCTTCTTCATCGCCGCCGTCGTCGCCTCACCTCTGGCCGCCCAGAACCCCATGTCCACCGCCATCCAGCGCACCGCCCGTGAGCACAGCAAGAATCTCCTGGCCGCCGCCCAGGCGATGCCGGCCGACAAGTACGGCTTCAAGCCCACGCCGGCGCAGATGACGTTCGGGGAGCTGATCGCCCACATCGCGGACGACAACGGCATTACCTGCGGGGCCATCGGCGGGAAGAAGTCGGACGCGGCGAAGGTCTCGGGGACCGACGGGAAGGACAAGCTGGTCGCGGCGCTCGAGGCCTCGCTCACCTTCTGCGACGCCGCCCTCGCCAGTCTCACCGACGCGAAGCTCGCGAACCCGGTGAACTGGTACGGCTCGAGCACCACGCGCGCGATGGCCGGCGTCGGTCTCGTGGACGACTGGTCCGACCACTACGCCATGCAGGCCATCTACCTCCGGTTGAACGGCATCCTGCCTCCCACCGCGCAGCCGGGCGGGAACTAACTCGTCAGTGCCGGTCGTCAGCCATCAACGGGCCCGGCCCGCTGATGGCTGACGGCTGATCACTTCTTCTCCGTCCAGCTCCCGCCCAGCGCCTTGTACAGCTGGACCGCGGCGGTCAGCTCCCCCAGCTGCGCCTGCGACAGCGCCAGCTCCGCGTCGAACAGGCTCCGCTCGGCGTCCAGCACCTCGAGATAGTTCGACACGCCCGACCGGTACCGGACCTCCGCCAACTCGTAGGCCCGCCGGAGCGCCACCGCCTGGGTCTCGGCCGCGGCCACCTGGTCCCGGGCCGCCCGCGCGCCCGCCAGCGCGTCTCCGGCATCCTGGAGCGCCCGGAGCACCGCCTGCTCGTACTGGTTCCGGGCCTGCTCCGCCCGGGCCCGCGCGGCCGCCGTCGCCGAGGTCCTGGCGCCGCCGGCGAACAGGGGAATCGAGATGCCGAGCTGGGCCACGTAGACGTCGGTCGAGGGCGTGAAGAGCCCTCGCGAAGTCGCGGACTGGGATCCGTATGACCCGGTGATGGTGATGTCCGGCAGCTCCTGCGCGAAGGCCACGCCCACCCGGGCACTCGCGGCCCGGTACGCCCGCTCCGCCTGCCGGACGTCGGGCCGGCGGGACAGGAGCGTCGAGGGGAGGGAGTCGGGAACCGCCACCGCCCGGGCCGCTTCAGCCAGCATGCCCGAGCGTGGGATCGCGGCGGGGCCCTCACCCAGGAGGACGTTCAGCGCGTGCTCGGTCTGGGCGCGGAGCTGCTCCACCTGGGCGAGCCGCACCGCCGGAACCGCCACCTGCGCCTCGAACTGGCGGACGTCGAGCTCCGAGATCAGCCCGCGCGAATAGCGCTGGCGCGCCAGATCGAGGGTCGCCTGCCGGCTCTGGAGCGTGCTGGACGACACCCGCGCCTCCTGGTCCAGCTCCAAGAGCTGCAGGTACCCGACCGCGACGTCGCTCACCAGCGACAGCACGGTCGCCTGCTCGAGCGCGTCCTGAGCCGCGAGATCGGCGTTGGCCGCCTGCATCCCGCGCCGGGTCTTGCCCCAGAAGTCGAGCTCCCAGGCCACGTCTCCCGTGACCCGGATGGCGTTGTACTTGAAGACGCCCAGCGTGCCGAACGCGACCTGGTTCTTGGAGATGCTCCCGTTGGCGGTCAAGGACGGAAACAGGGGCGCGCGCGCCAGGCCTACGTCGGCCCGGTACTCGTCGATGCGCGCCTTGGCCGTGGCCAGGTCCCGGTTTTGCCGCAGGGCCACGCTCACGAGCGAATTCAGCGTGGAGTCGTGCAGGATGTCGAGCCACGCGAGGTCCGCGATCGAGTCGCGCAGCAGGAGATGCGCGGGGAGCGGTGCGACGCCGGTCGCGGGCAGCGAGTCCGCCGCCCGGGCCGCCGCCAGGGAATCGTAGAACGATCTGGCCGAGTCGGAGTAGCTCCCCGAGCCGACCTGGGACGCCGGCGGCACCACGGGAGCCGGGTGATAGCCCGGTCCCACGGCGCAGGCGCCCGTGAGCAGGGCGAGGGCGAGCGCGACGCGGCGGCTCACTGGGCGCCTCCCCGGTCGGCCAAGCCGCGGATGAGCCGGAAGAAGAGCGGGATGAAGAAGATCCCGACCGTCGTCGCGATCACCATCCCCGCGAACACCGTGGTCCCGATCGAATGCCGGCTGATGGCGCCGGCCCCGCTCGCCACCACGAGAGGCGACACGCCGAACACGAACGCCAGGGAGGTCATCAGAATGGGGCGGAACCGCTCCCGGGCCGCCTCGACGGCGGCGGAGATCACCGAGTGGCCCTTGTCCCGCAGCTCGTTGGCGAACTCGACGATCAGAATCGCGTTCTTGGCCGCGAGCCCCACGACCGTCAGGAGCCCCACCTGGACGTAGATGTCCGACGGCTGCCCCCGGAGCCAGATGCCCAGGTAGGCGCCGAGCACGCCGAAGGGGACGCCCAGGAGCACGGCGAACGGCAGGGACCAGCTTTCGTACTGCGCCGCGAGCACCAGGAACACCAGGATCAGTCCCAGGCCGAAGACGAGCCCGGACTGGCCGCTCGAGGCGCGCTCCTGGTACGACTGTCCGGAGTAGGCCAGCCCCAGTCCCTGCGAGCCGAACTGGGTGGCGATCAGGGCGTCCAGCTGCCGCATCAGCTCGCCCGAGCTATGCCCGGGCTTCGGCGCCGCGGTGATCAGGGCCGACGTGAATCCGTTGAACCGGGAGATCAGCGTGGGCCCGCTGCGGAACTCGACCCGGGCCAGGGCCGAGACGGGGATCATCGCCTCGTTCGCGCCCCGGACGTAGAGCCGTCCGATATCCGCGGGCGTCTGGCGGAACGGCGCCTGCGCTTCGGCCTGCACCCGGTAGGTCTTGCCGTAGATGTTGAAGTCGTTGATGTAGAGCGTCGACAACATCGCCTGGAGCGTGCCGTACAGGTCCGAGAGCTGGACCCCGCGCGCCTTCGCTGCGGCCCGGTCGACGTCCACGTAGATCTGCGGCACGTTGGCCCGGAAGTTGGCCTGCACCCCGGCGGCGGCGGGCAGCTGATTCGCCGCGCCGACGAATGCCTGCACCTGTCCGGCGAAGTCCTGCACCGACTGGCCGGCGCGCGCCTGGAGATTCGTCTCCACTCCCGCGGTGGTGCCGAGGCCGAAGATCTCCGGCAGGTTGAACGCGAAGGCCTGGGCGTCCGGCATCATGAACAGCCGGCCGTTGATGCGGCCGATGATCGCGTCGATGGCGTCCTTCGCGCCGCGCTCCTCCCAGGGCTTCACGTTCACGAAGATCACGGCGCTGTTGGTCTGGCTGGCGCGGCTCAGGATGTCGAACCCGACCAGCGCGACGACGTTGCGGACCGCCGGCTCCGCCTGCAGGTAGCCCTCGATGCGCTTGACCACGTCCTCGGTCCGGGGGAGGGAGGCCGCGTCGGGCAGCTGAACGCCGACCGCGAAGTACCCCTTGTCCTCGGTAGGGACGAAGGCGGTCTGGACGCGGGTCCAGAGCAGGCCGACCAGGAGGATCAGGACCGCGAACGCACCGACCCACGCCTTGGGGCGCTCGAGCACCCGGTCCACCGCGCCGGCGTAGTCGCCGGTGAGCTTTTTGAACCAGGCGTTGAACTTCCCGAAGAAGCCGGTCGCGTGCGCCTCGTTCGACTCCTTGAGGAGCCACGCGCACAGCGCCGGCGTGAGCGTCAGGGCCACGATCCCCGACAGCACCACCGAAATCACGATCGTGATCGCGAACTGCTTGAACAGCTCGCCCGTGACGCCGCCGGTGAAGGCCACCGGCACGAAGACCGCCACCAGGGAGAGCACGATGGCGACCAGCGCGCCCGCGACCTGCTGGATGCCGCGATCGGCGGCGGCGCGGGCCGACAGGCCCTCGGACGCCATGATGCGCTCGACGTTCTCGATCACCACGATGGCGTCGTCCACCACGATGCCGATCGCCAGCACCAGGGCGAACAGCGTCAGCACGTTGATGGACATCCCCAGGAGCCGGAGCCCCAGGAACGTGCCGATGACGCTGACGGGGACCGCCAGCATCGGGATCAGGGTCGCCCGCCAGCTCTGCAGGAACAGAAAGACCACGAGGGACACGAGGATCATCGCCTCGATCAGCGTCTTCACCACCTCGCTGATCGACGCGGTCACGAAGGGCGTGGTGTCGAACGGGACCGAGTACGTGATGCCCGCGGGGAAGCCCGCCTGGAGCTCATCCATGCGCTTGGTCACGGCTTCCCGGACCGCCAGCGCGTTGGCGCCGGGGCGCAGGTAGATCAGGTCGAACGCGGTGGGGTGTCCGTTCAACCGCGCCGCGAAGTCGTTGCTCTGGGAGCCGAGGCGGGCGTGGCCGATGTCGCCGATGCGGATCACCGAGCCGTCGGCCTTGGACCAGACGATGATGCTGTCGAACTGCGCCGGCGTGGTGAGCCGGCCCTCGGTGGTGACGGGGATCGTGAGCTGCGTACCGGCGGGTGAGGGCTCCCGGCCGATCCGGCCCGCGGGGTTGGTCGCGTTCTGCTCCCGCACCGCGTTCGCGACGTCGTTCACCGTCACGCCGAGCTGGGCCATCTTGTCCGGATCGAGCTGCAGCAGCATGGAGAACTGCAGGCCGCCGAAGGTCTGCGCGTTCCCGACCCCCGGCACGCGCTTCAGCTCGTCCTCGACGTAGAGCTTGAGATAGTTGGTGAGGTAGGCGGCGTCGTAGCGGGGATCCGTCGACGTCAGGCCCACCACCGCGAGGATGTCCGAGTTCGCTTTGAGGATCGTCAGGCCGTTCTGACGCACCGCGTCCGGCAGCTGCGGGGTGGCCACCTGCACGGCGTTCTGCACGTCGACCTGCGCCAGGTCCTGGCTGCGGTCCACGTCGAAGTAAATCGACAACCCCATCGTCCCGTCCGACGCGTTGGCGGACGAGTAATAGAGAAGACCCTGCAGGCCCGAGAGCTGCTCCTCGATGGGCCCGGCCACCGCGTCCGAGACGTCCTGCGCGGTGGCCCCGGGGTAGACGGCCGCGACCTGCACCGCCGGAGGGGTGATCTGCGGATAGCGCGACACGGGCAGGAGCCCGATCGAGAAGATCCCCATCAGCGTGATCGCGATCGAAATCACCGCCGCGAGGACCGGCCGGCGGATGAAGAAGTACCGGATCTGGTGGTTGTTGCCGTTTTCCCCGCTCATCGATCCTTCCCCGGAACCGTCGTGGAGTCCGCCAGCAGCTTGGGCTGCACCGTCCGGCCGGGGATCACCTTCTGCACGCCGTCCACCACCACCCGGTCGCCCGCGGCGAGGCCGCTCGTGATGATCCAGAGGTCGCCGCTCCAGGCGCCGGGCACGATGTCCCGCGCGTGGACCGTGTCACCGGCCCCGACCACGTACACGAACTGGCGGCCCAGGCCGGTCTGCACCGCGCGCTGGGGAATCGCGATCGCGGAGTCGCGGGTGAAGCCGACGAGCCGCACCCGGATGAATTGCCCGGGCATCAGCAGGTGGTCCGGGTTCTGGAACACGGCGCGGAACTCCTGCGTGCCGGTGGCGGCGTCGAGCGACGGGGCGACGAAATCGAGACGGCCGGTCCGGGGCAGGGGGTTCCCGTCCGGAAGGATGGCCTGGATTTCGAGCCCGCTGCCCGGCCGCGCCATCGCGCGGGACGACGTCCGCCGCTGCCAGTCGAGGAGCTGGGAGGACGACGGGCGGAAGCTGACGTACACGGGATCGAGCCGGTCGATGGTGGTCAGCAGATCGCCGGGCCCGGAGACCCGGGCCCCGACCTCCAGCTGCGTCCGTCCCACCCGACCTTCGATCTCGGCCTTGATCTGGGTGTCGTCGAAATCCTTCTTGGCCTGGTCGTACGCTCCCTGCGCCGCGGCCAGCTCCGAACGGGCGTTGTCGACGTCCTGCTCGGCCACCGCGTGCTGCGCGAGAAGCGGCTCCACCCGGTCGAAGGTCGCCTTCGCATTGACGAGGCGGGCTTCCGCACTGTGGTAGGCGGCCGCGTAGCGGACCGAATCGAGCTGGTACAGCACCTGTCCCGGCTCGACGATCGAACCTTCGGTGAACTCCCGCGCCGTGATGATCCCGTCCACCCGCGACCGCACTTCCACGCGGCGATACGGCTCGACGGCGGCCGGGAATTCGAAGAACTCGGGGACCGCGGTCCGGCTGACCTGCACCACGGTGACCTGCGCGGGCGGGAACGCGCCGAAGCCGCCGGCTTTCTTGCAGCCGCCGAGGAACACCAGCAGGAGGGCGAGGGATTTCTTCGTCACGGAACCATTCCTGGGAGCTGTGGGGGGGGGGGTCTTTAACGAATCATCATTGAGGGAAACGCATGCGCCGGCGGAAAAGTTTGCGGGTGCAGCCTACCCAAACAAAACCCGAAGCGCAAGGGCGGTGCCGCGAGGCTGACTATTTGCGGGTAGAGAGGTCCTGGAAACGGACGTTCTGGATCCCGTAGTCCCTCCAGTCCTTATAGTCGAAGTGCCACCACTCGTAGGGGTACACGCTGAACCCCTCCTTCTCCATGGCCGCCCGCAGGAAATCCCGCATCCCCCGTTGGGCCTCGGTGCCGCCGGCATAGGTCGGATACGCCCGCTCGGACATCTCGTCGTAGACGCTCGGCATCTCCACCGGCCGGCCGTCGGACAGCCGGTAGAGCGTCAGGTCCACGGCGCAGCCCCGGTTGTGCCGCGAGCCGTCCGCCGGATTGGCCACGAAGTCGTGCTTGTCGGGCGGGGTGGCGTCCCAGAAGATCTTCGTGATGTACCAAGGCCGGTACGCATCGTGGATGAGAAGGCCGTATCCTTGGCTGCGCAGGGCCCGGCTGACCCGCACCAGCGCCTCGGCGGCCGGCCGCTGCAGGAACGCCCGCGCTTGCTCGTACAGCGGTGTGCTGAGGAAGTTGTCGGTGCCGGCGTACCGGATGTCGAGCTTGATGGTGGAATCGAGCGTCACCACCTCGACCAGATCCGAGGGCCGGAACGGCCCCGCTTCGGCCGGGGGAGTGGCCCGGAGCGCCTCCGCCCGCAGCTCGGCCACGGGCCGGACCGGCGTGATGCGGAAGACCTTGGGCGCAGCGGGGGCCTGCGCCGCGAGCAGGAGGAGGAGTGCCTTCATCACGTTCCGAACCTCTTCAGGGCGCGTGCTTTGGCCTTCGCGGCTTCGGCCTCACGGTTCTTCGCCGGAGCGGTGGTCACCAGCGAATCGAGGAGGCGTCCAACCACGGCGGCTACGTCCTCCACCGCGCGGTCGAAGGGCTCCTGATTGGCGGCGGAGGGCTTGGTGAAGCCCGAGACCTTGCGGACGAACTGGAGGGATGCGGCGCGGACCTCGTCCGCGGTGGCCGGCGGCTCGAAATGGTAGAGGGTCCTGATGTTGCGGCACATACGCGTGTTCCCGGGTCACGTGATGGGCCCCAATCTGCATCGGGTAGCGGGGACGCCGCCAGCAGTGGAAACTACGGGGTCCGTCGTTCCCGGGAGGGGATCCGATGATCGGTCCGGTCCGTCGTGCCGCGGGGCTCGTCGCGCTGCTGGCACTCGCCTGCGCCAAGGGGGAGCCGCCCGCCGACGCCGGCCGCGCCGGCTCGGTACCCCCGATCCAGCACGTGTTCGTGATCGTATTGGAGAACAAGGATTACGGGACCACGTTCGGGCCTCCGGCAGGCGCCCCGTACCTCGCCGATACGCTCGCCCGCGCGGGCGCCCTGCTGCGGCAGTACTACGGAACCGGGCACCTCAGTCTGGACAACTACATCGCGATGATCTCCGGGATCGCCCCCGATCCCGAGACGCAGATGGACTGTCCCCGGTACCTCGACTTCGTCGAGACGGGCACCGCCCCCGACGGCCAGCCGCAGGGACGAGGCTGTGTGTATCCGAGTCACGTCCTGACGATCGGGAACCAGCTGACGTCCGCCGGGCGGACCTGGAAGGCGTACCTGGAGGACATGGGCAACGACCCGGCCCGGGAGCCCGCGACCTGCGGTCACGGCGCCATCGGCGCCGATGACTCCACGCTCCGCGCCACGACCAAGGACCAGTACGCGGCCAAGCACGACCCCTTCGTCTACTTTCACTCGATCATCGACTCGCCTCTGTGCCACGACGCCGTGGTGGGGCTCGAATGGCTCGGCCTCGACCTTCAGAACGCCGACGCCACGCCGGCGTTCTCGTTCATCGTGCCGAACCTTTGTCACGACGGGCACGACGACCCCTGCGTCACCGGCGAGCCGGGCGGCCTCGCGGCCTCGGATCACTTCCTGCGGTATTGGGTGCCCCGGATCACCCAGTCACCGGCGTTCCGTTCGGGCCTCCTGATCGTGACCTTCGACGAAGCGTCGAGCACCGATTCGTCGGCGTGCTGCGACGAGCCCACCGGGCCGAACGTCGCCCGCCCCGGCCTGCGGGGCCCGGGGGGCGGGAGAATCGGTGCGGTCCTGCTGTCGCCCTTCATCGCGCCCGGCACCGTCTCGGATGTCCCCTACAATCACTACGCGATGCTGAAGAGTGTGGAGCAGATCTTCCACCTTCCCTTCCTGGGCTACGCCGGCCGGCCGGGACTCGCGGGGTTCGGCGCCGACGTATATACCAAGCCGTGATGGTGGACTTCCCGGACGACGCGTTGAGCGAAGACGACTTCCCCGCGGGGGACGGTACCGCCGACGACTCGGCGACGGTGACGTGCCCGTATTGCGGCGAGCCCGTGGAGATCGCCCTCGACGCGGGCGGGGAGGATGATCAGGAGTACGTCGAGGACTGCGAAGTCTGCTGCCGGCCCTGGAGCGTCACGGTGCATTACGGTCCGGCCGGGGCGGCGGAGGTCCGCGTGGAGCGCCTCGAGTGATCGTTGACGCCCGGGTCGCCGGGCGATAGCCTACCTCGCTCGCCCTCGCCACCGACAACTCAACCGGAGTCCTTATGCGCAGGTTCGCCTTGCTCGCCGCCGCGGCCGTCCTGGTCGCCGCGCCGGCCCGGGCCCAGGTCCGTTCGCCTCTTCCCGAGGTGACCGCTCCGCTCAAGGTCATCGACACGGCGTACATGAACCACCACGCCAATGCCTGCCGGGACTTCTTCGACTTCGCGAACGGCGGCTGGATCGCCCGGGACACCATCCCCGCCGCCTACTCGTCGTCCGGCGTGGCGCGGGACATGTCGGACCGGAACCAGCTGGCGGTCCGCTCGGTGCTCGAGGACGCGATGGCGCATCGCCACCAGGCCGCGCCCGGCAGCACGCCCCGGAAGCTCGGCACCTTCTACGCCACCTGCATGGACTCCACGGCCATCGAAGCCGCCGGGGCCCGGCCCATCCAGCCCTGGCTCTCGGCCATCGATTCCGTGACCACCGCGCGTCAGGTGCTCCCGGCCATCGCGGCGCTGCAGATCAAGGGGGCGAACGTCGGGTTCTTCTACTCCGCCGACGGCGACCCGCACGACGCCGCGCACTACCTGGCGGACCTGGGCCAGGGCGGACTCGGCCTCCCCGACCGCGACTACTACACGGACTCGGGCTCCGCCGCCGACTCCACCCGGCAGGCCTACGTCACCCACGTCGCGAAACTGTTCACGCTCGCGGGAATCCCCGCGGCGCAGGCGAACGGGGACGCGGCGCTGGTCTTAAGCCTCGAGACCGAGATGGCCCGGGCCTCGCTCACGCGGGTCGCGCTGCGGGATCCGGCCGCCACCGACCACTCGACCACCGCGGAGCAGCTCGCCGCCCTCACGCCCGGCCTCGACTGGCCCGGGTACTTCCGGACCATCGGCATCGTGGCGCCGGTCGCCCGCCTCAACGTGGGCGAGCCCGACTACTTCAAGCGCCTCGCGCGGCTGATCGATTCGGTGCCGCCCCCCACCTGGCGGGCCTATCTGCGCTACCACGCCATCTCGAGCGTCGCGAGCTGGCTCTCCACGCCCTTCGTGCGGGAAAACTTCGCCTTCTCCTCGCGGTTCACCGGAGCCAAGGAGCTCCTCCCGCGGTGGAAGCGGTGTCTGCAGGAGACCGACGGGGACCTGGGGGAGGCCCTGGGCCAGGCCTACGTGGAGAAGACCTTCTCGCCCGAGGCGCGGCGCCGGGCCAAGACGGTCATCGACGACATCCGCGCCGCTTTCCGGGAGCGGCTCCTCCATCTGACCTGGATGTCCGACTCGACCCGCGCGCAGGCGCTCAAGAAGCTCGCCATGATGGGGGAGAAAGTGGGGTATCCCGAGCAGTGGCGGGATTACTCGAAGCTCGACGTGCAGGACGGCTCGTTCGCGCTGAACGTCGCCCGCGCCAACGCGTTCGAGTGGAACCGGACGGTGAACCGCCCCGGGCAGCCGGTGGACACCACCGAGTGGGGCATCACGGTGCCCACGGTCAATGCGTACTACGACCCGTCCAAGAACGAGATGGTGTTTCCGGCCGGCGCGCTGACGCCCCAGACCTTCGATCCCAACGCCGACGACGGCGCCAACTACGGCTCGCTGGGCGGCAGCTGGGCGGGGCACGAGCTGACCCACGGCTTCGACGACGAAGGCCGGCACTATGACGAGCACGGCAACCTGCGGGATTGGTGGCAGCCCGCCGATTCGGTGACCTTCAGCCGGGAGGCCGAGAAGATCGTCGCCCAGTTCTCGGGCTACCTCCAGGTCGACACGGCGCACGGGAACGGCAGGCTGACCGAGGGCGAGGACATCGCGGACCTGGGCGGCGTGCTGACGGGCTACGACGCCCTCGAGCGGGCGCTCGCGCGGGACGGCCGGCCGGGGTTGATCGAGGGGTTCACGCCGGAGCAGCGGTACTTCATCGCCTACGCGCAGAGCTGGCGGACGCACACCCGGGACGCGACGCTCCGCACCTGGATCAAGACCAACCCGCACGCGCCCGACTACTGGCGGGCGAACGGGCCGCTCGCCAACGATCCGGAATTCGCGAAGGCCTTCGGGTGCCAGCCGGGTGACCCGATGGTCCGGGCGCCGGAGCTGGTGCCGCACATCTGGTAGCGGGGCTTTGACTTCCCCGGTACCTCCCGTTACCCTTCTGCAACGCGGTCCGCCCGATGCGGACAGCCCCAGCAAACCGTCAAGGCGGGACTTGGCCAATGCGCCCAGGTCCCGCCTCTTTTTTTGAGGTTCCGCCATGCCGAAGGAAGTCCCGATCGAAATGGATGGCGTGGTCGCCGACGTGCTGCCGAACAGCACCTTCCGCGTTCAGCTCACGAACGGCCACGACGTCCTGGCCACGCTGGCCGGCAAGATGCGACGCTTCCGGATCCGCGTGCTCGCCGGCGACCGCGTCACGCTCGACGTGTCGCCGTACGACCTTACCCGGGGCCGCATCACCTTCCGGCACAAGTGAACAACTCCCGGCTGCAGCTCGCGCGCTCCGGGCTCCTCGCGGATGGCGGCGCGCCCCGCTGTCCGACCTGCCGGACCCGGCTGTCCTTCACCACGGACCGCCAGGGCCGAGTGCTCGAAGCCTGCCCGTGCGGCTACCGGGCCTACGTGCTGACCCGCCGCAGTCTCGCCGAGGGGGCGGAGGCGGGCCCGGCGCCGGATCCCGCGCCGCGCCCCTAGAGCTTCAGACGCGAAACGTCCACCGAGGGCTTGGGGAACTTCATCCTCAGGCCCTCGAGTGTTTCCACCAGGATCCGGCACACCGCGAGGTTCCGGAACCACTTCTTGTTCGCCGGGATCACGTACCACGGGGCGGCGTCGGAGCTGCAGCGCGACAGCACGTCCTCGTAGGCCTTCACGTAGGCACCCCACCGGGTGCGCTCCGAGAAGTCGCCCGCCGACAGCTTCCATCGTTTGTCGGGGTCCTTGATCCGGTCCTGAAAGCGCCGGCGCTGTTCCTTCTTCGAGATGTGCAGGAAGAACTTCACCACCACCACGCGCTCCTCGGTGAGCAGCCGCTCGAACGCGTTGATGTCGTCGAACCGGCGGGACCACACCGCGCGGGGCACGAGCTTCCGGACGCGGGTCACCAGCACGTCTTCGTAGTGCGACCGGTTGAAGATCCCGATGTCGCCCCGCGGCGGCACGGCCTGGTGAATCCGCCAGAGGAAGTCGTGGGCCGCTTCTTCGGCGCTCGGCACCTTGAACGGGGTCACGCGGCAGCCCTGGGGATTGAGGCCGGTCATCACGTGCCGGATGGTCCCATCCTTCCCGGCGCCGTCCATCCCCTGAAGGACGACCAGCAGCGCGTGCTTCCGCTCCGCGTACATCACGTATTGCAGGGCGTCGAGCTCGGCGATCCCGTGCCCCAGCTCCTGCTCCATCCGCTCGTCCTTCTGCCACCCCTGCGTGTCGTCGGGGTCGTAGTCGGCCAGGGAGACCGTCTTGCCCGGGGGGACCCGGAGCCGTGCGGACAGATGCATCGCCTTGCTCCCGTAATGGGGACCTGAACATATTCCCGAACAGCTTGACGGCTAGACGGTTAGACGGTGAGAGAGGACCACTCTTGAAAGGGCTTCCCGAGATGCGACGGATCGTGGTGACGGCCGCCCTGGTGGCGGCCGCGGCGGCTTGCGGCAAGAAGGATCAGGCTCCTCCGGCGTCTGCCCCCGCGGCCCCGGCGGTCAACCCGCTCCTGACGCCCGGCGCGCCCGCCATGACGGCGCAGGCGCCCGATGTCTATCGGGCGAAGTTCCAGACTTCCATCGGCGCCTTCACCATCGAGGTCACCCGCGCCTGGGCTCCCAAGGGAGCCGATCGCCTGTACAACCTGATCAAGGGCGGGTTCTACGACGGCGACCGTTTTTTCCGCGTCCTGCCCGGCTTCGTGGTCCAGTTCGGCCTGAACGGCTCACCGGACGTGAACCGCGCCTGGCACGACGCGTCGATCGCCGACGATCCGGTGACCCAGCACAACACCGCCGGCAGCGTGGTGTTCGCCACCGCGGGCCCCAATACCCGCACCACTCAGCTCTTCATCAATTACGCGAACAACCTCAACCTCGACGGGATGGGATTCGCGCCGGTGGGGCGCGTGGTCGACGGCATGGACGTGGTGCAGCACATCTACTCCGGGTACGGGCAGAACCCCGATCAGGACCTCATCGAGACGCAGGGGAACGCGTACCTGACCGCGGCGTTCCCGAAGCTCGACTTCATTCAGCAGGCCACGGTCCTGCCGTAAGCGGATGCCCGACGCCCCGGTCAAGACCACCCCCTGCGAGAAGTGCGGGCGGCCGGTCGCGGACGCCGCGAAGCGCTGTCTCTACTGCGGCGCGTATCGCTTCCGCGCGGCGTCCGGGACGCCCGAGCGGGAGGCGGAGGAGCTGGCGGCGCGGGAGGACGACAAAAAGCTGAAGCAGCAGGCGGCACTGTATCGGGCCGGCGTGGGAATGCCGAAGGGCGGGTCCGCGCCCGATCAGGGCGCGGGGCTGCTCAAGGCCCTGGTGATGCTCTTCGTGAATCCCTTCGCGTCCATCAAGATCATCCGGGGAATCTTCCGGCCGCGATAGCGCTTTCCATCTGGTCCAGCTCGGCCACCAGCGCGTCACCGAAGTAGTACCGCAGCTCCTCGCGCACGCCCCGGTACAGCGTGGGGCCGGTGTCGAGACAGATCAGGCTCGAATCGAGCACCTCCTCCGCCGGCCCGAGCGCTTCCTCATCCCACGTGAGCGGAAAGAGGCAGTCGACGATCGACTTGAGGTCGTGGTAGTCCACGCCGGCGCCGAGGGCGTACGCGTGAAGGCGGCACCCGCGGGACTCGCGATTCAGGAACACGCAGGCGCCGTCTTCCACCGCCGTGCGGTCGGAGCCGCCGCCCGGCATCGTCTCGTCGGGGGTCCCGTCACCCGTGAACCAGCGCGCGCGGGGAATGCCCGTGAACCGCTCCAAGGCGTCGGCGTGGGTGGCGAGCTGCGTCCGGGCCCGCCAGTCGTAATCGACGCCGTACACACAGCAGGCGTCGTGACAGAAGGTGCACTGGAGGCAATGCGTGAAGTACCGGCGCGTAAAGATGGCCGGATCCACGGCGGCGATCGTCGGCGCCCCGTAGCGGCAGGCGTAGGACCGGGACAGCGGCTGGTGCGGCACGCACCAGTTTCCCCAGGTCCGGGGTTCGGCGCCAGGGGGCGGTGGAACCAGGTCCCGTCGGCCGGCGTACTGATTGCCGGACGCAACCTCCAGGGAAGGGCAGGCCCAATGAACCGTGGCGTCGCGGGAATGGCGGTGGGAGCGCTGGTCGCGCTGGGGTCGGGCCTGGCGCGGGCCCAGACCGCGAGCGGATACCGCTACACGTTCAAGGCCACCGGGGACGCGATGGACCAGACGACGGGCACGACCATCGCCGCCGGGACCCGGACCCGGATCGACCTGGACGGCTCTTCCGAGCCCCAGTACATCGTGGTGGACAACGCCACGCACACCGTCACGATGGTATATCCGGAGCGGCAGGAGTACTCCGTGGTGTCCGACACCACCTTTCAGCGGCTGGTCGGCAACGTGCTGGCGGCCCTGCCGGTCGTCTCGGTCAAGCTGACCGACGCCCAGGTCTCGGACACGGTCCTCGGTCCGGGCGAGTCCGTGGCCGGGCACCCCACGTCGCGGTATCAGGTGGACCAGGCGTTCACGGTCACGCTGGGCGCGTTCGGCTTCCAGGCGGGTGCGCTGCACCAGCGGGTGACTACCGAGTATTGGATGTCCCGCGATCTTCAGCTGCCCGCGAACCCGCTCGTGACCCTCGTCTCTCAGGTGACCACGGTGCTGGCGCAGAACGACCGCGACTTCGCGCATCGGAGCGCCGAAGCGCTGCGGCCGGTGGCACGGGGCACGCCGCTCAAGATGGTCATCCATACCGAGACCCGGTCGGGCGACAAGAGCGACGCGACGTCCAAGACCACGGTGATCGAAGTGACGGCCATCGCGCCGGCCCGCATCGATCTGTCCCGGTTCGACGTGCCGGCCGGGTACACGCGGAAGGATCCGCAGTTCACCGGGAAGCTCTTTTAGCGCCCGCCCCCGTCAGTGCGCCGTCCGGTCCTGGTAGGGCGGGCGCGGCGGCTTCACGTAGGGGTGCTCGGACAGCTCCTTCAGCACCTCCTGGATCCCGGCGTCGAGCTGCGGGTCCCCCCCCTTCGCCATCTTCGACGGGTCGTCCACCACCGTGATGTCGGGGTCCACGCCGTGGCCCTCGGCGAACCACTTTCCGTCCGCGTTGTACTGGCGGAAGGTCGGGATGGTGATGCCGCCGTTGTCGATCATTCCCGGCGCGCCGCTGATCCCGATCAGGCCTCCCCAGGTCCGCTCGCCCACCAGGGGGCCGAGCTTGGTCTCGCGGAAGAAGGTGGGGAAGGCGTCCCCGCCCGAGCCGCTCCACCCGTTGATCAGCATCACCTTGGGGCCGAAGTGCGCCTGCGGGGGCCACTGCCAGTCCTGGCCGTCGCGCACCGCGTAGTACGCGAGCGGGATACGGTTCAGGAGCTCCACGAACCGGTCCGGGATCTGGCCCCCCGAATTGAAGCGCTCGTCGATGATCAGCCCGTCCTTGCCGTACTGGGCGAGGAACTGCCGGACCAGCTCGGTCTGGCCGTCGACGCCGGTGGAGGGCACGTAGATGTAGCCCACCCGGCCGTGGGTCGCTTCGTCCACGTGCTTCCGGTTGGCCTCGATCCACTCGAGGTTCCGCAGCCGGCCCTCGCTGGCGATGGTCTTCACGAGCACCTGCCGCGCGCCCGTGAGCGTGGGCTGGCTGTTCACGGTGAGCTGGACGGTCTGGTCGGCCAGGCCGTCGAAGGCGGCCCAGGGGTCCTGGTGCACGTCGATCGGCACGCCGTTCACGGCCAGGACGTAGTCGCCCTCGCGCACGTTCACCCCCGGCGCCTCGAGGGGGGACCGGACTTCGTCGTCCCAGGGTGCCCCGTTCACGATGTGCCGGATCCGGTAGGCCCCGTTCTCGAGTGACCAGTCGACGCCGAGGAGGCCCACGCCCCGGCGGCCGGGCTGCTGCATGTCCCCGCCGCCGTGATAGGTGTGGGACGACGACAACTCGCCCTCCATCTCGCCGATCACCCAGTCCACGTCCCACCGGGTGACCGACGCGTCGATGAGCTTCTGGTAGCTGGCCTTCACCGCGTTCCAGTCCACGCCGTGCAGATGGGGGTCGTAGAAGAAGTCCCGGTCGAACCGCCAGGCGTCGTTGAAGAGCTGCTGCCATTCGGCCCTCGGGTCCACCATCATGGTCAGGCCCGCCGTGGCGAGAGGCTTCTCGAACTTCTGTCCCGCCGCCACGTCCACCACGGCGTACTTCCCGTCGCTCGCCACGAGCAGCTTCTTGCCGTCGGCGGAGAGGGAGGCGCCGTCGGCGTCGTCGAGGATGGTCTGCTCCTTCCGATCCTTCAGGTCCCAGAACAGGAGCGGCGTTTTCTTGTCGTCGGCCGCGGCGCCGGCGCGGGTCAGGCGCCGGTAGATCACCTTGTCCGACACCGCGTTCAGATCGCCGTAGTTGCCGGCCTCCACGGGCAGCAGCACGACCCGGTCCTCGAAGCCCGCGAGGTCCACGTTGACCGGGGCCTTGGCGGTGTCCGCCTTCGCGGAATCGGCCTTCGTCTTGGGAGCGGAGGCGCCGGAAGCGGCGGGGGCGGCGTTCTCCTCGTCATCGCGGGGGGCGAGCGGCGAGGGCACGTCGGTGCGCAAGGGCACCACTGCGATGTCGGTCGCGTTCGGATAGATCCAGGTGTCGTCCAGCGAGCTGTACACCGGATCGAAGTGGCGGTCGGTGAGGAAGTACAGGTACTTGCCGTCCGGGTCGAAGACCGGAGCGTAGTCGTTGTAGAACCCCGACGTCACCTGCGACTTCGTGCCCGTCCGGGTGTCGAAGAGGAAGATCGCGTTGTGCTGGGTGGCCGGCAGGTCGCGCTGGTAGGCGAGCCACCGGCTGTCCGCGGACCAATGCGGAGCGAATCCTTCGAGCGCGCCCTCGTAGTAGTAGAACGCCTTGTCGACCGTCGTGGTCACCTTCTTGTCCCGGTCGAAGATCGAGATGGTCATGGTCTGGTCGATGAACGCCAGCTTCTTCCCGTCCGGGGACCAGGCCAAGTGGTACCGGAATCCGGGCCCGTAGTGCGTCAGCTGCTCCTCGGGGCCGGGCCCCTCCGCGGGCCGGATGGTCAGCTCGTACTCTCCGGACCGGTCGCTCCAGTAGGCGATCCATTTGCCGTCGGGGGACCAGGCGGGGAAGCGCTCCATCGCGCCGGACGTCCGCGTGAGGTCGAACGCCGGGCCGTGTTCGGCCGGGACGGTGAAGAGGTCGCCGCGGGCCTGGAAGACCGCGCGCTTGCCGGTGGGAGAAATCCCGGCGTCCTGGATCATCCGGCCCACGGAGTCGAGACGCGGCTTCAGGGTCGCCAGGTCCGTCTCGACCTGGACCGGCACCTCGCGTGCCTGCTCGGTGCCGAGGTCCAGCAGATAGAGGCGGCCCCCCTTCTCGAACACGATGTCCGCTGCGCCTCCGGCCGGAAAATGGATGTCGTAATCCGTGTAGTGCGTCACCTCGCGCGCGGTCCCGTGGTCCAGGTCGTAGGCCCAGATGTTGGCGCGCTCGGAGGCGTCACGATCGGACAGGAAGTAGAGGGTCCGGCCGTGCCACATCGGCTGTCCATCGTTCGAGTCGCCGGTGGAGATGTTCCGCCACTCCCCGGTCTTGAGGTTGAAGAGCCAGAGGTGCGACGCCCAGCCGCCGCGGTACCGCTTCCAGTTCCGGAAGTCCTGGGTCTGGGGCATGTAGGCGAGCCATTGCCCGTCCGCGGAGACGGCGCCGAACTCGCCGTAGGGCACGGGCAGCTTTTCGGGCAGACCGCCGTCCTTCGAGACCCGGTAGAGCTGGAAGAACCGGTTGGTGCCGCTCGCCATCGGTGAGGCGAAGAGGATCGACTGGCCGTCCGGATACCAGCCCAGCACCCGGTCGGGGTAGGGGTGGTGCGTGATCCGCCGGGGCACGCCGCCCCCCGCCGGCATCACGTAGATGTCCTGGTTCCCGTCGTAGTCTCCCGTGAACGCGATCTCCTTGCCGTCCGGCGAGAAGCGCGGGAACGATTCCTCGCCCGCGGGCGAGGAGAGGCGCGAGGCGACGCCCCCGGCCTTCGGCACCACCCACACGTCGCCCGCGTACACGAAGGCGATCTGGGTGGCGGAGACGTCGGGCTGCCGGAGCATGCGGGCGTCGATCTGAGCGGAGCAGACGACCGGAAGGGCGAGCGCGAGCGCGCCGGCCAGGGCGGTACGGGACAGGATACGGACCATCGGACCCTCGGGGGATGTCCAACGACGGCGTTATCGGACGGCGGAATGGCGGGGAGTCTAGGGACCCCGGCCCCGCTGTCAAGCGCGGCGCTTGCTCCGGACTCCCGCGGGTCCTACTTTTCGTGCCCCGCCCTGGTGGTGAAACTGGTAGACACGCTGTCTTGAGGGGGCAGTGCCGCAAGGCGTCCCGGTTCGAATCCGGGCCAGGGCATTTCCGCGGGAGCTTCATACATCGCGACCGGCCCCATCGTAGTTTCGGTGCCGTGCTCGTACCCAAACTCTTCACCACGCTTCACGACTACGGCCGCGAGCAGCTCTCCGCCGACCTGATCGCCGGCGTCATCGTCGGCATCGTCGCCCTGCCGCTCGCCATCGCGTTCGCGATCGCCAGCGGGGTGGCCCCGGAACGGGGCCTCTACACCGCCATCGTCGCCGGCTTCCTCATCTCCGCGCTGGGCGGGTCCCGGGTCCAGATCGGCGGGCCCACCGGCGCCTTCGTCGTCGTGGTGTACGGCATCGTCCAGCGCTACGGCGTCGAAGGCCTCACCATCGCCACGCTGATGGCGGGCGTGATCCTCATCGTCTTCGGGCTCACGCGCCTGGGCGGCGCCATCAAGTTCATTCCGTATCCGGTGACGCTCGGCTTCACCGCCGGCATCGCGCTCATCATCTTCTCGGGCGAGGTCAAGGACTTCCTGGGACTCCGGATGGGGCCCCCGCCCGCCGACTTCATCCCGAAGTGGCACGCGCTCCTGGCCCACCTGTCCACGGTCAACTGGACCGCCGTCGCCCTGGCGGCGGCGACCGTGCTGATCATCGTGTGGTGGCCCCGGGTGGGGCGGCGCATTCCCGGCGCCTTCATCGCGCTGCTGGCCACCACGGTGGTGGCGCGCGCGTTTCACCTGCCGGTCGAAACCATCGGATCGCGCTTCGGCCACATCGACGCCGGGCTTCCGCGCCCCCAGCTCCCCTACGTCACCTGGGACACCGCCCGGGCCCTGCTCGGCCCCGCGTTCACCATCGCGATGCTCGGCGCCATCGAGTCGCTCCTGTCCGCCGTCGTGGCCGACGGGATGATCGGCGGGCGCCACCGGTCGAACATGGAGCTGGTGGCGCAGGGCGTGGCCAACCTGGCGTCGCCGCTCTTCGGCGGCATCCCGGCCACCGGGGCCATCGCGCGCACCGCGACCAACGTGAAGAACGGCGGCCGGACGCCGGTGGCCGGAATGACCCACGCGGTGACCCTGCTCCTCATCACGCTGTTCTTCGGCCGCTGGGCGGCGTGGATTCCCCTCGCCACCCTGGCGGGGATCCTCGTGGTGGTGGCGTACCACATGAGCGAGTGGCGGTCGTTCCGGATGGAGCTCCGTGCCCCCCGCAGCGACGTGGCCGTGCTGCTCATCACCTTCACACTCACCGTCGTCGTGGACCTCACGACCGCGATCGAAGTGGGGATGGTGCTCGCCGCCTTCCTCTTCATGCGGCGGATGGCGGAGGTGACCAACATCAGCGTGCTGACGCACGAGTTCACCGATCCCGAGGACGATTTCGAGCGGGACCCGAACGCGGTGCGCCGCCGCCTGGTGCCGGCGGGCGTGGAGGTCTACGAGATCAGCGGGCCGTTCTTCTTCGGAGCGGCGGAAACCTTCAAAGAGCGGTTGGGGCAGGTGGCGGGGCGGCCCCGCGTGCTCATTCTCCGGATGCGGCACGTGCCCGCCATCGACTCGACGGGGTTGAACGCGCTCCGGGACCTGATCCGGCGCGGGCGCCGGGAGGGGACGCTGGTCCTGCTATCGGATGTGCACGCCCAGCCCGTGGTGGCGCTCGAGCGGTCGGGGCTGCTGGACGAGATGGGCGAGGACAACGTCACCGGAAACATCGACGACGCCCTGAACCGGGCCCGGCATCACCTCGGCCTCGCGCCGGTGCCCAAACCGGCCTATGCCCAACCCACCGTCGCCCGGGAGAGCGGGGCCCGGGGTCAGGGCGCCGTCCAGACCTGATCGGCGCGGTTCACGTCCGGATACAGCCCTTCCGGGTCGATCTCCACCCGGGTCACCCGCGGCACCCGGGCCACGCGGACCACCGCGCGCCGCGTTCCGGCGCCCGCGATCCACGTCTCCACCGGCAGCTCCATGCGTTCGGTCGTGCCGTCGCTCCGAGTCACGGCCAGGCGCACCGGCATCGGCGCGAGCCCCACGTCCTTGATCACGATGGCGACCGAGTCGCCCTCCGCGGTCACCGAGTCGATCGCCTGATCGAGCGGCCAGCCGTGGTAGAGCCAGGTGGTCCAAAACCACGAGAGGTCCCGCCCCGTTCCGGCGCTCATCGCGTTGAAGAAGTCGTAGGGCTGGGGGTGCCGCCCCGCCCAGCTCCGCCCGTAGGCGACGAAGGCCCGATGAAACGCGTCCGCGCCCACGAGCCCGCGGAGGGCCGCCAGAATCTGCGCCGTCTTGTTGTAGTACATCGTGAAGTAGAGATCCTGCGGGTACTCGTCCCCCGGCAGCATGAGCGAATGATCCTGGCCCGCCCGGGCCGCCCGCAGGTACGAGGCGCGCTGGCCCTCCTCGGAATCGTTGGCCCGGCCTCCGGCGCGCGGAGCGCCGTAGAGCACCCGCATCCCCTGGGCGACGTCGAACTGCGTGAATCCCTCGTCCATCCACGGGTACCGGGTCTCGTTCGACCCCGCCTGCATCGGGAACCACATGTGCCCGGTCTCGTGCATCAGGTCGCCCGCGAGCGAGAGCGTGTCGGCCCAGGGCTGCATCAGGGTCATCATGGGGTATTCCATCCCGCCGCCGTCCAGCACGCCCTCCATCGACGTCATCTGCGCCCACGGATAGGGCCAGAGATAGGCCGACATCTGCTCGATGGCGTCCCGGGTGTACCGCGCGCCGCCGATCCGCCACGCGAGGGCGGGCTCGGTGAGGCGGAAGAAGCTCGAGATGTCCACGGTGTCGCGGCCGGAATCGACCAGCGCCCGGGTCTGGTCCCAGGCGTACTGGTCGCTCGCCCCCCAGGCGAAGTCCCGCACGTCGCGTGCGATAAAGTGCCACGTGGCGGTGGGACCCGCACCCGCGAACGCCCGCGCCGCACCGGCGCCGGGGGTGAGAATCCGGATGACCCGGCCCGTGCGCCGCGCCACCGCGAGGCTCTCGCGGACGGCGGGGGCGAGAATGGCGCCGGGGTTCTCGAGGGTCCCGGTCGCCCCCACGACCCAGCCCCGCGGCACCGTCAGCCGCACGTCGTAGTCCGCCGGATCCATGTAGAACTCGGCTTCGAGCAGGTACGGATCCGCCACCCAGCCGTCCACGTCGTCGTACACGGCGATCTCGGGATACCAGTATCCCTGGAAGTAGACGTGCCCGTCGTGTCCCTCGCGGCCGTCCGCGGGCGCCGGCGCCGGCGTGTAGCTCCAGCTCACCTCGAGGCGGAGCGAGTCGCCCGGAGCGAGCGACCGGGCGAGGGGGATCCACATCACCGTGCCGTCCACCGCGTATTGCCCCGGCACGGGCGGCGTTTCCGGAGCGGCGGTGATGGGCAGCGCCGGGTTGGTCCGGGGCTCGAGCGTGAGGACGTGCCCGCCGACCGCCACGCGCGCCAGGGTGACGCCGCCGGTGATGGGCACGCTTTGGCGGCGTGGCACGCCGGGCGCGAACACGTTCTGCCGGAGGTACACGGCGATGCGGTCCAGCGCGTCGGGGGACCGGTTCACGTAGGTGACGGTTTCCGCGCCGGTGACACGATTCCGCACCGGATCGAGGGAGGCCGAGATGTCGTAGCGCGGGTGCTGGACCCAGTAGCGCGGGCCCGGGACCCCGGTGCGCGTCCGGGTGCCCCGGATCACGGCCCGCGAGAACTGCGCGGATTCATACACGGGGCCGGGCAGGGGGCGGGGACCGGCGGCCGGCTCGACGCTCGGTGCGGGACGGGTCTGCGCCATCATGGTGACGGGGGTCACCAGAAGGGTCGCCACGATGAAACGGCCGGGACGGTACCGCACGCCATCCTCCGAGGGGTGAGACGGGAATGAAGTATATCCGTTCATTGACGAAGGCACCCGGCGCCTGCAGTATCGTTGTTCGCCGATGACACCCACTCGCGTCCCTCCGGTCACGCCCGGCACGCACCGCGCCGGCCGCCTCGCGGCCGCCCTGCTCCTTTCGGGTCTCCTCGTCACCTGCACGCGGGACGCCACGGCGCCGACCGCGGTCATCCGGATGCGGCTGGCGCCCGAGTTCGACGTGGGGGCGGTCCCTCCGGGCAATGCCCTGGCCATCGATCAGATCCGGGTGCGGGTGATCCGGACGTCGACCCGCGACGTCGTGGTCGACAAGACCTACCCGTTCGCGACCGGCGCGTCGCTGCAGATCGATCTCTCGGTGCCCCTGCAGCAGGCGACCGACACGTTCACCGTCACCATCGACTACGAGCACGGCAGTGAAGTCCTGTTCAGCGGCACGCAGTCGGCCACCTTGTCTGCCACCGGTTCCGGATCGCCCATCACGGTCCCGATCGCGTACACCGGTCCGGGCCTGAGCGCCGTCAGTCTCACCATCGGGCCCCGCGACACCACCCTCACGTCCGGCGACTCGGTCCAGCTCCGGGTCACGGTGCTCGACACCGGCGCGATTCCCGATTCCGTGTACGTGGGGTGGGGGACCAACAACGCCGCGCAGCCGGTGGCCGCCACCGGTCGCCTGGTGGCGAAGCTGGTCCGCGGCACCGTCACCGTCCGCGCCCTTTCGCCGACGCCCCCCGGGCTCCAGGACTCGACGACCGTCACGATCGTCCCCAAGCCGGCGGCGATGGTCAAGGTGTCGGGAGACGGGCAGACCGGCGTCGCGGGTCAGGCGTTGCCGCTGCCCTTGGTGGTGCAGGTGAACGGCAGCGACCACCTCGGCGTGCCGGGCGTGGCGGTGACGTTCGCCGCGGCCACGGGCGGCGGGACGGTGGATACGGCGATCGTGGTCACCGACAGCGGCGGCCGGGCCGGTACGGGCGTCGCCCTGGGGCCGAGCACGGGCAGTCAGACCTTCACGGCCACCGCCGCCGGACTCACGGTCACGTTCGGTGCCAACGGCTCCGCGGCGCCTCCCAAGACCTGGACCGGGGCGACGTCGACGGACTGGGCCACCGGGAGCAACTGGAGTCCGGCCGGAGTCCCCGCCATCACCGACAGTGTGATCATCCCGTCGGGCACGGCGAACTCGCCGCTCCTGCACGGCGGCGCGTTCGACGTCGGTGGGCTCTTCATTCAGTCGGGGGCGACGCTCACGCTCGATACCGCGTCGCTCATCGTGAACGGATCCTTCACGCAGGCGGGAACCTTCCAGGATCCGAGCGGGTCGAGTGACGTGCTCCTCGCGGGGGCGGGGAAGACGGTGACGGGCACCTGGTCGATCCTCGCTACCACGGTGAACGGCTCCTATACCTTGGCGGGGAACGTGACGGCACCGACGGTCGAGGTGCTCGGGTCGCTGACGCTGGCCGGCCATACGCTGCTGACCACCACCGCGTTCACCACCGCGGGGACCGGAGTGCTCACGATGACCAACGCCGCCGACTCTCTGGTCGTGCCGGGGTCGGCCGCTTTCGGGGGCGGGGTGGAGACCGGTCACCTGACGGCCGGGACCTTCGTGCTCGGCGGGAGCTTCGTGGTGTCCGCGCCGAGCGGGTTCGACGCCGGACCCTCACACCTGACGGTTTTCAACGGCGCGGCGCAACAGACGGTCTTCGTCTTCGACACCACGCACTCCAATCAGTTCGGGTCGGTGGAGTTCCGGAACAAGTCGGGCGGCGTGCTCTTCGACCAGCTGACCGGGATCAACGGCAACGCGAAGCTCGACTCCAGCGCCATCGTGACCAGTCTGGACACGACCTACACCGGCGGCGGGATGGCCATGAACGGCGGCCTCACGACCATGCCCGGCAGCCTGCTGAAGCTCGGCGAGCTGTGGGTCAATACGACGTTCAACACCGCCGGGACCTACGCCGTGACATCGACCATCTTCACCGGCAACGGCCAGACCGTCCCGACCGGTGTGACCTTCCCGTTCCTGTACTGTACGGGCGCCAACGTATCCGTGGGGCCGGGCGTGGTGGTCGGGACGCAGTTCGCGGTGCAGGCCGGGATCACGACGCTGAGCGGTGACTGGTCGGTTCCGGCGAACACGTTCATCCAGTTCACCGGCAAGCTGGTCCTGAACGGCCACGCCTTCTCGACCGGCGGCGACTTGACGATCAATCAGGGCGGCCTGCTGCAGATGACCAGTGCCGGGGACACCCTGGACGTCTTCGGGAACGCCTACTTCGAAGGCGGCAACGAATCCGGGCTCCTGAGCGCCGGGCTCTCGCTCTTCTTCAACAACTTCACCGAAGGCAGCGGCGACCCGCAGGCCTACGGCGCTTCGGGATCCCACATCGACGTCTTCGTGGGCGGGGGGACGCAGACCATCACGTTCGGTCACCCGGGCGGCGCCGGCGCCTCGCACTTCCAGGGGTTCGCCGTCGACAATGCCCAAGGCGCCTTGCAGATCGCCTCGGACGTCTATCTCATGGGCGGCTACGCCTACGTGGCCGGGGTGCCGCGGATCGTGCACGGCGGCGGGCAGGTGGTGCACTACGCGAGTCTGGGGATCACCAACGTCACCTTCGACAACGTCAAGATCGCCTACGACGCCGCGCTCGGCGGCAACAACGCCATCTCACTGGACTCGGTCACGTTCGAGAACTACGACGTGAACTCCCCGACGCCCCTGATCGACATCACGAGCCCCGGCAACACGGGCAGTCCCGGCACGCCGTTCCTCTTCGACAACATGGTGTTCAACACCGACATCACCGCGAACGGCGGTACCGGCACCTATCTCCGGGTGACTGATTCGGCTCCCGCGGATGGGAATGTGCTCACGATCGACATCAACAGCGGTCTCGTGGTCACTGAAGGAGAGGCGCACACGGTCATGGCGGGGGGCGCCGTGGTCGTCTGGAACCAGCCTTGAGGCACCGCTGGCTCGTACCGGTACTGCTCCTCGGCGCCCTCGGGGCGGCGCCGGCCGAACGAGTGGTGTGCGTGTCGAAGCAGCTGAACGAGTTCCTGTTCGCCATCGGCGCTCAAGACGTCCTCGTGGGCCGCGACCTGACGTCCGTATACCCGCCCGAGATCCAGCATCTCACGTCGGTCGGCTACCACCGGGCGCTGTCGGCGGAGGGCATCCTCTCTCTGCGGCCCACGTTGTTCCTCACCGACGGCAACTTCGGCCCCGCCGCCGTGGCCGATCAGATCCGGCAGGTCGGCGTGCCCATCCTCACCCTCGCGCCCGGCAACACGCCGGATTCGGCCCAGGCGATTCTCGAAGCCCTCGGCGCCCGGTTTCACCGGGAGCGGGCCGCCGACAGCGTCGTCGCGGCCTGGCGGCAGGGGATGGCCGAGGTGTTGCGGGATACGACGCGGTGGGCGTCGGGCCGCCGGCCCCGCGTGCTCATCATGCATTTCGGCCAGATCGCGAACGACTATTTGGCGCTCAAGCGGGGGAGCGTCGGCGATCAGATGCTCCGCTGGGCCGGCGCCGAGAACGCCATCGACTCGGCCGGCGGCATGATGCGGCTGACGCCGGAGCTGATCGCGAAGGCGGCGCCCGACATCATCATCGCCACGGACGTGGGGTTCGATCGGCTCGGCAGCGCCGCCAAATTCGGCACCCTCCCCGGCGTCGCGGAAACGCCGGCCGCCAGGAGCGGCCGCATCTACCGGATCGAGGAGACCGACGTGATGTACTACGGTCCGCGGACGCCGGCGGCGGTCCGGCGCCTCGAGGCGTTCTTCCACCCTGAGCACGCCGGGCGCTGACGCCGGCCGTGCTGAACCGCCTCACCTACCGACAGACCTATCTTCTCCTGACCGCCCTCCTGGCCGTGGCGGTCGTGCTGTCGGCCGGAGTCGGCGCGTTCTCCTTCGCGCCCGCGACCCTCTGGCGGTACGTGGAACAGGGCCTCGGGATCCTCCCGCGGGATCCGGCCGACCTCCTCGGGCGAAACGTGTTCTTCGACCTTCGGCTGCCCCGGGTCCTGCTCTCGGGCCTGACCGGCGCGATCCTGGGCGTCTCCGGCACCCTGATGCAGGGGTTGTTCCGGAACCCCATCGTCGAGCCGGGACTCGCCGGAACCTCGGCGGGCGCGTCGCTCGGCGCCGCGGCCGTGTTCGTCCTGGGAAACACCACCATGCGCGTGCTGTCGCCCCTGGGCGCGTTCGCCGTGCCGGCCTGCGCCTTTCTGGGTGGCCTCGCCGCCACGCTGATCGTGTACCGCGTGTCGTCGGGCTTCGGGAAAGTGAACGTGTTCACCCTGCTCCTCGCCGGCATCGCCGTCAACGCCGTGTGCAACGCCGGCACGGGGTTCCTGTCCTACGTCGCGCGCGACCCGCAGGCCCGGAACATCACGTTCTGGAACCTGGGCACGTTCACCACCGCCGAGTGGCACGGGGTCACCCTGGTCGGGGTTGTGTTTCTGATCTGCCTGGCCTGGGCTCTCCGGCAGGGCAAGGCGCTCAACGCCCTGATGCTCGGCGAGGACGAAGCCGCCGCGCTGGGCACCGATCCGCGCCGGCTGATCGTCCGCCTGATCGTCCTCAACACACTGATGGTGGCCGTGGACGCCGCGATGGTCGGGGTCGTGGCGTTCATCGGCCTGGTGGTGCCGCACGTCCTCCGGATGGCGAGGTCTTCCGACTACGACTTTCTCATCCCGGCGTCCGCCCTGTTCGGTGCCGCGCTGATGGAGATCATCGACGTCGCCGCGCGCCTGGTCATCCCGCCCGCCGAGCTTCCCATCGGCATTCTCACTGCGATCATCGGGGCACCCGTGTTTCTGTGGATGCTCCTCCGCCAGCAGGCCCGGAGCGACCCGGCCCGTGGTTGAGCTCACGGACGTCGGCTTCCGGGTGGGACAGACGGACATCCTGTCCGGGGTGTCGGCCGCGTTCCGCCCCGGTCGCTTCAACGTCATCCTGGGACCGAACGGGGCGGGGAAGTCCACCCTCCTCCGGATCGCGGCCGGTCTCCTCACGCCGTCGGCGGGCGCCGTCCGCTATGCCGATCGCCCGGTCGAGCGGCTGGATCGGGAAGCCCTCGCGCGGGTGCGGGCGGTGCTCTCGCAGGACGTGCAGCTCGTATTTCCGCTGAGCGTGGAGGAGGTGGTGCTGATGGGCCGCTATCCCCACTATGGGCGCGTTCCTACGGCCCGCGACCGCCGCATCGTGGAGGACGCGCTCGAGGTGGTGGACCTCACCGCCCGCCGCCGGCAGCCGTACCCCACGCTCTCGGGCGGTGAGCGCCAGAAGGTCCAGCTGGCGCGGGTACTCGCGCAGATCTGGTCCGATGACCGCTCGCCCGGTCCGAAGGTCCTCTTCCTGGATGAGCCGACCTCGAACCTGGACGTCCACTACCAGATCCACATCCTGGATGTCGCCAGGGGTCTCCTGGCCGGGGACTGCACGGTCGTAGCCATTCTGCACGACCTGAACGCCGCGTTCGAGTACGGGGACGCCTTCTACGTGCTCGAGGGGGGCCGCCTGGTGGAGACCGCCGACTCGGCCGAACGCATCTCGGCCGGCCTGCTCGAGCGGGTGTTCCGGGTCCAAGCCCGGCGGGCCGTGGACTCGGGCGGAGGAGGGGGGTACTGGCGCTTCAGCCGGTAACGTCCGGTACCTTACATGCGTATGACACGACAGTCAGGTTCGCCGCCGTCGCCGTTCCGATTCATCGCGTAACCCAAAGGAGCCGCTGTGCTTCGATCCTACCTCCGGTCCCTGGTGTGGGGTGCCGCCGGCCTGATCCTGGCTTTTCCCGCTGCCGCCGTGGCGCAGCACGCCACACTGAGGGGCACCGTCACCGCGGCGACGAGCCACGACCCCGTGGCCGGCGCCTGCGTCGCGCTCCGGCCGCCGGCCTGTGCGGCGCTGACCGACGCGCACGGCGAATACGTCATCCGCGACATCCCGACCGGGTCCGCCACGGTCACCTTCACGGCGATGGGCCAGAGCCCGAGGACCGATACGGTGAGCCTCGCGGCGGGCGCCACCGACACGCTCGACGTGGCGCTCGATCCGGGCCCCCTGCTTCTCTCGGGGTTGGTGGTCACCGCCACCCGGAACGTCACCGAAGCGACGAAGGTCGCGACCACGGTGGACGTCCTGTCGCCCGTGCAGATCCAGCAGAGCCCCGCGCGCGAGTCGCAGGACCTGCTGCGCGAGATCCCGAGCGTGGAGCTGCCCCGGACCTCGAGTCTGGTCGGCGGCACCGCGCAGATCGTCTCCATCCGCGGCGTGGACGAAGGGCGCACGGCCGTGCTCTTCGACGGCATCCCCGTCAACGACGCCTGGGGAGAGTGGATCGACTGGGGTCGGATGCCCAAGGGGATGCTCGATCACGTCGAGGTGGTGGAGGGCGGAACCTCGAACCTGTACGGCAACGGCGCCATCGGCGGGGTGATCTCGTTCTTCTCGCGGCCTCTGCCGCCGCTCTCGTCGGTCGTGACCCTGGACGGCGGAAGCCGCGACGCGCGCCATGTCTTCCTGGCCGGCGGCGTCCCCCTGGTCGGCGCCCTCACGGCCAACGTCTCGGGCGACTACCTGGACGGCGGCGGCTACAGCATGATCGACCCCCTGAAGCGGGGCGCCGTTGACATCGCATCGGGGATCATCCAGCGCAACGGCTACCTCCGCCTGAACTACGCTCCTTCCCAGAACTGGGACGTGTTCCTGACCGGCCACCTGTTCAGCGACGATCGCGGGCTCGGCACCCCCGAGAGCTTCGGAAGCCGCAGCCAGAAGGACCTGGACTTCGGTCTCACGCACGGGGACCCCTTGGGAGGTCAGCTGTCGGTGCGCGGATGGTACGGCCACCAGGACGAGTTCCAGCGCGCCACGACCATCCGGGCCAATTCCTCGACCTGCGCGATCCCGTCCGCGGCGGCCCGGCAATGCGAAGACTCGAGCTCGGACGCCCTGATTCCGAGCGACGACCGCGGTCTGTCCGTCGTCTGGACCCGCGCCGGCCTTCTCGGATTCGAGTCGTTCACCGTCGGCGGCGACTACCGGCATATGGCGGGCGAGTATGACGAAACCGACTACAACACGACTTGCCCGGGCGTGAACTGCGGGACGGTGACCCGCGCGATCGCCTCCGGGGGCGATCAGAACCTGAGCGGGCTCTTCGTGCAGGGCATCCTGGCGCCACTCAGCCCGCTGCGGGTCGAGCTGGGGCTGCGGTTCGACCGCTGGGAGAACAACGACGGGCACTCGAACGACCCCATCGCCGGCGACACGACCTATGCCAACCGCAGCAAGAACGCCTTCTCGCCGCGGGTGGGCCTGCGCTACGAGCTGACCCGCGGGCTGGCCCTCCACACCGCGTACTATCATGCCTTCCGGGCGCCGAACCTGGCCGAGCTGTACCGGAAGCAGATCAACGCGAACGCGTCCCAGATCACGATCCCCAATCCGGACTTGAGCCCCGAAACCGGAGACGGCTACGAAGCGGGACTGGATCTCGAGCCCTCACCCCGGGTCCAGCTCAAGGGGTCGGCGTACATCGCCAACTACCACGATTTCAACGTACCGGTGGTCATCGCGGCGGGGCCTCCATCCATCCGCCAGCGGGAGAACATCAGCAAGTCGCGCAGCCAGGGTGCCGAAGTGTACGTGGCGGTGCGGCCGGTGGATGCGCTGATCGTGAGCGCGGGCGCCAACTACGACGACGACCGAGTGGTCTCGAACGATTCGACCAACGGGCGGCACATCAACCGCGTCCCGTCGCCGAAGTACACCCTGCGGGCCACTTATCAATCCCTGCTCTTGGGGCAGTGGACCGTCATCTACCGATACGAGGGGAAGACTACCACCCTGCAGGGTCTGCCACTGGCGCCCTTCTCCGTCGTGGACGCCAACGCCCAGCGTGATCTCTACGCCGGCGTCTCGGCGTTCGTCTCGCTCGAGAACATCGGCAACACGCAGTACCAGGTGAACATCGCGGGGACCGGACCGAACGAGATCATCTCGTATGGGCTGCCGCGGACCCTGCGGGTGGGTCTGACCTGGACCCGGTGAAGGACTTCAGCTGACAGGGTTGGGCCGGGCGAAGCGCGCCAGCGCGGGCGCGTCGAGGCGAGGACCGCGGTAGGCCGCGACTTCGCCGAAGCGCCGGCGGGCCTCCCAGTCGGCCCGCGCCGCCGCGATCTCGTCGGGGGTGCGGGCCACGAAGTTCCACCA
>DATJQI010000079.1:0-2741 GCA_035505915.1 Gemmatimonadales bacterium | reverse complement strand
GTCGGACCCGACTTGATCGAGTTCACGTCGAACGCGGTGACCGCGTAGAAGTACTGGAACAGGTTCCGGACGCTGCGGTCGACGTAGGCGAACGTCACGCCGTTGTCGGTGAGCGCCGGAAGCCCCGACGCACCGCCGGTCACGGCGGTGTCGGCGGTGGTGATGTAGACGGATCCGTCGGAGAGCTTGACCCGGCCGCCGGCGGGGATCTGGATCACGTTGCCCACGAGAGGCACCGGCTGCCCGATACCCTGGGCGATCGAGGCGCTGTCGAAGAGCAGCCCGTTCGGGCAGGTGTTGCCCGGCGTGTTGCCGTTCACGCCCAGCTCGGGGGCGCAGTTGCCCCAGTCGAACTGACCGGTGTAGTCCACCATCTGCGTGCCGGAGTAGTCGAACTGCGCCACCACCGTCATCTGGCCGGCGGTGCGTCCCCGGTAGATCCGGTACCCCTCGACGTCGAAGCGCCGGAAGTTCGGGTCATAGAGAGGATTCGGTCCCGGCAGGTGCGTCACCGGGTCGACCGCGATCGGGTTGGACGCGATCACATAATAGGGATCGCCACCCGTCACGGGGTCTTCGGTGGGGCTCTTCTGCCACACGATCGTGACCTGGTTGTCCCCCGGGATCAGGAAGAACTGGGGGGCCACCGGCGCGAACGGGAGCAGGAACTTGGCGTTGTACACGGCCTGGGCCACGTTCGCCTTGTCGAGCAGCGAGCGCGGCACCACCGTGACTTCGCCCTCTTCAATGGTGCCGTCGGCGTTGGCGTCCTTCTGCGTCACCCAGCCCATCACGCGCTCGATCTGGCGGACCTTGGTCGAATCCGCGGCGATCGAGTCGCCGGTGGCGCCGAACCCGGGCTTGAAGTCCCCGCCGATCTGGGTCTGCAGATACGGCGTGTTGACCGCGGGGGCGTTGATGTACGCCACCACGATGGTCTTGGCCTGGCCGGGCAGCAGGGTGAAGGGACCCGAGGACTCGAAGAACCGCGTGTCCTGGGAGACCTGCGCCAGATAGCAGTAGTGCAGCGCCAGCTGCTCGCCCTGGAAGCTGCAGGGGTTGTCCCCGGCCGCCGGGCTCGAGGTCCCGCTCAGATAGCGGTACATCTGCTTGATGCCCACGGGATCGGGGTATCCGGTCGCCGCGTTCAGGGTGTTCGAGAACATCACGAGACCCAGCGGATTGCCGGCGTTGTCGGTCGGGGACTTCAGGTATTTCACCGACGTGAAGCCAGGTCCGACGAAGAACGTCGGCGGCGTGAAGATGCTCGGGGTGAAGGAGCCCGCCGCGGTCCAGCTCGGCTCGTTGAAGGGCGCTTCATAGCAGACGCCCATGTTGAACGGGAACACCGGCGTGGAGTAGTTCTGCGCCACGTGGTCCGTGCCGACGTCGCAGTCCTCGAAGAAGGCCGCGAACACGTTGTCGAACTCGTAGCCGTGCGCCGGGAAGGCGAAGCCGTACTTGGTCTGGTTCAGCTGCTGGAACTGCGCGCCCAGCGCCGCCAAGTTGTTGAGATAGGTCTGGTTCTGGTTCGGGATCGACGGATTGGCGTAGTCCGCGGCCACCGACGACGTCACGTTCGTGAAGGTGTACACGAAGTAGATGACGTCCTCGTTGCCGGACGGGTAGTTCCACGCCATGCCGCGGGTCTCGACCAGCACGCCCATCGGATGAGACCGGCCGCCCAGCTTGGTCGGGTTGCCGTCCCACGCGCGGAACCAGAGGTCCTGCTGGGACACGCTGTTCAGCCCCAGCAGCACGCTGCTGTAGACGCCGGTATCGGTGACCGAGCCCTCGGGGCTGGGCCAGGCCGCCACGTCGCCCGCGTCGAGCGAGCTCGACACCAGGGTCAGCGGCGAGCCGTCCTGCTGGTCACCGCGGGGGTCCATGAAGAAGGCGCCCACGGTGTCGCCGGCCCACGGGATCCCGGCGCTCGCCGGAATCGTGCCGCCGATCTGAAGACCCGAGTTGAAGATGTAGGAGTCGGGAGTCCCCTTGGGCCAGAAGCCGCCCTCGATGACGCCCGAGCCCGACGGGTCGGTGCAGACATTGCCCGTGTTGATCACCGGGCAATACTGGTGATTGACTTCCATGATCGCCGCGGTGAGGGCGAACAGGTTGGAGCTCGCGCGCTTGACCCCGGGCTTCGGCTTGGCCGCCGCCGGCGTCACGCCGGCGATGACCGCGAGCGCCGTCAGGGCGAGCACGGTGCGGGCTCCGCGAGTAAACCACGTTGAACGCATGATCATTCCTCGGGTAAAGTGACCCCGGGCGGCGCCGCCGTCGGCGACGCCGCCCGCCAAATCCGTCTAGAAGTTCAGCTCAAAGCCCAGCCGGACGCTGCGCGGCAGGTCGTTGAACGTGTACGGCCCGCTGAACAGGTTGTAGTACGAATTCAGCGCGTTGGTCTGCTCGGCGAGGGTGTAGACGCCGTCCCCGTTGCCGAACCGCGCCTCGGCCCGCTTCAGCTCCACACAGTCCACCGGTCCGGCCTCGCCGCCCCAGGCGGCGCAGTTGCCGAGCACCACCGCTCCGTCCGCCCGCAGCGACCCGTTGGCACCCGCCTCGTTGGCCAGGTTCACGAATTCGGCCGCCGTCACGTTGTGCTGATAGACCGAGTTCGTGACGTCGTTGGTCTCGGCGAACAGCCCGGTGATGTTCTTCCAGTTGAGCAGGTTCCGGATGTCGGCGAACGCCGTCACGTCGAAGCGGCCGAGCTTCAGGCCCTTGTTGATCCGGAG
>DATJQI010000078.1:0-74460 GCA_035505915.1 Gemmatimonadales bacterium | reverse complement strand
GTCACTGGCCGGCCAAGAAGGTATGGGTACTATCGCCCTTCGCTCGTCATAATGCAGAGCTAAAAGCTCTGGCACATGGCACAATTCAGGTGAAGGCGCGCCGTTATGCATCTCACCAACTCCCCAATCCTGCGCAGGGTCCGAATGGCTCGGTGGTCTGGAAGCCGCCCACTTGGTAATCACCGCTGCGGAGGACTACCGGGTTGGCGTAGAGTACATGAGTCGTTTCCCGTCCGCGCCGCGGATCGCTGCGATTGTCCGCTCTCCGTCGTCCATCTCCCGCGTGTTGTACCGGAACGCGAACTCGTCCACGTAACGGTGTAGGTGCCGCTTGCTCACGCTGTGGAACGTGCCATACATCCCGCGCTTGAGCAGTGAGAAGAAGCCCTCAACGGTGTTCGTGGTAATGTCCGGCTTGCGGGCATACTCCCCGATGCTGTGCCGCACGCGGAAGTGGCCGCCTCGATACTCTGGCGCCAGCCCGCGGTAGGGCAGCGCATCGTCCGTCATAATACGGGCGGACAGGTCAACGTTCTCGCGCACGTGCTGCTTGAGCGTGGTGGGCGTGACGCGATCCAGGGGGAAGGCGCGGACACGGCCACCACGCTCGACAAGTGCCATGACGGGCGTCCGCTTGGTGCGACCCATCTCCTGGCGCGTGCGCTGATTCCGCGGCTTCCCGCCTACATAGGTCTCATCTACTTCAACGGTGCCAGTGAGTGGCCCCGGCTGATGGTCTGACATAGCCCACCGAATCCGGTGCATGAGGAACAGGGCGGACTTGTAGGAGAGACCCGTTTGACGCTTAATCTGGAGGGCGGAGACACCCTTCTTGCTCGCGCACGCCGCCCAGAACGCATAGCACCAGTGGCGCAGCGGGATTCGGCTATCCTCCAAGACGGTGCCAATGCGGACCGAGTACTGACGCTTACAGGACTTGCACCGCCAGAGATACCGCGGCGCCCGCTCGCCTTGGCTGTTCCGCATCATGTAGACGTCTAGCGCCCCACAGTGCGGGCAGGCCGGGGTAGCGCCCCACCGCTGCTTTTCCATGAACTCAATCGCTGCGAGCTCGCTGGAACAGGCGAAAGGAATCGCGGCAACCGTGGCGGTCTTATCTCCGGCAACGTTCCACGGCTTCTTGCGCGTTGGCTTCTTGTTCTTCCCGACCATTGGGCCCCCGATGTTGCGTCAAGTATAATAATTATGCCACAGCAAGTCAAGGAGCCGCGTTAAGTCATTGATTAGCAGGGGATTGCAATCGAAGGAGGGTTAGATTATATTGCAGATGCGCCGGGGGGGGAGTCGAACCCCCAAGGGACGTGAATCCCAACAGATTCCAAGTCTGTCCCGTTTACCAGTTTCAGCACCGGCGCGAAGCGGAGGATGCGGTGGGATTCGAACCCACGGGGGGTGCAGCCCCCTACGGTTTTTGAGACCGCTGCCTTAAGCCACTCAGCCACGCATCCCCATTCTGCTCAACGGACGCCCAGGGAACCCACTCCCTGGGCGTCTTTGTTAAATCTAGTGGATATCTCTGGAAAAATCAACCCCACACCACCCCAGATCGCTCCGAACACATAACGCCGCGAGGCCTCCGATGGTTCCCATTATAGCGCGTTGCTTTTGGCGCCAAACCGGCTATATTGCCCGGCACAGGGGAGGCACACTATGAGAAGCCGCAACTATCCGGTGATCAGTCTGTCTGAGGCGGTTGAGAAGGCTCGGAAGCTGTACGACCAGGAAAACAAGGCACCTACTGACCAGAGGGTGGCGGTCAAGGCATGGGGATACTCCAGCCTCAACGGGCGATCCCTCCGCATGCTGGCCGCGCTACGCCAGTACGGACTGCTAACGGATGTGGGTGACCGCGTGAAGGTGTCGGACGACGCGCTCGCTATTCTGCTTGAGCCTATGGATTCACCCGAGCGAATTGACACGATACGACGCGCAGCCACAGCACCGGCAATCTTCTCTGAACTTAATGCAGAATATGGTGATACGCTTCCATCGGATGATGCACTGGCGGCCTATCTCGTTAGAAAGAAGGGTTTTCAAGAAGACGGGGCGAGGGCCCTTATCCCCTCTTACCGCGGGACCGTTGAGTTTGCCAAGCAAGCTGGTGCTGGCTATATTCAACCACAGGAGGAGGATAGACCGCAGGAGACCAAGGCGCCTATCAAGAAGGTGGGTAATCGCATGCCGGGAAGCCTCGAATACTCCATGTCCCTGCCCGGAGACCGGACGGCCACCCTGCTCATCAGTGGGCCGCTGGCCGGTGACAAGGAGCTCAAGCTACTCAATCGGTGGCTTGATCTGACGAAGGAACTGCTGGCCGATGCCGTCCAAGCGAAGGACGAGGAAGCCAAGTAACGAGCCTCGCGGCCCAAAACCCGATCACCTGAAGGTTGAGGGTGATTGGGAGGCGGCGGTACGCCACTCACTTACTAAGAAACGCCCCGCCACAGGGTGGCCAAGACCCAAGAAAGCGAAGGGGCGCGAGAAGTAGCCATGACACGGGAACGAAGGCTCGTAATCGGACCAGAGGAAATCAAAGCGGTCATCATAGAGTGCTCCTGGGACGGCTGTGGAGCGCGGATTGTTCTCCCCCTAAGCGATGATATGAAGATTCCCGAGGTCTGCCCCCGCGGGCATCGGTGGGATGCCTACACCGGCCAAGGCGCCACCCCGGGCCCGGGTCTCAAGGCGATGCGTGGCCTGGGGGTCCTGCGCGGTGGCGATCCCGGACGGTTTCGAGTGTTACTGGAAATCGAAGATGAGCCGGAAGCGTAAGCGAAATGAGCGACGTGCCGAATTGGCGGCGCATTTTCGCGTCAAGCTTTTGTCAATTCGGTAATTCGTTTTCCCACAGCGCGTTGCGCTAAGTACATACTCCCGTATGTTCTTCCCCTACAAGGACGAAAACCCGACCGAGCTGACACCGACGGTCACGATAGGCCTGATCGTGGCCAACCTGCTGGTCTGGGTCCTGGTCCAGGGGATGGGCTCGGCGGAGCCGCTCGCCCGGTCCACCTGCGAGCTCGGCCTCGTGCCCGGAGAGATCCTACGGACCGTGCCGCCCGGGGTGTCGTTTCAGATGGGAAACGGCCTGGCCTGCGTGACCACCGGCGTGCCCCACTACTGGACCGTGCTCACCTCGATGTTCCTGCACGGCGGCTGGTTCCACATCCTCGGCAACATGTGGTTCCTGTGGATCTTCGGAAACAACATCGAAGACGCGATGGGTCACGGGCGCTTTCTGGCCTTCTACCTCCTGTCCGGCGTTGCCGCCGCCGCCGCCCAGACCTTCTCGGCGCCGCACTCCGCGGTCCCGATGATCGGCGCCTCGGGCGCCATCTCCGGCGTGATGGGCGCCTACCTCGTGCTGTTCCCCCGGGTCCGGGTGCACACCCTGGTGTTTCTCGGGATCTTCATCACGACCATCTCGGTGCCGGCGTACCTGATGCTGGTCTACTGGTTCCTGCTGCAGCTCCTGGGCGGGCTCCCCGCCTTGGGCGGGGCGGCCGACCAGGGCGGCGTCGCCTTCTTCGCGCACGTAGGGGGATTTACGTGCGGCGTCGTGCTCGTGAGGGCGTTTCTGCGAGGAGATTTCCGGCGAGGCGGCGAGTAAGGTGTCGGGTGTCAGGTGTCGGGCGTCAGTGATCTCCCCTCGGGGGCCCTGACACCCGGCACCCGGCACCCGACACCTATTCTTCCGCGTGATGCTTGATCGTCTTCCCCTCGACCAGGAACACCACGTCTTCCGCGATGTTCGTCGCCAGATCGGCCACCCGCTCGAGGTTGCGGCTCACCAGGAACAGGTCCATCCCCGCGCCGATGATGTGCGGGTCTTCCATCATGTGGGTGAGCAGGATCCGGAACACGGAGCGGTGCAGGGCATCGACGCCGTCGTCCCGCCGGCAGATGGCGCGGCCCGCCTGCGCGTCACCCCGGACGAAGGCCTCGAGGGCGTCGGCGAGCATGGTGCGGGCCTGCCGGGCCATCTCGATGATCTCGGGTTCCGGGGCGATGGACCGCGACGCCATCAGGCGTTCCGCGGACTGGGCGATGTTGACCGCGTGGTCGCCCACCCGCTCCAGATCGTTGGCGATCTTGAGCGCGGCCATCAGGAGGCGGAGGTCCTTGGCCATCGGCTGCTGGGTGGCCAGGAGCCGCACCACCTGCTCCTCGATGGAGATTTCCAGGGAGTCGACCCGGGCGTCCCCCGCGATGACGCGGGCCGCGACGGCGGCGTCCCGGTGGAGGACGGCGTCCACAGCTTCCCGCAGGGCGTCCTGGGCCTCGGCGGACATGGTGAGCAGGTCGGCCTTGAGGGTCGCCAGCTCGTCGTGAAAATGCCGATGGCCGGCGCCCGGGCGGGCGGGCTCGGTAGCGTTGGGTGGCTGACTCATCCGAATCTCCCCGTGATATAGGCCTCAGTCCGTTCATCCTTGGGCCGGGTGAACAGCTGCGCGGTGTCTCCGAATTCCACCAACCGGCCCAGATAGAAGAAGCCGGTGTGGTCGGCGACCCGTGAGGCCTGTTGCATGTTATGCGTGACGATCACGATTGTCACCTCGCCCTTCAGCTCCACCAGCAGCTCTTCGATGCGCTCGGTGGCGATCGGGTCGAGGGCCGAGCAGGGCTCGTCCAGCAGGAGGACTTCCGGGGAGTTCGCCAGGGCGCGTGCGATGCAGAGGCGCTGCTGCTGGCCGCCGGACAGCCCGGTTCCCGGCTCGTTCAGCCGGTCCTTCACTTCATCCCACAGTGCCGCGCGCCGCAGGGCTTCCTCCACCCGGGCGTCCATCTCCCCCTCCCGGCAGAGGCCGTTCAGCCGGGGTCCGTAGGCCACGTTGTCGAAGATGGACTTGGGGAAGGGATTCGGACGCTGGAAGACCATCCCCACGCGGCGCCGGAGATCCACGGTATCCATCCCCGGGGAGAACACCGAAACGCCCTCGAGGAGGATGTCGCCGGCGTGGCGCGTGCCCGGCGAGATCTCGTTCATCCGGTTGATGGACCGCAGGAAGGTGCTCTTGCCGCATCCCGAGGGCCCGATCAGCGCGGTGACCGCCCGCCGGGGGATGGTCAGGGACAGGTCGAAGAGCGCCTGCTTGGCCCCGTACCAGAAGGCGTACTGGCGGACGTCCAGGACCGGGGGGCCCTCGTGCGGCAGCGCGTGGGTCGCCGGCCGCTCCGCGACCGCGGGAACCGGGGTGCCCGGGGCGGTCATCCGAACCGTCCGGTGATGTACGCCTCGGTCTGGGGGTCCTGGGGCTTGGTGAAGAGCTCCTGCGTGGCCCCGACCTCCACGAGCCGGCCCATATAGAAGAAGGCGGTGAAGTCCGACACGCGGGCCGCCTGCTGCATGTTGTGGGTCACGATGACGATGGTGTAGCGGCGCTTGAGCTCGGTGCAGAGCTCTTCGATCCGCTGGGTGCCGGCGGGGTCGAGCGATGCGGTGGGTTCGTCGAGGAGCAGCACCTCGGGCGCGGGGGCCACGGCCCGGGCCACGCAGAGCCGCTGCTGCTGGCCGCCGGACAGCGCGATGGCCGAGCCCCGGAGCCGGTCCTTCACCTCGTCCCAGAGCGCCGCCTGCTTCAGGGCCCGCTCGACGGTCTCGTCCATCTGGACGCGCGGGATGCGGCCGTTGACCCGGAGTCCCGCCGCCACGTTGTCGTAGATCGACATGGTGGGGAACGGTGTGGGACGCTGGAACACCATGCCGATCCGGCGCCGGACGTCCACGGCCTCGATGCCGCCGCCGTAGATGTCTTCGCCGTCCAGAATCACCTGACCCGTGGCCCAGCCGCCGTCGGACAGCTCGTGCATCCGGTTGAGGCAGCGCAGGAAGGTGCTCTTCCCGCACCCCGAGGGTCCGATGATGGCGGTCACGGTGTGCCGGGGGAAGGGCATGCTCACTTCCCGGACGATCACGTTCCGTCCGAAGAGCGCGGAGAGCCGGCGGGTTTCTAGCTGCACGAGGCCCTCAGGTGCCATACCGCTTGCGGGTGGCCCAGCGGGCCGCGACCGCGAGCGCCAGAACCAGGGTCATGAGCACGAGCGCCGACGCCCATGCCAGGCGGTGCCAGTCCTCGAAGGGCCCGGTGGCATAGGTGAAGATCTGGAGCGACAGCGTCTGCATCGGCTCCTTGATGTTCGTCGCGAAATTCAGGTTGCCCAGCGCCGTGAAGAGCAGGGGCGCCGTTTCCCCCGCGACGCGGGCCACGCCCACCAGGGTGCCCGTGACGATCCCGGACAACGCGGCCCGCGCCATCACGCTGAGCGAGGTCCGCCACCGCGGGTAGCCCAGCGCCAGCGCGGCTTCGCGGAGCGAATGCGGCACCAGGCGCAGCATTTCCTCGGTGGTGCGCGCGAGCATCGGCACCATCAGCACCGCCAGGCCCACGCCGCCGGCGAGGGCGGAAAAATGGTGCACGGGCTTCACGAACCAGGTCCAGGCGAAGATGCCCACGACGATGGACGGTGTGCCGTTCATCACGTCCGCGAGGAACCGCACCAGCCACCCCAGCCGCCCGCCCCCGTACTCCGCGAGAAACAGCCCGGTGCCGATGCCGATCGGGATTCCGATGAGGCAGGCCAGCGCCACGATGATGACCGTGCCGACGATCGCGTTCGCCACGCCGCCTCCGGCCTGGCCCGCGGGCACCGGGATCTTGACGAAGAAGTCCCAGTTGATGGAGGACGCGCCTTTGTGCACCAGGTCGGCGAAGATCAGGAAGAGCGGCAGCACCGCGAGGAAGCAGAGTACGATCACGACGCCGGTGAAGAACCCGCTTTTCACGCGTCGGGTGGTGACCCGGGCGCTCACAGCGCCTTGCTCCCCACGGCGGTGCCGCGGGCCACCCGCCACACCAGGAGCCGGGCCATCGCGTTCACGCCGACGGTGATGACGAAGAGCACCAGACCCACTTCGAAGAGGGCCGAGAGATACATGGGGGTCTGGGCTTCACTGAACTCGTTCGCGATCGCGGCGGCCATGGTGTACCCGGGCTGGAACAGGGACAAGCCGATGTCGTGGCGGTTGCCGATGACCATCGTCACGGCCATGGTTTCGCCCAGCGCCCGTCCCAGCCCCAGCATCACGGCGCCGATGACCCCGGCCCGTCCGTACGGCAGGACGGCGCCCCAGACCGCTTCCCAGCGCGTGGCGCCGAGCCCCAGGGCCGCCTCCCGCTGGGTGGTCGGCACGGCGAGCAGCACTTCGCGCGAGATCGCGGCGATGTACGGCACGATCATGATGGCGAGGATGATGCCGCCGGCCAGCATGGAGTTGCCGTAGAAGACGCCGCTGAAGAAGGGGGTCCAGCCGAACAGCGCGCGCAGCGGCGGCCCGCCGTAGGTCCGGAGGAGCGGAATCAGGACGTAGATCCCCCAGAGGCCGTACACCACGGACGGGATGGCCGCCAGGAGCTCCACCAGGAACGCCACCGGCTGCCGGATCCAGCGCGGGGCGAACTCCGTGAGGAAGATCGCGACCCCCAGGGACAGGGGGACCGCGATCACAAGCGCCAGCAGGGAGGAGACGACGGTGCCGAAGATCATCGGTGCCGCGCCGTAGACCTCGTTGACCGGGTCCCAGGTGGACCGCCACAGGAACGAGAGGCCGAACTTGTGGATCGCTGGCCAGGCGCTGACCACGAGCTCCGTCACGATCGCGAGCAGGAGCAGCGGCAGCGTGAGCGCGAGCGCGGTCAGGACGCCCTTGAACACCCGGTCCCCGTAGTGGCGGCGGGTGGGGCGGGGAGCGGTGCTGGTGGTGGCGATGGGGGCGATCGGCTCGGCGCTCGCGGAGGGAAGAGTCTGGGGAATCGAGGTGGACATCGCGCGGGAGAGTCTACCGGCAGCGGTCCCCCGGACCATCACGACTGTGTAACGATTGCGTCACCCCCCCGTGACGGCGAAACCCCCGAAGTAAGCCAACCTTCGGGGGTAGCGCCGACAGTCGGTTGGAGGGAGTTACCGGCCTGCCGGGCCGCTCCACACGGCCTGACCGCCGGCCGTTACCGTCTTGAGCCGCGCCTCGAGCCAGCCCTGCAGCGCCTTCGGAATCGGCGCGTAGCCCAGCTCGCCGCACCGGCCCTGGCCGGTGGTCAGCGCCCACCAGGTGTACTGGACGATCGCCTTCGCCTTCGCGGCGTCGTCGTAGTCCTTGTGGATCAGCATCCAGGTGAAGCTGGAAATCGGATAGGCGTCCGCGCCGTCCGGGTCGGTGATCGAAACCCGGAAGTCGGTGTTCGCGCCCATCGTCTTCATCGCCCCCGCGGCGGCCGCGGTGACGCTGGCGATGCTGGCGGCGACGAACTTGCCCGCCTTGTTCTTGACCGCGCCCACCGGCAGGTGATTCACCAGGGCGTAGCCGAGCTCGACGTACCCGATGGCGCCGGGCGTCTGCTTGACCGTGGCCGACACGCCTTCACTGCCTTTGGCGCCCAGCCCCACCGGCCAGTTCACCGCGGTGCCCTTGCCGACCTTGGCGGCCCAGTCGGGGCTGACCTTGGAGAGATAGTCGGTGAAGATGAAGCTGGTGCCCGACCCGTCGGAGCGATGGACGACGACGATGTCCATGTCCGGGAGCTTCACGCCGGGGTTGTCCGCGGCGATCCGGGCGTCGTTCCACTTGGTGATGGTGCCGAGATAGATGGCCGCCAGGACGGGACCGGTGAACTTCAGCTGCTCGGTCACGCCCGGCAGGTTGTAGGTCGGCGGCACGCCGCCCATCTCGGTGGGGATGTGCAGCACGTTGCCGTTGATCGCCGCGATGGCCGAATCGCTCATCGGGGCGTCGGAGGCGCCGAAGTCCACGGTCTTGTCGGAGAACTGCCGGATGCCCGCGCCGGACCCGATGGACTGATAGTTGAACTGCACGTCCGCGTGGTCCTTGTTGTACGTCTGCATCCAGTCGGTGTACAGGATGTTGGAGAACGACGATCCCGCACCCGTGATCTTGGTCTGCGCGGCCGCGGGAGCGGACAGCGCTCCCACGGCGAGCAGCACGGCGGCCAGCTTCGATTTCATGTCGTGTCCTCGGTCGTGTTTTTTTTAGAACGTGAACTGGGTCTGGAACATGAGGTTCGACTTCGTCGCATCGAACGCGTTCTGCTGGGCCGCCGTCAGGGTGCTCTCATTCGCCTCGGACAGCAGGTTGGCGTCCAGGAGGAGCCGGACATTCGGGCTCAGCTGATACGAGGCGCCCAGGATGATGTGGTTGGAGGTGAAGCCCACGGTCGTTGAAGCCGCGTCCTTGTTCGGCTTGAAGTGGTCGAAGCGTGCGATCACGGCGACCGGCGACCCGCTGAAGTGGTAGACGCCGTACGCGCTGAGCACCTGACCCTTCGTCTCGGCCGCGGCGCCCGTGATCGAATCGGTGGTCATCGCGTAGAGCCCGCCGAGCGTGAACATCTTCGACTTGTACGACACCATGCCGACGAAGCGGGAGCGGGTGCCGCCCGTGGGGGGCTTCCCGATCTGGGCGAAGCCGGTGACGCGGAGACCACCGACCCGGCTGGGATCGTCCGTGTTCAGGACGCGGACCGATAGGCGCGCCTGGAAGTCCTTGCGCTCGTCTCCGAGGCCCGTGCTGTAGCTGGCGTTGTCGAAGATGCCGGCCTGGAAGTCGACCTGCTCCTTGTTGATGTTCCCGTCGACGTCGGCGCCGAAGTTCGACGACGACAGGTACCCGGCGCCGTCGAGCACGGTCGTGCCCTGCATCCGGTAGTCCCAGAGGGCCTCTTCCCAGTCGATCCACGGGGTCTGCATCAAGCCGAGCTTGTAGGTCAGCGAGCTGCCTTCCGGGGTGTAGCCGGCGTACGCGTACTTCAGCCGGTAGGTCTGCGAGGCGGCCGCCGCGTGGGCGATGTCCAGCGTCACGCGGGTGTAGATCCCGCCCGAGAACCGGCCGATCACGTTGACGTACGCCCGCGTGATGTCGAACGCGTTCGTGTGGAACGTGTCCGTGGCGCCATTCAGCGCTGTCATCTGGTACGCATACTGGGCGTACACCACGCCGCCCACCGTGACCGGTGATGGCGCGGGGGCCGGCGTTTGCGCGGCCGCGGGGGCGGTCCACCCCAGCACGGCGAGCAGGCCGGCGGCGAGCGAGAGGCGGCGACGTGTGGCGTTCAAGATTCCCTCCCAGGAGGTGAATGGAACGGTGCGGAACAGCGAACGGGGTCGGGTCGTCATTGCCGGGATGATGAACGCCCCGGCATATCACAGAGTGAGACGATTGCCGTAACGGTTGTGTAACGGAGGGGGGCGCGGAACACCGGTCGAAACCGGGCGGTCTCCGTTGCCTTGCGGTTACACGCCCGTAGACGGCCCGAAGCGTTCCAGGGCGTAGGTTCACCCGTGCGCATGAGATCTTCCCCCCCGCGCGTGCTCTTCATCTGTGGGTCGCTGAACCAGACCACGATGATGCACGAAATCGCCGGCAACCTCGAAGGGGTCGACGCCTCCTTCACCCCCTTCTACTGTGACGGCTTCCTCCACTGGCTCACGCGCCACGGATGGCTCGACTTCACCATCCTGGGCGGCCAGATGCGCCGGCACACCGACGAGTACCTGGCCCGGCACCGGCTCCCCCTCGACGAGCGCGGAGACCAGGGGCCTTATGACCTCGTCGTCACCTGCACCGACCTCATCGTGCAGCGGAACGTCCGCGGCCGCCCGCTCGTCCTCGTGCAGGAGGGCATGACCGACCCGGAAAACCTCGGCTATCAGCTGGTGAAGACGCTGGGGTTCCCGCGCTGGGTCGCGAGCACCGCCGCCACCGGCCTGTCCCTGGCCTACTCGAAGTTCTGCGTCGCGTCCGAGGGGTACCGTGATCTCTTCATCTCCAAGGGCGTTCCCGCCGACCGCCTGGTAGTGACCGGCATCCCGAACTTCGACGACTGCCGCGCGTACCGGGACAACGACTTCCCCCACCGGGGCTACGTCCTGGTGGCGACCTCGGACACGCGGGAGACGTTCAAGCTCGACCACCGCCGCGCCTTCTGGACCCGGGTGGCCGAAATCGCCGCCGGGCGCCCGATCATCGTGAAGCTCCACCCCAACGAGAACGCGCGCCGCTCCACGCGCGAGATCCACCGGGCCCTGCCGGACGCCCGCGTGTACGCCGACGGCAACGTCCACCACATGATCGCGAACTGCGACGTCCTCATCACCCAGTGGTCGTCGGTCACCTACGTCGGTCTCGCCCTGGGCAAGGAATGCCACTCGTACTTCGACCTCCAGGAGCTCGCCCGGCTGCTCCCCCTGCAGAACGGCGGGACGTCGGCGCGGCGGATCGCCGACGTCTGCCGGGACGTGATGGAAGAGGCCCGGGCGGAGGCCCGGTGGCGGGCGGCATCGTGAGCGGCGACGTCGTCACCGTCATCCAGGCGCGCACCGGCTCCACCCGGCTGCCCGGGAAGGTGCTGCTCCCGCTGGGGCGGAGCACGGTGCTGGAGCGGATGCTCGAGCGCGTGACCGCCGCCCGCCTGGCCGGAACCGTGGTGGTGGCCACCACGACCGAGCCCGCGGACGAAGAGATCGTCGCGCTGGCCGGCCGGGCCGGCGTGCCCTGCTTTCAGGGCCACCCGACCGACCTGCTCGACCGCCACTACGCGGTGGCCCGGGCGCTGGGCGCGCGCCACGTCGTGAAGATTCCGTCCGACTGTCCCCTGATCGACCCGGCGGTGATCGACCGCGTGCTCTCCTACTACCTGGCCCACGCGCACGCGCTCGACTACGTGTCGAATCTCCACCCGGCCACCTACCCGGACGGGTTCGACGTCGAGGTGATGGGCATCGATGCCCTCGCCACGGCGTGGGAAGAGGCCCGGCGCCCGTTCGAGCGCGAGCACACCACGCCGTTCCTCTGGACCCAGCCCGACCGCTTCCGGATCGGCAACGTGACCTGGGAGACCGGGGAGCACTGCGCGCGGAGTCACCGGGTGGTCCTCGACTTCGTCGAGGACTACGAGGTGATCCGGCGGGTCGACGCGGCGCTGGCCGATGTCCGGCCCCGGTACACGGTCCGGGACATCCGGCGGTTCCTCGACCTCAACCCGGACGTGATGGCCCTGAACGACCGGCACCGCGGCGTATCCTGGTACCAGCACCACCTGGAAGAGCTGCCCGGCCTGTACGGCCCGGCCGGCGCGCTGGCGGTGGCCCTGTGAACGACGCCCAGCGCCGGGAGCTTCAGGCCATCGCCCGGGAGGTCCGGCGCCACGCCGTCCGGATGGCCGGGGGCGGGGGCTGCTTCCTCGGCGCGTCCCTCTCCTGCGCGGACCTGGTGGTCTATCTCTACCGTCACTTCCTGCGGGTGGACCCGCGTCGGCTCGATGACCGCGAGCGCGACTACCTCCTGCTCTCCAAGGGTCACGACGTGCCCGCCCTGTACGGCACGCTGGCCGAGCTGGATTTCATCTCCCGTCAGCGCCTCGCCAATCACCTGTCGCCGCGCGATCACCTCTACTGGCACCCCAACCGGGCCATCCCGGGCGTCGAGTTCCACTCGGGGTCGCTGGGGCATCTGCTCTCAGTGGGGATGGGCATCGCCTACGACGTCCGGCTCTCGCACGGCCGCAGCCGGGTGGTGGTGCTCCTGGGGGACGGCGAGCTGGACGAGGGATCCATCTGGGAAGGGCTTCTCGTAGCCCGGGCGCAGGGGCTGACCAACCTCACGCTGCTGGTGGACCGGAACGGCTTTCAGGCCAACGTGCGGACCGAAGAGCTGATCCCGCTCGAGCCGCTCACCGACAAGTTCGCCGCGTTCGGCTGCGCGGTGCGCACCGTGGACGGACACGACTTCGACGAGATCGACCGCGCGTTCTCCGACCTCCCGTTCGCCGGCGGCGGTCCCAGCGTGATCATCGCGCGCACCGTCCGCGGCTGCGGGCTCCCCAGCATCGAAGCGCGCGCCGACCGGTGGTTCTGCCGCCTGTCCCCCGCGGAGGTCACGGCGCTCCTGCGCGAGCTCGAGGGCGTCGCCGCCGCCGAGCTCGAGAGCGAGCCCCTGATGGTCCGATGACCCAGACCTACGAGCACGCCCTCCTCGACCTGGCCCGCCGCGACTCCCGCGTCCTGGTGCTGACGGCGGAGAACCGGGCCGCCATCCGGGGCCTCCCGGCCCAGCTGGGTCCCCGCTTTCTCGACACCGGCATCACCGAGCAGACCATGATCGGGATGGCGGCGGGACTCGCCTTGCGCGGGCGGATCCCCGTGGTGCACGCGCTGGCCACGTTCCTCACCATGCGGGCGTTCGAGTTCATCCGGACCGACGTCGGGATCCCGGGCCTTCCCGTGAAGCTGGTGGGGGCGGTCCCCGGCGTCCTGTCCGAGGCCAACGGCCCCACGCACCAGGCCCTCGAGGATGTGGCCCTGATGCGGGGCATTCCCCCGATGCGGGTCTTCTGCCCCGCCGATTTGCCGGACCTGGTGGCCGGACTCCCGGCGGTGCTGGCCGACCCCAATCCCTGGTACGTCCGCTACTGCGACCGTCCGGCGGTGACCGAGCACCGGCCCTTCGAGATCGGGCGGGCCGAAGTCTTCCGGGCCGGCCCGCGCGACGACGTCGCGTTGCTCGTGTCCGGCGCGCTCTTCCGCGAGGCCTGGGAAGCGGCCGCGCTCCTGCGCGCCGACGGCTGCGGCGTCCGGGTGGTGAACATCCGGACCGTGAAACCGCTCGACCAGCAGGCGGTGCTGGACGCCGCCCGCCGGGCGGCGCTCCTCGTCACCATCGAAGACCACTTCGAGACCGGCGGGCTCTACACCGCCGTGGCCGACACGCTCGTCCGCGCCGGCGCGCCCGCGCGCGTCCTGGCCGTCAATTGCGGAGACCGCTGGTTCACGCCCGCGCTGCTCCCCGACGTCCTCGCCGACGCCGGATTCACCGCCGAGGCGATCGCCACGCGCGTCGCTTCGGCACTCACTCGACGCCACCTGGTCCCCGCTCATGCTTGACGCCCTGGTCGAATCCGCCCGCCTTCCCCTCATCGCCGAATCCGACGCCTGGTGGGCGCGGGCGCGGGGACTGATCCCCGCCGGCACCCAGACCCTGGCCAAGGGTCCGGGCCAGCACGTCGCCGGCGTCACGCCGAAATACGCCCGGCGCGGGCGGGGCAGCCACGTGTGGGACGTGGACGGCAACCGCTACCTCGACCTGACGATGGGGGTCGGCCCGCTGGTCCTCGGCTACGGGCACCCCGCCGTCGACGCGGCGATCCGCCGTCAGCTCGACGACGGGATCACGTTCTCGCTGATGCACCCGCTCGAGGTCCAGGTGGCGGAGCAGATCCGCGCCCTGGTCCCGTGCGCGGAGTCGGTCCGGTTCTCGAAGACCGGCGCGGACGTGACCAGCGCGGCGGTGCGGCTGGCCCGGGCGTTCACGGGGCGGAGCAAAGTGCTGTGCTGCGGCTACCACGGCTGGCACGACTGGTTCGTCGGCACTACCGACCGGGCCGCCGGCATTCCCGACCCCGTGAAGGACCAGACGTACACCTTCGACTACAACAATGCCGAGTCCTTCCTGCAGGCGATGGACGACGACATCGCCTGCGTCATCCTCGAGCCGATGGTCTTCGAGGAGCCGCAGGCGGGGTTCCTGGAGCTGCTCCGGGAGCGCTGCACGCTCCACGGCGCGCTCCTGATCTTCGACGAGATGTGGACCGGCTTCCGGCTGGCGGTGGGCGGCGCGCAGCAGCATTTCGGCGTCCGGCCCGACCTGGCCACGTTCTCGAAGGCGGTGGCCAACGGCATGCCCCTGTCCGTGCTGGCCGGCCGGGGCGACGTGATGCGGCTCCTCGATCGCGAGGTCTTCTTCTTCACCACCTTCGGCGGGGAGGCGCTGTCGCTCGCGGCCGCCCAGGCCACCCTCGACACGCTGGTCTCGGAGAACGTTCCCGCGCATCTCGCCCGCGTGGGGAGCCGGATCAAGGACGGCGTGAACGGGCTCGCCGAATCGCTCGACCTCCGGGGGCGGGTCCACTGCGTCGGCGCCGGATGCCGGACCCTCCTGACCTTCCCGGGGGCCGATCCACTCCTCTCCAAGAGTCTCCTCCATCAGGAGCTGCTCCGGCGCGGAGTCCTCTGGTCGGGCAGCCACGTGGTCAGCGCCGCCCATACGGACGAAGACGTCGATCACCTCCTCGGCGCCTACGCGGAATCCCTGCCGATCCTGAAGGAGGCCCTCGAGGCCGGGGACGTGAAGTCCCGGATCCTGGGGACTCCCATCGAGCCCTCGTTCCGCCGGACCACGCACTTCAACACCAAGCCCCGCGAGGACCGGACGGTCGCCGCGCCGGCGCCCGGCCGCTTTTCGCTCCGGGGCCAGGTCGCGGTGGTCACCGGCGCGTCTGGGCTCCTGGGCCGCGAGCACGCGCTGGCCCTCGCCGAGGCGGGTGCGGCGACGGTGCTGGTGGATCTGGACGAAGCGGGGCTCTCCCGCCTGGCGGATCAGGTGCGCGCCGTCCCCGGCGCCGGCCCGGTCCACGCGGTGGTCGGGAACGTGACGCTCGCGGATTCGCTGGAACGGCTCCGCGCGGACCTCCGGGCCCGGTTCCCGCGGGTGGACATCCTGGTCAACAACGCGGCGCTGAACGACAAGGTCGAAGCCGGGAGCCCTGAAGGTCAGGCCCGGGAGCCGGGAGCCGTCCCTTCCGTGGACGACTGGCGCCGGATGATGGAGGTCAATGTCACCGGCGTATACCTGCCCTGCGAAGTCTTCGGTCCCGACATGGCGGCGCAGGGGAGCGGCAGCATCATCAATGTCGCGTCGACCTACGGCCTGGTCGGTCCGGATCCCGCGCTGTACGAGCGGGAGGACGGGACTCCCGGCTTCACCAAGGCCCCAGCCTATCCGGCGTCCAAAGGCGCGGTGATCGCGCTGACCCGGCACCTCGCGGCCCGCTGGGGCCGGCGGGGAGTCCGGGTGAACGCCCTCGTTCCCGGCGGCGTCGAGAACGGACAGCCCGCCTACTTCATCTCGCAATACGCCCGGCGCACACCGCTGGGCCGCATGGCCGCTCCGGACGACTACCGGGGCGCGATCGTCTTCCTGGCGAGTCAGGCCTCCCGCTACATGACCGGCGCGACGCTGGTCGTGGACGGCGGATTCACCGCGTGTTGAGGGACCGGACGATGACCGCTCTGCCGCTCGATGTGACACTCACGGCGCGCGCCGCCGCGGTGCGCCTCCTGCTCACCGACTGCGACGGCGTCCTGACCGACGGCTCCGTCTATTGCACGCCGGACGGCGAGGGCCTGCTCCGGTTCTCCCGCCGCGACGGGATGGGCGTGGCCCGTCTCCGCGATGCCGGGATCGAGACCGGCATCGTCACCCGGGAGAGCTCGCCCATCGTGGCCCAGCGGGCCCGGAAGCTGGGCCTCACCGAGCTGCATCAGGGCGCGGTCGACAAGCGGTCGGTGGTCGAGGAGATCGCGGCCCGCCGCGGCCTGACGCTCGACGAAATCGGGTTCATCGGGGACGACGTCAACGACCTGGACGTCCTGCAGGCGGTGGGGTTCTCCGCCGCGCCGGCGAACGCCGAGCCGTCGGTGCGGCAGGCGGTGCACTACGTGACCCGGCGGGGGGGCGGGCGCGGCGCCTTCCGCGACGTCGCCGAGGCGGTCCTCGCCGCGCGGAGCGCGGGCGCGGACGGGTCGGTTCCGGCCGATCCGCCGTCGATCCGGCTGGTTCCGGCCCCGCCTCGGCGCTGGGTGACCGTGGGACACCGCGCCATCGGCGACGGAGAGCCGGTCTACGTGCTCGCCGAAATCGGGATCAACCACAACGGGTCGCTGGAGCTCGCCAAGAAGCTCATCGACGGGGCCGTCGCCGCCGGGTGCGACGCGGTCAAGTTCCAGAAGCGCACCCCCGAGCTGTGCGTGCCGCCCGAGCAGCGGGACATGCAGCGAGACACGCCTTGGGGCCGGATCACCTATCTCGAGTACCGGAAGAAAGTGGAGTTCAACTTCTCGCAGTACGCGGAGCTGGACCGCCACTGCCGGGACCGGGGGATCGCCTGGACCGCGTCCTGCTGGGACGAGCAGGCGGTCGAGTTCATCGCCGCGTTCGACCCGCCGTTCTTCAAGGTCGCCTCCGCCACGCTCACCAACCACGAGCTGCTCCGGCGCCTGAAGAGCACGGGCAAGCCGCTGATGCTGTCCACCGGGATGTCGACGCTGGATGAGATCGACGCCGCGGTCGACGTGGTGGGGCGGGACCGGCTGCTCCTGGCCCACGCGACGTCGACGTATCCGTGCCAGCCCCGGGAGCTCAATCTCCGGATGATCGACACGCTCGCGGCCCGGTTCCCGGGTGTGCCCATCGGGTACTCGGGACACGAAACCGGCCTCGCCACGACCTACGCCGCCGTGGCGATGGGGGCGTGCTTCGTGGAGCGGCACATCACGCTCGACCGCTCGCTGTGGGGATCCGATCAGGCGGCGTCGGTGGAAATCGGCGGGTTCATGCGCCTGGTGCGGGACATCCGCGCCATCGAGGAGTCCGTGGGGGACGGCGTGAAGCGGGTGTACGAGAGCGAGATGGGCGCGCTGCGCCGGCTGCGCGGTACGCCGGTCCGGCCCGCGGCGGACGTCCGGGTGGGGTGATGCACGCGATCGAGCTCTGGACCCTGGCGGCGGTGGTGGGGGCGGGGATCGCCTTCTCGGTGCTCGAGCGGCGTTTCCCGTACAACGCCGGCCAGCACCTCGTCCGCGCCGGATTCTGGAACGATCTTCTGCTCTACGGCTTCGTCCAGAGCTATGTCCTGGGGCTCGTGATCGGCCGGCTCATCACGTTCCTCGACGGGCGGACCGGGCTGTCGCGGCTCCACCTGGTGTCGGGGTGGCCCCTCCTGGCGCAGCTCGCCTTCTTCGTCGTCACTCACGACCTGTACATCTATCTCTTCCACCGGCTGCAGCACCGCACGCCCTGGCTGTGGCGCCTGCACGAGGCGCACCACTCGGTGCGGGACGTGGACTGGCTGTCGGGCGTCCGGTCGCACTCGCTCGAGATCCTGATCAATCAGACGGTGGAGTTCGCGCCGATCGTCCTGCTGGGCGCGGCCCCCGCGGTGGCGGTGCTGAAGGGGGCCATCGGCGCCGTCTGGGGAATGTTCATCCACTCGAACCTGGACGTCCGTCTCGGCCGTCTGCAGTACGTCGTCAACGGACCCGAGATGCACCGCTGGCACCACGCGGTGGACCCCGAGGCCTACGACAAGAACTTCTCGACCAAGTTCGCGTTCTGGGATTGGCTCTTCGGCACGGCCTACTTTCCGGACCCGGCCCGGAAGAAGGCGGCCGCGTTCGGCCTGTCCGATCGCGAGTATCCCGAGGATTTTCCGGCCGCGTACTTCGTCCAGCACACGTACCCGTTCACGTCTTCCCGATGACGACCGCCGCCCGGATCCGGCCGCGCTCCCTGCATCCTCGGGCGGTCGACTGGATTCTGGCGGCGTACAACCTCCTGCTGATCGGGCGCTGGGCGCCTCTCGTTCCCCAATACGAGACGGCGCGCTGGCTGGTGGTGGTGCACGGCATCGCCCTCGGCGTTCCTTGGCTGCTCGCCCGGGCTCCGGCGCCCGATCAGCGCTGGCTGCGGCGGGTGTACGACCTGTACCCGCTGGCCTGGATCTGCGCGTTCTGGCGGGAGCTGGACGTTCACGGCCGTTTCCTGAGCAACGCGCCCTATGACCGCGCGCTGGTGTGGCTCGACCAGCACCTGTTCGGCGTGCACCTGAACGCCCTCTGGCTGGCCGCGATGCCGGGGCGGGTCTTCAGCGAGATGATGCACCTCTTCTATTTCTCGTACTACCCGCTGCTGCTGCTCGTGCCCATCCTGGTCGCCTTCGGGCCGGGGCGGGTGCGGCGGGAGGGGACGCTCCGGATCGCCGTGGCCTACCTGGCCTGCTTCGCGGTCTACGCGCTCTGTCCCACCACGGGCCCGGACGTGCTGCACGTGGTATTCCCCGAGAGCGTGCGCCGCGGCCTGGTGTTCCATCTCAATCACCTGATCCAGGACTCCGGGGACTCGCTCGGCACGGCCTTCCCGAGCTCGCACGTCGCGGGATCGGTGACCCTGACGTGGATCCTGTGGCGGACGGGCCACCGCCGCCTCGGCCTGGCGGCCACGACGATCACACTCGGCGTCCTGGGGGCGACCGTGTACACACAGAACCATTTCGCCGTCGACTCGCTCGCGGGCCTGCTCCTGGCGGTCGGCCTCCAGGGATGGGTGGTGCCGCTGGTCCTGCCCGCGGCGGGCGGCGCCGTGGTGCCGTGGCCGGTGACGCGCCGGACTCCCGTGCCGCGGGCGCGGGCGGCCTGATGGACGCCCTCCCGCTGGGGTTGGACCAGCACGTCGCGGCGCTGCTCCTCTGCGGGGTGGACGTCGCCGCGCGCGCGCTCCGCAGCCGCCTGCTCCTGCCCGTCTCGTTCCGGCGGGCCGTGATCATCAATACGTGCGGGGACGCGATGGCGGCCGTGACGCCGGCCCGCGTCGGCGGCGAGCCGCTCCGCTACTTCGGATTCACGCGCGCGGGCTCGAGTCCCGCGGCGACCATCGCGGCTTTCGGCTCGGAGCTGGTGAGCGACGCGCTCGTGTTCGTGGTGGGGGCCATCGCGATCTCGGTGAGTCTCGCGGCCCGCGCGCCCGGCCTCATCCCCGCGGTGACCCGCCTCTCCCGCTCGCCGGCCGCGTGGGGCGGGCTCGGCGTCACGCTGCTCCTCGTGGCGGTGAGCATCCTGCTCGTGCGGCGCCTGTGGCCGCGGACCGCTGTGCGGGTCGCGGCCTGCCTCCGCGAGAGCTGGCGCCGGATGCGCTCGCAGCCTCCCCGGGTCATGGCCGGTGTGGTCTCGCTGTCGGTGCTGAGTCTCGTCGCCCGGGGCGCCATCCTGCCGGTGCTCCTGGCGCGCGTCCCGGGGTTGGGCTTCGGCGACCTGGCGGTCGCATCGTTCGCCCTTACCTCCGGGCTGCTTCTGGCCCCGATTCCGGCGGGCGCCGGCGCGGTGGACCTGGGCTTCGTGGTGGGGTTCGACGGACGGGTGCCCCCCGGTGCCCTCGCGATTCTCCTCGTGGCGTGGCGGGCCTATTCGCTGGTGGTGGGAGCGCTGGTCGGCGCGGTGCTGCTCCTGCGGGAAAGCCTGCCGGGCGGACTGCTGGACGGCGCCCGCGCCCGCCGGGCCGCCGCGGACTCCCCGCCGGCCTAAGTCTCCGCGGCGGGCACCGGCGCCGGAGCCTTGGCCCGATACCGGGGCGGACGGCGGACGGCGCGGTAGGGCACCGAACGCCGGGCCGCGAGCGTCGCGACGCCTTCCCGGACCAGCGGGATGACCTCCGCCGCGTGCTCACCGAGCCACTGCGGCTGCAGGGTGAAGAAGAGGTCGTCGCGCCGCGCCCGGGCGCGGCGCGCCAGAGCGAGCAACCCCGCATCCTCGCGCCCGCGCCGTTGCCGGGGGCGCGGCTTTCCCTCCACCTGGAGGTCGTGCGCACTCCGGGCCCGCGCGGCTCCCGACGCCTCCACGGCGCTCCCGATCTCGTTCAGGAGCACCTGACACTCGTTGAACTCGCCGAGGACCTCCTGCAGGGACCGCAGGCGCTCGATCAGGGCGGGGGCGCCGGCGGCCGCGTCGGCGACGGGCTCGAGGAGATAGCGGAGCCGCTTGCAGGCGATCCGGGCGCGGTGCGCCGCGCGGGCGTCGTCCGGCGTGTGGATCTCGCGGAGCGCCTCGGTGAGGGAGACGACGGCGTCGGTGACCAGCCGCGCGGTGCTGCTCGCGAACGACGGACCGGGATGCGCGTCCGGGGCGCGCGCGTCCGCGGACAGCCGTTTCCGCAGCCGGCGATCGAGACGCTCGAAGCGGGCCGGAAGCTTCCGGAACTCGGGGTCCGCGTCCCGCCGCGCCGTCAGCCGCTCCGCCAGCCAGCGGGCGCCGACGCGCTCGGACCGCGACAGGTGGGGCCGCTGGTCCTCGATCCAGGCCAGCATCACGTCCGCGTCCCGGCCGGCGCCGGTCGAATCGGCCAGGGCGGTCAGCCGGCGGCGCAGGCGTTTGGGGACCCGGGGGCCGATCGGCGCCCGGTAGGCGCGCAGGAGACCGCGGAGCCGGCGGAGGGCGACCCGGAAATCGTGGAGCGCGTCGGGGTCGGGATGGGCGCCGAGGCCGGGCGCGGCCCGGCGGGCGTCATCGAGATAGCAGCGGGCGAGCTCCGCGACGCCGTCCCAGGTGGGCAGGCCCGGGAGGTCGCGAGGGAACGCGGGCACGGGGGGTTAGGGCCGGTCGCGCCGTTCGGAGCGGGTCCGGCGCTCGCTCCGATCGCGGCGATCCGCGCTCATCCGGCGCTCGCCCGAGGTGCCGTGGCGCCGGTCGATGATCACGTCTCGGTTCTCGCGGCGCCGCTCACCGTCGCGGCGCTCGGCCCTGGCCCGGCGTTCTTTGCGGCGGCGGCGATCCACCAGCCAGTGGCGGCGATCTTCAGTCGTTTCGTTGATCATGACGAAATCTGCCTGCCGGGCGGGAGGTCGGCTAGGCTCAGGCGCGCGAGTGCGCGCGGCCCGGGCCCGGGGCGGGTTCGGAATCCGGGCGGCGGCGGACCACCGGCACGAGCGGCGGCCGCACGTCGGACTTCTTTTCCCGGGCGGCCTCCCGGGCCAGCAGCTGCAGGGCCACCTGGGACCGGATCGGCGCTTCGCCCTCGGCGGGGGCGCGCCGGCGGTAGGTGCCGTCGGCCTGGAGCTCGCGGGCCTTCACGGTGTCCGCCAGGACCAGCCGGAGGATGTCGTTGACGATGCGCGTCTTCAGCGCGGCGTCTTCCACCGGGAAGGCGGTCTCGATCCGGCGCCAGAAGTTCCGCGGCATCCAGTCCGCGCTCGCGAGCCAGACGTCCGGAGCGCCGCCGTTCTCGAAGTAGAAGATCCGGCTGTGCTCCAGGAACTTGTCCACGATGCTGGTCACGCGGATGCGCTCGGAAACGCCGGGGAGTCCGGGTTTGAGGCAGCAGATGCCCCGGATCACCAGGTCGATGGAGACGCCGGCGCTCGAAGCGCGGTAGAGCGCGTCGATCACCGACGGCTCGACCAGCGCGTTCATCTTCACGATGATCCGGGCCGGCAGACCCTCCCGCGCGTGCTGCTCCTCGCGCTCGATCAGGGCGATGATGCGCTCCCGGAGATCGAGGGGCGCCACGAGCAGTTTCTTCCACTCGTATCCCTCGGCGTACCCGGTGAGGAGGTTGAAGAGCGCGCTCGTGTCCTCGCCGAAGTCGGGGTCGGCCGTGAACAGCCCCAGGTCGGTGTAGAGACGGGCGGTCGCCGGATTGTAGTTGCCGGTGGAGAGGTGGACGTAGCGCCGGATGCCCTCGGCTTCACGCCGGACCACGAGGGCCGCCTTGCAGTGGGTCTTGAGCCCCACGATGCCGTACACGACGTGCACGCCGGCCTGCTCGAGCATCCGGGCCCAGGCGATGTTCGCCTGTTCGTCGGCCCGCGCCTTCAACTCGACCAGCGCGGTCACCTGCTTCCCGTTCTGGGCCGCCCGGGCCAGGGCCGCGATGATCGGCGAGCCGCCCGAGGTGCGGTACAGGGTCTGCTTGATCGCCAGGACCTGCGGGTCGTCGGCGGCCTGGTCGATGAAGTCCACCACGCAGCTGAACGACTCGTACGGCATGTGCACCAGCACGTCGTGCGCGCGGATCACCTGGAAGACGTCGTCCTGCGCGGCGAACTGCGGCGGGACCCGCGGCACCAGCGGCTCGTCCTTGGCGACGGCGAAGCCCTCGAGGCGGTGCAGGGCCATCAGCGCGGTGAGGTCCACCGGCCCGCTCACCCGGTACACGTCCCGGGGCTCCAGGTCGTGCGCCTCGGTGAGCATGTCGACGAACAGGTCGCTCGCGTCCGTCGAGATCTCGAGCCGCACCGGGTCCGAGCGCATGCGCTGCCGCAGGCTCTCTTCGATGGTCTCGAGCAGGTCCTCGGCGTCGTCCTCCTGGATGGTGAGGTCCGTGTTGCGGGTCACCCGGAAGACGGTGTGGCTCACGACCTTGAGGTGTCCGAACAGCTCGCCCAGGTGCTCCGCGATGACGTCCTCGAGCAGGATGAAGCGGACGTTCCGCTCCCCGCGGGAGACCACCATCACGCGGTCCAGCACACCGGGCACCTGCACCACGGCGAAGTGGCGCCGTGGGAGCCCGCCGTTCTTGCGCTCCACCAGGAGCGCGATGTTGAGGCTCTTGTTGTGGACATGCGGGAAGGGATGACCGGGGTCGATGGCGAGCGGCGTGAGCACCGGGAACACACTGGCCCGGAAGTATCCCACCGCCTGCTTCCGCTCCGCCGCGGTCAGATCCGTCCAGCGGACCCGCTCGATGCCGGCGTCCTTGAGACCGGGGAAGACTTCCGAGGTGAGCACGCGGTACTGGGCGGCGACGAGATCGTGCGTCCGGCGCTCGATGGCGGCGAGCTGCTCCGCCGGCGCCATGCCGTCGGCGCCGAAATCCTGCGGCTCCACGCCGGCGTAAACCTGCTGCTGCAGTCCCGAGACGCGGATCTCGAAGAACTCGTCCAGGTTGGAGCTGAAGATCGAGAGGAACTTGAGCCGCTCGAGCCAGGGGTTGGTGGCATCGGCCGCTTCCTCGAGCACGCGCGCGTTGAACTCGAGCCACGAGAGCTCGCGGTTCAGGTAGTGATCGGCCGGATAGGCGGCGGGGGCGCGGTCGGTCATGCGCGTCTCCGGGCGCGGGCGCGGTACGGCGAGAAGACCAGCGCGCGGTCGAACGCCTTCTCGAAGAGGCCGCTCTTGCGCCGGGCGTCGTCGAGCTCGATGGAGGGATTGCGCGAGGCGGAGACGGAGATCCGCACGGCCTTGCGTCCGGCGCGGGCCCGCACCGCCTTCACGATGCCGCCGTGGGTGCGGTCCAGGCCGTCGGCGATCCGGAGAATCCCGGAGAGGCGGCGGACCAGCCGCCGTTCGTCCTTGGTGAGCCGCCCGAAGTTCGGGTGGTCCTTCTTGGGCGCGGCGCGGCGGTGGTAGCGCGCCACGTTCGCGATCAGCTCCACCTCGCGGGCCGAGAAGCCGGGAAGGTCCCCGTGCATGATCAGGTGGTAGGCGTGCTTGTGGTGTCGCTCGTGATTGATCAGGTAGCCGATGTCGTGCAGCAGGGCGCCGGCCATCAGGACCTCCCGGCCTTCGGGGGGAAGGTCGAACGGCCGGCGCAGGGCGTCGAACAGCTGCACCGCCAACAGGGCCACCCGCTCGCAATGCCGTTCGTTGGACCGGCACTGCCGGGCCAGCCGGCGCGCGGAGTCCATCCGGTCCGGGGGCGCGACGCGCCGGGGACGGGCCATCCCGGGCAGGTCCTCGATCATCGCGAGGAGGACGCCGTCCCGGATCCCTCGGTCGTTCACCAGCACGCGCTGCGCGGCGACGCGCTTGGCCAGCCGGTCCACCACCGCGACGCCGGCGACGATGATGTCGGCGCGCTGGGGGTTGAGGCCGGGGATCTCGCGCCGCGCGGCCAGCGGCGTCTCCCGGAGCCGGTCGAGAAGCCGGGTGACTTCGGCGCGGGCCAGCGGGTAGTTCCGCGGGTTTCCGGCCTTCCCCTCGCGCTCGCACTGGACCATTTCCACCAGGTTGGTGAAGGTGCCGCCCGAGCCGATCATCACGTCGGCGGCGAAGGGGACCTTCCCCATGCCTTCCTTGATGGCGGCGTCGATGGCCCGCTGCAGCGCGTTCCAGTGCTTGGGCTTGACGGGGTCCGACGGGAGGTAGCGCTCCGTGAGCCGCACCGCGCCCAGCGGCAGGGAGACTACCAGCTCCACGAGGCCGCCGACGGCGAGCACCACCTCGGTGCTGCCGCCTCCGATGTCGACGATCGCGGTCCGGCGGTCACCCAGGTCGTAGTGGCGGCGCACGCTGCGCAGCGCCAGGCGCGCCTCCTCCTCGGGCGGCACCACGTCCACCCGGACGCGGCAGCGCTTCCACGCCTCGCGCACGAATTCGCGCCCGTTGGTCGCCTCGCGGACGGCGCTGGTGGCGATGGTGCGCAGCTCGCCGACGCCGAACCCCTCGACGATGGCCTTCATCCGGCCCAGCACCCGCAGCGAATGCGCCATCGGCTCCTCGGCCAGGCGGCCGGTCTCGAAGAGGCCATGCCCGAGGCGCGTCATCTCGCGGTCTTCGTCGAGAATCCGGTAGGTCCCGTCCGGCTGCACCTCCGCCACGGCCAGTCGGATCGAGTTGGTCCCGATGTCGATGGCCGCGATCCGGGGTGCGCCGGTCTTCGCCGGGCTCCGGGGGGTCGCTTCCGCCTGCGGGGCGGTGGGGAGGGGGATGGTCGTCATCGCTCGCTCGTGACGGAAATTAGCCCGAATACGTCACGGGCGTGCAACGTGGCAACAGCCTGTCCCGCAGACACTTGGCGAAACCGGATCTACAGGAGCGCCGCCGCGGTGATCGCTCCCGTTGCACCGAGCACCGCTCCGGCCACGACGTCTCCGGGGTGGTGCACCCGCAGGGACACGCGCGAGTGGGCGACGAGGGCCGCCAGCGCGAGGAGTGGGGGAGACAGCGCCGGGTGGGCGAGGGAAATGGAGGTCGCGACCGCGGTGACGGCGGCCGCGTGGCCCGAAGGGAAGGAGTAAGGATCGGGGAGGTCGACGAGTGCGAGGGGGACACCGTGGACGTCGCAGGGACGCCGCCGCGCCACCGTCCGTTTCAGCACCTGCACCGCGAGATGAGAGGCCGCGTTGGCCACGAGCACGACGACGCCGAGGTGCCGTTCCCGGGTGAAGGCGATCAGCACGAGCCCCACGCCCAGGGTGACCCGGGCGCCGCCCAGGTGCGTGAGCCAACGGCTCAGGCGAGGACCTCCACGGGCCGGGCCGGCTGGCTCAAGGCCTCGGCCAGCGGCCGGCCTTCGTACGAGGGCGGAATGGGGCGGCTGTACCACCAGAGGAGCGTGGCCGGCACGTCGAGAATGGAGACCGGGCGGGTGAGCTGGTGCCGGCGCGTCGCGCCGACGCCCCCGATGATGATCGGGATATGGTCGTTGACCGGGTGGGGCTCGTCGTGATCCTCGGGACGGACGCCGCCACCCCCGTGATCGGCGAGGAACAGGATGAGGGCCTCGTCCACCCAGCCGCTGAGGCGGCCCACCGCGACGTCGATCGCCGCCGCGGCTTTCAGGTACTCGGGAGACATCCATCCGTAGGCGTGGCCGGCCCGGTCGCAGTCGGGCAGATAGACGAACACCGCCTGCTCCTCGCCCGCGAGCAGGATCTGGCTCGCCGCCGCCGCGGCGTCGAGAGGAGTCCGGCCTCCCGGTATCACGCGCCGCACGCCCGCCGCCGCGGCCAGGGCCTGCGCCACCGGCCAGGCGCCGCGCGCGAGCTCGCCGCTCACGACGTCCGTCGGGACTCCGCCTTTCGCCAGCTCGCGGGCCACGGGGCGCAGGGCGCCGAGCTTGCCGAGAAATCCGAGTCCCGGCTCCACCAGCCGGTGGTTGGCCGGTCCGACGCCGGTGGCGAGGGAGGCGAGGGCCGCGACCGTCGTGCTGGGCCGGACCGTGGTGGCCCGCAGCGCGAGCGTGTAGGTGTGGGCGAACGCGTCGAGCGAAGGCATCACGCTCGGCGTGATGGCATCGGGCCGGAGCCCGTCGATCAGAACCAGGATTACGCGGCGCACGATTCGGAACTCCCCGGTTGGCCGCTCACCGCGGCGTATTGGGCCAGGAGCTCGACGTCTTCGGGACGCACATCGCGCTCGAGCGCGGCGCGCCGGGCGGCGGCGCCGTACTCCCGCCGCTCGAAGGGGTGGACCACCAGGTCGACGATCGCGTCGACGTACGCGTGCGGATCGTCGGGAGGCACCAGCAGACCGGTCTGGCCGTGCCGCACGCTCTCCTTCAGCCCGCCCGCGTCGGCGGCGACCACCGGGATGCCGGACGCCATGGCTTCGAGGGCCACGAGCCCGCAGGTCTCGGTGCGGGACGGCAGGACGCACAAGTCGGCGCTCGCGTAGAGCATCGCCAGGGTGTCGCGGTCCACGAAGCCGATCTGCCGCGCCCACGGCAGCCGCGCGTGCAGCCGGCGGGACAAGGGGCCGTCGCCCGCGAGGGCGAAGGACACCCGCTGGCCGAGGGCCGCCCGGGCCATCCGCCAGGCCTCGGCGAGGACGTCCAGGTTCTTCTCGGGAGCGAGGCGTCCGACGTGCACCACGATCACGGTGTCGTCGCCGCCGGCCAGCCACCGGCGGCAGGACGCGGCCCGCCGACCGGGATTGAAGTGCGTCGTGTCGACGCCGCGTCCCCAGACCACCGCGTGCCCGATGCCGTGCGCCAGGAGCTCGGCGCGGGTCCCGTCCCCGGGGGTGTGGGTCAACCGGGCGGGCCGGTGAAACCACGCCAGCCACTTCCAGACCGCCGGCTCGAGCACGCCGGCGTGATAGTCGCGGGCGTAGCGCGGGAAGTCGGTGTGAAAGGACGTGACCAGGGGCACGTCGTTCGCCAGCGCCCACGCGCGGCCCACGACGCCCAGGGGGCCCTCGGTGGCGACGTGCACCACGTCGGGACGGACGTCGTTGAGGAACCGGTTGATGCGGCGTGAGAGCGGAAGCGACAGGCGAATGCTGGGGTAGGGCGGGAACGGAACCGACGGAATCCGCAATTCAAGTGGGTCCGGGGGGTGCCCTCCGGGATACGCGGGCGCCACCATGGCCGCCAGGTGTCCGGCATCGCCGACGGCTCGCACAATCCGGCGAAGCACCGTCGTGACGCCGTTCACCTGCGGCGCATACGTATCCGAAACCAGCGCGATTCGCACGCCGATGACGATCGGCGCCGGCCGTCAAGCGGGGGTGACCGCCGTGCTACGGCTGTGTAACGGCGGGGGGCGGCGGAAGGACGAAACGAATGGTGGTGCCCTGGCCCGGCGTGCTTTCGGCGTCGACGCGGCCGCCGTGGGCTTCCACGAGGTGCTTCACGATCGACAACCCCAGACCGGTCCCGCCCTGGTCGCGGGAGCGGGCCGGATCCGCCCGGTAGAAGCGCTCGAAGATGCGGGGCAGATGCTCCGGGGGAATGCCGGAGCCCGAGTCCCTCACCTCCACCGCCACGCCGTCCCCGACCGGGCCCGCCGAGACGCCGATGGCGCCGCCCCGCGGCGTGTGCCGGAGGGAATTGTCGAAGAGGTTGGAGAACACCTGGCGCAGCGCCTCGGGATCCACCGCCACGGAGGTTCCCGGCGGCACGACCGGCTCGAAACGGACTCCGCGCGCGGCGGCCGACTCGGCGAACGGGGTCCAGGCGTCCCGCGCCGCCGCGGCCAGGTCCACGACCCGCGGCGCCGGGCGCCAGCCCCCCGACTCGATGCGCGACAGGTCGAGCAGGTCTTCCACCAGCCGGTGCATCCGGCGGGCGTTGGCGAGGATGGTGTCCGCGAAGTTCCGCGCCGGAGATCCCGGCTCGGCCTCGGCCGCGATGGTCTCCGCGTAGCCCGCGATCGAGGTCAGCGGGGTCTTCAGCTCGTGCGACACGTTGGCGACGAAATCCCGCCGCACCGTCTCGAGCCGGCGCAGCGCCGTCACGTCCCGGAGCACGAAGAGCGTGCCGCCGTCCGGCAGGGTCCGGCCGGTTCCCAGCAGCACGCGGGCTCCGACCACGAGCTCCCGCTCGTCCACCTCACGGCCCGCCAGCACGTCGCGCACGAAGTCCCGCGACACCTTCTCGTGGAACAGCAGGGCCAGCTCGGGGATGGGCTCGTCGCCCGCGCGGCCGAGCATCCGCCGCGCCGCCGCGTTGCAGGTCCCCACCCGTCCCGACGCGTCGGCGGCGATGACGCCGTCGGTCATCGACTCGACCAGGGTCCGGGACTCCTCGCGCTCGCGGCGGAGCTCCGCGAATCGGCTCCGCAGGTCTTCCTGCATGCCGCGCAGGGAGCGGATGTGGTCGGCCACCTCGCGCACCCGGCTTTCGGGGAACGCCGGCTCCCCGTCGGCCGCGATCGCGCGGGTGGCGGCGGCCAGGGCGACGATCGGAGCGGCCGTCCGGCGTCCCAGCAGCCAGGCGGCGAGCGTGGCGCCGAGCAGCGCCACGAGTCCCCACACCACGAAGACCTGGTCGGTTTCCGAGGCCGCCGCGTCCAGCGTGGCGAGCGGCGCGGACACGCGGACGACCGCGAGTCCCCGGGGGCCGCCGCGGACCGCCACGTAGAGCTGCCGTTCGTTGGTGGACGCCGACAGCCGCTCGTAGCTCCCGCGTCCCTCGGCCAGGGCCTGCTGCACTTCAGGGCGCGAGAGGTGGTTCTCCAGGTGCGGCAGCGCTTCCGGGGGGAACTCGGCGTCGCCTCGGACCCGCCCGGTCGGATCGATGAGCGTGACGCGCCGGCCGATGAGCCCGCCCAGGCGGTGGGCCGCCTGCGACCACTGCGTCGAATCGGGCGGCACCTCGTTGGCCACGAGCCGCGCCTCGCGCTCCAGGGCCGCTTCGGCTTCCGCCAGGAGCTGGCGATGGACGACGCCGTCGGCCGCGATGACGAGAATCGCCACCGTGATCGTGACCAGCACCCCGGTGGCGAGGAAGAAGCGCGTGGCCAGCCGCATCAGCGCTTCTTGCCGCGGGCGGGGTGGGGCGTGGGGGTCCGGAAGCGGTACCCGACCCCCCGGACCGTCTCGATGCACGGGCCGGCGTGGCCGAGCTTGGTGCGGAGCCGCTGGACGTGCATGTCGACGGTGCGCGTCTGGATGTCGGGCTGCGCCCGCCACACCGTTTCGAGCAGCTGCGTGCGGTCCTGCACCCGCCCTTCCCGCTCGATGAGGAGTCGCAAGAGACGGAACTCGGTGGCGGTCAGATCCACGGGGTGGCCGTCGACTTCGGCCTTGTGCGCCGCGACGTCGAGGCGGACCGGCCCGGCCGCCAGCACGCCGCCCGCGCTCACGGCGGGCGCGGTCAGGCGGCGCAGCACGGCGCCCACGCGCAGCACGAGCTCCTGCGGTGAGAACGGCTTGGCGAGATAGTCGTCGGCGCCGAGCGACAGGCCCTTGATGCGGTCGGGCTCGTCCTTCTTCGCGGTGAGCAGCACCACGCCCACATCCTTGGTCTCGGGGCGGGTGCGGAGGTCCGACAGGACGTCGAATCCCGACCGGCCCGGAAGCATGAGATCGAGCACCACGAGGTCCGGGCGCTCCTCGCGGACGGCGTTGAGGGCCTCGATGCCGGAGGCGGCGGTACTCACCCGGTACCCGGCCTTGGCGAGGTGATACGCCACGAGCGCGGTGATGTCGGGCTCGTCGTCCACCACCAGGACACGCGCGGACAGGTTCACAGGGTCACGTCTCCTCCGGGGTCCGAGCCCCGCAGGCGTTCGATGGCGGCGCGGGCGGCGTCGCGGGCGGCGCCGGTCGCCGCCGGGTCACGGGTCACCGTGATCACCGTGTGCTCCGGTCCGGCCTCGACCGTGACGGCCAGGACGTCGTCGCTCCGGGTGCCGGACGGGAGCAGCCAGCGGGGCAGGTCCAGGGTGCCGGACCCGTCAGACTCCACCACGGCGAGGGCTCCCTCGTACCGGTCGACGATCCAGCGATGACGCTCGGTCATCGACATCCTCTCCTCAGTGGGACTCGGTGCGTGCGTGGCAGGGCCGCTGCCGCTCCGCCGTGACCGTCCCCGCCGCGCCGCGCGGAACCCGGACGGTGACGGTCCCGTCATCCGCGGTGCAGTAGGTGGCGAGCGACCGCGCCCGCAGGAGCTGCAGCACGTCCGCGAACGGGTGCTGCCGCCCGTTCGCGCTGATGATCACGGTCCGCGGCCGCACCACGTCGAGCCACGCGCCGTCGGTGGCGTTGTCGGACCCGTGATGCCCGGCCTTCAAGATATCGGCCCGCAGGAGATCGCGGCGGGTTCCGGTCCACCACCGCTCTTCGTCCGCTTCCGCGTCTCCCGGCAAGAGCATGCAGAACCCGCCGCGCGCGATCCGCACGCCGATGGAGCAGTCGTTGATCGCGGTGCCGGCGTCCGATGCGAGGGCCCGGCAGGCGGGAGGCGGGGCCAGCACCGTCAGGGTGACCGTGTCGCCGCCCGTCAAAAGTCGCACCGTCCGGACGCCCGTGTCGACGGTCGTTACCGGAATGTGACGTCGGGCGACGGCGTCGAGGAGCCGCCGGTAGGTGACCGCCGTGTGCGGGGTCCCCCCGTAGATGAACGATCGCACGGGGACCGCGGCGAGCACGCCGGGCATGCCGCCGTAATGATCCGCGTGCGGGTGCGAGAGCACGAGCGCGGCGAGCGTGTCCACGTGGTAGCGGGCCAGCGCCCGGACCACGCGTCCCGGCCGGTCGCTCGCGTCGATCAGGATGTGCCGCGCCGCGCCGCCGGCGGAATCGGTGATGAGGATCGCGTCGCCGCCGATGCGCGCGTCGGACACGTCGAGCACCCGGATCAGGAGCACGGCGCTGTCCTGCGGGAGGGCGAGGCGCAGGGCGAGCAGCAGGGCGGCCCACATGTGGAAGCGGGAAGGTAGCGCGAAGCGCGCACGCTTGGCAATTTTGAGCGCACTATGACCCCAATCGGTGCGCTGTTCCTTCTGCTGCAGGCCACCCCCGCCAAGCCCGCGACGCCCGCTCCCGCCGGACCCGACAGCGCGCACCTGGTGATCGTCGCGACCACGGACGTGCACGGCCGGGTGCTGGGCTGGGATGACGCCCGCGACGTCGAAGCGCCGGGCGGCCTGTCCCGGGTTGCCACCATTCTGTCGACCCTCCGGACCCAGTATCCGGGGCAGGTGATCGTCGTGGACGCCGGCGACCTGATCGAAGGCAATCCCTTCGCCACGTACTTCGGGCGCGTGGCCCCGGCCCGCCCCAACCCGATCGTGGATGCGCTCAACGCCCTCAACTACGACGCCGCCACTCCCGGGAATCACGAATTCACGTTCGGGGTCGACGCCCTCAAGACCGACATCGCCGACGCCACCTTCCAGTACGTCTCGGCCAACGTGCTCGTCCCGGCGACCCAGGTGGAGCGCTCGGACGTTCCCCTCTTCCCGCCCACCACGGTGGTGAGCCGGGGCGGCGTCCGGGTGGGCATCACCGGGTTCACGACGCCGGGGGTGATGGTGTGGGAACGCGCGAACGTCACGGGGAAGATCAAGGTGGTGCCCATCGCGCAGGCGGCGCCGGGCGCGCTCGCCGCTCTCGACCGCCAGGGCGTCGATTTCAAGCTGGTGCTGGTGCACGCGGGGCTGGGCGACCCGTCGAACTACGACACCACCGGGGTCGGCCCCGAGAACGACGCGGCCGTGCTCGCCGGTCTCCCGTCGAAGCCCGATCTCGTGGTCTTCGGCCACACCCATCGCGAGGTGCGCGACACCGTCATCGGCGGCGTGCATTTCGTCCAGCCCGGACCCTGGGCGCGCAGCGTATCCGTGGTCCACGTGTGGTTCCGGCGGGTGAACGGGAAATGGGCGCTGGACCATCTCCGCGCCGACCTCATCCCGCTGACCGGGGTTTCCGAGCTCCCCTCATTCGTTCGGCGCGAGACGCCGGCGCACGACCGGGTCCGCAGCTGGGCTTCGGGGACCATCGGGACCGGTGACGCGGGCTTCGACGGCCGCTACGCCCGGGCCGAGGACACCCCGCTCCTCGACTTCATCAACGAGGTGCAGCGCCGGCGCGCCGGCGCGGATCTCTCGGCCGCCTCCCTCGAGGACCCGGGGGTCTCGCTCTCCGGGGAAGTGCACGAGCGGGACCTCGCGGCCGTCTACCCGTACGACAACACGCTCGTCGCCGTGCGCATCAGCGGCCGGCAGCTCAAGGAGTACCTGGAGCGCAGCACGCGTTACTACCGGACCTATGCGCCCGGGCAGTCGGTGATCAACGCGGCGGTGCCGGGCGGCTCGTTCGATGCGGTCTCGGGCGTGGACTATCAGATCGACTTGACGCAGCCGGAGGGGCAGCGGATCCGCGGCCTCCTCTATAAGGGAAGGCCGGTCACGGGAGTCGATTCCTTCACCATCGCCCTGTCCAGCTACCGGGCCGCGGGGGGCGGCGGGTACGACATGCTGAAGGGCGCCCGCGTGGTCTACGACCGCAACGAGGACATCCGGGGGCTCCTGGGCGCCGAGATCAGGCGCGTGGGGAACCTCACCCCGGCCGCGTATTTCGTCCGGAACTGGTCGATTCTTCCTCCGGCCGCCGCCGCGGTGCGCGCCGTGTTCGCGCCGGCGGCGGGATCGGTGAGCGACGCCGACAGCACGATGCTCCGCGTCCTCGCCATCACCGACCTCCACGGCGCTCTCGCCGCGCGGACCTGGGACTGGTCCAAGGGGCGTCCGGTGGGAGGCGTGGCCGCCCTCAAGACCTGGTTCGATTCCCTCGCCGCCGACTGCGGCTGCACCACGGTGCGGCTGGACGGCGGGGACGAGATGCAGGGCACGCCGATCTCGAACTTCGCGTTCGGCCGTCCCGTCATCGCGGCCTTCAACCGGCTGGGGATCGATGCCGCCGCCATCGGCAATCACGAGTTCGATTGGTCGATCGACACGCTCCGGGCCCGGATGGCGGAGGCCAACTATCCCTTCCTGTCGGCCAACATCACCGACGCGAGCGGGGCGCGGCCCGCGTGGCTCGATCCCTGGACCATCATCTCGCGCGGCGGGCTCAAGGTCGTCGTCCTGGGACTCACGACGACGTCCACGCCGACCACCACCGAGCCGCGGAACGTCGCGGGCCTGACCTTCGGGCCTCTGGCGGCGGCGGTGAAGCGCGAGCTGCCCGCCGCCCGCGCCGCCGGCAACTTCGTGATCGTGCTGGCCCACGAAGGCGCGTTCTGCGATTCCGGGGCCTGTCACGGGGACATCGTGGACCTGGCGCGCGCGCTCGACTCCGGGTCGGTGGACCTGATCGTGGCGGGTCACACGCACGTCCGGATCAACACCCGGGTCAACGGCATCCCGATCGTCGAGGCCGCGTCGTCGGGACGCGACATCGCCGTCGTGGACTTCATCCGGTCCGGGGGGCGGTGCTGCAACGTCCGCACGCAGGTGATCGACGACTACGCGGACCAGGTCCGGCCTGACACCGGACTGGCGGTGCTCGTGGCCCGGGCGCAGGCCAAGGTGGACACCGTCACCCGGCAACCGGTGGCGACCCTCCGCTTCGCCCTCGCCCGCCAGGGCGACGAGTACCCGCTCGGCCACCTGATCGCGGACGCCCAGCTCAACATGGGCCGCGGCGACGTCTCCATCATGAACAACGGCGGCATCCGGGCCGACCTGCCCGCCGGGGCGGTCACGTACGGGGACCTGTTCCAGTGCCAGCCGTTCGGCAACAAGCTGGTCCGGCTCACCGTCCCGGGCACCACGCTTCTCGACGCGCTGGAGTGGTCGCTCGGTGGGGGAGAGGCGCGCGCGCAGGTGGGCGGCGTCGAGGTGTGGTACGACGCCCGTCGCCCGGCCGGCCGCCGGATCACGCGCACCAAGCTCACCAACGGGCGGAAGATCGACCCCAAGGCGAGCTACACGCTCGTCGTGAGCGACTTCCTGGCGGCCGGCGGGTCGGGGTACGCGATGCTGAAGGGGCTTCCGTCCGCGAGCGTCGGCCTGACCGACCTCGACGCGCTGATCGCCTATCTCAAGGTGCTTCCCCAGCCGGTGGACGCGCCCGCGGAGCCTCGATTCCACCTGAACTGAGAGCGTTCGTCAACGAACGGCCCGTCACGGTGGCCCGGGGGGCCCGCGTGCGCGACGCCGTCCGTGCGCTCGACGCGGGTCTCGCCGATCAAGTCGAGGCCGGGCAGGCGTACGTCACCGACGCCCGCGGCGTCCCGGTGGCGGCCGACGGCCCCGTGGGCGAGGCCGGCGCCGTCTTCCGGGTGGTGATCTCCGCCCGGCCCGGGGGTCCGGCGCTCTCGAAGGACGCGCTCCGCCGCTGGCCCAAAGTGGAGCTTCACGTTCACCTCGACGGATGCCTCCGGCCCCAGACGATGATCGAGCTGGCCCGGGCCCAGGGCGTGCGGCTTCCCGCGGACACGCCCGACGAGCTGGCGCGCCGGCTGTCGGTGAAGGGAGCCCGCAATCTCGAGGAGTACCTCGTCTCCTATCAGACGACGCTGTCGGTGATGCAGACGTCCGCCGCCCTCGAACGGATCGCGTACGAGTTCGTCCAGGACGTCGCCGCCGAAAACGTCCGCTATGTCGAAGTGCGGTACTCGCCGCTGCTGCACCGGCCCGCGCTGACGCTGGCCCAGGCGATCGAGGCGCCCCTGGCCGGTTTCACCCGCGCGAGCGCGGAGACCGGGACCAAGGTCGGCGTCATCGTGTGCGGGATCCGCACGCGGACGCCGGCCGAGTCCCTCGAGCTGGCGCGGGCGGCGGCGGAGTACCGGAGCGCCGGGATCGTCGCGTTCGATCTGGCCGGGGCGGAGCGGGGGCATCCGGCGGGCGATCACCGCGCGGCGTTCGAGTACGCGGCGGGACACGGGATGGCGTGCACCTGTCATGCCGGGGAGGGGGCGGGGGCCGAGTCGATCGGCGAGGCGATCCACGTCTGCGGGGCGACGCGGATCGGCCACGGCACCCGGCTGGCCGAAGACGCGCAGCTCCTCGCGGAGGTGGTGGAGAAGCAGATCCCGCTCGAGATGTGCCTGACCTCGAACCTGCACACGCATACGGTCGAGACGCTGGCGGCGCACCCGGCGCGGAAGTACCTGGCCCAGGGCGTGCGGGTCACGCTCAACACCGACGGGCGCTTGATGGACGGCGTGACGCTGACCGACGAGTATCACACGGCGCACACGGCCCTGGGGTTCACCAAGGCCGAGCTGGAGCGGGTGGTGCTGAACGGCTGTGAGAGCGCGTTTCTCCCTGACTACGAGCGCGTCGCGCTGCTGGCGCGCATCCAAAGCGATCTGGAGGCCCTGTGAGCCTGCGTCGTGTCCTGGTGGCGTTCGCAGTGACCTTCGTCTGCTCGCTCGCCGTGTTCACCCTGCCGCGGGCGGTGTGGAACACCCTCCATGCGTCGGTGGTCCCCCAACAGCCCGCGTCCGCCGCCGCGCGGACCCCGGCGCCCCCCGACACGGCGGCGGCGCGGGTCGCCCCGGCACCCCGGAGCCTGCCCCAGCGTCTCACCGGCCTGATCGGCATGGCGGTGATCCTCGGCATCGGCATCCTGCTCTCCAGGAACCGGCGGGCGATCAGCTGGCGGGTCGTCGGGTGGGGGCTGGGACTGCAATTCGCGTTCGCGGTCTTCGTCCTGCGCGTGCCCTGGGGACGGGACGCGTTCGCGTGGCTGGGCCGGATGGCGACCAAGCTCCTGGGATTCTCGTACGCCGGATCCGAGTTCGTCTTCGGCGAGATCGGAAAACAGCACTCGAGCATCGGAGTCGTGTTCGCGTTCCAGATCCTCCCGACGATCATCTTCGTCTCCGCGCTGTTCGCGATCATGTACTACCTCGGCATCATGCAGATCGTCGTGAAGGCGTTCGCCGTCGCGATGAACAAGGTGATGGGCGCGAGCGGCGCCGAAAGCCTGAATGTCGCGGCCTCCATCTTCATGGGGCAGACCGAGGCGCCGCTCACCATCCGTCCCTTTCTGCCCAAGATGACGCAGTCCGAGCTGATGACGGTGATGACGTCGGGGATGGCGCACGTGTCGGGGTCGATCATGGCGGCGTACATCGCCTTCGGGATCGAGGCCCGACATCTCCTCACCGCCGTCATCATGACGGCGCCCGGCACCATCATGATGGCCAAGATCTTCGAGCCGGAGACGCAGGTGCCGGAGACCCGGGGCGGCGTGAAGGTCGACATCCCGCGCACCGACGTCAATCTGGTGGACGCCGCGTCCCGGGGAACCAGTGAAGGCCTCCATCTGATGCTGAACGTGATGGCGATGCTGATCTCGTTCATCGCACTGATCGCCTTGACGAACGGCATCATGGGCGCCGTGCACGGGTGGCTGCCCTGGTTCCCCGCCGATCTCCAGACCGTCCTCGCCTGGATCTTCCGGCCCATCGCGTATGTAATGGGCGTGCCCTGGCACGATTCGGGAACCGTCGGCGCGCTCCTGGGCACCCGGATGGTGCTGAACGAGTTCGTCGCCTACTCCCAGCTTGGTCCCCTGCGGGGCGCCCTCGACCCCGTTTCCTTCACGATCGCGACGTTCGCCCTGTGCGGATTCGCGAACCTGTCGTCGGTGGGGATCCAGATCGGCGGCATCGGCGCGCTGGCGCCGGACCGGAAGCACGACCTGGCCCGCCTCGGGTTCCGGGCGATGCTCGCCGGCACGCTCGCCAACTTCCTCTCGGCCACGCTCGCCGGCATGCTCCTGTGACGGCGTCGCCCAAGGCGGCGGCCGACGTCGTCGCCCGCCGGATCGCGCCCCGCAAGCCCGCGATCGCCGTCGTCCTCGGCTCCGGGCTGGGGTTTCTGGCCGACCGGGTCGAAGGCGCCGTCCGGATCCCCTACGCCGAGGTCCCCGGATTCCCCGAGCCCGGCGTGGCCGGCCACAAGGGCGAGCTGGTGGCGGGCACGCTCGGCGGCGTCCCCGTGCTGGTGCAGGCGGGACGCTTTCATCTCTATGAGGGCCACGACGCCGTCACGGCGGGGCTGCCGGTGCGCGTGTTCGCCCGGCTCGGAATCCGCACGCTGATCACTACCAACGCGTCCGGCGGGATCCGCCCGGGGTTCGGCGCCGGCACGCTGATGCTCATCTCCGATCATCTGAACCTCATGTTCCGGAATCCGCTGATCGGCCCGGCCGTCGAGGCGGAAGAGCGCTTCCCCGACATGACGGAGGCCTACGATGCCGGCCTGCGGACGCTGGCGCGCGAAACGGCGGCCCGGCTCCGCATTCCGCTCGAAGAGGGGGTGTACGCGGCGCTCCTCGGCCCGTCGTACGAAACGCCGGCGGAGGTGCGGATGCTGGGGAAGATGGGCGCCGACGCGGTGGGGATGTCCACGGTGCCCGAGGTGATCGTCGCGCGCGCGCGCGGGCTCAAGTGCCTCGGGTTCTCGATCGTCACCAACCCCGCCGCGGGGTTGTCCGGCGCGAATCTTTCACATCAGGAAGTGCTCGATGTGGGAGCGCGAGCGGGGGCGAAGCTCGGGGACTTGATCACTGAAGTTGTTAGTCGGTTAGGCGGTTAGGCGCTGACGACTAACCGACTAGGAACTAACCGCCTGACAGTGTAGAAGGTCCTCCCCGGGGAGCCGGCACGAAGTGATTCAGCGGCCCCTGTCCGCCGCCGAGGCCCGGCGCCGACGCCAGTGCCCGGCGCACGAAGTCGATGGCATCTTCCACCGCCGGCTCGAGCGGCCGCCCCAGCGCCAGGCCTGCCGTAATCGCCGCCGAAAGCGTGCAGCCCGTTCCATGCGTGGAGGTCGTGTCGACCCGCGGATGGGTGAACCGGCGAACCCCGCCGCGCCGCGCCAGGACGTCGACGACCTGATCGCCGGGCAGGTGCCCGCCCTTCACCAGCGCGGCGCCCGCTCCCATCCGCACCAGAACCGCCGCGGCGCGCTCCATGTCGTCCGGCGTGCGGACCGCCGCGCCGGTCAGGGTCTCCGCCTCGGCGAGGTTGGGGGTGACCAGCGCCGCGAGGGGGACGAGGTGCGCCGCGAGCGCCGCCGGGACGCCGTCCTGCGCCAGCATATCCCCGGAGGTCGCCACCAACACGGGGTCCAGCACGTAGGGCCTCCCGCCGAGCCCGCGGAGGGCGCCCGCGAGCGCCCGCACCGCGTCCGTGGAGCCGAGCATGCCGCTCTTCACGGCGTCCGGCGGGAGATCGGCGAGGAGCGCGTCGAGCTGGGCCGTGATGAGCGCCGGGCTCACCGGCTCCCAGGCCGAAACGCCCCGCGTGTTCTGCGCGGTGACCGCCGCGAGGACGCTCGTGCCGAAGACGCCGAACTGGTGGAAGGTCTTGAGGTCGGCCTGGATGCCGGCGCCGCCCCCTGAGTCGGATCCCGCGACCGTCAGGACGATCCGCACGGTCCACGCTTGGCGAAAGGGACGCCGCGGGCGATGTTATGAAGCACGGGGAACACCATAGCCACTAATCTGCAGTCTCTCATCCGCGATCTCCAACGGCGCAAAGCGCGGGGCCGCCGCGGCCTCGCGCTGGTGGAGGGGGTCCGCCTCGTGGAGGAGGCGATCGCCGCGGATCTTCCGATCCGGGGGGCGGTGATCGCCGCCGACCTGGAGCGCACCGCCCGCGGCGCCGCGCTGCGGGAGGACCTGGAGCGCCGGGCGGTGCCGCTCGAGACCGTCTCCGCGCGCGTTTTCGCGCCGCTCGCGGATACCGAAACGCCCCAGGGCATCGTCGCGGTGATCGAGCCTCGGCGCTGGACCCTCGAGGATCTCGATCTCTCGAAGGGCGGCGTGGTGCTCGTCATCGACGGGGTTCAGGATCCCGGCAACGTCGGGACCTTGTTGCGGACCGCGCATGGCCTCGGCGTCCGGGGCACCATCGTCCTCCGCGGAACCGCCGACATCCTCGGCCCCAAGACCCTGCGGGCGGCGATGGGCGCGAACTTCCGCCACCCGGTGGTCTCCCTCGACGATCCGGCGTTCATCACGTGGACCCGGGAGCACGAGGTGACGCTGTGGGCCACGGCGGCGGACGGCGTGCCCATCACCCGGGTCAAGCGGGGCGCCGGACCGGTCGGCGTCATCGTCGGCAATGAAGGGGCCGGGATCCGCCCCGCGCTCAACGCGGTGGCGGCCCAGCGCGTGGCGATCCCGCTCCCCGGGGGCGCCGAGTCGCTCAACGTCGCGGTGGCGGCGGGCATTCTCCTCTACGAGGTGCTGCGTGGGCGCTGAGGCGTTCTTCCTCACCTTCTCCACGATCCTGGGACTGGTCTTCGGAAGCTTTCTGAACGTCTGCATCGTGCGGCTTCCCAACGAGGACCCCAAAGCCCGCTCTCTGGTGCGGCCCCCGTCGTCGTGCCCGAAGTGCCACCGCGAGATCGCGTGGTACGACAACGTTCCGGTCGTGTCCTGGCTGGTCCTGCGGGGGCGCTGCCGGTGGTGCGGGGAGCCCATCTCGCCGCAGTACATCCTGATCGAGCTGCTGGTGGGGGCGCTCTGGCTCTCCGCGGCGCTGCTCTTCGGCCCCACGCCCCGGATGCTCGAGGCGGCGCTGCTTTCCACCATCCTGCTCGGCATCGGCGTGATCGACGCCCGCCACTACATCATTCCCGACGAACTCTCGTACGGGGGATTGGTGCTGGGTCTGGCCCTCGGCTTGTTCGGGGGGGTGCAGGGGCTCCTCGCGGCGCTCACCGGCGCCGCCGTAGGATGGGGACTCCTGTGGGTGGTGCGGATCGCCGGCGGCGCCGTGCTCAAGCAGGAGGCGATGGGGTGGGGCGACGTGAAGATGCTGGCGATGATCGGAGCGTTCGTCGGCTGGCGCGGCGTGCTGCTCACCGTGTTCCTGGGCGCGCTCCTGGGCTCCCTGATCTTCATCCCCGTGCAGCTGATCTGGGGGAAGCGTCTTGTGCCCTTCGGGGTATTCCTGGCCGTGGGCGCGGCGGTGACCTTCCTCTTCGAGGACCCGATTCTCTCCTGGTACGTCCAGTTCCTGCGCGGCGCGTGACGGCGTGAGCGATCCGTTCGGCCTTTTCGGTGAGGGTGACGTGCTCGAGCGCGTCACGCTGGATCTCACGCAGCAGGCCCGGCGCGGCGAGCTGGAGCCGGTCCGCTGCCGCGACGCGGAAGTCGCGCGGGTGGTGGACATCCTGCTCCGCCAGGGGAAGAACAACCCCGCGCTGGTGGGGCGGGCGGGCGTGGGCAAGACGGCGATCGTCGAAGGCCTGGCGCAGCGGATCGCCGCGGGGGACGTACCGCCCGCCCTGAAGGACGCCCAGATCCTCTCCCTGGACCACATGGCGCTCCTGGCGGGCACCGCGTACCGGGGGCAGTACGAAGAGCGGCTCCGCACCGTGGTGGCCGCGCTGGCCGCCAATCCCGACGCCATCCTGTTCGTGGACGAGCTGCACAACCTCGTGGGACAGGGGACGGCGGTGGGCGCGGCGATGGACGCCGCGAACATGCTCAAGCCCGCCCTGGTCCGCGGGGACATCCGGATCATCGGCGCGACCACCGGGGCGGAGTACGACCGCTGGGTGCGCGGGGATCCGGCGCTGGAACGGCGCTTCCATCCGGTCCCGGTGGAGGAGCTGGACGTGGCGCAGACCCGCGAAGTGCTGCTGGCCCGGCGTCCCCGGCTCGAGCGTCATCACGCCGTCGCGATCTCCGACGACGCCCTGCAGGCCGCGATCGTGCTGACCGATCGCTTCGTGCCCGACCGGGCGCGCCCCGACAAGGCGATCGACGCGCTGGACGAAGCGTGCGCGCACGCGCAGGCGACCGCCCGCGTCTCGCCCGAGCTCGACCGCCTGATCCGGGAGCGCCGCCGGGTGGAGAAGGCGATCCGCCGGGGCAGCGCCGACGATCCCGCCGCGGAGCAGGCTCCCGACCTCGCCGCGGAGATCGTGCCGATGCTCGAGCGCATCGGCGCCGAACTGGACCGGATGCTCTCCGGCCGGGGAGAGGCCGCGCCCGCCGCCGAGCCGGCCCGCGGCGCTCCGACCCTCGGGGAGCGGCGGGCCGAGCTGGACCGGCTGCTGCGGGCCGAGCTTGAATCCCAGGGGCTGGTGGTCACCGGGCGTGAGGTGGCGCGCGTGGTGTCGGCGGCGACGGGCCAGAGCCTCGAATGGGCCGGTTGATGCGGTTGCTGCCGCTGGCGGCGGCCCTCGTGGCCCTGGTGTCGTGCCGGCAGCGCGCGGAGGCGGTGCAGACGCAGTCGGCCATCGAGGGCATGGTGCGCCGGACCATGCCGGCGGTCGAGCGGGCGGTGGGGCTCAAGTTCAAGCGCGTGCCGGGCGTGAGGATCCGCAGCCGGCAGGAGGTGCACGACTACGCCCTGCACAAGATCGACGAGGACATGCCTCCCGCCGAGTTCCGGGCGCGGGAAGCGGCGTACAAGCATTTCGGTCTCATCCCGGACACCCTGGACCTGCACGGGCTGCTGGTCAGCGTGCTGAGCGAGCAGATCGCGGGCTTCTACGATCCCGATTCGGGCGCGTTGTTCATCCCGAGTGACGTGGACACCGCGACGCTGGAGCTCAAAGTGATCTCGCACGAGATGGTGCACGCGCTCCAGGATCAATACTCCTCCATCGATTCGGTCATGCATCAGAAGGGGGACAATGACCGGCTGTCCGCCGGCCAGGCGGTGTTCGAGGGCCAGGCCGTGCTGGGGTCCATCCTGGTGATCATGCCCGAGCAGGACGTCACCCGCATCCCGTCGATGTGGGACATGCGGAGCGCGGTCGGGCAGCAGCAGGACCAGATGCCGGTGTTCGCCAGCGCCCCGCTCTGGGTGCGCGAGACCCTGATCTTCCCGTACCTCGCGGGCGGCGACTTCGTGCGGTGGTTCATCATCAACCATCCCGGCGAGCAGCCCTACGGCGCGCTGATGCCGGTCTCGACGTCCCAGATCCTGCATCCGGAGCGGTACGCCGCGCGCGAGATGCCCGTCGCCATCACCATCGGCCCGACGCCGGCGGGCGCGGCCGGCTACCAGGACGACCTGGGGGAGTTCGAAACCCGGCTGGTGCTGCAGCAGGCCCTGGGCTCCGAGGGCCAGGCCGAGGCCTTGTCCTCAGGCTGGATGGGAGACCGGTACGCCGTGTACGGCCCCCACGCCGACGCGCTGGTGTGGTACGTCGTGTGGCGGGACAAGCCCGCCGCCGCGGCGTTCGTGTCGGGGCTCCGCCGGGGCTGGGCTAAACGCGTGGAGCCCGGACGGCGCTGGCGCGCCGAAACCGTCTCGATCGACGGGCGCTTCGGAAGCGTCGTCGTCGATGCTCCCAAGGACTGGGCCGGGTGGAAGAACCTCCCGCCCGCCCGGGTGCGCTAGCCGAGCAGCAGACTCAGTCCCCAGGCCGCGGCGCCCACCAGGGCGCCCAGTCCCACCCCCATCCACACGATCATCTTGAGCTCCCGGGGCCGTCCGATGGGCAGGTCACGGAGCGAGCCGACCGCTTCGCGCGCCCGCGTGGCCGCCCACTCCGCGGTCTCCGGCGCCCGCAGCGCGGCCACGATGTAGTCCGCGGCGGCACGCTCCAGCCCGTCCAGCCGGTCGGGGCCGAGCGCCCACAACCGCTCGGCGATGGGCCTCCGGAGAAAGCGCACCACCGCCTCGTTCACGGCGTCCGAGAGCCGGGCCTTGAATTCGGGTGACTCGAACGCGGCCGACAGCTCCGCCACGCCGCCCCCCTCGAGACCCTCCAGCATCCGGTCCAGCCGGTCGGGTGTGATCACGAGCTTGGCCATCACGCGTTCGTGAGCCTTGAGGTTCGCCAAGGCGTGGTCGACTACCGTCTTCAGGGCCGTGCCGACCCGGGCGCGCGCGGCGGGGTCGGCGAGCGTGGTGCCGAATTGCTCGACGGCCACCGGCAGGTAGTCCGTGATCGCCTGCTCGACCGCGGCGAGCAGGCCTTGCGGCAGGCGCTCGAGGAGCGGGCGCTCGTCGTGGAGCAGGGCGTCGCGCTGCCCGGCGATGAACCGCCGGGCCGCCGTTTCGAGCTCGGCGGACGCGAGGCCTCCGGCCACCCAGCGCCCCACCGAATCGGCGATGCGGGTCTGCCGGCGGGGAATCGCGCCCTGCAGGGTGAACGGGCCCAGGCGTCGGGGCTCCTTGGGATGGAACAGGAGCCAGACGCCGACGGAGTTGGTGATGCCTCCGGCCAGGGCGCCCACGCCGACGGTCATCAGCCCTTGCAGCCACAGGGATTCCGACATGGCCCCGAGATAACCCCCCACTTGGTTTCGGGCAACTCGCTAAGTAATTTGTAAGGCTTATGTTTACGGCCCTTTCGGAACAGCTCTCCGGCGTGCTGAAGCGGTTGACCGGCCGGGGCGTGTTGTCCGAAGGAGACGTCACCGAGGCGCTGCGCGAGATCCGCCGGCACCTGCTCGAAGCCGACGTCAGCTTCGAAGTGACGCGCGGTTTCGTCGAGCGGGTGCGCGAGCGGGCCGTCGGCGCGCTCACCATCGACACGGTCCGGCCCGGCCAGCAGGTCGTGAAGCTGGTGCACGACGAGATCGCCGCCCTGTTGGGGGGCGCCCGTCGGGACCTGACCTTCGCCTCCGTAGGCCCGACGACGATCCTGCTCGTCGGGTTGCAGGGATCGGGCAAGACGACCACCGCGGCCAAGCTGGCCCGGCGGCTGAAGCTCGAGCAGAAGGCGCCGGGGCTGGTCGCGGCCGATCCCTACCGTCCGGCGGCGGCGGAGCAGCTGGAGCAGCTCGGGAGCGAGATCGGGGTCCCGGTTTTCGGGGGCAGTGGGGCGCGGGAAGCGGGAAGCGTCTCGGTTTCAGACCTCGTCCGGGGCGCGGTTCGCGAGGCCGAAAAGGCCCGGTGCCGGACGGTCATCGTCGACACGGCCGGACGCCTGCAGATCGATGCGGAGCTGATGGACGAGCTCCGCGCGGTGAAGGACGCGGTGAAGCCGAGGGACGTTCTGCTGGTCGCGGACGGGATGACCGGCCAGGACGCCGTGAAGATCGCGAAGGGGTTCCACGAGGGCGTGGGGCTCACGGGCGTGATCCTCACCAAGCTGGACGGCGACGCCCGCGGCGGCGCGGCCCTGTCGATCCACGGCGTCACCGGCGTACCGATCGTCTACGTCGGTGTGGGCGAGAAGGTCGAAGCGCTGGAGCCGTTCGACCCCGTGCGCATGGCGGGCCGCATCCTCGGGCAGGGCGACGTGGTGGGCCTCGTGGAAAAGGCGGCCGCGGCCATCGATCTCAAGGCCGCGCAGAAGCTCGAGCAGAAGGCGCGCTCCAAGCGGGGGATGGACCTCGCGGATTTCCTGGTGGCGCTGAAGCAGATGCAGGCGATGGGGCCGATGAAGCAGGTGCTCGGGCTCCTGCCCGGAGTGAACGCGAAGGCGTTGAAGCAGGTGCCGGCCGACGACAAGCGGCTCAAGCACGTGGAGGCGATCGTCTTGTCGATGACCCCGGCCGAGCGGGCCGATCCGTCGATCCTGAACGGATCACGGCGGATGCGGATCGCGAAGGGGTCGGGGACGTCGGTACAGGAAGTCAACCGGCTGCTGGACCAGTTCCAGCAGATGCGCAAGCTCATCAAGAGGATGTAAGGATCGTATGGCGACTCGAATCAGATTGCGGCGGATGGGGCGGAAGGGCGAGGCGCACTTCCGGATCGTGGTGGCCGACCAGGAGTCCCCGCGGGACGGTCGGTTCGTGGCCACCCTGGGGCACTACAATCCCAAGACCAAGCCCGCCACCCTGCAGGTGAACACCGAGCAGGCGCAGGCGTGGATCGCCAAGGGCGCGACGCCGACCGACACGGTGCGCTCTCTGCTCAAGCGGGCGGGAGTGTTCGGCGCACGCCCCGCGTAATCGCGCGGATCCGCAAACCGCACGGGGAGAAGGGGGAAGTGGCGATCTTCCCGCTGGTGGCGGATCCGGGAACCCTGCTGGTGCCGAAGGCGAGGGCGTTCGTCGTCGATGAAACGCGGAAGGTCCTGGCGGGACCGCTGATTCTCGGGCGGCGCCGGGCCTATCACCGGGAATGGCTCCTGGGATTCGAAGGGGTGAGCTCCCGGGCGGCGGTGGCGGAGTGGCGGGGCCAGTACCTGGCGCTGGAGGATGAGGGGTAAGGGATGCTGACGGTCAACATCGTCACCCTCTTTCCCGAGATGTTCCGTGGAGCCCTCGGCGCGAGCATCCTGGGGCGCGCGGCGGGTGCGGGGCTCGTGACGTTCCGGGTGGTGCAGCTCCGGGACTACACCCATGACCGGCATCGCACCGTGGACGACACGCCCTACGGGGGCGGGGCCGGCATGGTGCTCAAGCCGGAGCCGTTCTTCGAGGCGGTCGACGACCTCGCCTCCCCGGCCGGGACGCCGGTGATCCTGATGTCGGCCCGGGGCAAGCCCTTGGCCCACGACGACGCGGTCCGGTGGTCCCTGGGGTCCGAGATCACGGTGCTGTGCGGGCACTACAAGGACGTGGATCAGCGCGTGGCCGAGGGACTGGCCACCGAGGAAGTATCGGTCGGCGATGCCGTGCTGACCGGGGGCGAGCCGGCGGCGCTCTGCCTGGTGGACGCGGTGGTCCGGCTCCTGCCGGGGGCGCTGGGGGATCACGAGTCGGCCGCGGGGGATTCGCACTACGACGGCCTGCTGGCGCCGCCCTCGTATACGCGGCCTCCGGAATATCGGGGAATGGCGGTCCCGCCGGTGTTGCTCGGCGGGGATCATAAGAAGATCGCGGACTGGCGCGCCGCGGAGGCCGAACGGCTGACGCGCGCGCGACGGCCCGACTTGTGGCGGAGACATCGAGACGCGTAGGTTGCCCTTCAGAAAAACGGGAGCAGGTATGGAGAGACTCAGAGCGATCGAACGAGAAGGCCTGAAGACCGACATCCCGGCCTTCGACCCGGGTGATACCGTCCGCGTGATGGTCCGCGTGCGGGAAGGGGAAAAGGAGCGGCTGCAGGCCTTCGAGGGCGTGTGCATCGCGCGCCGCGGCGGCGGGATCAACGAGACCTTCACGGTCCGGAAGATTTCGGCCGGCGTCGGCGTCGAGCGGATCTTCCCGCTCCACTCGCCGTCCATTTCCCAGATCGAGATGGTGCGCCAGGGCCGGGTGCGGCGGGCCAAGCTGTACTTCCTGCGCCGGCTCGCCGGCAAAGCGGCCCGGATCCGCGAGAAGCGCGGCGACCAGACCGCCGCGGAGCAGCCGCAAGCGTGAGCGGCCGCCGCCCCTCGCTCGAGCGCGAACGCGCGCTCTGGCGTGAGGGGCGGTTGATCGTCGCCGGCATCGACGAAGTCGGCCGTGGCCCCCTGGCCGGACCGGTGGTGGCCGCGGCCGTCGTCTTTTATCCGGACCAGAAACCCATCCGCGGGCTGAACGACTCCAAGGTGCTCACCGCGAAGGCCCGCGCCCGTCTGGCCGTGGAGATCCGCGCCCGGGCCCGCGCCGTCGGCGTGGGGGCCGCCAGCGTCTTCGAAATCGACCGGTGGAACATCCGCCGGGCCACCATCATCGCCATGCGTCGGGCGCTCGCCCGGCTGGGCGTCGACCCCACCGACATCCTGATCGACGGCCTGCCCTGTCCCGAGCTGGGCCGGCCCCACCGGGCCATCGTGGACGGGGACGCCCGCTGCTCTTCCATCGCGGCCGCGTCGATCGTCGCCAAGACGGTCCGGGACCTCCTGATGGCGCGCCTCGCCACGCGGCATCCGGGGTATGCCTGGGAAAACAACAAGGGCTACGCGACCGCGGATCATCTCGCGGCCGTCGCGGCCCTTGGTCCCACCCGGCACCACCGGCAGAGCTTCCAGCCGGTGTGCCAGCTCGCCTTGTTCTAGCTCAGCTGATCTTGAACGGCATCATCATGCCGTGGGCCACGTGCGGCTTCCCGTCCTTCGCGTCCGGCACGAAGCACAGCAGGAGATAATCGCCCGCGCCGAACGTGGCGGTGAAGTTGGCCGTCTGCCCCACCGACAACCCCGCGATGCCTCCCACCGGGATGAGGGGCGGCGGACCCGCCATGTTGCTCTGCATCCAGGCCTGCACCTTCGCCATCGTCGCGCCCGGAACGAGCTTCATCACGGCGATTTCGTGGAGCTGGGGACCGTTGTTCACCATCCGGATGGTATGGGTGCCGGCGGTGATGGCCGGGGACACCTCGAAGGCGAAGTCCTTGGTGGAAATGGTGATGTCCGCGGCCGGCATGGCCATCGCCGTGCCCGCCGGCGTCACGACGAAGGACTTGATCATCCCCTTCGCGATGTGGGGCTTGCCGTCCGCGCCGTTCAGGAAGCACACCAGCATATAGTTGCCGGGGGTGAGCGGCGTCGTCGTCATCGCGCTGTCCCCGGGCATCGCGCCGTTGGGTCCGCCGAACACCGTGATCCACGTGGGGATCGTGGCGCCCATCAGGCCCGCCTGCACCTCGGCCAGGGTCTTGTTCGAGTCGATGCGGAAGACCACCGCCTGATGCGGGTCCTTCCCCTGATTCACCATCACGATGTTGGTCAGCCCGGCCGGCACGGTGTCGGGGCTCGAGAACGCGAAATCGGTGGTGATGATGCGCAGCGGATTCGCCGAGGTCTGCGCGGCGGGCGCGGCCGGCTTCCGCTCACACGAGACGACCAGCAGCGCGGCGACGAACAGGGGTGCGACACGAGCTGAATGCATGGAGACCTCGGTTGCGGGAAAGGGGACCGGGGGAATCTACCGGCGGCGCCGGGGGGGGCAATCCACGACGGTCGCTACGTGCGCTCGAGCAGGGCGTACCCCGAGAACCGCCGCCACCGCTCGCGCCGGGCCTCCGTGGAGACGAGCCAGAACATCCGCCACAGCCACGCCATCGCCATCTCCCGTCCCAGGCGGTGCCCCTCCTCGCCGGTCGAGCGCCATTCGATCTCCCGCCAGCCCGTGGGACGGAAGAACGCCGTCCCCTCCGGCGGGCCGAACTTCATCGGCGCGCCTCCCGCCGCGGTGGCGCGGCCCAGGTTCCGCCGGTTGAGCCACTGGAGGAGCTGAGGAGACGCGAGGTCGATCAGCCAGTGCCGGAAGGAGGGCGGCGCGTGGAGATCCGCGGCGAGCCCCCGGACCGTGTCGGCATCGAGGTAGACCAGGAGCCCCTCGGACACGACCAGGGCCCGGCGCGCCCCCGCGCCGACGCGCGCGAAGAGCGCCTGCCGGGCCGCGCGGTCGGCCAGGTCGACGGCGGCCCATTCGACGCGGCAGCGCGGGGTCTCGCCCCGCATCCCGTCCCGCTTGTACTCCTGCATCGCCGGGTAGTCCACATCCACCCACGTCAGGGACGCGGGCAGGTCGAGCCGCCAGGGCCGCGTATCGAGGCCCGCCGCGAGATTCAGCACCGTGTCCGCGCCGTCCCGCACCATGCGGAGAATGATCTCGTCCAACACGGCGGTGCGGACGATCATCGGCCAGGCCGCCTTGGTGCCGCCCAGCGCCGCCACGATCCGCTCTCCCACCGGCCCCGCGAGCCGCCGGGCGTACGGATCCTTGAAGATCGCGTCCGGGCGCTCGGTTTCGTACGCGCGATACATCGCCACCCAGCGGGCGGTGTCGGAGACGTGGGTCACAATGGGAGATTCGGGCATGACTCAGGGAACGTGGAACAGATACGGCGCGATCGGATGCGCGATACCGAAGAGGAGCTCGAACTTCCGCCCGCTGTTGAGCGCGTGCCCGGCCTGCACGAAGGGCGTCAGCTCGTGGATCGAGGTCCGGTAGGCCACCACGGCCTGGGCCCAGCCCACGAACTTGTCGGTGGCGGCGTGCCCGGTGATCAGACCGGCGCCGACGCTGGCGTAGAAGTCACTCTCCCGGCTGAGCGGGTCGATCTGCCCCACGAACGACACCACCGGTGTGGTGCCGACGGCGGGAATCCAGTTCACATCCGCGGAGACGGCGACGTGGGGAATGCCGGTGTTCATCGCCACGTGGGCGCGGAGGAACGCCTTGTTGTAGGTCGAGTCCGCCGGCGTCCTGGTGGAGTACAGCCCGACGTTGACGTCGACGGAGGGGTAGCCGAAGGTCCAGCCGGCGCCCTTGCCGGGGAAGAACGTCCGCCCGTGAAAGACGTGTTCCTCCGACTCACTCGTCGAGTCGTGCTGGGCCGCCGCCCGGGTCAGGGGCTGCGCCACGAGCGCCATCAGCGCGAGTAACGTGACCGGCCTCTGCACAGCGTCCTCCCGCAGGTGTTGGTGGAGGAATCATAAGCCATCGCCGATCAACGGATCAGGGAGCGCCTGCCGGTCCAGACACGCGCGAACCGCGCGGGCCAGGGCCAGCGCGGTGAACGGCTTGGGAAGCAGGGGAAAGAGCCCCTCCTCCCGGCGCCGTCTGGCGACCCGGTCCGACTGGCCGGTCATACAGAGGACCGGAAGCTCCGGGCAGCGGGCCCGCAGGTCCCGCGCCAGGCGGAATCCATTCATTCCAGGCATCACCAGGTCCGTGAGCAGGAGATCAGGCCGCCGCGGGGTTTCCCAGTCCCGCAGGGCCGCCTCCGCGCTGGAAACGGCACGCACGGCGTATCCGCAATCCACGAGGACCCGGGCCGCCAGCTCCCGCATCTGCGGATCGTCTTCGACCACGAGGATGGTCTCGTCCCCCCGGGGGAGCTCTTCGTCGGCCTCGACCGGCGGCGCGTCGCCCACCGGCTCACGGATCGCGGGAAAGTACAGCCGGAACGTGGTTCCGCGGCCCGGCTCCGAGTAGACCCAGACATTGCCGCCGGCTTGCTTGACGATGCCGTAGCAGATCGCGAGGCCGAGACCGGTGCCTTTGTCCGGACCCTTGGTGGTGAAGAACGGCTCGAATACGCGCGCCAGTACGTCCGGCGCCATGCCGGTCCCGGTGTCGCTCACGGTGACCACGACGTGCGGTCCCAGTCGGGCACCCTGGTGGCGGCTGATGTGGCCACGATCCACGTCCACCACCGAGGTCTCGACGGTGAGCGTCCCGCCTTCCGGCATCGCGTCCCGGGCGTTGATGGCGAGGTTCAGGATCACTTGCTCGAACTGCCCGGCGTCGACCCGGATGGCGGGAAGCCCGGCGGCCAGGTTCCAGTCGAGCCGGACGTCGCTCCCCAGTACGCGCGTCACCAGCCGTTCCACGTTCCGGAGCAGCAGGTTGGGGTCGGCGAGCTGCGGTTGAGTCTCCTGCCGCCGGGCGAACGTGAGTAGCTGGTGAATGAGGGAGGCCGCGCGCTGCCCGGCCCGCCGTATCTCGGCGACATCCGCGCGGCGCGGATCCTCGATCGCCAGGGAGCGCTCGACGAGCTGCGCGTACCCCATGATCGCCCCGATGAGATTTGAGAAATCGTGCGCCACACCCCCCGCGAGCTGACCCACCGCCTCGAGCTTCTGGGCGTGCAGCAGCTGGGCCTCGAGCCGCTTCCGCTCCGACAGATCTTCGATGACGGCGATGAAGAATTTCGGCCCGGCGTCGGGGGGCTGCACGACGCAGGCGGTGAGCTGCGTCCAGAGGCACGTCCCGTCCTTCCGGAGATAGCGCTTCTCCCGGCGGTAGGCCTTCTCCCAGGTCGGCGCCTCCCGGAGATAACTCCGGGTCTCCTCCAGGTCGTCGGGGTGGGTGAGATCCAGCACGTTGCGGGAGCGCAGCTCGTCGGCGGTGTATCCCAGGCGCTCGCACAGATACCGGTTGACCCGCAGCATGCGGCCGTCCAGGGCGACCTCGGCGAGCCCGATCGCCACCTGCTCGAACGCCGCCCCGTACCGCACTTCCGAGACCCCGTTCGCGGCCGACCCCGACCCGCCACGCGGAGCCAGCCACCGGCGCACGGCGGCGATGGCCATCTGTGCGCGCGCGCGGACCCCCGCGGGGCGGGAGGAGGCGGTGAGATCGCCCATCACGCGGGCAGGGCGCGGAGAATGCGGTCGAAGGCCGGGTGATGCGGCATCAGCACGACGTGCCCCATCGCGACGACCCCCCGATCGTCGAAGCTCAGGCGGGATCCCACACAAATGCTCGGCCGTGGTCGGTGGCCGGGGAGCCCGGGGCCGGGCGTATGAGACAGGACGACGCTCGCGGACCCGACCGTCAGCTCAGGCACGGACAGGAACACGACGCCGGTCGTGAGCGAAGAGAGGACCTCGGCGTACGCGGCGGCCATGATGTGAACGCCCTTCATCAAGACGGCCCGTATCTCCTCGTCCCCCGGTGGCGCCGATGTGTCTGGCTGGTCGAGAAGGGCCCCGCCCATCCGTCGGGCATCGGCCGAGGCCATGATCCAGAGGAGGGAACCGGACAGATCGCCCAGGAACTGCACCGACACGGCTACGACCGGCTGATCTCCATGGCCCAAGACGGCGGGAAGCTGGTCCGCCCGCGCGAGCGCGAACTCGGGAACGGCCACGGTGACCCGGCGGCGGAGGGCCCGGGTCATGCCGCCGGCCGCGGCCCGGCTGGCGGTCTGGGCCACCGCCCGCAGCGCCTCGAGGTGCAGCTTCGGCTGCGCGGCCTCTAGCGGTTCGGATTCCATCACCGTATGGTCACTCCACGCCTTCGGGTTCACAGCCAGCGATCGCATCGGATCGTAGTCGGGCGGATGCCGGGACTGAAATGCCGATCCGCTTGGAGTTCGATGCCGTAGACGCATGGCGGGGGACGGGGATGTACCTGCGAGATCTGCGGACCTTCGTCGGCATTGCCGAAGCGCGGAGTCTCTCCCGCGCCGCCGCCCGTTTGCGCGTGGCCCAGCCCGCCCTCTCCCGCCAGATCCGCGAGCTGGAACGCGACCTTGGCGTCCCCCTCCTCGACCGACATTCCAAGGGCGTGGTCCCCACCCTGGCGGGGGAGGCGTTCGCCCGCGGCGCCGCCGGCGTGCTGGCCGCGCTGGGGTTCGCGCTCGAGCGGTCGCGGGCCACCGCGCAGGGACAGCGGGGACGTGTGATCCTCGGCGCCATGTTGACGGTGATCGCCGCGGGCGTGCCCGCGGCCGTCGAAGACGTGCTCCGTCGCGAGGATCCCGAGATCACGCTGGTGGTGCAGGATCTCGATCCCCCCGACGTGTTGGAGCAGCTGCAGGTGGGCACCATCGACGTCGCGCTGGCCATGGCCACGCCGGAGGTGGTCGGCCTGGTCGCCGAGCCCCTCTGGGACGAGCATCTCGATCACGTGATCCTGTCGCTCGGCCACCCGCTGGCGTCCCACCGGCGCCTGCGCATCGCGGATCTCGGGGAGTATCCCCTGGTCATTCCACAGCGGGCGCTCTCCGCCGCCTCACTCGACCAGATCATGGTCGCGTTGCGGCGCGGCGGCCTGCGGTCACCCCTTCTGGTGATCGACGCCGGATTGCGGGACGGCCACCTGGCCGTGTCGGCCGGGCGCGGGTGGTCGCTCATCGGCCGGGCCCGTTCCGTCTCGCCGCCGCAGGGAACCGCGGTGGTGCCCCTCGCGGACGGCGCTCCCGTGGTGCGCGCGGCCGCCCTCTGGCGGCGGGAGGAACGGCGGCCCGTGGTCCGACGGGTATTGCAACGGATCTTCGACGTCGTCCGTGCGCGTCCCGACTCCCTGGTGGGGCGCGAGCCCCGGCTCCCGCCGGCCCCGCACCCATCCGCGCCGGGCCAAGCCCTCCCAGGGGGGGTGCCGCCGGTGATCGAGATTCGCCACCTCCGGGCCTTGCTCGAAGTCGCCGCGTCCCAGACCATCGGCCGGGCCGCCGAGCGCCTCGGCGTCACCCAGCCGGCCTTGTCCCGACAGTTGCGCGAGTTGGAGGTCGCCGTCGGTGTGCCGCTCCTCGAGCGCTCGGCCCGCGGCGTGCTCCTGACGCCTGCGGGGAGCTCCCTGGCCGGAGAATGCCCCGGCCTCTTGACCGCGCTGGAGCAGATCGTCCTCGATACCACCCGGGCGCGGCGCGGCATGGAAGGGCATTGCGCCATCGGGGCGGTCGCCACCGCCGCCACCGGCGAGCTCCTCACCGCCGTCCTGGCCGATTGCGCGGCACGCCACCCGCACGTCCACATCGCGATCGAGGAGGTCGCCACGCCCCTGCAGGCGCGGGCCATCGTCCGCGGGGACATCGATCTGGGCCTGGCGCACGCCTATCCCGGAGCCGTGTACGCCGACTTGATCGCCGAGCCCGTTCACCACGATCGATTGCAGACGGTTCTCCTGGCGCCGGGCCACCCCTTGGCCCGGCGGCGTCGGGTGAAGCCCGCGGAGCTCGCCCACGAGCCGTTCCTGTTCATGGCACGGTCCTTCCATCCCGCCTTCTACGACCGGGTGCTGGATCGGCTGCAGGAGCTCGGGCTGACCCCGCGCATCGAGGGGACCTATGACGGTTTGCAGGCGGTCTGGGCGATGGTGGCGCACGGCAAGGGGTGGTGCCTGGGCTTCCGGTCGCACCGCCGCCGTCCTCCCGCCGGCACCGTCGCGATGCCGCTGGTCGGCTTCGATCTCCCCTGGGGACTCAACCTCCTGCGGCGGCGCGCGGAGCCGAGCCTGACGGTGCGGTCGGTGTTGGAGTCGTTCCGGCGGATGGCGCGGGGCGCGGGAGGGAGCGCGCGCCGGCAGGGCGTCCGCGGATCGCGGATCAGAACCGATACGTGAAGAGCAGGAACAGCTGGTCGGTGTCCTGCAGTGCGCCCCGCTGTCTGGTGAATGATACCGTGCCGAACCACTCCCGGGCGAGGCTGAGATCGAAGTCCACGCCCGCCCATCGCGTCACCTGCGTTCCCGGAAGAATCGTCACCGATTCCTGACGCTGACCGGCGTCCACCGCCAATCGCCAGCGGTCGGCCGGGGCGATGCCGACATTCACGGCGCCGAGCCAGCCGGTCCGGCCCGGGCTCAGGTACCGGGTGCCCCGGAACCGGAACGCCCCGCCCAGTGCGCCGAGACGCTCGAGGGCGAGGGCGCCCGTATAGGAGTCGGTGCGCCCGATCGACCCGCCGTCCGACGCGCGCGCGTCGAGGTCCACCAGAAGGTGGGGGCCGGGCCGGATGGTGGTGCCCAGCCAGGCGCCCCGCCGGAACGCCGCGTCGAAGGTGCTTTCCGGACTCACGGCATCCTGGAAGAGCACGACATTCCGGCGCTCGTCGACCCCTCCCTCGAGGCTCCAGGCCCGTGAGACCTGGTATCGCACGTCGCCGAATGTCGCCGTGGGGGAGAACGCCGACTGGCCGGCGATCCGCTTCCACGGGCGGTAGTAGTCGACTTCCTGGGAGAGAAATCCGGACAGCCGCGGCCCGAAGTACCTCGCCTCGAAGTAGAAGAACTCGCGATTTGTCCGCCACCCCTGGTACGACCCGCTGGCCCCGGCGGTGACCGACCAGAAGCCGCCCGCGGCCGGCCGCCCTTGACGGCGGACGTAGGCACCCAGCTCGCGGATGTCGCCGGACACCTCGAGGTCGGCCAGGCCGGGCTGGGTGCCCGCGAACGCGCCGGTGCTCCACTCGGGCCCCGCGCGCTCGATCTGCAGCCCGTCGATGAGCCCCACGGCGGGCATCCCGTCCACGAACTGCCGTCCGATTCCGACGCGCACCGGAGAGCCGGGCGTCTGCCACCGCGCCACCGCCTGGTACACGCGCGATTCGTCCGCCACGGCGGTCGGGGATCCCGCCGCGGCGGTGGTCACTCGGCGCTCCCGGAGATCGAGCCCGATGGACAGCGGCGACCCGGCCGGCCCACCGAACGCCCGCACGTCCAGCCCCGGCTGGGACAGACGGACGCCGTCCCCCGTTACCGAGAAATACTCGACTCCCACGGTTCCGTAGAGCGACGAGCCCCGACTCCGGGAGTACGTGCGCCCCGGGCCCGTGGCGACGCGGGTGGGGGGAGCCGCGACCGGTAAGTATCGGGCGGAATCGCCGACGACCAGGGCCGAGACGGTGTCGACGATGTCACCCGCGGCCTGGTGAGAGGCCAGGAACGAAATGCGGATCGTCCCCACGCGCTTCCCGGACCGGATCACGTCGAGGCGGGTGGAATCCCGCAGGCCGTCGTCGCGGCCCGCGTTCACATATGCGGTGGTGATGGTGAGGTAGGTGATGCGTGCGTACCGGAAGGCCGAGTCCCGGGTTTGCGCGGCCAGCAGTCCGGGCAGGACGAGCCCCAGGCCCGCGGCCCGGCAGGCGCGCCAGCTCAGCCGGCGCTCCCGTTCCGGTGGCACTGATAGCACGCGTTGCTGTCGTACACGTAGTTCTTGACGCTCTTGTGGTCCGAATCCACCTGGGTCTGGTTCGAATGCGCGTGGCACGCGATGCAGGTGAAGGTGCTGAAATCCGCCGGGTTCGTGTGGCAGTCGGTGCACGCCGTCCATTTACCCTGGTGGGTCCCCGAATAGATGGGGAAGTACGGACCGTCGTGATTGAAGGTGGCCCCGCTCCACGTGACCGTGGTGTGGCAGGCGACACAGTCGGTGGGGAACTGGGCCGCCTGATGCTGGGGATTCGTCGTGGTGTTGTAGTCGGTGAGGTGGCAGGTGACGCAGGTCGTGCCCTTGCCCGCGTACACGTTGTCGCCGTGGCACTGGTTGCAGTCGAGCGGAATGTGGGCCCCGGTGAGCGGGAACTTCGTCGTCGAATGATTGAACGTCGCCCCGGCCCAGCTCACCGTCGTGTGGCACTGGCTGCAGTCCGACGCGAGCTGCGCCGGAACGTGGGCCGGATCGGTGGTGGTGTTGTAGTCGGTCTGGTGACAGCTGGCGCAGGCCGTGCTCTTGCCGGCGTACACCTTGTCCGCGTGACACACGTTGCAGGCCACGGCGAGGTGGGCTCCGGTCAGCGGGAACCGGGTGGCCTGGTGATTGAAGTTGGCGCCCAGCCAGGTGGCGGTGCTGTGGCACTCCACGCAGTTGGTCGGGAAGCCGCCGTGGTCGGGGTTCGTGGCCGTCGCGAAGTTCTGCCGGTGACAGTTGTAGCAATCGGCCGGGACGCCCACGAATGTCATCTTCCCTTGGACCCCCGGCAGGTGGCAGCTCTCACAATCGGCCGCCAGGTGCGCGCCGGTCAGCGGAAACGCCGTGAGCTGGTGCGCCGACACCAGGAGCGACCGGTCGATGAACGAGCGCGACGTATGACAGCGCTCACATCCCGTTCCCAGCTCGCCCCGGTGCGGGTCCGTATGGCAGGCCGCGCACTGACGGGGAGTCCCCTGGAAGCTCAGCTGGGCGTGGCAGGAGCGGCACGATGCCTGGACGTGGGCGCCGACCAGCGGGAACCCCAGCTTCGCGTGGTTGAAGTCGGCGGAGATCTTCGCGGGGCGCCAGCTGGCGGAGCTGTGGCACTCCGCGCAGGGAATGCGGAGCGGCCCGTGCGGGTTGGCGGTCGAATCCTGCGCCACGGCGGCCCGGGTCACCAGGACCACCAAGACGGCGAACCACGAGCGCCTCACCGACCCCTCCGGGGCGTCCCGGTGTGACAGGCCTCGCACGCAGTGGCCGTCCCGCGATACCGCGTCACGCCGCGGCCCGCCGTACCCGGGGCGACGCGATGACAGCGCTCGCACGACACGCCGGTGTGCCCTCCGGTGAGGGGAAATCGCGTGTCGCGGTCGTGGTCGAAGAGCGGGGCCGGTCGGAATCCGTCCGTGACGTGGCAGTGGTCGCAGGTGGCGGCCGCGCGGCCTCCGGTCGAATCGGCGAACTGGCCGCCGTGCGGATCCTGGTGACAGTCCCGGCAGCTCGTGCCGGCCGCGCCGAACAGCAGGGGCCGGACACCCGGCCGCGTCAGGTCTCGGTGGCAGGCCGCGCAGGGCGTGGCGCGGTGGGCGCCGGTGAGAATGAAGCGGTACCGGGCGTGGGCGGCGACGTCGACAGTCGACGGTCGGAACCCGGTCAGGGCGTGGCAGGACGCGCAGTCGCCCAGCGCGGCCACTCGTCCTTGATGGGGATCCTGGTGGCAGTCGACGCACGCCGTGGACGGCCGCATCTGCACCGCCGCGGTCCCGAGCGCCGCGCGCTTGGCCGGGTCGTGATCGCGCACGTGACAGGAGCCGCAGGACACGGTCTGGTGGCGCCCCAGGAGCGGGAACCGGGTCGTCGCGTGCCGGGCGACGGTATAGGTCGCCGGCGTGAAGCCCGCCACGGTGTGGCAGTCCGCGCAGTCGGCGGCCTGCCCGGCGAGCGTGGCGCGGCCCGCGTGCGGGTCGGTGTGACAGGCCCCGCAGGTGGCGAAGGGACGGTCCCGGTGCGCCGCGGCCGGACGGAAGTCGTGGCACTGGTCGCAGCGGACCGACAGGTGAGCGCCCCGGAGCGGGTACCGGGTGTGCTCGTGATCGAAGGTGGCCGTCGCGAACGACGAGAACCCCGCCGTCGTGTGACAGCGGGAGCACGTACTGCCCAGGCGTCCGCCGTGCGGGTCGCGGTGGCAGGCCGCGCAGTCGGCGTGAGGCAGGGGGCTGAACACCGCGGGGACGACGGGCGCGCCGGCTCTGCCCGCGGACACGGGCGCCCCGGCATGGCAATCGGCGCACGCGACGGTCCGGTGCTTCCCGGTGAGGGGATAGCCGGTGCTGTCGTGATCGAAGCCCGCGGCCGGGCGCCAGCCGTCGACGTCGTGGCAGTCAGCGCACCCCGCCCCCAGCGTGCCGCGGTGCGGATCACCGTGGCATCCGGCGCAGTCGCGCTCGAGCCCCATCCATCCCGGCGTGGTCTTCCGCTGCGAGAGCGCGGCGGCCGGGGAAACCCGGAAGGTCATCCGGTGACACGCGTCGCAGGACACGCCGGCGTGCTTCCCCGCCAGCGGCCACCCGGTCCGCGAGTGGTCGAACGCCGAGGAATCTCGTCCCGGCCAGCTGATCAACTGGAAATCGCTCCCCGCGTGGTCGGGGTGGCAGGCCGCGCAGCGCTGGCCTGTCACCGACGCGTGGTAACCCCGGCCGCGGTCCACGAGCCAGGCGACGTCCCGGTGGCATTGGAGACAGCGCGCCGGCATTTCTTCCTTCTTGGTGCCGTGGCACCCGACGCAGTTCCGCACGCCCTCCAGAGCGGCGTGTGGCTGGGCCAGGGGGCCCGGGGAGATCTGAGCCGTCAGGCGGCGTGCGGGCGCGGGCATCACGGCGATCCCGAGAAGGAGCGCGACCAGTCCGGCGGGAGCACGGGTCACCGGAACCAGGTGGCGCCCAGGGCGACGACCACCGCGACGTGAATGGTGACCGCGAGGAGCGCGGCCAGCGCGACGGGCCGGTGGAGCACATGCCACAGGCGGAACAGCTGCTGAGTCGCGTCGAGGAGACTGGCCTGCTGCGCCAGCCGCATCTCGGCTTCCGCCAGCGACAGGACCTCCCGGACCTCCGATCGCGTGGGGCGCGGCGAGGTCTCCTTGGTGAGCAGACGCTCGAGGTGCCGCAGGGCGTCCCGGCGGGCGCGCCGATCCCGGAACATCTGCCGGACCGCCGCTACGAGCCCCACCGCGCGCGGTGAGGCGCTGGCCTGGGACAGCGTCGCGGCCGTCGCCTCCGCATCGAGACGGACGCGCGCCGCGATCTCGCCGATCAGCTCCTTCCGCTGCGTCGCGATCTCCTCGCGGGAGAGCTCGATCCCGGCCTTCCCGCGCGGGATCCGCACGTACAGATAGCGACCCACGACGCCGCTCGCCCAGACGATCATCATCGAGAGGACGCCCAGGCCGATGAGTCCGTCGAAGCGCCACGCCGAGTGAATCGCGACCAAGAGGGGTAGCACGAGGGCCACGACGACGTGGACATCGAGCCACGCGGCGAGCGACCCGGTGAAGCCGAGCCAGCGCCACCGCTTGCGGAGCGGATACACCCAGAGGAACAGCATGACCAGGAGCGAGGCGATGCCCGCACTCTGTCCGACGTACCCGGAGGGCCGGAGCCACGGGTGCATGGGACTCCGCACCCGCTCCTCGAGGGGGAGGGCGTAGTACGGCGCCCCCCACACGGCGACGGCTCCCAGGATGACCACGAGGGTCAAGAGGAGTCCGCGCCCGCGGGACGAGCGCTGGGGCTTGATTCCGCTGGCCCGGCCGCGCGCCGCCGGGGCGCGCGGCGGAGACAGAGGCGGAGACGGTCGGACCGGGGCGGGGGTGGCGGTCTGCGGCATAGCACCCTCGCGTGACTTCGGCTCATCCGATTCGGGCAGGATCCAATCCAGTTTGCTATTGTCTGGAATTGTCCGAAAACGGTGAGCGCGTAGCAAGGGGTAACGAAGCCGCCCGTGCGTGCGACCCGCCGTGACCTGCCTCACGACGGGTCGGGTCGGGCGAAAAATCCTGGAGGCAATCGTGAAGGACGGCCCGGGCTGATGGATTCGACCCTGGTGTACGCGCTCTTCATCGCGCTCGTGCTCATTTCCGTCGTCCGTCAGTACCGGAAAATGAAGCGGGGTGAGCGGCGGGCGCTCGCCGCCGCGGAATCCGGGGCCACCGACGTGGGTCCCGGCCAGCATCCCCACATCGACGTGTCGCGGTGCATCGGGTGCGGCGCGTGCGTGACCGTCTGTCCGGAGGGGGAAGTGCTGGGCCTCGTCGGTGGCAAGGCCGCCATCATCAACGCGGCGAAGTGCATCGGCCACGGGCTGTGCGCGGATGCCTGCCCGGTGGGCGCCATCGAGATCGTGACGGCGCCGCCGGGCATCACGGCGGGGCTGCCCCGTCTGACGGCGGAGTATGAGACCAGCGTGCCGATGCTCTTCGTGGTCGGGGAACTGGGGGGCCTGGCGCTCATCAAGAACGCCGTCAACCAGGGCCGGGACGCGGTGGACGTGATCTTCGAGCGCCTCCGCCGGGCCGGCCCGACCCGCGATCCCGCCGTGCGCGACGTGTGCGTCGTCGGGGCGGGCCCCGGCGGCATCAGCGCCTCGCTCCGGGCCGTCGAGCGTAAGCTGACCTACGCGACCTTCGAGCAGGAGGAGCTGGGCGGCACCGTCGCCAAGTACCCCCGCCAGAAGCTGGTGCTGACCAGCCCGGTCGAATTCCCGATGTACGGAAGCTTCAAGAAGCTCGCCATCTCCAAGGAAGAGCTCCTGCGGTTCTGGGAGAAGCTCCACCGGGAGACGGGCCTCACCGTGTATGCCGGGGAGCGCGTGGAGGCGGTCACGCGGGACGCCGACGGGCACTTCACCGTGCGCACCGCCAAACGGTCCTGCCGCTCGCGGTCCGTGGTGCTCGCCCTCGGACGCCGCGGCACCCCCCGGAAGCTCGGCATTCCGGGGGAGAACCTTCCCCACGTCATGTACAGCCTGCTGGATGCCGAGGCCTATCGGGAGGCCCGGATCCTGGTCGTGGGTGGGGGCGACAGCGCCGTGGAAGCGGCCCTGGGGCTGGCCTATCAGCCGGGAAACCGCGTGACCCTGTCCTACCGCAAGGAGGCGTTCAGCCGGCTCAAGGGGCGGAACGACCAGCGGATCACCAAGGCGATGCGGGCAGGGCAGATCGACGTGGTCTTCAATTCCACTCCCCGGCGGATAGAGCAGACCCGGGTGGTGCTCGAAGTTCAGGGGACGAGCCGCGAGGTGCCGGCGGAGTACGTCTGGGTGTTCGCGGGGAGCATCGCCGCCACCGAGATTCTGGAGCAGGCGGGCGTGGACATCGGCACCCGGGACCTCACGGCCGAGGCGCGAGCGGCGGCGCGGTAACCGGGGTGCGAAGGCTCCCGGCATTGACTAAGTTCTTTCGCGACAAAAGTCGTGAGCCGGTAGCTCAGTTGGTAGAGCAACGGACTTTTAATCCGTAGGTCCTGGGTTCGATCCCCAGCCGGCTCATATGACCACCACGATCTGGATCAACGGGCAGTTCAAATCCCGAGACGACGCCTCCGTCTCCGTCTTCGACCACGGCCTCCTCTATGGAGACGGCGTCTTCGAGGGAATCCGGGCCTACGGCGGCCGGATCTTCCGGCTGGGCGAGCACGTCGACCGGCTGTTCGCCTCGGCCAAATCCATCTGGCTCGACCCCGGGATGTCGCCCGCCGAGATGGCGCGGATGGTGGAAGAGGCCCAGACCAAGAGCGGCATCAAGGACAGCTACATCCGCCTGGTGATCACCCGGGGTGTCGGCGACCTCGGCATGGATCCCCGGAAGTGCGAGAAACCCACGGTTTTCTGCATCGTTGACACCATCGCCCTGTGGCCCCGGGACCGGTACGAGCGGGGCCTGACCTGCATCACCGCCGCCACCCCCATCAGCCACAAGGAAAACCTCTCCCCGCGAGTCAAGTCGCTGAACTACCTGTCCCACATCCTGGCCAAGATCGAGAGCGTCGCGGCGAACGTGGACGAGGCCATCATGCTGGACAGCGCGGGGTACGTGGCCGAAGCCAGCGGGATGAACCTCTTCTGTGCCCGCCGAGGCGTGATCAAGACCCCGCCGCCGTACTCCGGCATCCTCCGCGGCGTCACCCGGGACGCCCTGATCGAGCTGGCGCGCGACGCCAACTACGGGGTGGTCGAGGAGCCCCTCAACCGCTACGACCTGTACTCGGCCGATGAGGTCTTCCTGAGCGGCACCGCCGCGGAGATCGCGGCCGTGACCAAGCTCGACGGACGGGTCATCGGGTCGGGTGTGTCGGGTCCCATTGTGGCCGACCTGTCCCGCCGGTTCCGGGCGCTCGTCACCCGAGGGGACTGACTTCAGGTACCGAAGATCCCCCGAAAGCAGGCCGATTCGGGCCTGATTCTGAGCACGCTGTGATCTCAACTATTGACATGACTTGATGTTATACAAATATTCGGCGCCCGGAGGTGAGCCTTGGCCTGGCGCGTAATTGCCCACGGTGACGAGGTTTGGCACGTGGACGCCCTGGCCGAGCGTAGGGCTCACACGGAGGCCTGGCAGCTGGTGCTGACCTTCCGTGCCGCCTCCGAGCGCCTTCGGGCCTCGTCATTTTGGGCGCCTTTCCCCCTGGAAGCGACCTCCAAGTCGTCGCTGTTCCTCCAGGCGGAGCGGATCAAGGACCGGGATCTGTCCCGGTTCCTGGAGGAGCGGCTTTCGTGAACGCGGTGGACCTGCAGGACCTGCGGCGGATCGCGGCCGCGGTGGCCCGCCTGCGGGGGGAGACGGTGCGTGACGTGACGGCGCGGTCGGACCTGCGGCAGCTCAAGGTCGAGCTGGAATCGGGGTTGATCCTGGTGGTATCGGCGGAGAAGGACGAGCAGAACCGGCCGCACCTCGAGGTCGACGTGGTGGAGGCGCCGCCGCCGGCGACCGCGCGGCAGCAGATCGAAGTGCGGTTCGACTAGGTGAGCGCCGACCTGCCTCCCTCGGGGGGGGCGCCCTCCGCGACGGCCGAGCGGCTGCGGTTTCTGGACTTCACGTTCCAGCGGCTTCCCAACGGGCGCTGCCGGGCCAAGGTGGTGCTGGGACGGATCGGGACGGACAGCTTCACCGGTCAGGCGGACGGCGTGACCTCCCCGGCCGGCGAATTGCGGTGCTCCGCCGAGGCGGCGGTGCAGGCGCTGGGTGAGGCGGTCGAGGCGGAAATCGACTTCGAGCTGCTGGGCGTCAAGGCGGTGCGTGCTTTCGATGCGACGGTGGTGATCGTGTCGTTGTCGTCCCGGCAGGCGTCCAAGGCGACACGGTTGGTGGGGACGTATCTCACCGAAACCGACCCACCCCGTGGCGCGGCGCTTGCAGTACTGAACGCGACGAACCGAATTCTGGGCAACCACTTTTCGACGAGATGAGCGTGGGGCGAACGAGGGCATTCTGGACGGTCACGGCGGTCACCGCGCTCTTCTGGGGCTGCGGGGGCCAGGCCGCGCCGGTTGCCGGTCTCCCCGCACCGGTCGCCGCCGCCCCCGATGACGCTCGACCTCTCGCCGGCGCCGATTCCGTCGCCGCCGTCCAGGCCGCCGCCGCCCGCGACGAGGCGGCGGACCAGCGGGTACTCGACACCCTCGAGCAGGGCCTTCCCGACTCGGCCCGGGCCCTCCCCGGCGCGTCCGGGGCCGTGCGGGGTGAGGACGTCCGCCACGAAGCGGAGCGGCTCTTCGGTCCCGACAAGCCGACCGTTCCCAGCGCGGGCCCCAAAGGCGGCGACGCCACCTTCGACATCGACGTTTCGAGCTTCTCGGGAAACACCCGGGTGCTTCAGTACCTCGACTTTTTTCAGACCGACGCCCACGACCGCTTTGAAATCTGGCTGCAGCGGCTGGGCCGCTACGAGGGCATGATCCGCGAGCGGCTGCGGGCCAAGGGCCTGCCCGAGGATCTGGTCTACCTGACGGTGATCGAGAGCGGGCTGTCCAATACCGCCGTATCCCGGACCCGCGCGGTGGGCATGTGGCAGTTCATGGCGGGCACGGCGCGGACGTACGGGCTGACGGTCGACCCCTGGGTGGACGAGCGGCGCGACCCGTACAAGGCGACCGACGCGGCGGCCAGCTATCTGTCCGACCTGATGCAGCGCCTGGGCAGCGTGTACCTGGCCGCCGCCGCGTACGACGCCGGCGCCGGGAAGATCGAGCGCTCGGTCGCGCGCCTGCCGGGCGAAATCGACTCGCTCACCGACCAGACGTTTTTCGAAATCGCGAGCCGCCGGTACCTCCGCCGGGAGACCCGCGACTACGTGCCCAAGCTGATCGCCGCGTCCCTCATCGCGAAGCAGCCCGCGCGGTACGGGTTCACCGGCATCGAGCCGATGTCACCGCTGGTGTTCGACGAGATCACCGTGCCGGACGCCACCGGCCTCGACGTCATCGCCCGCCTGTCGGACACGACGGTGGCCGCGATCCTCGAGCTGAATCCGCAGTACGTCCGGGGGATCACGCCGCCGGGCCGCGAGGTCACGGTGCGGGTCCCGCGGGGCCGCGGTCAGGTGGCGGCGGCGCGGTACGACTCACTGCCGGCCAACGAGCGCGTCACCTTCGTGGATCATTACGTCGCCCGGGGGCAGACGCTGGGGTCGATCGCCCAGCGCTATCATGTGACCGTGGCGATGATCACCGCCGCGAATCCCCACTTGAAGGCATCGGCGCTGCGCATCGGCCAGCGGCTCATCATTCCCATGAGCGGCCGCATCGTGCCCGCCACGGCCTGGAGCGTGCCGCCGGAGCACCGGTCCCGCGCGCCGGTGGCCCGCGGCTCCCACCGGGTGGCGCCGGGCGAGACGGTCAGCCAGATCGCGCGGCATTACGGCGTGACCATCGCCGCGCTGCTCGATTACAACGATCTCGGAGTACGCTCGGTGATCCACCCCGGCGACGTGATCCGGATTCCGCCGAAGCAATTCCGGTAGGTCGGGTCAGGGGTCAGGGGCCAGGGCGCAGTCGTTGAAAAAGGGGACTCCGCGTGGAGCCCCCTTTGTCGTCTTCGGGTCCCGATCCCCGATCCCCGATCCCTCTATTTCCGCTTGTACCCCGCCGCCACTCTCCGCGAGTACGCGGTCTTGGGATCGATCCCGGCGTCGAGCAGCTCCTGCAGCTTGCCGGGTCCGCGGTTGTAGGCGACCAGGGCGTGGTTGAGCGTGCCGTACCGGACCATCAGGTCGTGCAGGTACCGGAAACCGAGACGCAGGTTGGTGGCCGGTTCGTAGAGCTGCTCCACCGACAGACCGGGCTCATAGAGCCGGGCCGTGCTGGGGAGCACCTGGGTGAGCCCGATGGCGCCGGCGCGGCTCCGCGCCCGCGTGTCGAAGCCCGATTCCACCCGGACCAGGCGAAACGCCAGGCCGGGGTCCACGCCTTCCGAGCCCGCCAGGTCATACACGGTGCTCGCCAGGTCCGCGGGGATCCCGTACTTACCGGAATACCCGATGATCGCGGAGGCCCGGTCCAGCTGGAGCCGGGCCACCGCGAGCTCGCCCTGGACCTGATCCAACGCCTGCTCGAGGCCCCGGACGTCCGCGGCGGGCACCGTCGCGGGCGGAGGCGGCGCGTCGTCGGCCGTGGCCCGGCGGACCCATCCGCCGACGGCGCTCACGACCAACGCCACCACCACGATCAGCAGGCCCCGCAGCATCAATCGCTGGGTCTTGGTGCGCATAGTCCCCTCTTGTGATGTTCCGTCTCGGGGAGAATCTCCACTCGCCGAGTCAAACGCCGGTCAATGACCGGCCGGCGCGTTGCGGCGCCAGTCTCCCCGCGTCCCGCCCGTCTTTTCCACCAGCCGGACCGGTCCGATCTCCATCCCGCGGTCCGCCGCTTTCACCATGTCGTAGACCGTCAGCAGCGCGACGCTCACCGCGGTCAGGACTTCCATTTCCACGCCGGTCCGTCCCAGGAACCGCGCCGACGCGCGGACCCGCACCCCCGGCAGCCCTTCGTCCAGCGCCGTCTCCACGGCGATATGGTCGAGCGAGAGGGGATGGCAGAGCGGGATGAGCTCGGCGGTCCGCTTCGCCGCCATCGTCCCCGCCACCTGCGCCACCGCCAGCACGTCCCCCTTCGCCACCGCCTGCTCCGCCACCAGCCGGAACGCCTCCTCCGACATCCGGATGGCGCCTTCAGCCACGGCGGCGCGCACCGTGGCCGGCTTGTCGCCCACGTCCACCATCCGGGCCCGCCCGTCCTGATCCAGATGCGAGAGCTTCACGGCCGGCCCGCCAGATCTTCTGACAAGACGGCGGTCAGCAGCTGGGGATTCACGTTCCCCTGCGCGAGCTCCCGCGCCTCCAGGACCCGCGTCATCGCCGCCATCACCGCGCGGGTGTCCCCGCCGTCGCGCGCCTCATCCCGGAGCCGTTCGAGCAGGGCGTCGAGCATCGCCGTGAACGCCCCCCGCGCCTGGTACGGCGGTTGCGCCAGTGCGGCTCCGTAACGGGCCGCCGGGCCGCGCCGCGCCGCCTGCAGGAGCCGATCCGCCGCCGCGGCGCCGGAGCTGCCGGCTCCGCTGTCGGCGATGATCGCCCCGATCGCGCCGTCGGCCGCCTGGACCTTGCGGGTGATTTCGGCTGTACCCCCGACTCTGGACGCCAGATGTTGCTGTACGAATGATGTCACGACACTATCCGGCACCCTTCCCACACGGACCCGTACCGTGCGGGACAGAATCGTGGGCAAGAGCGCGTCCGGCTCACTGGTCGTGAGAATGATGACCGCAGTCGGCGGCGGCTCCTCGAGCGCCTTGAGAACCGCGTTGGCGGCCCCCTCCTGCCCCTTCTGCGCCGCCAGGCGCTCGGCGTCACCCAGGATGAAGACCGCCCGGGACCCGCGCGCCGGCCTCAGCGAGAGCTGTCGCAGGAGCAACCGGGCCGACGCCATACCGTGCGCCGCCAGCCCCGCCGGAGCCTCATAGAACGGATCTTCGCGACGGGCGGCCATCACCTCACCGAGGGCCTCCTCCACCAGCTCGATCTGCTTGTCGGCGTCGGCCCCCTTCTTCGACAGCTCCACCGGCACGAACCAATGCAGGTCGGGATGCGAGAGGGCCCCGACCATCCGGCACCCTTCGCACCGCCCGCACGGGGCCGGGGCGGGGGACCCTTCACAGAGCAGGGCCTGCCCAAGCCAGAGTGCCAGGCGCTGCTTCCCAACTCCCCTGGGGCCCTCAAACAGGAGCGTCTGGGGGAGCTTGGCGGCGGTGATCGCCTCCAGAAACCGCGCACGAAGGGCTTCGTGCCCAGCGATGGGGGGCATCTGCATAGGGGGAATCTACCGGCGGCGGGGGATGGGAACGTGAGATTTTTCAGTCAAATCATTACTAATAAACATCTTACTAGCTTAAATTAGGACTTGCGCATATATAACATGTTGAGTAATAATAATTTAACACAAAAAGTGAGCGATCAATCGCCGATTTCGTCAGATATTTGCTTGTTTCTTCGTGATTTCTTCGGAGTCAGGATGGACCGCCGACCACCGGCTCGATGTGCTTCTTGTAGCAATCGGGACAGATGCCGTGGCTGAACTCCGCCTTCGAGCGCTTCTCGATGTACCCCTCGAGTGAGCTCCAATTCTGGTTCTCGTCCCGGATGCGCTTGCAATAGCTGCAGATCGGGAGCAGTCCTTCCAGGCGCTGCACTTCGTGACGGAGGCCGAGGATTCGCTCCGCCACCCGGAGGCGGCATTGGAGCTCGATCGCGTCCAGCGGTTTGGTGAGGAAGTCGTCCACGCCGGCGTCCATCGCGGCCAAGTAGGACGACCGCCCGGTGTTCGACGTCAGCATGATGAAGTAGATGTAGTCGCCGCCCCGGGAACGGATCTTCCGGCAGAGGTCGGGGCCCTGCAGGTCGGGCATCTGCCAGTCCGAGATCACCACCGGAACCCGGATCGACTGGAGCACCTTCCACGCGGACGCCCCGTCCTCCGACTCGGTGACTTCGTAGCCCCCGCTCATCAGCAGCTGCTTCAGGAGCATCCGGGTGACGGCGTCGTCTTCGGCGATCAGCACGTTCATGCCTGGCCCTCAGTGCGGACGGCGTTCGAGCGCCTGCTGCACCAGGCGCTCGAGCGCCTCGGTCTCGAACGGTTTGGAGAGGAACGCGCCTCCGGTGGCGGCCGCCTCGTGCGCCAGCCCCTGGTCGGCGTACCCCGACATGTATACCACGGGGAGACCGGGGCGGGACTCGCGCAGGCGGCGCGCGAGATCCGGACCGCTCATCCCCGGCATGACGACGTCGGTCACGAGCAGGTCCACCTTCACGGACTGGTCCGACGCGAGCTCCAACGCCTTCGCGCCGTCGGTGGCGGCGAGCACGCGGTAGCCCCGGGCCTCCAGCACGCGTTGGGTCAACGCCCGCACCCGCGGCTCGTCCTCGGCGAGCAGGATGTGCGCCGCCGGGGGCTGAGGGGACCCTCCTTCGCGGGCCCCGCCCTCCGGGGCCCCCTGGGACGGGCGTCGGAAGCTCGCTTCCTCCACGCGGGGGAGGTAGACCCGGAACGTGCTGCCCCGACCGGGCGCGGAGTCCACCGTGATGGCGCCGCCGCTCTGGCGGACGATGCCGTACACCGTGGCGAGGCCGAGCCCCGTGCCCTTGCCGACTTCCTTGGTGGTGAAGAACGGCTCGAAGAGGTGCGACCGCACGCGGTCGTCCATGCCGACGCCCGTATCGGAGATCGCGAGCATCACCCGGGGAGAGGAGCTGCCTTGCGGGGTTCCGGCGGGGTCGCCGGGGGCGTCGGCTGTCTCGATGGTCAGCCGGCCACCCCGGGGCATCGCGTCCCGGGCGTTCACCGCCAGGTTCAGCACCACCTGCTCGATCTGTCCCGGGTCCGCCAGCACCCGGCCCAGGTCTTTCCCGAGCACCGTCACCAGCTCGACGTCCTCACCGATCAGGCGCCGCAGCATCCGGTCCATTTCGCCCACCACGACGTTGAGATCGAGCACTTCGGGTTGAAGCACCTGGCGCCGCGAGTAGGCCAGCAGTTGCCGGGTCAGGCCCGCCGCGCGCGTGGCGGCCCGCTGGATTTCGTCCACGTCTTCCCGGGCCCGGGAGCCCGGCGACAGCTCGCGCTGCATCAGGGAGCAGGTGCCCAGGATGGCGGTCAGAATGTTGTTGAAGTCGTGGGCGATCCCGCCGGCGAGGCGGCCGACCGCTTCCATCTTCTGGGCCTGCCGCAGCTGGTCTTCCAGGTGCCGCTGCGCGGTGACGTCGCGCTGGGTGCCCCAGATCCGGCGCAGGTGGCGCCCGTCGACGATGCCGACCCGGTTATTGAGGAACGTCTTGTGGGCTCCCGAGCGGTCCCGCTCGAAGGACTCCACGTCGGACAGGCGGTACCCGTTCCGGACGAACGTGCCCCAGGTCTCGCGATTCCACGCGTGTTCCTGGATGATGAAGTCGCCCAGCCGGGCGCCGATGGCCTGGCCCACCGAGTCGAACCCGTACATGTGCACCATGGCGTCGTTGCATTCGGCCAGATAGGCGTCCCGGTAGAGGCGGTCCACCTGGGCCTCCTCGGGGAGGTCGACCGGAATCGGGTGGTCGAGCTCCACCCGCCAGATCGCCTCCGTCGACTGCGTCACGAAGGCGCGGTAGCGCTCCTCCGCCTGCCGCAGCGCGTCCTGCGCCCCGCGCCGTTCCACCGCCCGCGCGATCTGGGCCGACACGAAGGTCAGGATGTCCTTGTCGGACTCCGAGAGGCGGACCCCCTCCGAGTAGGTCTGCACCGTGACGACACCGATGGTCCGGTGCTCGAGCGTGAGGGGGACGCCGAGCCAGTCGATGGACGGCGCGCCGACCTCGTCCACGTCCCCGCGCCGCACCATGTCCTCGAACACCTCAGGGGTCGCGAGGAGGGACTGCCCCGTCCGGATCACGTACGAGGTCAGGTTGCGGCCGAGGGGGAGCGGCTCGAACGCTTCGTCGAAGCGGTCGACGAAGTAGGGGAAGCTCACCCGCTCCCCGTCGGGCTCGAGGAGCGCGACGTAAAAGTTGTCGGCGGGCATCAGCTCACCGACGATGCTGTGAATGGCCCGCAGGAGGTCCTCGAGCGACCGCTCGACCGAGGCCGCCTCGGCGATCCGGTAGGTCGCCTGCTGCACCCGCTCGGCCCGCTTCCGGTCGGAGATGTCGCGGGTGGTGACGATGATCGCCTCGACGGAGGGATCGTCCAGCCGGTTGACCCCCACCGCCTCGAGATACCCGTACTCGCCGTCTTTCCGGCGGGCCCGGCATTCGAGATGAATGGTGTGTCCGGGGCGCTGGATCAGCTCGCCGAACTTGCGCCGGACGCCCTCCTGATCGACCGGGTGGATCAGCTCGAAGATGGACCGGTCCAGGTTCTCGTTGGGCGCGTAGCCCAGGATGGGGAAGGCCGCGGCGGTGGAGTACTGGATGGTCCCGTCCCGCCGCAGCAGCAGGATCACATCCGAGCTGTTCTCCACCAGCGCGCGGAACCGCTCTTCGTTCCGCCGCAGCTCCTCCTCGGCCCGGCGCACATCCGAGACATCCCGGAAACTCCACACCCGGCCCACGACCTGGTCGCCGATGCGCTGCGGGCGGGAGAAGCGATCGAAGACCCGGCCATCCTTGAAGCGGATGGCGTCCTGGCTCTCCGCCTCGGGCCGCGCGTACAGCTCCATCACCTTCGAGAGGAAGGCGTTCGGATCGGCGATCTGATCCAGCACGAACGCGATCAGCTGGTCGTCGTTCCGGGAGGACGCCACTTCCGGCGGGATGCGCCACATCTCGAGGAAGCGCCGGTTGTACGTGGACACCGCGCCGGTGCGGTTCACCACCAGAATGCCGTCGGCGGTCGACTCGAGGGTGGCGGTGAGGAGGGAGACCGCCGCGCCCCCTTCGGCAATCGGCGCCGGCGGGCGTGCCCCGGACGCGCGGCTACGGGGCGTCTTGGCCGTCCTGGCCGTCCTGGCCGTCTTGGCCTTCTTGGCGGCCTTGGATTTCGGGCGCTTCCCGCGCGCGGTCATGGCGTGGTCGCCGTCATTGAATCGAACCTAGGGAGGGGGGAGAGCCCCGTCCAGCACCAAACGGCCTCCGGGCCCATTTCGGGGCACGGAGGCCGTCGCAAGACCGTCTACAACTCCCGAGGAGGGACTCGAACCCCCGACCCGCCGGTTAACAGCCGGCTGCTCTACCGACTGAGCTACTCGGGAATGGGAGGCGAAATATGCCTGGGGACCCGGGGGAGTTCAACGGGCCACGGCGATCAGAGGTCGGACGTCTCTCGCGGCTCCGCGATGAGCATCCCCACCACGATCATCGCCCCGCCGAGCCATTGTGTGAAGGACAGGCGTTCCCCGAGCCAGAGCCAGCTGGCCAGACTCGCGAACACGGGCTCGGTGCAGAACAGGAGGGCGGCCCGTCCCGACGACATGTCGCGCTGGGCCCGCATCTGGAGCAGCAGGGCGACCGCGGTGGCCGCCACACCGCAGTACGCGAGCGCCGCGATCGACCGGCCGGTCACCGCGAAGTGCGCGGGCTCGAGGACCGGGGCGAGAACGCCGGCGCCCACGGCCGTGAACGCGATCTGCATCAGCACGAGCCGGCGCACGTCGAACCGCAACCCCAGCTCGCGGACCGCCACGATCTGCCCCCCGAAGACGAACGCCGTCACCAGGGTCCACCCATCACCGCGGTTCAGTCCTCCGGCGCCCGGATCGGTGAGGAAGTAGATCCCGCCCGCCGCGACGCCGAGCGCCAGGACGGTCCACCAGCCCAGTCGTTCGCGGGCGAACAGGTACGCCACCACCGGCGCCAGGACCGACGACATCGCGACGATGAACGCCGAGCGGGACGGCGTGGTGTACGCGAGCCCCACCGCCTGCGTCGCGAACCCCACGCCCAGGAGCGCCCCGAGCAACAGCCCGGCCGCGAGCTCGCGGCCGCGGGGCAGGGGGGTGAGGCGGGTGCCGGGGACCAGGATCAGCGCGGCGAGGCAGAAGCGCAGGGATACGAAGAGCAAGGGCGACGCGTCGGCGAGCGCCACCTTCACCGTGGGGAACGACAGACCCCAGATGGCGCAGGTGAACACGAGCAGCACGTCGGCGCGCCGGCGGGTCACGTGGTCCCTCCCAGATACCGGCCGGTGACGGAAGCCGCGACGCGGGCCACGGCCTCGGGCGGGCCCTCGGCCACCACGCGCCCGCCCTCGGCGCCCGCGCCCGGACCCAGGTCGATCACCCAATCGGCCCGCTTGATCACGTCGAGGTGATGCTCGATGACCACCACGGTGTGGCCGGCGTCCACCAACCGGTCGAGCACGCGGCACAGCGTGCGCACGTCGTCGAGATGGAGCCCCGTGGTGGGCTCGTCGAGGATGTAGAGCTTGCGGCCGCCTTTCGACCGGCCTCCCCCCGCGGCCGACGCCAGCTCCCGGGCGATCTTGAGCCGCTGAGCCTCGCCGCCCGACAGCGTGGTCGCGGGCTGGCCGAGCCGCAGGTACCCCAGTCCCACCTGCTGGAGGTGCCACAGAGTGCGCGCGAGCCGCCCCCGACGGTGAAAGACGGACAGGGCGTGGTCCACGGTGAGCTGCAGCGTATCGTGAATCGAGCGCCCGTCCACCTTCACGTCGAGAATCTCCCGCCGGTAGCGCCGGCCGTCGCAGATCTCGCACGGGACGAAGACGTCGGCCAGGAAGACCATTTCGATCTGCACGTGTCCGGCGCCCTCGCAGGCCTCACACCGGCCTCCCGCCACGTTGAACGAGAAGGTGCTCGGGGTGTAACCGCGCTGCCGGGCCAGCGGGGTTTCGGCGTAGAGGGTCCGCAGGTCGTCGAACGCCTTCACGTACGTCACCGGATTCGACCGCGGCGTGCGCCCGATCGGGCTCTGATCCACCAGCACGACGTCGGCGAGGCCTTCCCACCCGGTGAGTGCCGCCACCGCCCCCACGGCCTCGCCCAGGTGTTCCTTCGCGCTGTGGCCTCCCTTGATCCGCGACTCGAGCTGCCGGTACAGAACGTCGTGCACCAGGGTGGATTTTCCCGACCCCGAGACCCCCGTCACGACGGTCAGCGTTCCGAGGGGAATCCGGACGTCCACACCGTCGAGGTTGTGGAGCCGGGCGCCGCGGACGGTGAGCCAGCGCGGTCCGGCGGGCCGGCGCGCCGAGGGCACGCCGATCCGTTTCTCGCCCGAGAGATACTGGCCGGTGAGTGTCCCCGCCTCCCGCACGCGCGCCGCGGGTCCCTGATAGACCACCCGGCCTCCGTTCTCGCCGCTCCCCGGACCGAGCTCCACCATGTAGTCGGCGGCCGCCATGGCCGCGGGGTCGTGCTCCACCACCACCACGGTGTTTCCCGAATCGGCCAGGCGACGCAGCAGTCCCAGGAGACGGTCGGTGTCGCCGGGATGGAGTCCGATGGAGGGCTCGTCGAGCACGTAGCAGGTGTCCACCAGGTGGGCCCCCAGCGCGTTGGAGAGCGCGATCCGCTGCGCCTCACCGCCCGACAGGGTCCGCGTCTGGCGGTCCAGGGTCAGGTATCCGAGTCCGACGTCGGTGACGAACCGCACCCGCGCCACCAGCTCTTCGAGAATGTGCTCCGCGACGGCCTGCTGGAACGGCGGGAGGGTCAGGGCCTGGAGCCACTGGCACAGGGCCGCGGCCGTCAGCGCCGATACCTCCGCGATGGTCTTGCCGCCGACTCTCACCGCGAGCGCGTCGGGCTGGAGCCGCGCTCCGCCGCACTGGGGACAGGTTTTCGCGAGCTGATACTGCCGGAGAAAAACCCGGATGTACTGCTTGTAGCGCTTTTCTTCGAGGCGCGTCAAGAACGGGAACATGCCGACGAACCGGCCGCGGGTGCCCTGAAGAAAGAACTCACGGTCGGCGGCCGGGATCTCCTTCCACGGTACGTCGGGGGAGACGCCCCGGGACCGCGCCGCCTCCCGGAGGATCCGCCGGCGACCCTCGTACCGCGGCTTGGTCCACGGATCCAGGGCGCCCTCGGCCAGGGAGCGGCGCCGGTCGGGTACGATGAGGGACTCGTCGTACTCGAGGACGGCGCCGAAGCCGTTGCAGCCGGGGCAGGCGCCGCGGGGGTTATTGAAGGAGAACAGATTCGGGGTGGGCACCGGCGCGGGGCGCCCGCAGCTCGAGCAGGCCGGATGCTCGGAGAACCGGCGGCGGCTCGACGCGGTCAGCACGAGCGCCACGCCATCCCCTTCCGCGAACGCCGTCGCGACGGCGTCGGCGAACCGTCCGCGGTTCGCGGGGTCCGGGGAGAGACGGTCCACCAGAATCAGCACCTCCCGTGCCGCCCGCAGGCGCGCTTCGGTGTCCGGAGCGTCGAGCCGCACGACCTCCCCGTCGAGCTGGACCCGGACGAACCCCGCCGCCCGGAGCTGCGCCGAGATGTCGACGTCGGCACGGTCGCCGGTCCCCGGGAGCGGGAATGCGATCGTGACGGCGTCGACGGCTCCCCGCTCCCCGCTCGCCGCCAGGTCATCCACCACCTCCGTGACGGTATCCGCTTTCACGACGTTGCCGCAGTTCCGGCAGTACGTGGTGCCGGTCCGGGCCCAGAGCAGGCGGAGGAAGTCGTAGATCTCGGTGGCCGTGCCCACCGTCGAGCGGCTCGAGGTGGTGGGGTTCTTCTGCTCGATGGCCACGGCGGGAGAGAG
>DATJQI010000077.1:0-10808 GCA_035505915.1 Gemmatimonadales bacterium | reverse complement strand
TGACGGACTACACGAGACATGACGTCTCCTCGAGGTGCAGGGCTTTCGCCCAGGAACGGTCGGGATAGGTCGCGAAGAAAGCCAGTTTCCCGCAGGAGTGGGCGCAGCGCAGACAGGGGAACGGATCGAGCGGATGGTCGCCGAGCGGACGGCTGGCCTCTTCCTGCGCGCGCAGGCGTTCGACGTACCGGGGCCAGGCGCTCCGCAGCGACTCGGCGTTCAGATCGGCGACCACGTCGGCTTCGTTGAAGCCGTACTCCGACAACTGGCAGCAGGTGGAGAGCCGGCCCCGCGCGTCCACATAGACCCGGCGGAGTGCGAAGGTGTCGCACCGCGCCGCCGGCTCGTCCGAAGGCGCGCCGTAATCGACCACGATGGCCGTGCGGCGCCCGGGCTGGCGAGCCAGCGCCTCGATCTCCCGGCGTACCGGCAGCCACTCCCCCGGAGGCAGGTCGCTGTCGCGGGCCAGGCTCCCGGGCACCGGCTGGGGCAATATGTAATGAAGGCGAACGCACCCCAGCCCCTCGGCCAGATCGGCGGCCTCGACGATCTGGTGCCGATCCCGCCGGTCGACGACGATCGAGAGCTCACTCGGAATGCGGCGGCTGGTGAGCAGGGCGACTCCCAGGACGACCCGCCGGAAGCTGTCCCGCCCGCGCTCCGCATCGTGGACGCACCCGTCGGCCCCCGACAACGACAGCCGCACCGCTTCAGGGGGATGACGATCGAGCAGTGGCATCACCCGCCCCAGGTGCCAGCCGTTGGACACGAAACGGTACGGTACCCGCCGGGCGGCGCAGGCCGCCACGATTCGCTCGAACTCGGGGTGCAGAAGGGGCTCACCGCCGGTGAAGCTCGCGGTGACCGCGCCGAACAACTCCCGGGCATCGTCGAGGGTCCGCTCGATCACGGCGACGTCGAGCGCTTGCACCGTGGCGACATCGTCACGAATGCAGTGAGGGCACCGGAGGTTGCAGTGCTGAGTGAGGGCGAAGCCGAGCAGCACGGTGGGCCTAGAAGACGGTGCTGCCGCCGATCCCGCCGCCGCCCGGAATCCCGGAGATCAGGGTCAGATCGGTGAGCTTGGGAAGCTCCGTGAGCTGGGGAGCGACCCAGGGTTTCCGGACCCCCGGTCCCGCGGGGTCCGGCGCTGCGGATGAGGAGTGAGACGGTTCCACGGAAATCCTCGTAAGCGCTCTGGGGTTCACAGTGTGCCGGGATTCAGGGGCTTCCGGCGGTGACTGAGGACACGAGCCGGGGTGACCAAGGGTCACGGCTAATCTAGGGAATCGGGCGCCCTCAGACCTCACTGTCCGGGTTTGGGACTCGCAATCCCGTCCCCGAACAGTCCGCTCCCCGCCGCTCCGGGAGCCGATGATGTAAGCGACAACGGGACAACGGATTAGGCGGCAGCCGCACTGGCACAGGGCCTGCCTTATGAACGGTCGATGGACATCCCTCGCGCCCCAGTCAAGAACCGGAAGCGCCTCATCCAAGGTGGCGTGGCCGGCGGCGTGTTGCTCGTACTGACCCTCGTCATCTCGAGTCTGTCTCCGGCGGCTCCACCGGTGGATCGCGGTACGCTCTGGGTGGATTCCGTGCGCCGCGGCCCCATGGTGCGCGACCTCCGCGGGCCCGGCACCCTCGTTCCGGAGCACATCCGCTACATCACCGCCCTTTCGGCCGGCCGCGTGGACAAGGTGCTGGCGCAGCCTTCGCAGCGGGTGAAGCCGGGCGACGTGCTCCTCGAGCTCTCCAATCCGGACGTCCAGATCCAGGCGCTGCAGGCCGAGGAGCAGCTGACCGCGGCGCGGGCACAGCTGGTGAGCCTGCGGACGACGCTCGAGACCCAGCGGCTGGCGCAGGCCGGCGCCGTGGCCACGATGCGGACCCAGTACCTCCAGGCGCGGCGGGACGCCAGTGAGGGTGATTCCCTGGCGGGCCTTCATCTGTTGTCGGAGTTCGAGGCCGCTCACCGGAAAGACCTCGCGCTGGAGGATTCGACCCGGCTCGACATCGAGCAGCAACGCCTGGTCCTGATGACGGAGACGGTGGACTCTCAGCTGGCGGTCCAGCAGTCCCAGGTCGACCGGCTCCGCGCGATCGCCGACTTTCAGCAGAACGTCGTCCGCTCCCTCGAGGTCCGCGCTCCCGACTCCGGCGTCGTCTCCGACTTGACGCTCCAGCTCGGCCAGTACGTGACGGCCGGGACGCAGCTCGCCAAGGTGGTGCAGCCGTCCAAGCTCAAGGCGGTGCTCCAGATCCCGGAGACCCAGGCCAAGGACGTGTCCATCGGCGAGACCGCGTCCATCGACACCCGGAACGGCATCATTCCCGGGCACGTCGTTCGCTCGGACCCCAACGCGATCAACGGCACCGTCGCGGTGGACGTGGCGCTCGACGGCACCGCGCCGGGGATGCGCCCCGACCTGTCGGTGGATGGGACCATCGTGGTCGAGCGGTTGAACGACGTGCTCTTCACGGGCCGGCCCGCCTACGGCCAGCCCAACAGCACCATCGGGATGTTCAAGATTTCGCCGGACGGGAAGACCGCGACCCGGGTGCAGGTGCAGGTGGGCCGCAGCTCGGTGAGCACCATCGAGCTGATCCGCGGACTCGCGGTGGGCGATTCGGTGATTCTGTCGGATATGTCGCAGTGGGATAACGTCGACAAGGTGAGAATCAAGAGATAGGTGCAGGTGTCGGGTGTCAGGTGCCGGGGCTTGGCTGACACCCGGCACCTCCAACAACGGAGACCGCATGGCAAGCAACGGCAGCTCCCTGATTCAGCTCCAGGGCATCAAGAAGGTCTTCTACACCGACGAAGTGGAGACCCACGCCCTCGCGGACGTGCATCTCGACGTCCTGAAGGGTGAATACGTCGCGATTTCAGGGCCTTCGGGATGCGGCAAGACGACGCTGCTCTCCATTCTCGGCCTCCTGGACACACCCTCGGACGGTCAGTACGTGCTCGACGGCCGGCCGGTGGCCAATCTCTCGGCGGCCGACCGGGCCCGCGTCCGGAACCGCCAGATCGGCTTCATCTTCCAGGCCTTCAACCTCATCGGCGACCTGACCGTCTACGAAAACGTGGAGCTCCCGCTCACCTACCGCGGGATGTCCGCCTCGGACCGGAAACAGCGCGTCCAGCAGGCGCTCGAGAAGGTCGGGATGTCCCACCGGATGAAGCACTACCCGGCACAGCTCTCCGGTGGTCAGCAGCAGCGCGTCGCCGTGGCCCGCGCGGTGGGCGGCGACCCGGCGATTCTGCTCGCGGACGAGCCTACCGGCAACCTGGACAGCGCCAACGGCGAATCGGTGATGGAGCTGCTCCAGGAGCTGCACAAGGGCGGCGCCACGATCTGCATGGTGACCCACGATCCCCGCTACGCCCGGCACGCCGACCGCACGATCGAGCTGTTCGACGGCCGGGTCCTGGAAGAGCACGCGGGGGCGAAAGCGTGATGGGGGACGAGGGAAGCGGGAAGCGGACGATCCCGTGAGGCACACTTCCCTCTTCCCGCTTCCCCGTTCCGGTTCGTAAGGGGGCATACATGGAATCCGTGGTCCAGGACCTTCGCTACGCCGCCCGCTCCCTGGCCCGCACCCCGGTTCTGGCCGTGGCGGCGGTGCTGACCCTGGCGCTCGGGATCGGCGCCAACAGCGCGATGTTCGGCGTCGTGGACCGGCTCTTCTTCCGGCCGCCCGCGCTCGTGAAGGACCCCGGGCGGGTCCGCGCGGTCGACTTCACGATCACGTCGAAGGCGTTCGGGACGTATACCCAGCCGCTCGGCACCTATCCTCGCCTCGCCGATTTCCAGGCGCGCACGCACTCGTTCTCGCAGGTCTCCGCGTACGCCGAGCGGACCTTCAGCCTCGGCGTCGGGGAGCGGTCACAGAGAGTCGAGGCCGTGCTCGTCTCGAAGGGATTCTTCGCCCTGACCGGCATCACGCCGGCGCTGGGGCGGTTCTTCACGGACGACGAAAACACACCCGGCCACGCCGAGCACGTCGCGGTCCTCTCCCACGAGTTCTGGCGCCGCCAGTTCGGCGGCTCGACCGCCGCCCTCGGCGCCAAGCTCCAGCTGGGCCGGGGTGAGTACACGGTCATCGGGGTCGCGCCGGCCGGCTTCGCCGGAGTCGATCTGCACATCCCGGATGTCTGGCTGCCGATGGCGACGGCCGCGCCCGAAGCGATGTGGGGAAACGTCCTCAGCTGCGACGGCTGCTGGTGGTTCTCCGGCGTCGTGGGGCGCCTCGCCCCGAATGTCACGGTGGCTCAAGCCGCCGCCGAGGCGACCGCCCTGTACCGGCACTACGTGCCGGCACAGGGCCGGCCGCAGCCATCCGACAGCGCCGCGGTCGCGAAGCTGGGCACGTTGAACCAGACGATCGTCGGTCAGGGCACCACCGCACCGCTCACGATCTGGCTCGCCGCGATGTGCGGGATCGTCCTGCTCATCGCCTGCGCCAACGTCGCGAACCTGCTGCTCGCCCGGGCGGTGCAGCGTCGCCGCGAAGTCGCGCTGCGGGTGGCGCTCGGGTCGTCGCGCGGCCGGCTCATCCGCCAGCTCTACGTGGAGAGCGGGCTCCTCTCGGTGCTGGGCGGGGGCGCGGCGGTGCTGGTCACGCTGTGGGCGGGCCCCCTGCTGCGGTCCGCCATCATCGAAAACGCCAACGGCGCCGACACGATCGACCTCCGGGTGATGGTGTTCACCGCCCTGGGCGTGATCCTCACCACCTTCCTGGCGGGAGCGGCTCCCGCCCTGCACGCCGTGACCCCGGATCTCGCCGGCGCGCTCAAGGCGGGAGCCCGGGAAGGCACGTTTCAGAAATCCTTCACCCGCACCGGCCTGCTGGTGGGTCAGGTCGCCTTGACGCTCGTGCTGCTGACCGGCGCGGGACTCTTCATCGCGACGTTGCGCCACGTGCGGGGCCTGCGGCTGGGGTTCGACGCCGACCGCCTGATCGTCACGTCGGTGGATCTCGATGGGATGGGGCTCAAGAAGCCCGCAATTATGGACATGTATCGGCGTCTGCGGGAGCGGGTGGCGCTGGTCCCGGGCGTCACCAGTGCCTCCCTGTCCATCGGCACGCCGTTCCGGTCATACTGGGGCGTGGGGTTCAGGGTCCCGGGCCATGATTCGCTGCCCAGCATTTCAACCGGTGGCCCCTACATCGACGCAGTGACCCCGGAGTACTTCAGGACCATGGGAACCGCCATTCGCCAGGGCCGCGCGTTCACGGAGGCCGACAACTGGGGGGCGGAGCACGTCGCCATCGTGAACGAGACGATGGCCCGCATGATCTGGCCGGGTGAGAGCGTTCTCGGGAAGTGCCTGCTGATCGGCGATCAGTCGAAAGCCACCTGCACGCAGGTGGTCGGCGTCGCGGAAGACACCCGGCGCAACGATGTGAAGGAAGAGACGACCCTGCAGTACTATGTGCCGCTGGCGCAATCCGACTCCCTGTTCTCGGACGGCCCCAGCTCGCTCATCGTCCGGACCGCCGGACCCTCCGACCGGTACGAGTCCGCCGTCCGCCGGTCGATTCAGGCGACCGACCCGACGCTCCCCTACCCGGACGTCGACCCGATGCCGCGACTCTTCGCCGACCGCCTGCGGCCGTGGCGCATCGGCTCATCCCTCTTCAGCCTCTTCGGGGGCCTCGGCCTTCTGCTCTCCGCCATCGGCCTGTATGGCGTGCTCAGCTACATGGTCTCTCAGCGCACGTCCGAGCTGGGTGTCCGCGTGGCTCTCGGAGCCGGCCGCCGGGATCTCCTCGCGCTCGTGGTGAGTCAGGGCCTCAAGGTGACCGCGATCGGCCTCGGCATCGGCGTCGTGGGGTCCCTGATCGCGGGGAAGGCCCTGGGGTCGCTCATCTACGGCGTCTCCCCGCACGACCCCGTCGTCCTCGGCCTCGTGGCCGGAGTGTTGACCCTCGTCGCGCTGTTCGCGAGCTACGTCCCGGCGCTCCGCGCCACGCGCGTCGACCCGATGACGGCCCTGAGGTACGAATGATCCAGCTGCGAAACATCGAGAAGAGCTACCAGCAGGGCGGCGGACAGAGCTTCGTGCTGCGCCAGATCACGATGGACATCCACGGCGGCGAGTTCGTCACCGTCATGGGGCCGTCGGGCGCCGGCAAGTCCACCCTGCTCGCGATCCTCGGCATGCTCGACGGCGCGTGGACCGGTGAGTACACCCTGTTCGACCAGGCCGTCCACAAGCTCAAGCCCAAGGACCGCGTGGCGCTCCACAAGAAGTACGTGGGGTTCGTCTTTCAGCAGTACCACCTGCTCGACGACCTCACCGTCGCCGAGAACCTCGACATTCCGCTGTCCTACCGGGACATCAAGAAGGCCGAGCGGCAGGCCATCGTGGCGGACACGCTCGACCGCTTCGGGATGGTCGCCAAGAAAGACCTGTATCCCCGCCAGTTGTCGGGCGGCCAGCAGCAGCTGGTGGCCGTGGCGCGCGCGGTGATCCACAAGCCCCAGCTGCTTCTCGCCGACGAGCCGACCGGAAACCTGCACTCGGAGCAGGGCCGGGAGATCATGGAGCTGTTCAAGCGGCTGAACTCCGGCGGCACCACGATCATCCAGGTGACGCATTCGGAGTCGAACGCGGCCTACGGGAATCGGATCGTGCAATTGAAGGACGGCTGGATTTCCAAGTAGCCCGGGGAGCCCAAATGGAAACGCTGTTCGCCGACCTCCGTTACGCGATCCGCTCACTCCGGAACTCGCCGGGCTTCACCGTGGTCGCCGTGCTCACGCTCGGGCTCGGGATCGGCGCCAACGCGGCGATCTTCTCGGTGGTGAACGGGGTGCTCCTCGCGCCCCTGCCGTACCGCGATCCGGGCCAGCTGGTCACGGTCAATCACTTCTATCCTTCGCTCAACAACCTGCGGGCCCCGGTGTCGGTCCCGGGATTCCGGGACTACAGCGCGCGCACCGACCTCTTCTCTTCGGCCGCGGTCGAAAACGGCCGCAACATGAACCTGACCGGCTCGGGCGACCCCGAGCGCGTGTCGGTCACGCAGGTCACGGGGCAGTTCTTCCCGCTCCTGGGCGTCGCGCCCGCCCTGGGCCGGGCCCTGCAGCCCGACGAAAGCCAGCCGGGCAAGAACCACGTCGCGGTGCTCTCCTGGGGATTCTGGCGGCGGAAGTTCGGCGGCGACCGGAACGTGCTCGACCAGCACCTGGTCCTGGACAACGAGAGCTATCAGATCGTCGGAGTGATGCCGCCGACGTTTCAGGACTTCTTCAGCCGCCGGACCGACGTCTTCACGCCGCTCTACTTCGAGCCCGCCGCCTTCGCGGACAACCGGCGCACCAACGAGTTCCTGCCGTTCATCGGCCGCCTGGCGCCCGGGGTCACACTCGAGCGGGCCCAGTCGGCGATGCACGCGCTCGCGGCACAGCTGCGGACCCAGTACGCGGCCCAGTACTCCCCGGACTGGGACCTCACGGTGACCGCGCTCTCCGACGACGCCGCGCAGAACGTCCGGTCGGGATTGCTCATCCTCCTCGGCGCGGTGGCCCTGGTCCTGCTCATCGCCTGCGCCAACGTCGCGAATCTCCAGCTGGCCCGCAGTGCCGCCCGCGCCCGGGACGTCGCCGTGCGCGTCGCCCTCGGCGCCTCGCCGCGGCGGCTGATGCGCCTGCTGCTCACCGAGAGCTTCGTCCTCGCCCTCGCCGGCGGGGGTCTGGGCATCCTGCTCGCGGTCTGGGGCGTCCCGGCGCTCCTCACGCTGAACGGCGACCACCTGCCGGCGACGGCCCACATCGCGGTAAGCCTCCCGGTGCTGGGCTTCGCTCTGGCGGTCTCGCTGGCCACCGGCTTCCTGTTCGGCCTCGCGCCCGCGCTCCAGATGGCCCGCACCGACCTGCACGAGACCCTCAAGGAGGGCGGGCGGGGCGCGGTGAGCCAGCGCGGCTCGCTGACGCTGCGGCGCGGGCTCGTCGTGTCCACCGTCGCGCTCGCCCTCACGCTCCTCGTGGGCGCCGGCCTCCTGATCCGGTCCTTCTCCCGCATTCTGGGCGTCGACCCCGGCTTCCGCCCCGATCACCTGCTCACCTTCTCGATCTCCCTGCCCCGCGCCAAGTACGCCAACGACACGGTGCGCACGCAGGCGCTCGAGCGGATCGCCGACGCGCTCGCGGCGACGCCCGGCGTGGTGGCGGCGGGCGGCACGACGGTGATTCCCTTCGGCGGGAGCTGGTCGACGTCGAGCTTCAACGTCGAAGGCTTCCAGGTGCCGGTGAACGCGCCCGGGCCGTGGGGGGACGTCCGGCTCGTGACGCCGGGGTTCCTGCCGGCGATGGGCGCCCGGCTCGTGGCGGGACGGCAGTTCACCGACGCCGACCGGGCGGGGGCGGCCGCGGTGTGCATCGTGGACGAGGAGATGGTGCGGCGGTACTGGCCGCATACCGACCCGATCGGCAAGCGGATCACTTTCAACAACCTCACGGACTCGGCGGTCACCTGGATCCAGGTCGTGGGCGTGGTGGGCCACATGGCGCACGAGGGCCTGGACGCGCCGCGGCGCGTGCAGGTGTACTTCCCGCTGGCCCAGACCGGGAACGCCAACCTCGTCTATGCCGTGCGGACCAGCGGGCCTCCGCTGGCCGCGCTGAGCGCCGCCCGGAACGCGGTGCGCTCGGTGGATCCCGATCTGCCGCTCGCCGCCACGACGGACATGGAACAGATGATCGACGGCTCGCTCGGCGCCCGGCGGTTCGCGATGCTCCTGCTCGGCGGGTTCGCCCTCCTGGCGATGATCCTCGCGTCGGTGGGGCTCTACGGCGTGATGAGCTACACGGTCACCCAGCGGGCCCGGGAGATGGGCGTCCGGCTCGCGCTGGGCGCGGACACCGGTGACGTGCTGGGCCTCGTGCTCAAGCAGGGAGTGAACCTCACGCTCGTCGGGGTCGTGATCGGGATCGGCGCCGCCGCCCTGCTCACGCGCGTGATGAAGACCATGCTGTACGACGTGGGCACCACGGACCCGCTGACCTTCGTGACGATCCCGTTCGTGCTGCTCGCGGTGGCCTTGCTGGCGACGTACCTCCCGGCCCGGCGCGCGACGCGGACCGATCCGATCGTGGCCCTGAGGGCGGAATGATCGACACCCTGCTGCAGGACGTCCGCTACGCGCTCCGTCAGCTGCGCCAGCGCCCGGGGTTCACCGCGGCCGTGGTGCTGACCCTGGCGCTGGGGATCGGCGCCAACGACGCGATCTTCACGGTCGTCGATGCCGCGTTACTGCGTCCCCTCCCATACCCGCACGCGGAACGCGTCGTGCGGGCCTTCGAGGTGATCGACCACGATCAGTGGAGCGCCTCCCCATCAGACTTCGTCGACCTGCGCGCGCAGAACCGCACCCTGTCCGGACTCGCGGCCATCGACGCCTATCCCCGCACGCTCACGGGCTCGGGCCTCGAACCCCTCCCGTTGCCGGCGGCGCGGGTCAGCGGCGGGTTCTTTGACGTGATGGGCGTGACCCCGGCCCAAGGTCGCCCCTTCGCGGCCTCCGAAACGCAGTACGGCCAATCTCAAGCCGTCATTCTGGCGGACGACCTCTGGCGGACTCGTTTCGGCTCCCGGGCAGACCTCCTGGGACAGTCGATCCTGCTGGACGGGAAGAGCTATCTGGTCGTGGGCGTGATGCCGCCCGGCTTCAGCTATCCGCCGGGCACCGAGATGTGGACGCCGCTCGCCTTCAGTGACAGCGACCTCGCGACCCAGCGGGGGGCGCATTACCTCGACCTCGTCGGCCGGCTCAAACCGGGTGTGGACATCGCGCAGGCCGCGGCAGATCTCCAGACCGTCGCGACCCGGCTGGCCCGGGAGTATCCGGTGACGAACAAGGATCAGGGCGCCACGGTCATCGCCCTGCGTGAAGCGCTGGTCGGCAAGAACGTCCGTACGGCATTGGTGGTGCTGCTGGGCGCGGTGGGACTCGTTGTCCTCATCGCATGCGCCAACGTGGCGAACCTGCTGCTGGCGCGCGCCGCCGGGCGCTCCCGAGAGCTGGCGGTGCGCACGGCCCTGGGCGCCCGGCGCCCGGACCTGGTCCGCCAAGCCCTCACCGAGGCACTCGTACTCGCCGCATTGGGCGGTGCCGTCGGACTCCTGCTGTCCACCTGGATCACCGGCGCCATCGGTACGCTGCGCCCCGCGGCGCTGCGGAGCATCGGCGCCCTGCATCTGGACGGGACCGTCCTCGCCTTCACGGCGGGGATCGTCATCGGAACCGGTCTGCTCTTCGGGCTCGCTCCCGCCCTGCAGGCCTCGCGCGCTGCCGACCTCCACGGCACCCTCCAGTCGGGCGGGCGGAGCCAGATGACCACCCGGGAGGGATGGCGGCTGCGGAGCGGACTGATCGCGGCGGAGTTGGCGCTCGCCGTGGTCCTCCTGACCGGAGCCGGTCTCCTTCTCAAGAGCTTCGCGCGGCTCGAGCGCGTGGACCCCGGCTTCAATCCCGCGGGTGTGCTCACGTTCCAGCTCTCGCTGCCCGACCCCCGCTATCCCAAACCGGAGCAGGCGGCCCTGTTCTACGACCAGCTCCTCGCCCGTCTGGGAGGACTCCCGGGCGTCGAGCGAGCGTCGGCCATCTCCGGGCTTCCGCTGGACGACTACGGATTCAGCATTTCCGTCCAAGTGCTCGACGGGCGTCCGGTGGAGCCCCGCTCGACGATGGGACCGCAGGTGCGGCTGGTGACACCTGGGTTGTTCCGGACCCTGGGAATCCGGCTGGTGCGGGGACGGGACTTCATTGCATCGGATCGCGCCGGCGCCCCG
>DATJQI010000076.1:0-57522 GCA_035505915.1 Gemmatimonadales bacterium | reverse complement strand
TCACGTTCACGCTGAATCCGGACGGGAGCGTGGACTCCTTCAGAATGGCGGCCGTCAGTCCGCTCGCGGATTTCAGCTTCGACTATCAGGATCTCCTGTTCAAGCGGAAAAACTGACTGGCCGGAGGACCTGACCGGGGACAAAAACGGCCCCATCGCGGAAGTCGCGACAGGGCCGACGCTTCGACGGATGGAGCGGAGGGGATTCGAACCCCTGACCCCCTGGTTGCAAACCAGGTGCTCTCCCAGCTGAGCTACCGCCCCGCACTGCTAGGAAAGTAGCCGGCAGAAGGGCAGACGCACAGATGGGAAGCAGGGGCGTGGGACGTAGGTACTTCCTGTTTCCCCCTCCCCAAATCCCATCTGTGCGTCTGTGCGTCTAGTAATTCGCCTCTATGTCCTGACACCTACCGCCTGATAACCCCCATGACCTGCCCCGCGGGACTCAAGACGTAGATAGGATTGCGGAGAATGTCGTTCACGAGATGCACCGGCGGCGCACCGCCCCCCGCGCGAATCGAAAAGACCTGCGTGTAGGGCTGCGCCGCCGCGTAGTTCACGGTGTACCCCTCATCCCCCATCGACGCGATCGTCAGCACGCTGAGCGGATTCGGCACGAAGGGGTTGAGATACCCGGTCATCAGCTCCGTGTGGAACACGCTCTCCCGCCAATGCCCGTCCGCCGTGCCGGGCCCTCCCGTGTTCTCCACCGGAACCGGCGTTCCGCCGGTGTAGCTCAAGCCCCCCATCCCGTCGAAGGCCGCGATCGCCTGGGCCCCGACGAAATGGGGATCCGTGCCGCCCAGCTCCACCGGCCCCACGATGAGATTCAGCTCGCTCGAACCCCACACGGTCCCGAACCCCAGCACGTGCCCCATCTCGTGCGCGATCACCGCATTCAGCAATCCCTGGCTCGCCAGGGTGTCGAGATCCGCCACATCGAGCTGGATGAGCCCCGTCACCGGGAGATATCCGTTCGCGCGAATGAGACAGGGACCCGCCTGCCCCAGAATACCGCCGGGGCCGTCGATCGGCTCGATGTTGATGAACACCAGGACCGAATTCACCGTCCGGTTGACGGCCGGCTCGCCCGGGAAGCACTGGTTCGCGGGGTTGTTCAGCGGGATCGGCGACACCGCCCCATACACGATCCGCTCCCACAGGGCGACCGCGCTGTCCACCGCCTCGTGCTGCGCCGGGGTCACCGGCGTGATGTAACTGACGTCGATGGTGTACGCCGGTGCCGCGCCGGTCGCGTGGAACGTCACCGGGCTTCCCGCGATCCCCGGGCCCGAGACGGCGGCCGTCAAGGTGTTCGCCCCGCTCCCCACCACCCACGACCCCACCGCCGCCACGCCCTGCGCGTTCGTCGTCACCGTATCGCCGGTGGACGAACCGGTACCGCTCGCGACCGCGAACGCGACCGTGTCGCCCGCGACCGGCAGGCCGCCGCCGTCCCGGACGATCACGGCCGGCGGGAAGTTGACGGCATAGCCTTGGAGGCCGGTTTGCGCATCACCCGTGAACACGGCGGCCGACGCGGGCCCCCCAGCGACCACCGCCGTGGCCGTGAACGTCACCGGCGGCGTGGGCGGCAGCGCGGCGGAGACCTCCTGGGTGCCAACGGTGGCGCCGAGGGTCCACGCCACCGCCGTGATCCCGTTGAGGGTGGTCGGCGGCGCGTGTCCCACGAGCGCGCCGCCGCCGCTCAGCACGCTGAACGCCACGGTCGCGCCCGCCACCGGCGTACCCCCCGAATCCACGGCCCGGACCTGGAGCGTCTGCGGCAAGGTCGCTCCGGTGGCCCAACGCTGACCGTCCCCCGACAGCTTGGTCAACGTGGCCGCGAGCTGCGCCACCGTCACCGTGATGGTGTCGACCGCCGCCCCGCTCGTGGCGACGATCCGGCTGGACCCGTTGTTGACCGCGGTGACGAGCCCGAACTCGCCCACCAGCGCCACCGAGCGATTCACCGACGTCCAGGCCACCGGCGCGCCGATCAGGGGCTGGCCGAACTCGTCGACCACCGTCGCCCGCAGCTGCCGTGAGGAGTTGAGCGCGCCGAAGACGAGCGAATCGGGTGTGACCAGCACATGGGCCGCGGGTCGGAGCAACCCGGTGGTGGGCTTGACCGAGCAGCCCGCCAGGAGGGCCAGGACGGCCAGCGCGCACAAAGCGATCAGGGACCCGCTCCGGCGCGTACGCTCGGCCATCATCAGGTCGGTCACCGGGATGAAGAATCGTGAAAGTGGCGGGTTCCCGACAGCCCCGGGAGCGCATAGCGGGGTCCGGACGCGACCCGCACATTTGAGGAGCGGTTTTCCGGAGGGCTCATGATCAGCGATCTCGCCGTCCACGCCCGCGTCTGGCTGGCCCGCCCCGGCGGATACCTTCTGGGCGCGCCGGAGGCGCGTCTGCTCGAAGCGATCGAACGCGCCGGATCGATCAAGGAGGGCGCCGAAGCCGCGGCGATGAGCTACCGCACCGCGTGGGCACGGGTGCGCGAGATGGAACGCGTGCTGGGCCGCCCGGTGGTCCGCTCACGCGCCGGCGGCCCCGGCGGCGGCGCCACGACCCTGACCGACGACGCCCGCGGTCTGGTCTCGCTCTTCCACGATCTGGACCGCCGGGTCACCGAGCATACCGACCGCGAGTTCACCCGGGTTCGCCCGCCGACCGCTTGAAGCGAGCGGCGGCGGGAGCGGTCCTCGCGCTGGCGCTCGCCTGCCACCGGCACCCCGACTCCGTGCCCGTTCCCGCCGGGCATTCCGGTCCCGCCGCGGCGCTGCTGGGTCGCTGGACCTACCGGCCCCCGTCCGGCACGGGCATCCAGATCGCGCTCACCATCGATTCCGCATCGCGCTCGGCCTTCGGCGGGCGGATCACGCGATGGTTCGCGGGAGACGTCGGCGCGGACCCGAAGGCCTTCGGTCCCGTCACCGGCTCCATCGACGCCCGGGACTCCGTCCACCTCGCGATCGCCACGCCCCGGAGCTCCATCCTCCTGGTCGGCGCTCTCCACGGCGACACGCTCGCCCTCGCGCCGACGGGCCCGCCCCTCGGCCTCCCGGGCGCGGTGTTCCTCCGCGCCCGCTGACTCCTACCGCGAGACGAACGCCACGTAGCTCGTGAGGGCCCGCAGCGAATAGTCGCTCGAGCTGGCCGCCTGATTGACCGTCACGAGGTACTGGGCGGACACGTTCACGTCGGGCACGTTGAAGGTCAGCACCACGCCGCTCGTGATGTTCCCGGTCAGGACGATGTGGCTCACGGTGCCGCTGAAATCCGTGGTCCAGAGCGTGTCGCCGGCCACGGTCGCCACGTTGGTGACGAGCGTGGGCCCCGACAGCGTGAGCAGCATGGCCCCGTCGCCGCCGCTGTTCGGGTTCTGGAGCTTCACCAGGAGGGTGCCGGGCTGCGGGCCCATGGCCTTGTCCGCCGAGCACCCGGCGACGATCACGCCCGCGGCCAGGAGCAGACTGCGCGAGAGGCGGCTCATTGGGCTGCTCCTTTCCGCACCGCCCGTACCGGCGCGGCTCCGGGCGGGACCGGATGCGTCGTCCGCACCCACGCGAGGAAGTCTCCGATGTCCCCGAACACGCTGTTCTTGTTCCCGTTCTGGTCGAGATAGGTGCGCTGGGCCGCGGTGAGCGTGCTCGAACCCTGCACGACCTGCTGAAGGACGGCCGAGAGCGGCAGCGGGCCCGAGAATCCGGCGTTCAGGCGATAGGGGTGGGTCAAGCTCACGAGCAGCGTCGTATCGAGCGTCACCGTATCCCCGGTCCAGCCGAGGAAGAAGGAGCCCGCGTGGGGGTGCGCCGTGAACGTGACGGAGCCGCCCGTGAGGTAGTCACCGGCCAGGGCGCTGTCCCGGTTCGAGGTCACGGTTCCCCCCGTATCCGACGCGACCTTCACGCGGTACGCGAGCCCCAACGACGCCGAAATGGAATCGGTGACGCCGCTGATGGTGATGCTGTGCGTGTCCGCGCCCCCGTCCGACCAGGACTGGAATACGTACCGGACCATCGAGTCGGCCCGTACCTGCGTGTCGGCCACCGCGATGGTGTGGGTGGAGCCGCTGTCGAGAATGACCTGGATGCGGTGGTGGGCCACGCCGTCGAGCCGGATGACGGCGCCCGTGTCGTTCGAGGTCACGGTCGTGATGCTGCCGAGCCGCAGCTGGAAGGACATCGGACCTCCCGGCGACAGCTGCGTGATCGAATCCACGCTGAAGCCGACGAAGGACCCGTCGGAGTTCATCACCGCGCGCGGCGGACCGAAATCGTGGTTTCCCGTCACCCCCGGCCACGGATCGCCCGCGTCCCCCCGGTTGGAGCCGGCGGTCCCCGGCGTCGCGTCGAGGTTGCCCAGGCCGTCGGCCTGGACCACCTCGACCCCGTGAATCGTCCCCGGGCCGCCCACATTGACGCAGTTGACCGGGAAGTTGCATTGCGCCACGACTTCCGAATCGATGTGCCAGATGAGCATGCCGCCGCCGCAGCCCGGCGGATTCCCGCTGACCGCGCAGTGAACCCGGATCAAGGCCGTGTCGGCGAGCGCCGCCTGGCGGTTCTCGAGCAGGAAGTACTCTCCGCGCGGATTGGCGCCCCGCGGACGTATCAGGAATGCGGTGTCCGAGGTGGGGGCCGGCCCGAAGGAGTAGGTGCCGCTCCCCGCCAGGGGCACGACGGTCACCCAGCCAAGCTGGTTCAGGGACCAGGCGTCCATCCGGCTGGGGCTGTAGGGCATGGTGTAGTTCCCGCTTCCCATCAAACTCCATTCCCCGGCCCCCTCGGACTCCTGCGACACGTCGTAGAGGTCAGGGAGCCCGAAGGCGTGTCCGGTCTCGTGCGTCGCGGTGCCGATCGCCATGATGGCGCTGCCGTCACAGGGCGAGCTGGACGGATCGACGCCACCCACCCCGCTCTGCAGGGTGTAGTCCGAGATCTTGAGGAACTGGCCGGAGTGGCCGGGCCAGGGAGTCTGGGTCTGATAGAACCCGCCCGGCAGCGTCACCAGATTCCATCGGTGCGACCACAGGTGGTTCGCCGGAGCGTTCGACGGACCGCAGGCGCCGTCGATCGCGGGTTGGATGAAGATGACGAGGTTGATGAACCCGGTCGTGCTGTCGAAGGCGTACCGCGACCAGTCGGGGTGCATCGTTGCTTCGAGCTTTTGAAGCGCCTCCTTCAACCCGAGTTGCATGTGGATCTGGGCCGTCCCGCTGAACAGACCGTTGCACTGGGACCCGCCGAACGGGCTGCCGGAGCAGCTGCCCGGGGTCCCCGCGTAGTAATTCTCCCCTGAATCCAACGTCACGAAGCCGAGCGCGTTGCCCTGCAGGCTCAGCAGCCCGTTCGACAGCTGCTCGTAAAACGTGCGCTCCGTGTAGGGATTGCCGCCGGGGGGTGTCGCGCCGAAGAGCACCGTGGTGTAGGAACCGGTGTCCCGTCCCGGCTGGGGGAGGTTACCGCCCGCGAACTGGAACAGGACCGCCGGAATCTGCACGGTGCCGGAGACGGCCGCCTCCGATGCCATCGGCGCCCCGGCCGCGACGGGCGCGTTCAGCTCGGCGAAGCGTCGTCCGCCCAGGAGCGCGCTGCGCCGGGCCGCCACCCGAGCGGCCCACTTTCGGAACGCGCCGTCCACGCGGAAGTCGAAGCCGGGGATCTCCCACTTAGGAGAGAGTCGCGACTGCGCGTTCGCGAGCGCCGGCACCCCCAGGGCGAGAGCGACCACGCAAGAGAAACGACGATGCATCACGGAACGCCTCCTCGAGATCCAGAGCCTAGCTCCCCGTCGCCCCGCGGGCTGTGGGCGCCCTCACAGAGCGTCGGGCCAACCCCCACCCGATCCACATGAACCCGATCACGCCGCCCACCACTTTGAGCTCGAAGAAGAGGGGCCGGCCGACGTCCGGGCCCGGCACCAGGGCGAGCCCGATGGAAAGCACGGTCGCCGCGATGCCGGTCCACCCGGCCAGGACGGTGAGGGGGGTCCGGGTGCGGTGCAGCTTGAGGTACGCGGCGAAGAGATACACGTACGGGATGAAGAACAGGATGATGGTGGTGTCGACCAGCGCCAGGTAGGCGTCCCGCACGCTGGCGCCCACGATCCCCATCAGGATGAACAGGGTCGCGACGACGCCCTGGGTCAGCAGCGCGACGTACGGCGTGCGCCAGCGCGGGTGGATCTTGCCGAAGGCCGCGGGCAGCACGCGATCCACGCCGGCGACGAACGGAATGCGGGCGCTGCCCGCGATCCACGCCCCCGCCCCGCCCAGATTGCCGAGGGTGATGAGCGCCGCGAGCACCGGCGCCGCGAAGAGCAGCCAGCCCCCGCCCAGCCGCTCCCCGACCGCGAGCGCCGCCTGCGGCAGCCCGTTGGTGATGTTCACGGTACCGGGCGGCAGGGACACGAGAATCGCGAGCGTCCCCAGGACGTAGGTCGCGACGATGGCCACGCCGGACAGCGTCACGCCCCGCCGGAGGGTCCGCGCGGGGTCCTGGATTTCGTCCGCCATCGTGGGCGCGAGCTCGAGCCCCGCGAAGGCGAAGGTCATGGTGGCGAAAAGGCTCAGGAGGGAAAGGTCCAAGTGCCCCGGCCGGAACGACGCGAGCGACAGGGACGTAGCGCTGCCGCGCGCGGCCCACGACCACCCGGCGAGGGCGACGAAGATCGCCGCCGGCAGCCAGGTGCCGTAGGCCCCCAGGTTCTGCACCCATTTGCCGACGTTCAGGCCGACGAGATTGAGCCCCAGCGCGATCCAGAGATTGGCGAGCGCGAAGACGGCGACGAACCAGGCGCTGTCCGCGAGATAGATGAACCGGTGTCCCCCGAGGTAGGCGGCGATGGCCGCGCTGGTGAACAGGAGCGAGGGGTAATACACCAGATTGTTCACCCAGTACCCCCACCCGGCCACGAACCCGTGGGTCGGCCCGAAGGCGTGACGCACCCAGCGGTAGATCCCGCCCTCGGAGGGGTCGATGTCGGTCAGCTCCCGCACCGCCAAGGCCGACGGCAGGAAGAAGATGACCATCGCCAGGGCCCAGAGCACCAGGCTGAACGGCCCGATGCGGGCCGCGGTGTACAGCCAGCGGAGCCCGACGATCGCGGTGATGTTGAAGAGCACCACGTCCGACAGGCGCATCACCCGCGGGAGGGCCGTGGGGGTGGTCGACTCGCTCATGGATGCACCGTGGCGACCGTCCAGCTCACGGCGGACCCCAGCAGGGCGCCGCCCAGGACGTCGGTCGGAAAGTGTTTGCCGGCGGTCACCCGCAGCGCGCTGACGATCGCGGCGCCGGTATAGAGGAGAATCGCGTTCCGGGTGGCGTGGGGCAAGTGACGGCGCCGCGCGATCACGGCGTACGCCGTCGCGGCGGCGAAGGCCAGCTCAGCGTGCCCCGACGGGAAGGACTCGCGGTTGTCCCGGATGTTCGCCGCCGCCGGGGCCTCCGAGGTGTAGAGGATGGGCCGGCTCCGATGGACCGCCACCTTGAGCCACTGGTTCGCCGTGGCGGCCCACACGACCGCATCCGTGAAGACCACCGCGTCGGCGACGGCCCGGTCACGCGGCTCGCCCCAGATGGTGCCGAGCCCCGCGGCGCCGCCCACCCCCAACAGCAGGAGCGTGCTCGCGCGGTCCGCCGTGCGGTCCGGCAGATGCACCGCGATCCGGTCGACGCTCCACAGCCCCGCGGGATCACAGGGCGCGCACGGCGCGGTGCCGGACGGGAGGTGGAGCGGAATGGGAAGGAGCGCGAGCACGCCGCCGCCGGCGATCACCGCTGCGTCCGGCCACCCCACGCGATACGGCGCGTCCTGGGCCGCGACGGAGCCGGCCGCCGTGAGGAGGGCGAGTCCGAGGAGTGACGCGGCGTGGCGAAACACGATTCCCAAACTTACGTAGACCTGGTGGAGGCGTGCTAACTCGTGAAGGCGCGTGACCTTGCGCAATAGGGCCAGCCGGGCTAATCTGTAGCCGCCATTCCTCTTTCTCCGAGGTCCCGTGGGCAGCCAGACCCTCCAGAACGCCGCGCTCTTCGAGAAGTGCAAGTCCTACACCCGCGCCCGCGAGGTCCAGGCCGCCGGGCTCTATCCCTACTTCAAGGCGATTTCCCACTCGGAAGACACCGTCGTGGTGATCGAGGGGAAGCCGCGGATCATGATGGGCTCCAACAACTACCTGGGGCTCACCCATCATCCTGAGGTGCTCGCCGCCGCGAAAGCCGCCCTCGAGCGCTACGGCTCGGGCTGCACCGGGAGCCGGTTCCTGAACGGGACCCTGGACCTGCACGAGCGGCTGGAGGCGGAGCTCGCGGAATTCTTCGGCAAGGAAGCCTGCCTGGTGTTCTCCACCGGCTATCAGGCCAATCTGGGCCTGATCTCCGGCCTGGTGGGGCGCAGCGACATGGTGTTCCTGGACAAGCTCGACCACGCGTCCATCGTGGACGGCGCCAAGATGTCCCAGGGAGAGACCGTCCGCTTCAACCACGGCGACCTGGCCGGCCTCGAGCGCAAGCTGCAGCGCGTGCCCGAGGGCACCGGGACGATGGTCATCGTGGACGGCGTGTACTCGATGGAAGGAGACATCGCCGACCTCCCCGCCCTGCTCAAGGTGACGCAGAAGTACGGCGCGGCCCTGGCGGTGGACGACGCCCATTCCGTGGGCGTCCTCGGCCCCAAGGGAGACGGCACCGCCGCCCACCACAACGTGGTGGACGAGGTGGACCTGATCGTCGGGACCTTCTCCAAGTCCCTGGCCTCGATCGGCGGGTTCGCCACGGGGACGGAGTCGGTGATCCACTATCTGCGGCATCACTCGCGGCCGATGATCTTCACCGCGGCCCTGCCGCCGTCCAACACGGCCGGGGTGCTGGCGGCCCTCCACGTGATGCAGCAGGAGCCGGAGCGGCGTGCGCAGCTCTGGAAGAACACCCGGCGCCTGCAGGACGGGCTCCGGAGCGTGGGCTTCGACATCGGCCCCACCGAGACGCCCATCGTCCCGGTGCTGATCGGGCCCCTGGAGAAGACCTTCCTCTTCTGGCGGAAGCTCTTCGACGCGGGCGTGTTCACCAACCCCGTGGTGCCGCCGGCCGTCCCGCCCTCGCAGTGCCGGCTCCGCACCAGCCTGATGGCGACCCACACGGCCGACCAGATCGACCGGGCCCTCGGCATCTTCGCCGAGCTCGGGAAAGAGCTGGGCGTCATTTGAGTCCCGTTCGGATCGCGCCCGTGAAAGACGGGCGCGATTTCGAGCGTTTCGTTGCATTTCCGTACGACCTCTACCGGGGTGATCCGCTCTGGGTCCCCCAGCTCCGGATGGACGTCCGGACGCTCCTCTCCAAAGAAAAGAACCCGTTCTTCCAGCACGCCGAGGCCGAGTACTTCCTGGCCTGGGACGGGGACCGGGTCGTGGGGCGGATCGCCGCCATCAAGAACGACGCGCATAACCAGGAGCACCACGACAAAGTCGGGTTCTACGGATTCTTCGAGTCCGTGAACGACCAGCAGGTGGCGAACGCGCTGTTCGACGCCGCCGGCGCCTGGGTCAAGAGCAAGGGCCTGGACACGCTCCGCGGCCCGATGAGCCCCTCGGTCAACGACGAGTGCGGGCTCCTGGTCGACGGGTTCGACACGCCGCCCACGCTGATGATGCCGCACAACCACCGCGACTACGTCACGCTGACCGAGCGGGCGGGGTTCAAGAAGGCCAAGGATCTCCTCGTCTACGAGAGCACCACCACCCAGCCGCCGGAGCGGATTCTCCGCGCGGCGGAAGTGGTGGCCAAGCGGAAGGGGATCACGCTTCGGAAATTCAACCTGAAGCGGTTCGCCGACGAAGTGGAGATCATCAAAAAGCTGTACAACGAGGCCTGGGAGAAGAACTGGGGCTTCGTGCCGATGACCGACGCGGAGATCGACCACCTGGCCAAGCAGCTCAAGCCCGTCGTCGTGCCGGACGTCATCTGCTTCGCGGAGCGCGCCGGCAAGGTGATCGGATTCGCGGTGGCGCTCCCCGACATGAACGTCGCCCTGAAGAAGAACCCGTCGGGCCGCCTCTTCCCCGGCATCATCAAGATCCTCTGGGCGGCCCGGAAGATCTCGCGGCTCCGCATTCTCCTGCTGGGCGCCCTCCCGGAATACCGGCAGACCGGCGTGGATGCGCTGATGTACCACTGGATCTGGACCAAGGGGACCGCCCTGGGCTACACCTGGGGCGAGGGTGGGTGGATCCTCGAGGACAATCCGGCCATGAACAACGGACTCCTCCGCCTCGGCTTCCGCGTCTACAAGACCTACCGGATCTACGACCGCCCGGCGTGAGGGCGTTCGTGACGGGCGGGACCGGGTTCGTCGGTGCCCACCTCGTTTCGGCACTCCGGGCCCGCGGTGACGACGTCACCTGTCTGGTCCGGTCCCCCGCCAAAGCCCAGGCCCTCGGATGGACCGGGGTGCGGACGGTCCGCGGCGACCTCGACGACGCCGGGGCGCTGACCGCGGGATGCGCCGACGCCGACGTGGTCTACCACGTCGCCGGCCGCATCGCCGCCCGCTCCCTCGCCGAATTCCTCGCCGCCAACCGGGACGGAACCCGCCGGCTCCGGGACGCCGCCCTCCGGGCCGCGCGACCGCCGCGCCTGGTCCTCGTGTCCTCCCAGGCCGCCGCGGGCCCCAACGCCCGCGGCGCGCCGGTGGACGAATCGGTCCCCCCCGCCCCGGTCACCGATTACGGCCGCTCGAAGCTCGCCGCCGAGGAAGTGGTCAGGACGGGCGCCGGCGCCTGGGTGATCGTGCGGCCGCCCGTGGTGTACGGCGAGCGCGACCCCGAAACCCTCAAGCTCTTCCGTCTGGCCCGGGCCGGCATCGGCGCCGTATTCGGTGACGGACGACAGGAATTGTCGGTCATATATGCCGGTGACCTGGCCCAGGCCTTGATCGCGGCGGGCACGCACGCGGCCACCGTCGGCCGGACCTACTACGCGTGCCACCCGGACGTCTTGACCGCCCGGGATCTGGTGCTGGCCATCGGGCGCGCCGCCGGCAACATTCCCACGATCGTGCCCGTCCCCGGGCCGCTGGCGCGGGGCGTGCTCTGGGCCATCGGATCCGTGGCGGGACTGGCGGGCCGGGCCACCATTCTCACGGCGGACAAGGCCAACGAATTCCTGGCGCCCGCCTGGACCTGCCGGTCCGACCGCCTGACCGGGGACACCGGCTGGCGCGCCGCGACCGGCCTGGCGGAGGGACTGGAACGGACCGTGACCTGGTACCGGAGGGAACGCTGGCTGTGACCGCGCGGCACGCCGAGAGTGTCACCCGGGCCTGGCTGCCCATCGACTGGGCCTGCCTGGCGTACGTGACGGTGGCGTCGGTCGCGCTGGCGCGCGGCGCCGCGGGCGGTGTCGTCCCCCGCTGGGGGTGGCTCGCGCTGGCGCACGTCCTGATGGTGGTCCTGGTCTGCCTGGCGCCCCGGGCCCGCGCCCGGGGCGGCTCCGCCCGGTTCTGGGGTGAGTGGTACCCGATGTTCCTGCTCGCCGGGCTCTACGGCGAAGTCGGCGTCCTGACCCTCAACGCCGGGCTCCACAACGACGTCCTGATCGAGCGGATCGAGGTGCTGGTCTTCGGCTCCGAGGTGTCCTACCGCTGGATCCGGGAAATGCCGGTGGTCTGGTTCTCCTGGCTGGTCCACCTCTGCTATCTGTCGTACTACCTGATGTTGTTCGCTTCTCCCGCGGGGCTGTGGATCATCGGCAGGCGCGAGGCGGCGCGGCAGACGATCTTCGCCATCGTGGTGACGTTCTTCGTGTGCTACGTGTTCTTCCTGTTCTACCCGGTGGCGGGGCCGCGCTACGCGTTCGACCTGGCCCACAACGCCGCGACCGAGGTCACTCCGGCGCGGTGGGCCCACTGGCTCCTCGACCGCGGGGATTCGTGGGGCGCCGCCTTCCCGTCGTCTCACGTGGCCGCCTCGGTGGTGGCCACCGGCATGGCCTGGCGTCACTGGCGCCCCCTCGGCCTCGTCCTCGTTCCGTTCACGGTGGGACTGATCCTCGCGGTGGTGTACGGGCAGTTCCACTACGCGGTGGACGCGCTCTCGGGCCTGATGGTGGCGGGGGTGGTGCTGGGGGTGCTGCAGCTGCAGAAAGTGCCGGAGGAGCGGTACGCTCCGGTCGCCGAATCCGCGGTGCGCGAAGCGTTCGAAACGTCCTGACGTCCTACATCGGCATCTCGGCGACGGTCGAATCCCCGATTTGCCGCGCCGCCCCGGGGACGAGCCGCAGGGCCTGCTTCAAGTCGGCCTGATAGAGCGAGTCACGCTGGTCGACCTGCGGCCAGACCGTGTGCCGGTCCGGAATGAAGAGTCCGCCCACCACCCCCATCCCCCCGTCCCGGATCGTCTCCCCCGTGGGGTTGTCGTAGAGCACGGTCACGCGGTACCGGTGATCGGGCACGATGTGCGCGCCCAGGTGGAGGAGCCCGTAGAGCCGCCCGACCGGAATGCTCACGATGTGGTGGGCCGAGTCGGTCACCGGATGCACGCGCCAGATGACCTTGCCGGTGGTGACGTCCTTGAGCTCGAGGGCGGTTCCGTACTCGTGGAGGTGCCCGCCGATCGCCACGATGTTTCCCGGAATGGCGGGACTCCCCTCGTACCAGCGCTCCGAGTGCCCCGGCGGCAGATCGAACGACTTGTTCCCCACCGGGAAGAGGACGTCCATCTGCCAGGTGTACGCCTGGAAGAACGGCCACGGGCGGCCCCGCGGCGTGTAGTCGAGCACGAGGTGCACGCGGGCGTCGGCGTACGACACGCCCGTCGGGTTGTGCAGCATGGCGCTCACGATCAAGGTCTGCCCCGCCTCGACCGGATGCCCGAAGAGCAGCCAGGGCACCTTGGTGTCGCCGGTTTCGGTGCCCGCCGCGAGCAGGCGATGCGAGATGGGAAGGAAGAGCTCGCGCGCCTCGGGGTCGATCACGTTCAGATGGTGGATGAGCGACCGGGGGAGCCGGTGCCCGGCGCCGTCGACGACCTCGACCTCGAACCCGTAGACGGATCCGCCCGACGGGATCTCGATCCGGGAGACGGGCGGCTGGAGCACCATGTGGTGCATGGTGTGCGCGGGGAGATTCACCGATCGGAGCTCCACCACCAGCCGCCCCGCGCGCTCCTCGGTGACGTGCGCGAGGGGAAGGGCGTGGACCGCCGCCGGGACGTCGGACGTCCCGGCGAGCCAGAAGAGCCACAGGGGGAGAGCGAAGAGCGCGGCGTTCACCGCCCAAAATATACACCGGCCCCGGAGGGAATCTCCTCCGGGGCCGGCGGCGGTCGTTTCAGGCTGCGGCGCTTACTTCTTGACGGTAATCGTGATCTTCATCCCCAGCGCCTGATGGGGAAGGCAGAAGCCCTTGTACGTGCCTTCCGGGGCGCCGGCGAACGACACGTCGTAGTGGTCGTTCGGATTGGTGAGGAGCGCGCCTTCGAGATTGTCGATCCGGTTGGCCATCGCGGCGTTCAGGACGGCCGCGGCGCCGGCGGGAATCGAATCGCCGAAGAACGAGATGTTGTGGGGACCGCCGGTGACGTTGATGAAGCGCACCGTGGTACCCGGCGCGATGGTCAGCGTCTTGGGTTCGAACGAGGCCTGGCTGGTCCCGTTACCCGTCATCTTGACTTCGACCACCGGTCCGGCCGGAGCGGCCGGCGTGGCGGACGTGGCCGCGGGCTGCGCCGCGGGAGCCGCGGCAGCGGGAGCAGCGTTGGCGTTCTTGTCACCACCACCACACGCCGTGGCGCCCAGCGCCACGAGCACGGCCAGAGCTGTCAAACGCATCGGTCTTCCTCCGAAGGGATTGCGGGTGCTTGTGAACTCATTCACAAGATACCCCGGCCCCGAACCAAACGGGAGGGTCCCCTTTGATTTCCGCCACCGCCGGGCGACAATTCCTCGGCCCTTTCACGGAGCGCTGGTGCGACGCAGCATCCTGGTCATCGTTCCGGCCTTCCTGGCCACGTGGGCCGTCCTGGGCACCGTCGGCACGGCCCGCGCCGCCGCCCAGGACTGGCACCTCGAGGTCGGGCTCCGGGGCGGATTCGTCCGCCTGAAGCCCGCCGGCACCGGCCGCGCCGACCAGGTCGATCTCCTCGACCTCCCGGGCGGCGACTATCTGGGCCAGGTCCAGGCCCAGACCGGCCTGTTCGTCACGGTCCCCGTCGCCGGGCCCTTCGCGCTCGAACCGTCCCTGTCGCTGCAGCAGAACACGCCGACGTTGATCGTCGGAACGATGTTCCTGGCCGGACTGCGGGCGAACGTCGCCCTCCCCGCCGGCTTCTTCGCGGGGGCCGGCGCGCTGGTGCGGTACCGGGACGCCACCAAAGCGGCCATGCAGCCCGGAGTACAGGCGGCGCTCGGCTGGCGGGTCCAAGTCCTCGGCCCCGTTTCCTTGCGCGCCGAGGCCCAGTTCAACGCCTACAAACGGACCTCGCAGACTTTTCCCTACGACGCGTACGCCGTCGCGGTAGGCGTGAGCACGCGGCTCGACGATCCGCCCCCCAAGCCCGCTGCCCGCCGCCGCCCGCGGCCCGACTGGGAGCCGATGGTCGGCCTGGCCGGCGGCTACTCGCGGCTGCACCAGATCGGCGGCACGGATTTCGCCGTGTTCTCCCTCCCCGGCGCGGGCACGGGGAGTCTGGCCGGGGTCTTCGCGCCGGGCACGTCCCCGTTCTTCTTCGTGCTCCCCCTGACGGGACCCCTCGCGCTCGAGGTGGGCTCGGATGCCCACCGGGCCCAATCCAACGGGCCTCGCACCGTATTCTCCGGCCAGGTGTCACCCCGGCTCGACTGGGCCCTGGGGCCTCACTGGTACGTCGCCGCCGGAGAGCGGACGCACGTCGTGGCCGGCACCGGCAGGCCCGTGGTGGCGGTGCCGGGAGCGGCGCTGGCCGCCGGGTACCGCATCGACATCACGCCGGATGTGATGGCGCGCACCGAGCTGTCCTACGCGGTGGACCGGGGCCGGCTCGACTTCGGGCTCAATCCGGTCAACACGCTGGGACTCTCGTTCGGCCTGATGGTGGCCCCCCTCCGGTGAGTTGCGGATTCGGGCCGCCCCGACGACACTACTCCCATGCCTGACGCCCCCGTTCCCCAGCTCGCGCCCGAAGACCTGGCGCGCCGCCTCGACCAGGGTGACGCCGTGCAGGTCCTGGACATCCGTGCCCCGGAGCGGCTCGCGAACGGGCGGGTGACGCTGGGCGAGCGTCTGGCCTTCCGCAACCTCAAGGGCTCGGCGCTCTACGCCCTGCCGAGTCTCGACACGCTGGGGCTCGACACCGGCGCTCCCATCGCGGTGATCTGCGGCCACGGCAACTCGAGCCAGCGCGCCACGCTCTTCCTGCGGGAGCGCGGGGTCACGGCCTTCTCGGTCACCGGGGGCATGGCGGCCTGGGAGCGGGTGGTGGTGCCCCGGCGGCTCCCCCCGCCTCCGGGCCTCTCGCACCTGGTCCAGGTGGACCGGATCGGAAAAGGCGCGCTCGCGTACGTCCTCGCCTCAGACGGCGAAGCCGTGCTGATCGACCCGGCGCGCCACCTCGATCCCTACGACGCCCTCTTCCGCGACCTGGGAGTCACGCCGCGGGCCGTGGTGGATACCCACGCGCACGCCGACTACGTGAGCGGCGCCTCCGCGGCGGCCCGGCGCTGGGGCATCCCGTACTTCCTGCACGCGGCGGACGCGCGGTCCCCGTTCGACGGCACCCCGGCGCGCCTGGACGTGCGGACCGTCGGCGACGGGGACGTCATCGCCTTCGGACGGACGACCTTGCGCGTGGAGCACACGCCCGGGCATACGCTGGGGAGCATCACGCTCGTGGGAGCCGGAGGGATCGCCTTCACCGGGGACTTCGTTTTCGTGAAGTCCGTCGGGCGCCCCGACCTGGGCGGCCGGGCGGCCGAGTGGGGGCCGATGCTCTGGACCAGCCTCGAGCGGGCCCGGCGCGAATGGCCCGCCGACCGGCTGGTCCTTCCCGCCCACTACGCCGCCGAGGACGAGCGGGGACCGGACCGGAGCGTGAGCGCGCCGCTCGCGGAGATCCGGCGGACCAATCCGGCGTTTCAGGTTCGGGACGCCGACGAATTCGCCCGGTGGCTGGCCCGCACCCCCCCTCCCCCCGAGAGTTACCGCACCATCAAGCTCGCCAACCTGGGCCTGCTCGACCTTTCGGACGCCGACGCGGACGTCCTGGAGGCCGGCGCCAACCAGTGCGCCGTGGGGTAGTGTGCAACGAACGGCCACCGGGGCGTCTCTCTGGAGTCACCCGACCCCGGTTCCGGGCCGTGCCACCCTCGAAGCAGAGCTGCGATGCCGGACGATCTGGCCGACGTCTACCGCACGACCTTCCCCGCCCTGGTGCGGTTCCTGTACCGCAAGGTCTGGGACGCCGCGCGCGCCGAGGACCTGGCACAGGAGGCGTTCTCCCGCGCCCTGGCGCACCGTCCGGAGAACCCCCGGAGCTGGCTGTTCGTGGTCGCCGCGAACATGGCGCGTGACGAAGCGCGGCGCACCGCGCGGGAGCGCCGGCACCTCACCCTGCTCGCCAACGAGCCCCGGGAGCGGGGGCCGTCACCCGAGGACGCGCTGGACGACGAGCTGCGCCGGCAACGGGTACGGGAGGCGCTGGAGCGGCTGACCCCGCGGGACCGGGAAGTGTTGCTGCTCTGGGACGCCGGGTTGTCGTACGACGAGATCGCGTCGCAGACGGGACTGGCGCGCACCGCGGTCGGCACCACGCTGGCGCGGGCGCGCCGGCGCCTCATCGAGGCCTACGGCTCAGCAAGCGAGGACGCGCATGTCGCACGTGGATGACGGCACTCTGCACGCCTATCTCGACGGTGAGCTGTCACCCGTCGAGCGGGGCCGGCTCGAGAGCCATCTCGCGGACTGCGCGCCCTGCCGCGAGCGCCTGGCGCAGGAACGGAGCCTCATCGAGAGCGCCGAGCGCCTGCTTGCGCTCGCCGCGCCCCCCGCCACGGGCCGCGACCTCCGCGGGGTCCCGCGCCGGCGGCTCCGGTTCCTCGTGCCCGGCGTGTGGGCGGCGTCGCTCGCCGCCGCGTTCCTCATTGGACGGACGCTGTTCGTTAGTGACCGCCAGTTCGCGCCGCCCCGGGCGCCGGCCGAGGCGTTGGCTCCGGTGCCGAGCGCCGCCGCGCCGGCTGTTTCGGCCGCTCCCGCCGCGGGCAAAAGGGCCGCGTCCCCGCCGCGGACCGTCGCCCTGGCGGAAGGGAGCCACCGGGTGGCGGCGACCGAGTCCGTGCCGCCCGCCCCCGCCCCCGTTCCTGCCGCTGCCCCCGCGCCCGCGCCCCTGGCTACGCCGGGCGTGGTGAGCAACCAGGCGGCCCAGGCGAAGCTCCGTGGAGACTCACCCGCCTTCATTCCGCCCACCGCGGTCACCGTGACCACGCCGCCGCTCCTGCCGCCCCGCGCGGACGAGCAGATCGGCACGTCCTGGCCCGTGATCACCGCCGCCCCCGCCCGCGACGCGCTCGGCGCGGAGCTGGTGCAGATTCCCGGTCTCCCCATCCGCGACATCCGGCAGGATCCGGCGAACAGCGGGACGGTGCTGGTGGAGCAGGAGCTGGCGGCGGGGACGGTGGTGCAGCTGCTGCAGGCGCGGGCGGAAGCGAGCGTGGGCGAGACCCTGATGCGCGCGCCCCGGACTTCTCCGCTGGTGAAGAACGTGGGGCGCCTGCGGGTGCAGATCGCGGGTCCCCTGTCGGTCGACTCCCTCTTCAAGCTCCTCGAAGCGGCCCGCTAGCCGGGGCCGCCGGCCGTCGGCGCCACGCGACCAGCTCCGCCGCCACGCTGACGGCGATCTCTTCCGGGGTCACCGCGCCGATGTCGATGCCCACCGGCACGCGGACGGCGGCGAGCGCGTCGGCCGGGGCTCCCGCGGCGCCCAGCGCCTTCAGGATCACGGCGCGCTTCCGCACGCTGCCCAGGAGTCCCACGTATCCCACGCTCAGACGCGCGACGCGGTCCAGGATCTCGGCGTCGTTCCGGTGGCCCCGGGTCGCGACCACGACGGCGTCCCTCGCTCCGGGTTGAAGCTCCGCGAGCGCCCGCTCCGCGGGCGCCGCGCGAACCGTGACGCCGGGAAACCGCGCCGGGTCCGCGAACTCGGGGCGGTCGTCCACCACGGTCACCCGGAACCCGGCCGCCGCGGCCGCGCGGGCGATGGCGGCGCCCACGTGCCCCGCGCCGAACACGAGCACCCGCGGCGCCGGCACCAGGCGCTCCACCACGAACCGGCGGTCGGCGGAGATATGGGCGGCAGGATCCCCCGGACGGCCTTGGGCGGCGAGACCGCTGAAGGTCTTCCGGGGACCCGCGGACCAATCGATGGCCGTGGTGACCAGACCCTCGTCGGCGGCAGCCGCGGCGTCGAGCGCCGCCAGGTAGTCCGCATCCCGCGTGAGCGGCTCCACGAAGATCCGGACGGTGCCGCCGCAGGAAAGGCCGACATCGCCCGCCAGATCGGCGTTGAGGTGGTGGGTGACGAGGGCGGGGCGCCCCGCTTCCTGCGCCGCGAAGGCGATCCGCAGGACGTCGGCTTCGACGCAGCCGCCGCCGACGGAGCCGTCCAGGCGCCCGCCCTCCCCCACCAGCATTTTCGCGCCCGCGGGAACGGGCGTGGAGCCGGACGTGTGGGCGATGGTCGCCAGCGCCCCGCGGGCTCCGCTCCGGACCAGGCCGGCGGCGCGGGCCCAGAGGTTCACGTCGGGGGGAGCTCTTCCAGGCGGGCCACCGCCCGGCGGAGGTGCGGGATCACGATCGAGCCGCCGACGACCAGCGCGACGGCGAACGCGTCCTGGAACTCGGCGTCCGTCACGCCCTCTTCCCGGCAGCGGACGACGTGATACGTGACGCAGTCGTCGCAGCGCAGCACCATCGAGGCCACGAGCCCCAGCAGCTCCTTGGTCTTGGTGGGCAGGGCCCCGGCCTCGTAGGTGCGGGTGTCCAGCGCGAAGAAGCGGTTGATGGTGACGTTGCCCGACGCGAGGATCGCGGCGTTCATCTTTTCGCGGAAGTGCCGGAAGGCTTCGAGAGTATCGGCCACGGGGTCAGTAGACGGCCACGGTGCCGATCATCGATCCCGTGACGAAATCCGTCGAGTGGAGGGTGCACCGGTAGTGGTACAGGCCCGCCACCGGGAAGCCCCGGCGCGCCGACCCGCTCACCTGCGCCGCCACGTTTCCCACGCTGTCCTGAAAGACCAGGTCGTGCAGCTGGACGCCGTTCCAGACCCAGGTGACCGTGTCACCGGCCGAGATGGAGTCGACCTTGGGAACGAAGACGTCGTCCCGGACGCTCACCGACAGGGTGTGCGACTGCCCGGGCGCGGTGGACGACCCGGAGCACCCGGCCAGCGCGAGGCCCGACAGCAGGAGGCGCGTCCATGGTCGCATGCGATCGTCCCGGGTTGGTGATCAGCGGATCGAGATCTTGCCCCACATCCCCGTCTCGGTCCCGCCGTGGTACCTGCAATGATAGTAATAATCGCCGGTGCCGAGGGTGAACACCACCGGGAGGTTGGGCGGGAGGGCCTGTTCGCCGGGGTTGTGCACCCAGAACGAATCCACCGGAAGCAGCGAGTCGGGGGTGATGGTGTGCAGCAGGGTTCCGAGATTCTGGAAGCAGATCGTCTGGCCCACCGACGCGGTGGCCATCTGGGGCGTGAAGGTGTGGTTGTCGGACGCGGTGATCACGATGCCGCCCGTCCCCCCGCAGCCGTTGCCGTTGCCCGACGGGTTGCTCGAGCAGGCGATCAGCACCGCGCCGCACACCAGCACCAACGAGGCTATCCGCATCGTCCCTCCGATGAGTGGATCCAGGTCGTCACCGCAAGATACGTCACAAGCTACGGGGGGCTCCAGCGTCTGCCAGAGCCCCCCGTGTTCCGTCCCCTGCCCGCGCGGCCGGGGTCAGTGGTGCTCCCGCTCCAGGGTATCGGCGGCCAGCCGCGGCGAAATCATGGGATACCGCCCCGCGAACCAGCCGTAGGCCAGGAGGAAGAGCCCCGCGAAGAACGCCAGCGCCCCGAACTCGGTCAGCCCCAGGCTGGGACCCTGCCCCCCGTTGATGGACGGGATCACTTCGAGGTAGCGCTCCAGCCAGACGCCGCTCACGGAGATCGCGGCGAACAGCGCGAAGGTGGGCGGGAACTTCTTGGGCTTCACGCCGAGGAGGCCGATGAAGGGGATGACGAACACCATGAAGAAGACGGCGGTGCCCACCGCGCGCCACGGGCCCCACAGCCGGTAGAAGATGAAGTAGGTCTCTTCCGGCAGATTGCCGTACCAGATCACCAGGAACTGGGCCCACATCAGATACGCCCAGAACACGGTGAAGCCGAAGGAGAGCTTGCCCAGGTCGTGCAGCTGCTTGGGCGAAATCAGGTGCTCGAGCTTCATCGCCTTCCGCATCCACAGCGCGATCAGCGCCGTCGTCATCAGGGCGGTGAGGAACGAGCCCATGAAGAAGAAGGCGCCGTACAGGTTGGAGATCCAGCGGGGCGCCAGCGACATGATGAAGTCGAAGCCGAGGATCGAGTACGCGAAGCCCCAGGACACGATGAGGATGGCGGCGTCCCGGCTCACCAGTCCCTTCGACGTCGCGTCGTCGGTCGCCGGCTTCCCGCTCGCGAGCTCCGCCACGTCCGGCGCCGTGTCGCGGCGCACGAACCGCCACGACAGCCAGGCCATCAGCGCGAGGACGATCCAGTTCCGGGTCAAGAGGAACCCGCTCCGGAACCAGAACCCCACCTGGGGACGGTCCACCGGCAGGGTCTTGAAGAGGTAGTCCCGGCCCAGCACCAGCCCCAGGTACAGCACCAGGGCCAGCGTCAGGAATCCCACCGCGGCCTCGGCGAACCGGATGAGCACGCCCGACCAGTGGGCCTTCGCCAGCTTCTGGCTCGCCGCGAACACGACGAGCGCCTGCGCCAGCGCGGTCCAGAACATGAAGTTGAAGTGGTACGCGTGCCACACGCGGGCCGCGTTGCCGGTCACGAGGCCGCCCACCAGCACGGCGGCCCCGGCCAGCGCCAGCACGGCGCCGATGGCCCGGAAGCGTCCGGCCGGCGCTTCGCGCGCCTTCTGGACCAGCTCGGCGCGATTCACGGACGTCGCCACGGCGCTCACGGCTTCCCTCCGGTCTTCGCCTGCTCCTGGAGGCTGCGGACGTAGTTCACGAGATCCCAGCGGTCGGTGCCCCGGACCTTGTCCCCGTAGCGCGGCATCAGACCCCGTCCCATCGGCAGGGCGTAGACCAGCACTCCGTAGATGTAGCCGTCGGACTTGCGCGCCAGGGTGTCCGTGACCAGCGAGCGCACGCCCACGAAGGGTCCGCCGCCGGCGATCGACACCGGTCCGTCGCCGCGGCCGGCGGCGCCGTGACAGACCAGGCAATAGGTCTCGTACACCCACTTCCCGCGGTTCAAGGACTCGGACGTCCGGGTCCGCGGGTTGGTCAGCCGGTTCGCGTCGGCCATCGAGAGCGAGTCCGGGTCGTGCCCGGTGACCGGGATGGTGCCGGGGGCCGGCAGCCGCGGCATGGCGTACGGCTTGATGTTCCGCTGGTGGCGCATCGTGGCGAACCAGCCCACGTCATGGACCACGTCGTCCGGGTTGCACGCGGCCACGACGGCCAGCGCCGCCAGCGTCGCCAGGGCGGGGAGCTTACGCACGCCGCACCTCCTCGGCCCCGTGCTGCTTCAGGAAGGCCTCGGTGGTGCCGGCCTGGTCGGGGCGGCACGGCACGAACACGCCGAACTTGTCGTTGGAAAAGCGCGGGTCGTACGGAATGGTGCCCTCGCGGCGGGCGGCGCGGAGCGCGTTCAGCGCCACGCCCAGGAGCGTGTTCAGGGCGCCGAACAGCACCGTCATCTCGAACATGATCACGACGTACGGCGGGATGGAGCCGATGGGCTTCCCGCCCACCTGGATCGGCCAGTCGTACGACATGTAGAGCGTGACCCACGCGCCGACCGAGCACCCCGCGATGCCGCCGATCAGGGTGTACATCCGGACCGAGCTGGGCGGCCGGTCGATGGCGTCCTCGAGCTCGTGCCGCGGCATGGGCGAGAACACCGTGAAGTCCTCACGCCCGTCGGCCTTCAGGTCCTTGACCGCCCGGGTGGTGTCGTCCAGGTGCCCGAACACGCCGAGCACGCCCGGCGTCATGGGGCCGTGAAAGAGAGCCGCGAGGGGATTCTTCACGCGTGCCTCCCCCGCACCGGGGGCGGCAGGACTTCCTTCACCTCGGAGATCGACACCGCCGGGAAGTTCTTCACGAACAGCAGGAACCACATGAAGAACCAGCCGAACGAGCCGGCCATGATGCCCCAGTCCGCCCAGGTGGGATTGTACCCCGCCTTCACGAACGGCTCGAAGGGCTCGCCGGCCAGGTGGATGGCGATGAGCGTGAAGCGCTCGAACCACATGCCGATGTTCACGAAGATCGAGATCACGAACAGCGCGGTGAGGTTGGTCCGGACCTTCTTGAACCAGAGGATCCAGGGCAGGAACCAGTTGCACACGTTCATGGTCCAGCCCGCCCACCAGAACGGACCGAACGCGCGGTAGTAGAACGCTTTGTGCTCCGGCGTGGGGCCGCCGTACCACGCGATGAAGTACTCGGTGGTGTAGGCGAACCCGACGATCATGCCGGTGAGGAGACAGAGCTTCGCCAGGTTCTCGAAGTGGCGGATGGTCACCACCTCTTCGAGGTGGAAGAGCCGGCGGATGGGAATCAGCAGGCTGATCACCATCGCGACGCCCGAGTAGATGGCGCCGGCGACGAAGTAGGGCGCGAAGATGGTCTCGTGCCAGGCCGGGACCTGGGCCATCGCGAAGTCCCAGGACACGACGCTGTGCACCGACAGCACGAGGGGCGTCGCCAGGGCCGCGAGGTACAGGTAGCCGCGCGAGTAGTGCCGCCACTGCTCGTTGGTGCCGCGCCATCCGAGCGAAGTGATGGCGTACAGCTTCTTCCGCCAGCCCGTGGCCAGGTCCCGCACCGCCGCGATGTCGGGGATCAGGCCCATGATGAGGAAGCAGGTCGACACCGTGAAGTACGTGCCGATCGCGAACTCGTCCCAGATCAGGGGCGACTTGAAGTTGGGCCAGAGCCCCCGCTCGTTGGGATACGGGACCAGCCAGTAGAAGTACCACTGGCGCCCGATGTGGATGAGCGGGAACAGGCCGGCCGTCATCACCGCGAACACGGTCATCGCCTCCGCGACGCGGTACACCGCGGTTCGCCAGGCCGACCGGAACAGGAAGAGAATCGCCGAGATCAGCGTGCCCGAGTGCGCGATACCCACCCAGAACACGAAGCAGGTGATGAAGACCGCCCAGTACACCGGGTGGGAATAGCCCGCGAGTCCCAGGCCGTACCGCAGCAGGAACAGCAGGCAGATGATCCCGATGGTGAGCAGTCCCACCGCGACGCCCAGCAGGGCGAAGTAGCCCTTGCCGGGATCGCCCAGCGTCCGGTGAATGACGCGGGTGACGTAGTCGTAGGTGACGCGCACGCCGGAGGTCGGAGGAGCCGTGGTCTGCGCCATCAGACCTCCGCCCCGGCCACGACGCGGGCCAGGTAGGTGATGCCGGGCTTGGTGTTCAGGCCCGCGAGCACGTGATAGCCGCGCGGATCCTCGCTCAAGGCGTGGACGCGCGAGTGCGGATCGTTCAAGTCACCGAACACGATCGCCTCGGACGGACAGCCCTGCGCGCAGGCGGGCACGATGTCCCCGTCCTTCAAGGACCGGTCCTCGATCCGGGCCTGGTGCTCGGCCGACCGGATCCGCTGCACGCAGAAGGTGCACTTCTCCATCACGCCCTTCTCGCGGACCGTCACGTCGGGATTGAGCTGCCAGTCGAGCGGCGTCGGCCAGGCTTCGTGCTCGCCGCCGCGCTCGGCATAGTTGAACCAGTTGAAGAAGCGGACCTTGTACGGGCAATTGTTGGCGCAGTACCGCGTGCCGACGCACCGGTTGTACACCTGCCCGTTGAGCCCGTCGGGCGTGTGGTAGGCCGCAAAGACCGGACAGACCGGCTCGCAGGGAGCGTTGCCGCACTGCTGGCAGAGCATCGGCGTGGTGACGGCGCGGACCGGCCGGCCTTCTTCCTGATTGAAGTACCGCTCGATGCGCATCCAGGGCAGGAACCGCCGCCGCTGGACCAGCTCCTCACCCACCGTCGCGATGTTGTTCTCGGCGTAGCACGCGGTGACGCAGGCCGAGCATCCGGTGCACTTGGACAGATCGATGGCCATCGCCCAGCGCGTGGGCTGCGTGGCGTAGTTGCCGAGGGAGGCCTTGTCGTGCTGCGCGGCGGCCCAGCCGGCGGCGGCCGAATCCGCGTACTCCGGCAACGGCTCTTCCGCAAACGCGTGCTCGCCGGCGTGCAGGCCGGTGGCCCGGGCCAGCGTGAGCAGCTCGACGATCGACTCGCCGCCTTCGCGCGGATCGCCCTCGAGCGTCGCCAGGTACCGGTGGTCCCGCGTAGTGTCGACGCTCGCGCGCACGGTGAAGGTCCGGCCGCCGTAGCCGTTCGCCGCGCCCGGGAGGAGATCGAACGCGTTGACATCCCGGTCCTTGGCGTAGCGGCCCCCGGCGACGTGCCCCTGCCCCGTGGGCATCGCCAGCACACCGGGGCGGACCGAGGGCGTCACCCACGCGGCCACGCGCGCGCTGCCGAAGCTCGTGGTGAGAAGCAGGAAGTCGCCGTTGTCGACGTTCCAGGTCTTCGCGGTGTCCGGGTGCACTTCGACCCACGACTGCCACATGATCTTCGACACCGGGTGCGGCAGCTCCTGCAGCCAGGGCTTGTCGGCCCCGCGGCCGTCGTAGAGCGCGTAGTGCGGGAAGACGATCAGGGACACGTCCCCCTTGTCCCCCGCGAGCGCGGGAGCGGCCGGCTTCCCGGGGAAGATCTTCGCCGCGTCCGGACCGAGGTGGGCGGTGGTCACCGGCGCGTCGCCGAACGCGCCGCCGTGCTGCACGGCGTCGGCCCACGTCTGGCCCTTGGGCGCCTTCCACTTGCCCTGCACGTAGTCCTTGAAGGTGCCCGGCTTTCCGGCGAGCACGGCGATCACGTCCCCGGCGCCGCGGGCATTCGACTGGACCGGCTGCATCGCGGGCTGCTGGAGCGCGACGACGCCGGCCCGCGGCCGGGAATCGCCCCACTGCTCGAGGGGGTGCAGGTCGGGAAGGACCAGGTCCGCGGCGCCGGCCGTCTCGTCCAGTACGGTCGCGAAGGCCACGCGGTACGCCTTGGCCGCCGCGGCGGCGAACCCGGCGACCGAATAGCCCGGGTTGGCGCCGTGGGTGACGAGCAGCGCCACCTTGCCGCCGGCCAGGTCGGCCAGGAGGGCGGTGAGATCGCGGAACGAACCGGCCCCGCCGGCCGCCAGATCGCCGCCGAACTTCACCGTCTTGCCCACGGAGCCGGCGACGTAGTTCAGGATGTTGACCGCCGCGACGATCTCGGCGCCGTTGGGATACTGGGCCGCCATCCCGCCCGCCACGGCCAGTCCGCCCTTCGAGGCCGCGAATTCCTTCGCCAGGCGCTCGATGGTCTTCGCGTCCACGCCGGTCGCGTCGGCGACGGCGGCGGGCGTGTGCCGGGACAGAAGCTCGGTGAGCCGGCCGGCGTCGCCGGGCGCGGCGCCCAGGTGCCCGCTCAGGATCACCTGCGCCATCGCGAGCGCCAGGAGGCCTTCGGTGCCAGGAATGGCGGCGATCCACTCGTCCGCGTTCATCCCTTCGAGGGACATCCGCGGGCTGACCGCGACGAACTTGGCCATCGCGGCGTCGCGGCCGGCCTGGAAGCCGTGGGCCTTCGAGAAGCCCCCCTGGAAGCCGACCGGGGAGAGCCAGGTCTCCATGAAGTCGGCGCCGAAAGACAGGATGTACCGCGCGGCCGCGAAGTCGTAGGACGGAACGGCGGCGGAGCCGAACGCGAGCCGGTTGCCCTCGCGCAGGGCCTCGAAGGCGAACGCCTCGTAGGTCACGTGGCGGCCCCCGACCTGCTTCATCCATTCGTCGACCAGATCGCCGAAGCTCGACGCCTCGAGACCGGTGAGGAACACGATGCCCTTGCCCCGGGCGTCCTTCACCTTGGCGGAGAGCCGGCCGAGCGCGTCGTCCCAGGTGATCTTCACCAGGTGACCCTGCGCGTCGCGGGCCATCGGGTCGGTGATGCGGTCGGGGTGATAGAGTCCCTGGAGCGAGGCCTGTCCGCGGGCGCACAGGCGCCCCGCGTTGATCGGGGAGGCGGGGTTGCCTTCGATCTTGATGGCGCGTCCCTCGCGCGTCTTCACCAGGATGCCGCAGCCCGCCGGGCACTCCCGGCAGGTGCTCGCATACCAGGTGGGGACGCCGGGGACCTCGTCCTCGGACTGCACGAGATAGGGGATGAGCTTCTCGGTGGGCTCGGGGCCGATGCCGCACCCCGCCACCACCGCCGCGCCGCCTCCGGTGACGCCGAGCACCTTCAAGAACCGTCGCCGGTTCATCCCGTCGACCATGTCGTCTCCGCTCGCCATGCTAGTAGTGACACACCGTGCAGTCGCGCGTGATCTTGCGCTCCACGTGGCACCGGATGCACCAGCCCATGCGGAGCGTGGAGACCTGCGCGACCTGCGGGGTCTTGGCGATGTCGCCGTGGCACAGCACGCACCCGTTGTCGCCCAGGGCCTTGATGTGCCGCATGTGCGGGAAGTGCACGAACCCGGGCAGGGCGTGCACCCGGATCCATTGGGGCGGCTGGCGGTCGCTCCACGCCTTCCGCACCTTCGCGATCTCGGCCTGATGAGACGGCGTGCTGCCGCCGACGAGCAGGTGGCACCCCATGCACGTCTGCAAAGACGGCACGCCCGGCTCGGTGGAGACGGTGGCCGTGTAGTGGCAGTACATGCAGGGGATCTGGTCCTGGCCGGCGTGAATGTCGTGTCTGAAGAAGATCGGCTGGCGGGGACCCGCAAGGCGGGCCGTGTCCTTCACGACGGGCGCCTGGTAGCGGGGCGCGGTCTGCGCCCGCGCCGCCGCGGCGGCGCAACCGAGCAGGACCAGCGCGAGCGCGGCCCTACTCCCAGCGTGCATCGTCATCAATGCGTTGGCCTCGATGGCGAATCAGTCGTGTATGGAGCGACACACGTCAACGGCTTATGGGCGCCGCAATGTAGCGCCCCTCCGGAACCCCACACAAGCCGTCACTCCGGCCGGGCGAGGACGTGATGCTTGAACCGGATCACCTCGACGAAGGCGTCCACGGTCTCCAGGTCGTCGAACTCCATCCAGCACCAGAGCAGCCCGTGGTCCCGGGTGCCGTCCTTGACCGCCTGCCGCACCGAGCGGGGGAATCCGTCCGCGGGGCCCAGTTCCTCGGCCTCCGCCGCCCCCAGCACGAAGGTGCCGCTGACCCCCGAGCGCATCGGATGCAGGTAGCCGAGTTTCCGGCCGCCGACTTCGTACATCCACACCCATTTCCAGGTGGTGCCGAGGAACACCACCTGCTCCGTCACGTGCTTCAGGGCACGGATGCCCTCCCGGGCGCGCTTGAACCGGCCGGCGGCGCGCTGGGGCAAATCCCGAATGGGAGAGTCGGTTTTCGGTCGTTGACGGGGACTGATGTACAGGTTGGTCGCCCAATAGGCGGCTGAGGGTGTCGTCATCGACACAAAACTAGGCGCCCAGGCGCCTGGGCGTCCAGGCGTGGGCCATCCCGGCAAGCCCGCGGCTTTCAGCCGCCATTCAGGGGCAATCTCACGTCGCACCTCCCAGGGGCCTGGCCGCGGCCCGGAATCGGCCGGCATCGAGCAGGCGACCTGCCGCTTGATCGGGGACCGGCATGTGCCCCGCGCGGTCCATGCTGAGCTTGATGACGTCCGCGTTCCGGCCGAACCACCGGGCCGAAGGTTCCAGATCGGATGGGTACGTGAAGAGCGGCAGCGCCGCGGCCGCCAGGGCGGCCTGCGAGCCGATCCCCGATTCCGGCATGGTGCCCGCCCAGAGCCTGGCTCCGAAGTCTCGGGCCACCTCGTAGATGCGGCAGACCTCCGAGAGCCCGCCGACGCGGTGCACCTTGATGTTCCAGACCCGCGGCCCCGCGAGCGCCACGACCTGAAGCGCGTGACTCGCGCTGCGCAGCGTCTCGTCCAGGCAGATGTCGGTGTGGAGGGTCCGCGCGAGGTGCGCGTGTCCGACCAGCTCGTCCGGGGCGAGGGGTTGCTCGATATAGAGTAGGCCCGCGCCGTCGAGCGCCCGCAGGGCCTCTTCGTGCTCGGGCCACCGGTAGGCCCCGTTCGCGTCCACCGTGAGGGGGAGGTCGACGCCGGCCATTCCCGCCCGGGCGGCGCGCACCGCCACCTCGTCCCACCCCGGCGCCACCTTGATCTTCACGCGCCGGTAGCCCCGCCCGACGGCCTCGTAGACGCGGCTGGTCAGAGTGGCCGGGTCCCGGTCTTCGGGGATGCCGAGCGCGACGCCGCACGGAATGGCGGCGGCCGGGGTCTCCCGCAGCCGTTCCCCCAGGAGATGCGCGAGCCCGACGCCCCGGCGATGCGCCTCGAGGTCCCAGGCGGCGGTCTCGACGCCGGCGATCGCGAACGGATTCCCGCGCACGCCCTCGCGGAGCGCCGCGTCGACCGCCTCCGGTGAGGCGAATTCCCGGCCCACGACGCGCGGGAGCAGCACCTCGCGCGTGAGGAGCGTGGCGCTCCCCAGGGTCTCCTCCGAATAGAACGGCAGTTCGAAGGGTGGTGACTCGCCGTACCCCACGTGTCCACCGTCGTCGTGGAGGGCGACGACGAGCGAGCGCCGCTCGATGATCGTGCCCCCGGAGATGATGAAGGGCTCGACCAGCGGGAGCCGGAGATCGAAGAGCTCAGCCCGGACGATGCGCATCGACGAGATCGAGAAAGTGGAGCTCGCCGTCCCGGCGGACCAGCGTGCCCCGCGCCTCGAGCTCCCAGAGTACGGCGATGAGCCCGTCCTTCGGATCGAAGATCATCTGGTGCAGCACGCGCTGGGTGCGGGACCCGTCGCGCGAGGGATAGGCGGAGAGGGGGAGCTGAAAGGCGGTGTGAAGCTGGACACTTTCGCATCCCCGCCGGGCGTATTCGGCGATCATGCGCCCGGAGCAGACGTTCCCGGTGCCCGTCAACGCGGTCCCCGACCCCGGGCGCCAGCCCGGGGTCGCCAAGATCCGGAGATTCCGGTCGCTCAGCTCCCACCCGCCGTACGCGACCTGCTTCTCCGCGTCGAAGAGCCGGTTGAACACGATGAGCGAGTCGGCGCCGCGGGTGGCCCCCAACATCTCCACCTGGAAGGCGTCATCGAACCGGGCGTTCATCAGTTTCACGCCCAGCCGCACCGGCGCCGCGGCGCGGATCTGGCCCGGCACCTCGGCCAGCCAGCGCAGCACCGCGGCGCGCTCGTCCGAGCGCGCGTCCCCGGCGAGCGTGGGCGAGAAGTCCTTCTCCAGCGGGAGGGGAGCGCTTCCCCACTCCCGGGCGAGCGCCCGCGTGGTGAAGCGGTACTCCTCCCCGCGGAAGGGCTCGTCCAGGAGCGGCAGGTGGTACTTCACCGACGGCACGACCACCATCTCCCCGCCCGCCGTGACGTCGCGCCCCACCCGCACCAGCGCGAGGTACTCGGCGAACGAGCGGTCCCAGCCCCGCCCCTTCCACGTCACGGTCCAGCCTTCGCGGTCCCCCACCCGCCGGCGCTCGACCTCCATCTTCGTCTCGTGCGTGGCCCAGGCGCCCATGGTGCGGGCGCCCCGTTCGTCCTGGGCGATGACGGTCTTCAGAACGACGAACGCCAGTCCGGCGGCGAGGTCGGCTTCGATCTGCGATTCGTGGAGGGAGAGCTGACCCGACCCCTTACCGACAGGATGCGCCAGGGGGAAGCCGAGGTAGCGGGCGGAGAGGTCGACGCGGTACCGGTCCCGGACGTGGGCGGCGAAATCGCGGGGGAGCCCGCGGCCGAACCGCTCGAAGTCACGCTCGAGCTGCGCGCGCATCCCGCACCGCGCGGCGGACCGCGTCCCGCTCGGCGGGGTCGAGCGGCGGACCCCACGGATCGTCGCAGGCATCGTCGGGGATCACCCCCTGCGCCGCCGCGGCCCACAACATCCGCCGCACATACCCTTCCATGGGCGCCGTGAACGTGGCCTGCGCGAAGCGGTCGAGGATGCCCGACAGCCGGACGAACAATCCGAAGTTGTCTTCGCGGAAAGCGCGGACCAGCTCGGCCTGGAGGTCCGTGAGGGCCGCCCCCATGCCGATGAGCGCGGCCCGGGCGCCCATCGTGAACGAGTATCCCAGGAACCGGTCCTCCCCGGTGATCAGGATCTTGTCGCGGTAGGGGCGGGCGAGGTCGGCGATCCGCTGGAAGGTCATCACCGAATCGAGGGTGGCGACCTTGATGCCGAGGAGGCCGGGGAGCTGAAGGAGGGCGTGGAGCGTGCGGTTGTCGTAGGCGATGCCCCCCGCGGCCTCGTAGAGATAGAACGCGATCACGGGCAGCTCGCGCGCCAAAGCGGCGTGGTATCCCACGGGCTCGTCCGCGCGCGGGAACGCGAGCACGGCGTCCGCGCCCTGGTTCCTGGCCTCCCGGGCCATCTCCACCGAGCTCACGCCCGCGATGATGACCTTGTCGGGGAGCGCCTCGCGCCAGACCTGGAGGACACGCCGGCGCTGCGCCTCCGAGAGATGGCGTCCCCGGCCGGTGTGTGCCCACACGGCCACGCCCGTGATGGGCTGGCCCCCCATCCATCGCGCGTAGCCCCGCAGGGCGTCGTCGGCCACCTCGTGGCCGCGGAACGGCACGGGCACGGCGGGGATCAGGCTCCAGTCCAGCCGGTCGGTGGTGAGCGTCATCCGGCCACCAGTCGGCGGGCGTTCCCCGCCTCGATGGCGGCGCGGGCGTCGGCCGGGAGATCGAGCAGGTCGAGCTTGGCGACCGCGTGCTCGGGAATCCGCAGCGGCTGCCCGGTGCCGAACAGGAACCGGGCCGGTCCGATGGTCGCCAACAGCGTCGCGAGATGATCCTCCGGAGGGCCCCAGATCCAGCTGATGTCCCACCAGAGGCGCTCCGCCTCGGCGGGCGTGCAGCCGAAGTGCACCTCTTCGATGAATCCCCGGTCCGCGTGCGTGACGATGAGCCGCACGTCGGCGTCCGCGCGGATCAGACCCCGCACCGCGGCCGCCGGCAGGTCGGGCGCCGTGTCGAGCGGGTGACGCTGACGCAGGTCTTCGAGTCGCACCGACATCAGGAGCGGCACGCCCGCCGACCCGCAAGTCGCGGCGAGCACCCGCATTTCGTGCCCCGTGGGTACGAGACCCAGGAACTGCGGGTCACAGCGTACCGCGGGCGCGCCCCGGGTGGCCGCTTCCGCCAGGACCTCCTCCCAGTGCGGGAGGCCCGGGTGCACCGTCGGCACGGGCTTCAGGCGGGCGTGGGCGACCGCGGTCTCGTAGAGCCAGTCGTTGCCTTCGGTCGGATCCTTCCACCACAGACCGGGCAGATGCGAGACCCACGCTTCCGTGATGCCGACCCGGTCCATGGCCTGGACGAGGTGCCCCGGCGTCGTCCCGGGCACGCGGCGCCAGGGGTAGGCGCCCAGAAAGGTGTTCACGTCGACGCGCATCAGTCGGCCGGGAAGGCGCCCGGGGGAAACAGGCGCGCGGCGTTCTTCCACCGGATCTCTTCCACGTCCCCTGAGGGGAGCAGCCGCTCGAGATAGCGGAGCTTGGCCCAGCCCGTGCACAGCGTCATGTCCGCGCCCCAGAGCAACCGCCCCACCCCGACGGCGTCGACGCAGGCTTCGAGCATGCCGCCGTCGACTCCCGAACCCGACAGGTCGACGAAAACGTTGGGCACGTCGCGGACCGCGGCCAGCGAATGGAGCCAGTCCCCGCCCCCGCCGATGTGCGCCAGAATGAACGAGACGTCGGGATGCCGCAGGGCCAGGGCACACAGCTCCACGGCGTCCGACGCCTCCTGCTGCGGCCAGTCCCGCCGCCGGTGCTGCCAGATGTGGTGCAGGACGGGGAGGTGATGGGCCCGCGCCGCGACGCACACCGGATCGAGCAGGCGATCGTCGGCGCGGCGGCTGGCCGCCAGCTTGAGGCCGATCATCCCCGCCTTCACGCCGCGGGTGATCTCCGCCACCGCATGGTCCGTGTAGTTGGGGTTGACGGCGACGTAGCCGCGGACGCGGGCGGGGTGGTCGCGCTGGAACCCGCGCAGCCAGTCGTTCCCGTAGCTCACGTCCGCCATCGAGGGGAAGTACGTCGGCGACGTCCGCCCGAAGGTCCCCAGGACCGACGCCACGTGCACGGTGACGCCCATCCGGTCACCGGCGGCGAGCCGGCTCGCGTTGTACTCCCGCCAGTCGCTGCGGGGACTCCGGTCGGGGAAGAAGTGCGCGTGGACGTCGATCAGCATCCCGGAATCTGCCTCTCCTCACGCCTCACGCGCCACCAGCCCCAGCACCTCGTCCAGCACCGACAGCGTGCGGTCGACATCCGCCTCGGCGTGCGCGTAGGACACGAAGTTGTACGCGGTCCGCTTGAAGAGGATGCCGCGGGCCGCGCACGCGCGCGCCACCGAGGCCGACGTCCGGTCGTCGGTGTAGTGCAGGAAGCACATCTCGGCCACGCCGGCCACGCCGGTCACCACGTCGCGGTGCGCCGCGGCCAGGGCGTGAAGCCCGTGCAGGAGCCGCGTGCCCACCGCGTGCAGCCGCGCGCAGACCGGCTCCGCGGAGAACACGCCGATGGTCGCCCGCGCCGCCGCCAGAGACACCGATTCGGTCGCGAGCGTGGACGAGATCCAGGTGCGGCTCGCGCCCTCCATCACCGCCGTAGCCCCGCCCACCGCGGCGAGCGGGAATCCGTTCGCGAGCGCTTTTCCGACCACCATCAGGTCGGGTTGCACACCCCAGCGCTCCGCCGCTCCTCCGACGGCGAGGCGGAACGCGGTCTTGATCTCGTCGAAGATCAAGACCGCGCCCACCGCCTGCGTCTCCCGCCGCAGGACCTCCAGCCATTCGCGGGTCGGCTCCTGCACCACCACCGGCTCGATCGCGACCGCCGCCAGCGCACTCCCGGCGTCCCGGATGAGCGCCCGGCTTCGCGCGGCGTCGTTGAACGGGAGATCGTGCCGGAGGGCCCGGACCGGTGCCGGCACGCCTTCCACGCTCCCCTGCGACCAGTCGAGCCAGCCGTGGTACCCGCAGGAGAGCACGAGATCGCGCCCGGTCGCGACGCGGGCGAGGCGCACCGCCGCCGCCACCGCCTCGGCGCCGGTCTTGAGGAACCGGACACGCTCCACGCCGGGCAGGCGCACGCACAGCGCCTCGGCCACTTCGGCTTCGAGGGCGGGCGGCAGCGGCCCGACCACGCCCGCTTCGACCGCCTCCTTCGCGGCCCGGGTCACCGCCGGATGCCCGTACCCGAGGGCCACCGCGCCCAGACCCATCACGTAGTCGAGATACTCCCGGCCCGCCTCGTCCCAGACCTGACACCCTGAGGCGCGGGCGGTCAGCCGCGGCGCGCCGGGGGCGTCCGCGCCGAACAGGGCGTCGGGGCGCTTACTGCCCGTCGACGTGAAGCCCGGGATTCGCCGCGATTCGCTCACGATATTTCACCACCTCAATGGCCACGGCCCGGAGCAGCTTGGCCTCGCGCTGATCCAGGGGGACGCGGTGCACGATCTCCCGGATGGTGCGCATCACCCCTTCGGGGTTCCGCGTCTTGAAGAATTCGATCGCCTCGAGCGCCCGGCCCACGTCCTCGAACAGGCGCTCGAGCTCGCCCACCTCCGCCGGCGCCGCGTCCCGCCGCGGGGCCTTGAACGCCCGCTCCCCCGCCCCGGCCGCCAGCGCCACCTCGTACAACGCGATCGCCACGGCGTGGGCGAGGTTGAGGGACCCGTAGGCGGGCTCCGTCGGGATGGTGACGATCCGGTGGCAGCGGTCGAGCGCCTCGTTGGGCAGTCCCTTGTCTTCCCGCCCGAACAGGAGCGCCGCGGTCCCCGACCGGGCGAGCGCGAGGAGCTCGGGCGCCGCCTCGCGCGGCCGCTGGAGGTTCCGCTTGGCGGTCCGGCCCCGCGCGGTGAACCCCGCCACGTGCACGCAGTCCTCCAAGGCCTGATCCAGGTCGTCGCACATCCGCACCCGCGCCAGGACATCCGCCGTCTGGTGCGCGATCCCGCCGATCCGATGCGCGTCGTACTCCCGCGGCGCCACGAGTCGCAGATCCCGGAGCCCGAAGTTCTTCATCACGCGCACCACGTGCGCGACGTTCACGAGCTCCTGCGGCTCGTGCAGGACCACCACCAGGCTCATCCCACCAGCTCCAGCGTGCCGAAGCGGGACGGATCCTGGCGGTCGCCCCGGAGCCAGACCCACCCGCCCCCGCCGCTCCACACCAGCTGGCCGCTGCGCCGGACGCGGTCGGGCAGCTTCTCGTTGACCAGCAGGTCGAACCCCACCCGGGCTCCGACGTGCGCTCGGGCGAACTCCGCTCCGCTCACGCCCACCGTGATGCGGTACCCCGTGTCGGTCGGCCGCCACGCGCCGCGCACCTCGCCCGGCACGCCGCGCGTCCCGCCCGCACCGCGGACGCGCAACCTCCCCGCCGGCTCGGGCACGATCAGGTAGCCGTACACCTCCGGGTCTTCCGGCATGCGGAGGTAGAGCTGAATGCCGTCGGAGTGGATGTCGTCGGGCTCATTGTCGAGGCGGAGGGGAGGGGCGTCCGGAGGACGGAACGACAGATCCGGCTTCCGGACCTCCACCGCCAGATAGATGGTCCGGTCATCCCACGCGGCGTACGCCAGCGCCGAGAAGTCCTCGGCGCCGCTGAACGGCTCTTCGCTGCGACGGTATTGGTCCTCGAAGTCCAGCGTGAGCGGCTCCGACTGATCGAACCCGTCCAGGGTACCGTCCAGCGCGGGGGGGCCGTCGACCAGCAGCGCCGCGCCGGTGACCGGGGGGGGCTGGTCGAGCGTGAGGAAGGGACGGAGGGGCGGGGCCTCCTCGCGGCGGCCTCGCAGGGTGACGCGTCCGCCCCCGGTATCCACGTTCCACCCGTCGAGATGGCGGCGGTGCGCGTCCTTCTTCCCCCCCACGTCCACTTCGATCACGTCCCCCGACACGGTGAGCGCGTGCACCGGATCCCGGGACAGCACCGAGACGAAGCGGGCTCCGACGCCCTCCCGGCGCACGAGGAAGAACGGCGCGGGCGCCGCCGAGTCCGGCGCGCCGCGCGCGACGGCCCGCCAGAGCTCCCCCTCCATCCATAAGAGGAGTGACAGGGACTCGGCTCCCGACTTGGCGATGATGGCGACCGGCCCCGGGAGCGCGGGCGTGAACCGCTCCGCGCCCGCCACGAACGGATCCGTCAGCTCGGCCGGGTGCCAGCGCCCGGGCGACGTGACGGCCGCCTCGCCCTGGAGGTGCCAGGGCAGCTCGGTCCGGTGCGGCCCGGGGTCGTCGAGCTCGAGCACATCGAGGAGGTACCGCGGCCCCACGATCAGCGTGCGCGTGAGCCCCGCGGCCCGCCCCCGGGCCCAGCCCCATTCGCGCTGCTGATCGAACATCTCGAGCTCGGCATCCCACATCGGCTGGGAGACGCCGTCGAGGCGCGGCGCGTTGTGCGCCAGCGTGGACCGGTACCAGGCCAGATCGGGGGTGACGTACGAGCCGGTGCCGAAATCGGGCAGCCAGTGCACGCCCCCTTGATGCAGCGTGAGGTGGAGGCGGTCCGGATGCCCGTGTCCGCCACCGGTGGGCCCGCATTCGAGACTCGCGTACCGGCCGGGACTCCGGAATACGGCGAGTCCGTGATCCTCGAGAAGGTCGGTTTCGCCGCGCCACGGGACCGCCGCCTCAGGGGCCGGCGCCATCTCGAGCAGGGCCTGCCACGAGAGCGCCGTCCGCGCCGGAGCCACCGGCGTTCCGACGTACGGCGCGTCGTGGAGATACGACTCGAAGAGCTGCTGGGGCTGGGGCGCCGCGCCGTAGAGCGCGGCGAGCCACGAGCGCAGCGGCGCGGAGTCGGAGCGCCCCAGGGCCACTTCCCACGTGTCCAGATACATCGGTTGCGCCAGCGACACCCCGAACCGGGCATCCTTGCGGGCCGGGAACGTGAGGTCGGGCAGCGCCGACCGCGACGGCGCCAGAAGGGCGCGCTCGAGCGCGCCGGACAACCCGGGGTCGGCCGCGAAGTCGATTCCGGCGTACCGCGCCCACCCCGCCCCGGTCACCAGGCCGCGGATCGCGAAGAGATGGTAGTTCTCGCCCTCGTACCAGAGCCCGTCGTTCCGGTATCCCCGCAGGTGCGCGGTGAGACCGGTCTCGCTCTCGAGGGCCCGCCGGCCCAGCTCCTCGTCTTCAAACCAGACCGCGATGGCGGTGAGCGCCGCGTTGTTCCAGGTCTGGCGGTTGGAGAATCCCTCATCGAATTCCCCGATCAGGTTCGCGGCCTCATCGGCCACCTGATGGACCGCGGCCGCGGTCTCGTCGTCCAGCGCGCCGCATTCCCGCAACAACCACGCCGCGGCGAGATAGTTCAGGATCCAGACCGACTCCATATAGGTGGAAGAGAAGAGTCGGGACGGTCCCAGGACGTTGTCCCGGTTGGGGAAGCGGAGATACCGGCTGCCGTACTCGCGCAGAAGGGCGGACGCGCCACGCGCCGCCGGCGCGTGCCCCAGCGCGGCCACCGCCGCGAGCTCCGCGGCCCGCTCGGCGAGCCAGAGGTGCTGAAACCGGGCCCACCACTGATCGTGGCGCTCCCCGGACTGGGACGCCGAACACACGGGGCAGCGGTGGGCGGTCGGGCTCCACGGATCGAACACCAGCCCCGCGCCGTCGGCGGGACAAAACCCGCCGTCGGCGGTGAGCACGCCCTTGAGCGCCGGAATCACGGGCGGCGTGGACAAGAGACGGGTGGCCCGGGCGCTGATCCGGTCGTGGAGCGCCCGCAGCGTCTCGGACGACGCCAGCTCCGCCCGCCGCCGCTCGATGTGCTCGAGCGTCACCATGCGCGCGCGCCTTCGGCGGCCCAGGCGACCGGCAGCACCGTCGCCCCGGTCTCCCGGGCGGCCGCCACGGCGGCCGCGACCTCGTCCCCCGCCAGAAAGAACATGGATCCCCCCGCGCCCGCCCCGGCGGCCTTTCCGCCGAGCACGCCCACCCGGGCGAGCGCCGCCTCCAGGCGGCCCATCGGCTCGGTCCGCATGCCCGGATCGAGCTCCAGCTGACGCTCCCAGTTCCGACTCAGGATCCGGCCCACCGCCGCCAGGTCACCGGTGCGAAGCGCCACGGCCATTTCCTCGGCCAGGTCTTTCAGCGCCCGCAACGCGCCCACCACCTGCCGGTCCCGGCGCTCATAGGCCTCCGCGACGCGCGTGATGGTGCCCCCGGACACACGGCTCTGCCCGGTATAGCACAGCACCATCCGCCGTGACAGCGCGTCGGCGAAGGCCGGGTCGAGCGTGATGGGCTCCACCCCGACATCCGGATCGCGAAAGCTAAACCGGTGAAACCCGCCGTAGGCCGCGGCCTGCTGGTCCTGCCGTCCGCCGGGGAGCCCCGCCTCCACGGTCTCGAGGTGCCAGGCGTGCTCGGCCAGCTCCCGCGCGTCCCAGTGCTCGGCCCGCGCGCGCGCGAGACACGCCACCAGCGCGACGTCGAGGGCGCCCGAGCCGCCCAGCCCCGACCCCGGTGGAGCGGCGGAGCGGGTCTTGAGGGTCACGTTGCCCTGCACCGGAAACATCCTCAGGGCCGCCTTGTGCAGCTCGAGCCGCCCGTCCCGCACCAGACCGCCCGCGTTCACGCACTCCACGACGGTCCCCGTGTCCTCGGCTTCGAGCCGGATGAGGGAGCCGCCGATCTCGAGCTCGGCCACGGTGTGCAGGGCGATGGCGCCGTTCACCACCACGCCCCCTTCCCGCGCGGAGAACGGCGGCACGTCGGTCCAACCGCCGGCGAAGTCGAGCCGGGTGGGCGCCTGCGCGCGCACGTGCGCGGGGAGGTCCCGGCGCCTCATCGCGTGGACCAGGTCGCGAGGGTGGGCAGCTCGCCGCGAACGTCCATCCGCACCCCTCGGACCCTCCGGTTCATGCCGTTCACCCCCCGGGCGTGGTAGAGCCAGACGGCGGCGTGGGTGTCGCTCAGGACGCGCTGGGCCCCGGCCGGATCGTCCGGGAGGGTGATGCCGGTCAGGGGACCGAGCGTCGCGAGATAGGAGAGGCCGGGATCACCCGGGATTCCCATCACGGCCGCGGTGAAGTCGTGCCGCGGCCCGTACACGCGCCCGAGAAACGCGGACAGCTCGACCTGCCGGATTCCCACGCGGCAGCCGACGGCGGCGAGGTCCGCCTGGATCATCTGTTCGAGTGCCGCTTCCCCGCTCCCGACGGTCAGGAGGTCGAACGCCGGGCATCCGCCGCTCAGGAGCCGGCGCGCCGAGTCCGGCGCGTAGGGGATGGAGGGCACGGGAACGTAGCCGGGCAGGTCCGGGGGCACGGGACCGTCCGCCGGCCGCGCGAATCCGAACGCGTAGCCGTCGATGATCGCGCGGCGGTCGATGGCGAGTCCGACCGCCAGCCGGACGCGCGGGTCGTCGAACGGCGGGCGCCGGGTGTTGAACACGAGCCCGTACGGGAAGATCAGGGGATAGTCGATCACGGCCAGGCGCGGATCCCGCCGCACGAACGGTACGTGCATCGCGCTGACGCCCGCGAAGTCCAGCTCCCCGCCCACCAGCGCCGCGAGCTTGGCGGTCGGCTCGTCCACCACGACGACGATGAACCGGGAGAGGCGCGGAGGTCCACCCAGCGAAGCCGGAAACGTGGAATCCGCGGCGAATACCCAGCGGCGGTTCGGCTCGTGCGCGACGAAGCGAAACGGGCCGTTCCCCACCGGATGGGCGTTCCACGACGCCTGCCGGAGGCGGGCGTCGGGAACCGAATCGAGGAGATGGGCGGGGAGAATGGCCAGATCGGTGAGCACGTCGGGGAAGCCCCGCGGAGCCCGGGTGTACTCGATCACGACCGTCGAGTCGTCGGGCGTCCGGACCTCACGGACCGACGCGAGGTCGGCGAGACGCGGATACCCGGTGGCCGGATCGCGGGCGGCCCCGAGGGTCCAGGCGACGTCCCGCGGGGTGGTCGGCACGCCGTCGGCCCAGCGGAGATCGGTGTGGAGGGTCAGGGTGAGCGTGCGCCGGTCGGCGCTCCACGCCCAGCGCCGGGCCAGATAGGGAGCGGGCGTCAGCGTGGCGTCGTACCGGGCGAGCGTGGTGAGGAGCGCGTACCGCTGAACCTGGCGGGCGAGCGGGTGGATGGTCACCAGCGGGTTCATCGTCTCGAGGTCCGCCCCCGACGCGTACAGCACCGTGCTCCCGCGCCGCGCGGCCCGGTCGCCGCCGCACGCGGCTCCCAGCATCACGAAGGCGAGGAGCCACCGGTCGGGTCGCGCCACGCCCGCATTCTAGCGGCGCCCCGGGCGGGGCGCGAGATTGCGGCCGTGCTGCGGCAACTCTCCCTCCGGCTGGTGGTGGGCGCCGGCGTGGTGGCCGGCGTCGTCGCCCTGACGTTCATTCTTCTTCACGCGGCCCCCGGCGACCCCACGGAGCACCTGCTGGGCCCCGCGGCGACGCCGGCGCAGGTCGCGGCGCTGCGCCATGCCCTCGATCTCGACCGCCCCTGGCCCGCCCAGTTCGGCGCCTGGCTGGTCCGATTCGCGCGCGGCGACTGGGGCACGAGCATCGCCACCGGCCGCCCGGTCCGGGCGATGATCGCGGCGGCGTGGCCCGCGACCATCGAGCTCGTCGGCCTTTCCCTCGTCCTCTCGTACCTCCTGGGCGTCCTCGTCGGCGCGGTGCAAGCGGGGCGCGCCGGATCACGCGTCGATACCGCGCTCTCCGTGGGGACCGTCACGCTCTTCGCCCTGCCCGGATACTGGCTGGGGCTGATGCTGATCATGATCGGGACCTACTGGTGGAAGGTGTTCCCCGCGTTCGGCGCGACGGGATACGACGCGGACTTCCTCGGAGGGTGGGCCCGGCTCGCCGACGGGCTGCGTCACCTGGCACTTCCGCTCTTCACCCTCACCCTGGTCGGCGTGGGCAGTGTGGCGCGTTTCGCCCGGGGCGCGATGGTGGAGGTGAGGCGCGAGGCGTTCGTCACCACGGCGCGCGCCAAGGGTCTGACCCCCGCGGGTGTCGACCGTCACGTCCTGCGCAACACGCTGATTCCGGTGCTCACGCTCCTCGGACTCTCGCTGCCCGCGCTCTTCTCGGGCGCGGTCTTCGTGGAAGCGGTCTTCGCCTGGCCGGGGGTGGGCCGGATCCTCGTGGAAGCGGTCCAGGCCCGCGACTATCCGGTCGTGATGGCCGCTACCGCCGTCAGCGCCGCGCTGGTCGTGGCGGGGAACTTCGCGGCGGATCTCGTCGTCCGTGGGCTCGATCCCCGGCTGCGGGGAGAGCGCGCGTGAGGCGTCTCTGGCGCGATGCCCGCGGCCGCACCGGACTCCTGATCCTCGCCGCCGCCGTCCTCATCGCGGTCGCCGCGCCCCTCGTCACCGACGGACACCCCGACCGGCAGCGCGAAGTCAGCGCGACCCGGTTCCTGCCGCCCTTCGCCACCGACCGGCACGGAACCCGGCACCTCCTCGGGACGGACCGGTTCGGCCGGGATGTCTGGACGCGCCTCGCCTACGGCGCGCGGATCTCGCTCGGGGTCGGCGCGCTCGCCGTCGCGATCTCGATCGCGGTGGGCTGCGTGGTGGGCGGACTCGCGGGCGCCGGCCGGGGGGCCCTGTCGCGGAGCCTGCTCGCGGCGACCTACTTCGCGCTGGCCCTGCCCCGGGTCGTCCTGCTCCTCCTGCTCGCGGCACTCTGGAGTCCGTCGGCGGGGCTCGTCATCGTGGTGCTCGGGCTCACGGGCTGGATGGGGATCGCACGGCTGGTGTACGGCGAGGTCCGCGCTCTCGACGCTCGGGGATTCGCGCAGAGCGCGCGCGCCCTCGGCGCCACGCGGGCGCGCGTCCTGTGGCGGCACCTCCTGCCGAACGCCATGACGCCCGTGGTGGTGGCGGCCGCGCTGGGCGTGGGGAACGCCATCCTCCTCGAGGCCGGCTTGTCCTACCTGGGGCTCGGCGTGCAGCCCCCGACGGCATCGTGGGGTACCATGATCGCCTCGGGCCGCGACACGCTCGTCAATGCGCCGTGGGTCGCCGCGGCGCCGGGAGTCGCGCTGGTCCTCGTCGTGGTGGCGTGCACTCTGGTGGGCGACGCGCTCCGCGAACGCCGTTAGCTTCGCACCACCTCCGCCAGCACGTCGTCGGGCACCTCGTGCCCGCCCGGAAAGATCCGGGTCTCCACGGGAACATCCGCGGCGCGCCAGCGCTCCGCTTCGACGCCCCGCACCTTCGCGGTGACGAGCTCGTCTCGATCACCGCACACCACCGTGACCCGGTGCCCCTTGAAGACCGAAAGGTCCACTTCCGGAGGCAGGGTCCCGCCCCAGATCACGAGGCGCCGGAGCGGCGCCGCCGTGCGCGCCGCCCACCGCGTGGCCGTGGCGACCCCCTGCGAGAAGCCCAGCGCCGTGACGGGGACGTCGCGGCCCACCCGGGCCCGCACTTCGCCGTAGACCGCGTCGAGATACGCCAGGTAGTCCGCGATCTCGTGCAGGCGGTCCTCCCGGGTCATCCAGGACGCTCCCATCATCTGCTGCTGGGACCGGTCGATGTAGAAGCGGGAGAGCCCTTCCGGCGCCACGATCAGCCGCGTGCCGTCGGCGAGCGGCTCAAACCCGCGCGCGAAGCGGGCCGCCAGCTGTCCGTAGCCGTGGCAGACCATCCAGATCTCCTTCAGTGACGGTCCGGGATCTCCCAGCGTGACGTAGCGGGCGGTGCGGTCGACGCGGATGAAGTGCTCGTCCATGCGCCTCTAGGTGATGAGGATGGTGACGATCTCGTGCGGCTCGGCGAGGAACCGGACGGTATGGCCGCGGCCTTCGACGACGAGCGGCTCGGCTTCCCGTTCGTCGGCCCGAACGCGATGCGCCGTCCGGATGCCGTCAGGAAGCCGCCAGGCTCCGACCACCCGCTCGCGCCGGGCGTTGTAGCAGCGGAGAATCATTCCCGAGCCGGCCTGGGCCGGCTTCACGGCCGACAGCACCAGGCCGCGGCCGTCCAGGGTCACTCCGAAATCGGGCCGCTCTGGAAGATCGCCGCCGCGGAGCCAGCGCGCGCGAGGCGGAAGAAAGACGTCTTCCCAGAGCTCGGGCAGGGTCTCGCCCCGCTCCAGGTCGGCGCGGCCGACCGCCACGAGGCCCAGCTCCACGCGAGTGGTCCCCGGGCACTGGGCGGCGGGCGTGGCCACCGGCCATCCGGCGTGGCCGGGCCGGGTGCGGAGATCGGCGCGGGAAAGCTCTCCCACCCCCCGCAGAACGGTGAAGACCAGGTCGCCGTCCTCGGTCCACTCGTACTCGAAGAATCCGGGCGCGAGCAGCGCCAGCCCGCGATCGCGTTCCGCGGCCGCGACGAAGCGGTGGGCGGGCGCCGTCGCGACCGGGGTTTCCCGGGGGAAGTCCTCGGCCCGCACGGTGAGCGGCGCGCGGGCGACCGACCCGAACGCCTGCCCCGCCACGGCGGCCCCCGCGACACCCACGGGACAGCGCAGCCGGAGGCGGTGATCACGCCCCCGGTTCGTGACATCGATGACGCACCGCACCACCGGGCTCTGATCGAATACCTGCGCGACGAGGCGCGCCGTGGCCCCCGGAACGGCGGCGTGCACCTCGAGCGCCGCCAGCAAGGGCCCGCCCGCCAGGCGGCGCACGCGCAGGGACTTCGTGGCCCGGACCACGCGATCCGGGTCCGGCGGGCAGAAGGTGTACAGGTCCCCCGCGTCCCCGCCCTCCTCGAGCCGCAGGAGATCGTGATACTCTTCGCCGGTCCGGCGGTCCACGAGCGTCAGCGCGCCGTCCGGCTCCACGGAAACTTCCAGAAAGTCGTTGGCGAGGGTCCGACCCCGCACCCGGGCACCTGAAGCGGGGTCACGGCGGGAAGCGGCGGGCGCGCCCGGCCGCAGTACGGCCGCCGACAATCCGTCCAGCGCGGGCGCGTGGAACGCGATCCGCACGCGGTCGACTTCGTCCGCATCGGGATAGCTCCGCGGCGCGTCCCGCCGCTCGACGTCGGCGCGGCGCCCCAGCACCTGCACCGGAATCGGGTCGCCCTCCGGACCCACCAGCGCGAAATCCGGAGCCCCGGGACCTTCGCGGGGCCCCCGGTTTCCGGGCGGGCCCACCAGTACATCCCGCCGGAACCAGGTCGTGTCCGCCACGACCAGCCCGGCGCGGCTGCGCGCCACGGGATTCCAGAGCCAGAGCGCCGACCGCCCGCCGGGCTCGCGCGCGAGATCGGGATCGTGGCCCGACAGGTCGTCGGCGGCCGCGTCGGCCAGCTCCCGGGCGGAGGCCTCGACCGTGTCGAGGCGGGACTCGAGAGCGCGTGCGACGGGGTCGACGCAGGTCCCGCAGAGCGTGTCGTGGAACTGGCCCCGTATCAGCGTCCGCCACGCGCGCTCGAGCAGGGGCCGGCGGTCGCGCCCTCCGGCCCGCCGCGCGAGCGCCACCAGCGGCTCCACGACCCGCTCGAGGTGCAGCTCCGCGCGCGCGTGCCGGCGCTTGAGCGGAGCCCGCGTTCCGTGGACGCCCTGCAGGGTCCAGGTGTAGCGGTACGACCAGCGCAGCTCGCCGGAGAGCTCCGGGGCCTGGGTGGCCTCGCGGGCGAAGTCGCGCAGGAATTCGTCGAGCCGGGAGATCCGCACGGCGTGACCCGGCTCGAGCTCGGCCAGCCGGTCCCGCAGCGCGGGGAGATCGGGGCGCGGCGCGTGATGATCGGCGCCGACGGGAACGGCGATGTGGGTGGTCGCCGCGCGGCGCGTCAGCTCGGCCCGGAGCGGCGTCCAGGCCTGGGCCAGGCGGTCCCGATCGACCGGGAGCGCGGCCCCCACCTCGTATCCGTCGGACGGGAAGTGCCAGATGATCACCTCGCTCCCGTCGCTGCCCCGCCACCGGTAGGCGTCCCGCGCCTGGCCCGGCTCTCCGCCGAGCCCGCGCCAGAGCGCGCCCACCTTGAGACCGAAGCCGCGCGCCAACGCCGGAAGCGCCGCGGGATGACCGAACGCGTCGGGGGAGTACAGCGCCTCGAGACGCCCCCCCCACCGGGCCGCGTCGGCGGCTCCGAAGAGCAGGTTGCGGATCAGCGACTCGCCCGACGGGATCAGCTCGTCCGCGAGCACGTACCAGGGGCCGAGCTGCAGCCGGCCGGCCTGCGCGAGGGCGCGGACTTGGGCCTCGCGGTCGGGGCGGACGGCGAGATAGTCCTCGACGAGGACCGTCTGGCCGTCGAGGAGAAAGGAGCGGTAGGAAGCGTCGGTTTCGAGAAAGGCGAGCAGGTCGTCCACGGCGGGGACGAGGCGCGCGGTGAAGGCCGCGCGTGGCAGATACCACTCGCGGTCCCAGTGCGTGTGGGGAATCAAATGAAACGTCAGTGTCACGATCCCTCCGGCCCGGCGCGCCACGGTCTATATTGCGGCATGGTCCGCAAGATAGCCTTCTCCCTCACGGCGCTCCTCTGCGCCGCCGCGGCGGCCCGCCGCCTCGTCCCCGGCGCCCAGGGCGGCGGTGTCATCGTGCTCCCGTCGGGGTGGCGCATCGCGCCCGCCGGGAAGCAGATCCCCGTCGGCACGTTGCCTCTCAATATCCTCCGGCTCTCCGACGGGCATCTGCTGGTCACCGTCGATGGCCACGCCGCGAACGGCCTCTGGACCGTGGACCCGCTGGCCGCCCGCGTCGTCGACTCCCTCACGTTCCGCTCGGCGTGGCTCGGGCTGGCCAGGCGCGGCGGGGCCGGCGGAGGGGCGGATACGGTCTGGGCCTCGGGCGGGAGCACCAACCGGGTGTACCGGGTGGTCTATGGCCACGGCTCCCGGTCGGTGGACAGCGTCGCCCTGGCGCCGTTCTCGGGGAAGGTCTTCCCGGGCGGGCTGGCGGTGGTGCCGGGGCGGGATCTGGTGGCGGTGGTGGGAAACCTCAGCGATTCGGTCTATCTGCTCGACGCACGGTCGCTCGAAGTCCTCGCGCGGGCCGCCGTGGGGCATCGGCCTTACACGGTCGTGGCGGACTCGGCATCTCTCTACGTGAGCAACTGGGGTGACTCGTCGATCGAGCGCTTCCGGCTGGCGGGGACCGGTCTGGGTCCCGGGCGCCGCATCGAGGTCGGCCCGCACCCATCGGCGCTCGCCCTCCGCGGCCGGCAGCTCTTCGCGGCCCTGGCCGGCGCCAACACCGTCGCGCGGCTGGATCTCGATTCGGAACGGGTGACGGACCGTCTCTCGGTGGCGCTGACGCGCGGGGCCCCGCTGGGGAGCGACCCCAACGCGCTGGCGCTCACCCCCGACGGCCGCCGCCTCTTCGTGGCGCTGGCCGGCAACAATGCGGTCGCGGTGGTCGACGTCACCACGCCGGCGCCCACGGTCCGGGGGCTCATTCCGGTGGGCTGGTATCCCACCGGGGTCGCCGTCTCGCCGCGGGGCGACACGCTCTATGTGACCAACGGGAAGGGCCTGGGCTCGGCCCCGAATCCGGCCGGTCCCTACATCGCGGACCTGATCCGCGGCTCGGTGTCGGTCATTCCGGTGCCCGACTCCCTTGGCCTCGCCGCCAGCACCGCGCGGGTGCTCGCCCTCTCGCCCTTCTCCAACCCCGGCCTGCGGGGGGCCCCGCCCGAGCTGCCGCCGATCCGCCACGTGGTCTACGTCATCCGGGAGAACCGGACCTACGACCAGGTCCTGGGGGACGTGGCCCGCGGGAATGGTGATCGGTCGCTCGCGATCTTCAACGACTCGGTCACCCCGAACGTCCACGCGCTCACGGCCCAGTGGGTGCTCTTCGACAATCTCTACGTGGACGGCGAAGTTTCGGCGGACGGGCACGAATGGACCGACCGGGCGTTCGCGGGGGACTACAACGAGAAGACCTGGCCCGCGGTGTACTCGGACCGCCGCGACTGGGACCTGGACGACGGGGAGGACCTGGTCAACCCGCGCGGCGCCTATCTCTGGGACGCGGCCCGGCGGGCCGGGCGCTGGGTGGTGAACTTCGGCGAGGCGGTCCACCTGGATTCGGCGGGCCGGCACCTGCCCAACATGCCCGGACTCGAGGGGATCACGGTGCCCGAGTATCCCGGCTTCGAGCTCGCCATCCGGGACACGGCGCGCGCGCGGATCTTCGGCGACTCCGTGGCGGCGTGGGACCAGCGGGACACGTTCCCCGCCCTGGTGATTCTCTACCTGCCCCGCGACCACACCGAGGGCCGGGGGGCCAACCATCCCACGCCGCGCGCGATGGTGGCCGACAACGATCTCGCCCTGGGACAGGTCGTGGATCGGCTGTCACGGTCACGCGCCTGGCCCAGCCTCGCGCTCTTCGCCATCGAGGACGACGCGCAGGACGGGCCCGACCATGTGGACGCGCACCGGTCGGTCCTCGTGCTCGCGTCGCCCTACGCCCGGCGCGGCGTGGTGGACAGCACGTTCTATTCGACCAGCTCGGTGTTGCGCACCATCGGGCTCTTCCTCGGACTCCCGCCCCTGTCCCAGTACGACGCGGGCGCGACGCCGCTCAGTCACGCCTTCGCCGCCCGGGCCGATCTCACGCCGTTCCGCGCGGTGGCCCCGCGCTGGCCGCTCGATGAGCTCAACGGGAAGCACTCGAGCTCCCGGCTCACCGACGGCGACTTCGTTGGGCCGGACCTGGCGGACGAAACGATCCTGAATCAGGAGATCTGGGAAAGCGTGAGACCCCGGGAGCCGCTGCCGGCGCCGCACCGCACCTACCTGCCCGGGCGCCCGGCGGACGGGGACGGCGACGACCGCTAGCGGGTGAGGACGCCGGAGAACACGTCGATGGTGCCGTCGTTCGCGGCGGGCTGCACGCCGACGAGCCGCGCGATGAGGTCGTAGACGTCGACATTGGGAAAGGGGGCGAGGCGCGCGCCGGCGCGGAACGCCGGGCCGTGCGCCACGAACAGCGCCGCCATCGACGGATCGCCGTTGTCGTACCCGTGGTTCCCGCGACCTCGCAGCGTGTCCTTCCGGCTGGCCTCCAACGTCCACCCCACGTCCACGAGTCCCACGAGGGGCGTGATGCGCGCGTTGTCCCCGTAGTGAAAGCGCGCCGGCATCGCCTCGCGGCGCCAGACCGAGAGATGCGGCAGGCGCGAGAGCCGGTCCTCGAGACCCGGGACGTCCCCGTCCCGCGGTGCGATCGTCAGGAGCGGCGAGAGCGACACGACCCGCACCGCGTTCGAGTCGACCACGTCCGAGAGATAGATCAGCCGATCCGGCGCCGTCTGCGCCATGCCGTGATCGGCCAGCACCACGAGGTTGACTCGGTCGAACAGACCGCGGGACTTGAGACCGTCCACGAGCTTCCCCAGCATGCTGTCCACCCGGGCGGCGGCCGCGGCGGTCTGGGGACCATCCGGGCCCCAGTCGTGACCGGTGTGATCGGGTTCCTCGAAGTACATCATCACGAGGTCCGGACGCTGACCGGCGGGGAGGTCGATCCACTGGAAGACCTGCGCGATCCGGTCCTCGAAGGACACGTGACGATCGTAGGGCCGCCAGTACGTGGGCGTCGTCCCGCCCACCCCGGCGTCGGATCCCACCCAGAACATTGTCCCCACCCGATGCCCCTGGCGGGTCGCCGTGTTCCAGATGGGCTCTCCTCCGTACCAGCGCGCCTGCCGGCCCGTGGAATCCGAGTACTTGAAGCCGGCGTGCAGCGCCGGGTCGTAGAACGTGTTGTTCACGATCCCCGAATGCTCCGGATAGAGCCCGGTGGCCATCGCATACCAGTTGGGGAAGGTGACGCTGGGAAAGGACGGGATCATCGCGTCGGCGAGCACTCCCCCGGCCGCGAGCGCGTGGAGGCTGGGCAGTGAGTCGTGGTCGACGTAGCTGCGGCGGAAACCGTCGAAGCCCACCACCAGCACGAGGGGCCGGTCCGCCTGGGCCGCGAGGAGACGCGGCACGAGGATGGCGACCGTGGGGAAGATCCATCTAGCGCGGCGCAAGCTGGCTCCAGTCCTCCGGATCCCGCAGATGCACATGGGCGACGCGTCGTCCCTTGGCGAGCAGCGCCTTGACGTCTCCGATCGCCTGGGCACGTTCCAGCTTCGCGAAGGTCGTGTTCAGCTCGGGAATCGCGATGTCTCCGTCCGGGTCGGCGGTGACTACCAGGAAGAGTCCGGTGTTCGGTCCACCCTTATGTAACTGGCCGGTCGAGTGGAGGTACCGCGGGCCGTACGCCGTGGTGACCGGACACCCCGTGGCATCTCCCCACCGGCGGCCGAGCGCTGCCAGCCGGGAATCGTGATCCCGGGTCTGCGGCAGATACACGAGGATCGCGACGTAGTCACCGGCCTTGGCGCCGGCGGCCAGCCCCACCGGGGTCAGGGTGCGGGGAGGGTCGGCGGGGGTGCCGGCCGGCCGGGCCAGCTCGGCCCGGGCCAGGACCTTCGCCGCCTCGACGTCCGGCTGATCGAACGGATTCACGTCGATCCGGCGGCAGATCTCGACGGTCGCGTACTCCCAGCTCAGGAACTCCCGGCCCAGATCCACGGGATCGGCGCCCCGCGCTCCCGGAGCCGGGCTGGCGGCGACGATCGGAACGACACCCCGGCCGGCCTTTCCGGTGCTCTCGGCCACCAGCTGCTCGACCCACATGCCGAGCGACTGGATGGGCGGGGGAAATGCGAGCGGCAGGAGACCGTTGCCGCCCGCGATCCGGCCGCCCAGCGCCTGCGCCTGCTCCAAGTCGACCGTGCGGGCCCGCTCGAGCAGCTCGGCACCGGGCCCTCCGATCAGCGCCAGCGGCAGCATCCCCACGACGGTCAGCGCGGCGTACCGGCCCCCGACGTCCGCCGGATGCGCGAAGACGCCGCGCCAGTGCTCGGCCCGGGCCCGGTGCTCGAGGGGAGTTCCGGGGTCGGTGATCGCGGCAAAGTGCCCGGGAGGGGCGAGGCGGAAGAAATGATGCAGGGCGGCCAGCGACTCGACCGTCGTGCCCGACTTGCTGGTGATGAGGAACAGGGTGCGGGACGGGTCGGCCCACCGCTCGGCCGCGCGCACCGCGCCCGGATCGGTGCTGTCCAGGACCCGCAGCTGCTTCGAGCCGAAGCTCTCGGCCAGCACCCACGGCGTGAGACTCGAGCCTCCCATCCCGCACACCAGGGTCTGGTCGAGCCCTTCCGCGCGGGCCCGGGCGGCGAACTCCGCCAGCCGCGGCCACTCGGCGCTGGAACGGGCCGGGGCGTCACGCCAGCCCCAGCGATCGGGAGGGGGAGTCGTCATCGCCGCGGAAGATAGTCGCCTCTCCCCGAGCCCGCCGCGGCTCACTACCTTGGCAGCGTGACGTCTCCGGCCCGTCCCACCGACCACGGGCGACCCGGCTCCGGTCTTGCGGCGGGCGCCGTCCTGTCACTCGCGCTGATCGCCGTCGGGTACTACCTCGCGCCCCCACCGATCGGTGGAACCTCCCAGAGCATCATCGCCGCCATCGGGTGGACGTGGTCCTCCGCGTATGCCGCGTTCTGCGTGCTCGCCGCCCGACGGCGCTTCGACGACCCGGTGGAACGCCGCGGCTTGGCCTGGATCGCGGCAGGCTGCACGCTTTGGCTGCTCGGCCAGCTCACGGACGATGCGTTCGGCGGGACCTGGTCGTACATCCTCGCGGCGATCGGCTGGGTGGGCATCTATCCCTGTCTCATTGTGGCGGTGGCCGTGCTCCTGCGCCCGCAGCTGCGCCGCGACTCCGGGATGGCGGCCATCCTCGATACCCTGCTCCTCACGTTCATGACGGGCGTTCTCGCTGAGGAGCTCCTCAGCCAGCGGCCCACGTTTCGAGACCTCCGCACCACCATTCTGAGCCTCGCCGGAGGTTTGGGCGGCGTCGTGCTCCTCTGGAGCACGCTGGTGGGAGCCTTGCACCGGACCCGTGCCCCCCTGGCCGGAGGGACCCGGGCATTCGGGGCGTTGACCTGGTTCGGGGCGGCGAGCGTGGTCTACGCCGTCAGCCACGTGCTCGGCGTGCACGTGCCCGATCCCCTCATCGCGCTGGGCTGGGATCTGCTCTTTCTGTATCTCGCCGTGCGGGTCGCGTTGGCTCCCAGTTCCGCGCCCCCGGTGTCGGGAGGGGCGGGGCTCGGCCCCGTGCCACTGCTCGTTTCACACCTCACCGTGCTCCTGGTGGGGCTCGCCGGCGTGTTCGGAGTCGCCATTCTCAACATGCTCGAGCCCGGCGTCGATTATGCGGCCGCGGTGCTGGTCGGCGTCGGGGGAACGATCATCGGCTTCCGACTCGTTCTCGCCCTGCGGTCCGATCAGGAATACGCCCAGCGCCTCGAGCGCGACGTCGAGCGCCAGACGCGCTCCCTCTCGGCCTCGTACGCCGCGGCCGCGGACGCCGAGCGGAACCTCCGCCTCCTGATGGACGCCGTCCCGGACGCCATCGTGGTGCTCGACCGCGAGGGGCGGGTCACCAGCCACAATCCGCCGGCGGAGCCCCTGGTGACGGGCCACGGGGAGGGAGGCCGCGCGATGCTGGCGTTCCTCAAGGGCGCGGGGTCCGAGACCGCCGGGGAGCACCTGGAGGCGGCGTTCCAGGGCGAGGTCCGGCACTTCGAGGTCTCCTACCAGCGCGAAGACGGCCGCGGCGTTTCGGCCGTCATCTACGCCCCCATCCGCTCGGCCGCCGGCATCGACCGCGTGATCGCGCTGGCGCGGGACATCTCGGAGCAGCGCCGGACGGAGGCCCAGCTGCAGCAATCGGAGAAGCTCGCGGCGATGGGCCAGCTGGTGAGCGGCGTGGCGCACGAGATCAACAACCCCGCGGCGATCATCTCCGGGTTCGCCCAGACGCTCTTGCTGGACGACCTGTCGGGCTCCCAACGGGAGATGACGGAAATGATCCGCGACGAGGCCATGCGCATCGGCCGGATCACGTCCAACCTGCTGGCGTTCGCGCGGTCGGGGGGAAGCGAACGCGATCTCATCGACGTGAACGACGTCGTGCGCCGCACCTACGCCCTCCGCGCCTACCACCTGGGCACTCTGAACATCGCGGTGGCGCTGCAGCTCGATCCCGCGTCGCCCGTCGTGTGGGGAAACGGGCCTCAGCTCCAACAGATGCTGCTCAATCTCCTGATCAACGCCGAACAGGCGCTGGCGGACCACCAGGGCGAACGGGCCATCACCATCCGCACCGTGGCGACGCCGGATGCCGTCCGGATCGAGGTGGCGGATTCCGGGCCCGGCGTGCCGCCGGACATCCAGGCCCGGATCTTCGACCCGTTCTTCACCACCAAGCCGGTGGGCGTGGGTACGGGACTCGGTCTGTCGATCTGCTACGGCATCGTCCAGGAGCACGGAGGGCGGATCACGCTCGAGTCCGCGGGACGGGGAGCGACGTTCGTGGTCCACCTGCCCCGCGATCCCCGCCCCCTGCCCCGCCCGGCGACCGAAGCGTCCGCGCGACCGGCGGCCGATGCGGCCGGACTCAAGGTGCTGATCGTGGACGACGAACCGTCGCTCCGCGAAGCGGCGCGGCGCTTCCTCAATCGCGCCGGGATGACCGCGGACACGGCGGTGGACGGCCGGGCGGCGCTCGAAGCCCTGGCGCACACGAACTACGACGTGATCATCTCGGACATCCGGATGCCCGGGATGAGCGGCCGCGAATTCGTCACCCGCCTGAAGCAGGACCGGCCCGACCTCCTGGCCCGCGTCATCCTCTCGACCGGCGATACGTTCGCCGAAGACACGTCCGCGCTGGTCGCGGAAACCGGTCTGCCGACCCTGGTGAAGCCCTTCGACTTCGATACGCTCGAGCGAATGGTGCGAACGGCAGCTGTCACGGGGGCGAAATCGTCAAAAAGTTGAACAGTTGTGAGCCCCGGCAGATAGGCGAGACGAATCCTGCACGATCCGCAAAGCCGATCTCGTAGTGTCAATTATCTAGTCGATTTCAACTCAATAATGCCGCCAGTTGCATCAGTGTATATCATTATAGCACAATAGCTTAAACGATTTCAGCGCGTGGTACGCGCCCTGCCTTATGGGATGCCGAGCAGATCAACCACGGCCCCATTTGGAAGGTGAACGATGCGCCCTTACGCCCTGCTGGTCCTTGCCGCCACCGCCCTGGCCCCTCAGGCTCTCCCGGCCCAGTCCTGCTTCGCCCGGACCTGCCAGGGGACCAACACCGTCATGGCGACGGTCGGAGCGCTGCTGAAGCTCACGCTCGACCGTTCGCCGACCGTCACGGCCAACCCGACCGCCCGGGACATCGCCGCCGGCTACCAGGACGTCTCGGGCCCCTCGGCCCGGGTGCGGTCCAACACCGAGTGGCGTCTCGAAGTCAGCTCGGCGACGGAAACGTGGGATGCGGCGGCGGGGCGGAACGACAAGCCCGCCAGCGATCTGGAGCTGCGCTCCGGCGCCGGCACGTACACCCCGATGACCACGACGCCGAATGTGGCCGCGGTCGGCGTGGCGACCCGGGAGACGGACGTGCCGCTGGCCTACCGGGCGCGGTTCGACAGCCAGGACAACCCCGGCAGCTACGCGGTGGTGGTGCGGTACACCCTGACGACGCGGTAGAGAGCCAGCCGGCTCAGGGTGAGGCCAGCGTGAAGACGACTTTGAGAGAGTAGTTGCCGGGGGTATCGAGACCCCAGGCGTACAGCGTGTGGTAGAAGATGCCGACGGCGGTCCCCGCCGTGGCGCCCAGGCTCGAGACGTTGGTGGGAGTCGTGGTCAAGCCGGCGAAGGTCCCATTGGAGGCCGTGCTCCATTGGAGATCCGACGCCGGCTTGTTCGCGCGCGCGGGCACCGACGGCACGGTGGTCGTGGCGGTCCAGGTGGCCGTCGACGCGCTGATCTGGAGACGGCACGCGGTGTTGCAGTAGACCGTGGCCGTGGGACCCGTGCTCGCCACGAATCCGGCGTCGAAGTCGGCGGCCGCCGGCGTCGCCAGCGCCGTGGTGGTGCTCGAGAGCGTGAGCTGGACGACGCGTCCGATCGTGAGCGTGGCGGAGATCGCGGCGGTCGTGCAGTTCCCCCCGCCCGCCACCAGCGTCGCCGTGCAGGCCTGGGCGGCCGCCGGCCCGCCCCACCCGGCCGCCAGCGCCACGAAGATCCAGGGCGCGCGCTTCACGGCCCGCTCGTCCGGACCGCGACGAAGGTACCGCCGCTCGCCGTGCCGTCGCCGTTGTCTTCCACCCAGCTTCCTTTCATCGAGTCCCGAATCACGGTCGCCACGTGGCGGCGGCCGTTCGCGTCGAAGAATACGTCGAAGTCCACCGTCACCGAGTCCACCGCCTTGCCGCTGAGCGGGCCCGCCAGCTGCGTGGTGACGTTCGATGCGTCGGTCTGCGTGGCGCTCGCGCTGCCGGAGAAGCTGGTCCCCGACTGCGTGGACACCGTGAGCGTCCCGGTCAGACCCGCCTGGCCTCCCGCGGTCTGGGCGGCGGTGTAGTTCCAGACACCCTTCACCACCAGCTTCGACGCCCCGGCATCGGTCGGGGTCTGACAGCCCAGGATCGGCGCCACGAGGGCCGCAAGCCGCAGCGGCCGCATCAACCCTCGCCGCCCTGGCGCTGGCCCTCGTGCCCGCCCCCCTGGCCCCCTTGCCCACCCTGTCCGGCCTGGCCACCCTGCCCCCGCTGGGCTCCACGGCCCCGCTGGTTGGTGGGATCGAAGAGCCGCACGGGCCGCGGGTAGAGCGGCACGGCGATCGGCGCCACCGTTCGCCCGGGCAGCACGACGAAACGCGGCGCCGCTCCCTGCGCGTGCACGGGCTCGCGCACGTCCTGCAGAGAGAACTCGAGGTGATAGCTGCCGGGCGGGAGCGCGTCGAACCGGGCATGCCCGGTGGAATCGACCCGGGCGCTCCAGGAGTTGCCCGCCGAGTCCACCGCCTCGACCTGCGCCGAGCGCAGATCCACGCGGGGCACGCGGCCGGTCTCGTCGGCCGTGGGTACGAGCCGCACGTCGACGCTCGCCGTGGGCCAGACGCCGATCTCGACCCTTCCCTTTTCGGTCAGGCGGGCGGACCCCGAAGGGTTCGCGACCAGCCCGAACGGCAGTGAGGTCTCGTCCACCCGCAGCGGATCGGTGGTCTGTTGATAGAGGGTGAACTCGCCGTTCTTGCTTGTGACGGCCGTCTCGTTGCCGCGGCGGATCACCACGCCCGCAATGCCGGGCTCGCCCGGATCGCGGCTGCCGTTCCCGTTCCGGTCCTCGTAGACCACTCCGCGGACGAGCGCCGGCTCGCCGGAGAACGTCACGCCCAGGCTCCGCTCGAGCTTCACGACCGGCACCCAGCGATTGCCGCCCGCGGGGCCTGCGATGAGGGGATTGTGCTGGACGTCCACCGTGAGCTTGAGGTCGCCGGGGAGCGGCGCGACCACGCCGACCCGGACCAGCGTCACCGACGGCAGGGCCCCGAACCAGAGGTACTGATCCACCTCGGCGTGAAGACGGGGCCCGCCCCCTGACCGGAGGGGCACATTGTCGGCCCGCACCGTGAGGGTGGCCTGGTGCGGGAGGTATCCGACGTTCTGGGCGCTCTGCTCGTAGTCCAGGCTCGCCTCGAAGGTCCCGCGATCGGTGGCGATCCCGGCGGTGCCCTGCAGTCCGTACTTCCCGCCGGCGTCGACGATCTGCGGCGTCGCGGGCAGCATCGTCGACCGCGACACCTGCCCGGCGCTCAGCGCGCCGAGGGCGTAGAACGTGCCCGCCCGGAAGTTGAGCCCGGCCCGCACGGAGGTCTCGTCGCTGCCGAACTCTCCCACCGCGCCACGGGCCGTGTAGGAGTTGCCCTGGACCCCGAGGTTCAGCGTCACGTGGGAGTTGACCTGCAGCTGCGGGGTGAAGGACCAGCCCGCGGACTGAAGCTTGGCGAAGCTCTGGTTCTGGTCGCTCGAGAGGAACCCGCTCGCGTCGAGCTCCAGGGCGCCGATGCGATGGGTGGCCACCGCGGCCACTTCGGACTGGGCCCGGGCGTACGCGGCGGCGCCGCCGGGAGCGCCCAGCGCGCGGATCTGGAACTGCGTGTTGACGGAACGCTGGTCCACTTCGGCCGACCAGCCGATGCCCTGGCCGCCGGCGTAGCTCCGGTGCGCCAGCTCCCCCGCCACGGTGAAGCCGGAGAACGCGGGTGACACCCCGCCGATTCCGATGGCCTCGAGCTCGCGCGCGGAGAACAGATTGTCCCGCAGATCGGTGGCCGTCGCGCCCACCCACCCGCCGTCCACCTTCATCCCCACGCGCGCGCCCAGCAGATGCCCGTTCGAGGACTGCTCGCCGGCGGCGGGGGCGGCCCCCAGCAGGTCGGCGGTCCACTTCTGATCGTTCAGCGTGAAGGCCGCACCCTGGCCGTACGCGTTCATCCCGGTGACGTCGGAGAACGTGCGGCCGGTGGCGCCGCCGGTGGCCGACCACTGCGCCCCCGAGAGCGTCAGGTACGTGCCGCCGAGGTAGTAGCCCACCCGGGAGAGCGAGAGGGCGTCGGCGGTGCCGGAGTTGGTGGGCTGAACCAGGTGACCGACGGCCGAGATGCCGGCCGCCACGGGACCCATCACGTCGACACCGAACACCGGCGCATCGTTCTGGCTGGTCAGGACCGACGCGACGCCGGTCGTGACCTGCAGCTCGTCGGCGCTCACGGCCGACACCTCGCCCGCCACGACCTCGAAGCCCGCGTCGGCCCGGGCGATGTCCCGCCCGCCCGCCGAGGCGATGACGGCGATGGGCAGGGATCCGGTGCCGGATTCCCGGGGCACCCAGATGCCGACTTCGCCGGTGACGCTGGCGCCCGCGCCCAGGACGTAGAGGGTCGGCGCCCCGTCCACGCGCCACCCGACCGGCGCCATCATTCGGATGGAGATGCTGTCGGGCCCGTTACCGGAGTTGGTGAGGAAGTAGCGGAGGGTCACGCGCTCGCCGGGATGACCCCCGATCACGGACTGCGCGAGGCGGAGCTGCGCCGAATGGACGGTGAGAATCTGCACGCGGACGGGGACTTCACTCCGCACCGCACCGCCCTGCCGGAACTCCACCCGGGCGACCGTCTGCGTGCCGGCCGGCGCCGACTTGGAGAGCGCCGCCGTCACCACCACCGGTTGGGAGGCGGCGGATCCCCGCACCGTCCCGGTGAGGGCGCCGATGATCTGCGCGTTCCCCTGCGGCACCACTTGATACTGCACGTCGCCCGACTCGAGCAACGAGGCCGGCACCGGCACCGTCATCACCTGCACCGAGCGCGGCAACGCCGAGACTTCCACCGGGGCCAGCTCCGCGACCGGCGGCGCGGGCGTCGGCGGCGCGGGGACGGCGGTCTCGTCGGCCCTGACGATCGGCGCCGCCGTGGCGGCCGGTGTCACGGGAGCGATTGCCCGCGCGACTGTGGTGTGCGGCGCGGGCTTCGCCGCGAACGGCAGCGGCGTGGACACCGGCCGGGAGAAGTGCTGGGGCGCACGCGCCTCCGGCGCCGGCAGCACCAGGGTCGATTCCACCTGGGAAGCCGGATGCGCCGGGTGCCGCGCACCGCGGCGCTCGGCGCGGACCGCGACCGTGACGGCGCCCGCCGCCGCGGCGGTGCCGGCGAAGACGGCCACCCAGCCGGCGAAGGTCACGGCGTGGTCACCGTCAGGGTGATGACCAGGTTGGCCGTGTAGGTCGCCGGCGGATCCGCGGTCCAGTGAAGGAGCGAGCGGATGACGATGCTGTTGGTCCAGTTGTTCCCGGTGTTCCGGCTGATCTGGCGCGACTCGACCGTCACGTCGGCCGTGGTCAGCGACGTCCACGTCGCCAGGTCCGACCGCCGCCACTGCAGGTCGGACAGCGGGGCCGTGCCGAAGGTCGAGGACGTCGAGCGGATGGCGACCGAGGTGGTGCGGAGCGTCCGCCTACTCCCACTCGTAATGTTGACATTGTAGCTGAGCGGCGTGGTGGCCTGGATGGACCCCGTCACGAAATCCGCCGCGGCCGGCGCGGCGAAGGCGACGGGACCGCCGGAGACGGTGAGCACCACCCGCTGCTGGGCGGCCGCGGGTCGCGCCACCAGGAGCAGGGCGGGCAGCGCCCACCGCAGCAGCCGGAGCCCGCCGTTCGCGTGCGTCACGGGATGTCCAACGGCACCTGACCGGCGGCCACTTCGCTGCCGCCGAAGTCGAGCAGTGCCAGGACGACATAGCGCCCGCTGGGCAGCCGGGGAACGGGCAGGTGCACGCGGCGCGCCGCGCCCGGCAACACCGGGAAGAGCGGCACCGAGTCCTTGGCGGCGACCGAGTTGTCG
>DATJQI010000075.1:0-10552 GCA_035505915.1 Gemmatimonadales bacterium | reverse complement strand
CCCTGCTTCTGCGCCAGGACGATCGACACCGTGGACCGCAGCAGCACGTCGAGCGCTTCATCCCCCGAGACCAGGCCGAGGACCTCCACGTACGGCTCGAGACCGAGCGACCGGATGGTTTCCCCCATCTCCGTGTGCTGGCGGCGCTCCACGTTGCCCGCGATGCGCAGGCGGACCTCGGCGGGGCCACGCGGATTCGCGTCGAGGAACCGCCGCAGCGCCCGCAGCACGGGCCGCAAGTCCCGCGCGCCGTAGAGCGTCCCGGCGTACGCCAGGGAGAACCCCGGGTACGGCGCCGGGCGCGCCCGGGTGAGCCGCTCGGGGTCATACCCGTTGCGGATCCAGGTCACCCGCGCGTCCGGATACTTCTCCCGGAAAAGCGTGGCCAGACGCGCCGTGTTGGCGATGACGTGCCGGGCCCGGGCCAGGAGCCGCTTCTCGAGCCGGGGCGCCAGAAACTTCGAGAGACGCGACGAATAGATCGGATGGTCCGCCCAGGCCTCCGACTGCATCGTCCACGGGTCGCGGAAATCCACCACGAGCGGCCGCGAAGACCCGGCCACCGCGGCCAGCGCCGCGAGATGCGCCGAGTGGGGCGGGCCGCTCGACACCACGACGTCGGGCTCGAACCGCCGGATCAGGCCGCGCATCCGCCGGGCCGTCGCGAAGAGCCAGCCGCGGCTCTCATCCGGGTACGAGAGCAGCGCCGCCAGCTCCTGCCGGACGGCGCCCAGGAAACTCCGCGGCTCAGGTGAGGGTCCCGCGACCGGCACGCCGAGCCGCGGGGAACCCGACGGCGCCCCCCGTCCGCGGACGGCCCGGGCGACCGCATTGTAGAGATCGTTCAGGGTGCGGCGGCGCCGCACCGTGTGCGCGCGGACCCCCTCCCACAGCGCCGGCGAGACCGCCGACGTGACGACGTGAACCTCCCAGCCGGCCCGGGACAGATACTTGGTCATCCCGGCCCACCGCAGTCCACCCACCGATCCATCGGGCGGGAAGTGATAGTTCACCACCAGAACCGACGGACGTTTGGGAGGCGCCGAGGGGACCTCCGGGCGCACCACCGGGCCCGCGGTGGCCGCACCCGCCGCTTCGCCCACGGTCGCGAACTCGATCGGCGCCAGACGGCCCACCTGGTCGATCCAGCGGGCGATCCGGTCCAGCATCCGGCGCACGTCGGCACGCGACGCCGTGAACGGGCTGAGGCCCGGCTGGAGGCTCGTGGCGTGGAAGAACAGGTGCAGGTGCCCCACCCCGCTCCGGATGATCTGCCGCGAGAGCGCCGTCAACTGCGGGGTGGTATGCACTTCGGGGGTCAGGATCGCGTGTCGCACCAGGCCGCTGCGCGCGGCGACGCCGGGAAGGTGCAGGGCCAGCACCCGCGGGTGGGAGAGCCACCGGCCGACCTCATCCCAACGGGACACCGGAAAGCGCGTGTACCCCGCCGAGAGGGGCAGCTCGACGAGCGTCCCCGCTCCGGGGGGCACTGGGACCCGCACGTCACCCCGCCCGTCCAGATGATACGCCTCGAGCGGGGCGCCGAAGTAGTCGGGCCCGCCGTCGCCGTCCACCACCCAGGACGTGAAGGGCGTGACGGAGCTGTCCACCCGGTAGCCCACGCGGATCAGCGCGGCCACGGTCGCCACGCCCAACCCGAAGCGCCCGGCCCGGAAGGAGAGCGGCGGTCCCCCCGTGATGTCCTCGAGGCGTGCGGTGACCTCGCGGATCATCGCTTCCTGCACGGACGGCGGATAGTCGCGGAGGATCGTCCCGTGCGCGGCGCCTCCGTCCGTGCAGGGCGGCGTATTCCACGGGTGGAGGTGCGCCGCGATTTCGGAGCGGCCGTCGCGGTGGAACCCCCGGAGCATGTCGGCCGCCCAGGGCCGGATCAGGACCTGATAGTTGGTGAAGTAGGTGGGCCGGACGCCGAGCCCGGCGAAGAACCGGTCGAGGGCCGGGAGCTCCCGCACGTTGGAGACGCTGAGCCCGCGGCTCGCCGCCCTCCAGTTGTCCTCTTCGGTATCGACGGAGACGATGACCTTGATCGGTGGCGTCATCGGCCCTGAATCCAGTTCACGGACTCCCGCCAGAACGGACCCGGGTCACTCGGTCGGAAAATCTCCTCGCGCCCCGGGGTCACGAAGGTGCCGAGGAAGTGTCCCAGGGTCCTGAGCCGGCCCGGAGCCCCGGGGGGAAGAGCCAGGGCCTCGCCGGATCGGCGCCAGCGGGCCAGCAGGTGGTCCACGTCCCCCCAGAACCAGCGGCTCCGCACACCCGGGCGGTACGCGGGAGGCGCCCCGGCGGGCTCCCCCATGGAGGCGGCCAGGAGAAGGCGCGGGAAGTCCACGCCCGCGTCGATCGCGAGCTGGAGCGACCCCCAGAAGCGTCCGTTCACCTCCATCAAGTACGGCTCCCCCGTCGCGGCGTCCACCTTGTACTCCACCATTCCCACACCCCGCCAGGAGAACCGCTCGAGGAGCGCGCGCGACCGCTCGACCAGCTCCTGAGGCGCCGGCACGCTCTCCCGAAAGACGCTGACCCCTCCCGACGGAGGCTTCTCGCGGATGCGGCGATGCGCGAACACGGCGCGGGTCCGGCCGTCCCACAACAGCAGAAAGATGCCGATGCCGGGCCCCACGATCCGCTCCTGCGCCAGCACCGGAAACGCCTCAGCGGGGAACGCCGCCAGGGCCTTCGTCCACGCCGCTCCGTCGGCGGCGTAGCGGACCGCGGTCTTCACCCTCCGGCCTTCTCCACCCGACACCGATCGGGACGGCTTGAGCACGACGGGAAACCGGACGCCGGCCGGGGGAGAAGCCGGCGCGTCGAGACGGACCTGGCGGGGGATCCTGATCCCAACCGCCTCCGCCGCCGCCAGCACCTCTGCCTTGTCGCTGATCGCGCGGAACCGCTCGGCCGCGGCAAAAGGGATCTGGACCCCGGCAAAGCGCTCCCGCTCGGGAAGGACGGCCAGGAGCGATGCCTCCGCGATGGGCCAGAGATCGGTGATGCCGTGCCGGCGGCAGAGGTCGAGCAGGGCGTCCACGAATTGGCCGGGATGCTCGAGCGGCGACGGCACGACGTGCCCGGACCGGGCGTAGCGGGAGGCGGCCGCCAGGGGCCGGGACGACTCCGCGGCGACGAAGACCTGGTGCCCCGCCGCGCCGAGGGAGCGGACCACCGCGAGGGCGGCGCGTTGCTCGCCGTCCGTGACCAGGACGCGGCGCGTCATCCCGGGACGGCGCCCGAGACGCGGAGCACGAAGCCGTCGAGCGAGAGGCCCGAGGGCACGTTCAGGCGCGGCAGGGCGAACGAGTTGACGGAGGTTGCCGGCACGAACCCGCCGCTGACCCGGAGGCCCGCGGCGTAGCCCGAGCCCGCGAGGGCGGCTTCCGAGTCGGAATTGGAACGGCCGTAGGGGTACGCCAGCCAGGCCAACGCATTCGCAAATCGCGTCCGGAGCCACTCGAGCGGGCGGGTCACCTCCTCGTGGAGGGCCGTGGCGTCGAGCCGGGCGAGATTGGCGTGGCTCCACGAGTGCGAGCCCAGAGTCAGTCCCCAGTCGCGCACGGCCTGCGCCAGCTCGGGCTCGGTCACGCTGCGCGCGTGCGCGGGAACCGGCTTCAGCGTCATCCCCTGCCCCGTGGCCCAGGCGACGATGGCGTCCTGGCGTCCCGCGAGTGTGTCCAGGGCCTGAGCCCGGAGCGCGGGAGGGAGCTCTCCGGTGCCGCGATCGGCCAGGGCGTCCCACCAGAAGGTCTGGTCGCCGAGCCGGCCGGGGGGCACGAACACGGTGGCGGGAAGGCTCCGCCGGGCGAGCTCCTGGGCTCCCGCCGTGAGCGTCCCCCGGTAGGCGTCGTCGAATGTGATGACGGCGCGCGGGCGGCCCCCCGTCCCGGGGGCGAGCGCCCGCGCGAGCGGGACGACGTCGTGCGTATCGGCCAGCGCGTCCAGCTGGGCGCCGAAGGCGTCCTGAGAGAGGTGGAGGGAGCGGTCCCCCACCGCGGACTCCCCGCGGGGCACGATGTTGTGATAGGCGAGAATGATCGCCTGATGCCCGTGCCGTGCGCGGGCGAGCCTGGCCGCGCCGGCGAGGACCGCCGTCCGTTCGACGATCCGCTTCAGCACCCGTCTCACGCCGCGAGGTTCAGGAGGGCGAGGGGCTTCATCGCGAACTCCTTCACCAGCGCCCGCTCGTCCGCGTGCAGGATGCCGTAGTGGATGACGAGTCCCGCGGCCGCGAGGAAGCCGGCGCTGATCGCCAGGGACGGGAACATCCGGAAGCTGGGGAGCAGGTTCCGGGCGAAGTACACCGCCGTGAGGAGGGCCGTGACGGCCAGCACGCGGCCCCAGCCGTAGTTGATGTGGACGTAGCGCTGGGAGAGCGGGTAGACCAGGGCCAGGCGGACCGCGTAGGCGCCGGCGGTGGCCCAGGCCGCGCCGTAGGGGCCGTAGCGCGGAATCAGGAGATAGTTGAGGCCGAGGTCGACGATGACGGTGATGACGGCGGCCCAGGCCAGAGGCCGGGTCTTGTTCTTCAGGTACAGCCCGATGTTGCAGTAGTTGGACCAGGCCTGGAGGATGAACGGCACCATCAGGACCGGGACGAGCTTGTAGGCCGAGCGGAAGGAGTAGCCGGCCATGACCCGGAGGATGTCGTGGACGCTGATGGAGATGACGCAGGCGCAGGTGAGCAGCACCAGGTTCAGGTAGAAGAACACGCGCCGGAAGATCTGATCGGCGTCGGGTTGGCGGGCGACCTCGAAGCGCTGGGGGTCCCAGATGGAGTTGAACGGGACCAGGGCGAAGGCCGCCAGCGCGAAGCCGAACTGGTAGGCCAGCGAGTAGATGCCGACGGTGGCGTTGTCGGTGAAGTACTTGAGGAAGTACCGGTCGGAGAAAGTGAGGACGAAGTTGGCCAGGGACCAGAGGACCAGCGGGAGCGCGAAGAGCGTCATCGCCTCGATGCGCGGCAATGAGAACCGCCGTCCCACGCGGCGGTAGGTGTAGAGCGTGAGGTATCCGCCGGTGAGGGTCCAGGCGATGATGGTGCTGTACAGCACGCCGCGGATGCCCATGCGGAAGTAGACCACGAAGAGGATGTTGAAGGAGAGCGACAGGATGAGCCGCACGACGTTCAGGACCACGAACATCACCGACCGGTGCTCGGCCCGGATGAAGAGGTACGGGATGGTGGTGATGGTCTGGATGAAGTAGATGAGGAAGAAGAGCTGAAAGTAGATGGTGGGCTGCCCCGGCCCCAGGACGAGCCGGGTGAGCTGGGGGGCGAAGGCGGCGCCGATCGCGGCGCTGACCACGGACAGGATCGCCAGGGCGGTGGTGGAGGTGCTGATCACCTCGGCGCGGCCCTCCGGGGCATCCTCTTCGGCGTAGAACTTGAACACCGAGGAGGCCAGGCCGAGTCCGGCGAGCATGCCGATGACGTCGATGGTCATCTGGAGCAGCTCGAGGACGCCGTAGTCCGCGGGCGTGAGGAACCGGGTGTAGATCGGGAGCATGATGAAGCTCGCGGCCTTCCCGATCACGATGCCGGTGGCATAGATCAGCGTGTGCTTGCCCAGCTTGCGAATCTGACTCACCGGGTTCCGCCCTCCGGCACGAGACCGGCCAGCGCTCGATAGCGCCGAATCATCGGCTCACCGATGACCTTCCAGGAATACCGCCGCTCAGCCGTCGCCCGGGCATTGCGCTCGAGCCTGCTCCGCAAGGATCCATCCGCCAGGACCGCCGAGACGGCCTGGGCGAAGTCACGGGGATCGTCCCGGATGATGATGTTCTCGCCATCCACCGCCTCCAAGCCCTCGCATCCCACCGAGGTGCTCACGACCGCCTTCCCCATCGCCCACGCGTCGAGAATCTTGAGTCGCGTGCCGCCACCGACCCGGAGAGGGACTACGAAGCAGGCCGCCTGGTGCACAAAGGGTCGGATGTCGTCGACGTAGCCGGTCAGCGTCACTCCCAAGCCGGCGTATCGCGCCCGCTCCTCATCGGTACAGCGCCCCACCCACGTGATCGGGGGTCTCTTCTCCGCCGGCACGAGCGGCAGAATGGCCGCGCTGAAATACTCGAGCGCATCACGATTCGGGAACCACGTCGTGCCGCCGACGAACACGACGCCCCGGCCGTCCGCGCCACCGGGACGGAAGGTGTCCACGTCCACCCCGTTCGGAACCACCATCACCTCGGCGCCCGGCGCCGCCGCCCGCAAGGCTGCGGCGTCCGCGTCCGACACCGCCACATTCAGCGGTGCCCGACGGCACCACTCGCGTTCGAGGCGATCCGTCAATACCGCCTGGCGGTGGACGTACCACCGGCGCGCCAGGCTCGATTCCCGCTCGGCACGGCGCGACAGGAGTTGGGACTCGACGTTGTGATGGGTCAGGACCCAGGGCACCCCGGCGAACTCCGCAAAATAGCCCGCCAGGTCGATGCTATCGGCGTGCACCAGGCCGAAGGTGCCGCCGGCGAGCACTTCGCGCACTCGAGACCTGAACTGCGCCGACTCGTATGCGTCGAGCGTGTAGGCGCGCCCGGCCACGAGACTCCGGGCGTGATCGCCGAACCACCGCAAACGACTGTGTTCTTGGGGGATGGGGAACGCTTCCACCGGCCCGAACTGCCGGAGTCCGTCGATGCTCGCGGCCACCTCGCGCGCCGATCGTCGCACGGCCCGCCGGAAAAAGCAGAGCGCGACGACGTCGAACTCGGCCGCCAGCAACCGGAGAATATGGTAGGCACGAATGTTGACCCCGCCGTCCGGGGGGAACGGAAGAGTCTGGCACAGGAACAGAAGCTTCGTGCGTCCCGCGCGGTTCGGCATGTCTAACGTTCCCCGCCCCTCGGCCGTCCGGCGGCGACGCGGTTCTCGACGGTCCGAAGCTTCCCCGCATTCGTACGGGGGATGCTCGGAACCCGCACAATGTCGATCGCCATCTGGACCCCGATCCGTTTGGTCAGTTGGGCCAGCAGCTCCGTCCGCTCACGGTCGCTGAGCGGCTCGCCCGCCACGTATTCGAGCTGGATGTGGTCCACACGGTCTTGCACGATCCGTGCCTCGGCGATCGACTCGACGGCCTTGAAGATGGGATCCAGCCGCCCGATCCGGCGCCCGTCGGGGGTCGTCACGACGTCATCCAGTCGCCCCTGGATGGTTTCGATCACCGGGAAGTGCCGCCCGCACGCGCAGCCCCGCTCCGACAACGCCGCAAGGTCACCCATCCGGTAGCGCACCAACGGCATCACGGTATTGATGAATCCGGTGGCGATCACCTGTCCCACTTCTCCCGGCGCAACGGGCCCGTCGGGCCCGACCAGCTCGACTACGCCGTACTCGGGGTTGACGTGGTACGAGCCCTGCTCGCACTGGGAGATGAAGGCCACCATTTCCGCACTGCCATAGTAGTCGAAGACCGGGGCGCTGAAGGCCCGGGTGAAGAGCGCCCGGACCGAAGGCGCCAAGGTCTCGGACGAGGTGACGATGGCGCGGGGGCGAATGTCGGTGCGGCCGGTCGCCACCACGTGGCGGGCGATCGGCTCGAGACTCGACGGGTACGAATCGATCAACGCCGGCCGGAACCGGGCGAGAGCCTCCGCGTAGGCTTCGACTGTGTTCTGCCCGAGGTGATAAGACGAGAGCAGCAGCGTGTTGGCCGCCCAATTGTGGCGCCAGAAGGGTGGTCGCTTCTGATCCGGGGACATCAGGACACGACCGGCGAACGTGGCGGTCCGCGCGCCGGCCTCGATGCCCGCCCAGGAGAGGAAGCGGGCGAAGAAGGCGTAGTTGCGCTGGAGCGCCCGCTTGTCGCAGTAGATGGTCAGCGGCGTGCCCGTGGTTCCCCCCGTGTGCACGGACAGCCCCCCACCCGACGCCGGTGCCCAACGCATGGCTCGCAGCGCATCCTTTTCCAGGATCGGCAGCTGAGCCAGATCTCGAAGATCGTGGAGGGGACCCGGGGGAAGATCACGGTAGTATGGCAGCTGACGCGCGAGGCCGAGCGTGTGGTTGAGACGATCGAGCTGTAGCCGGCGGAGCTCCTCTCCGGGCCACCACTGACTGCCGAGCAGGCGCTCGAGCTCCGCTGGGTGCACCCCGCCATACCGCTGCCGGCGCAGGCGAAGCCCGTAGAGCGACAGCGCCGCACTCTGCAACCAGTGCGGGGCTTTGAGGTAGAGGGCATCAGCCAGGGAAGGCATCGCCTCGAGGAACCCCCGCAGCGCGGGCATACAGGCGCTGGTAGTCGGTGACCATTCGCGTCGCGTCGTAACGGGTCCGCGCCAACGCCGGCCCCTGCTGGGCGAACTTCTCGCGACGGACTGGATCCGCCCAAAGCTCGCTGATCGCGTCGGCCAGCTGACCTGGGTTGCGCGGCTCGACCAGGACGCCGTGCTCGCCCCCTCCAAGAATCTCTTCCGGTCCCCCCGATCGAGTCGCCACGATTGGCAGGCCGCTCGCCAAGGCCTGCACCACAGTCAGCGAGAATCCTTCGCTGTCCGAAGGCTGGACGAAGAGGTCGAGCCCCCTCATGAAACGGGAGACATCCTCCCGGAATCCGAGGAACCTGAAGGTGTCCGCCAGTCCCAGGGATCGACGGAGCTCGTCCAACTCAGTCCCGAGACCCTTGGCGACGTCTCCAGCCACGACGAAGCGAAAGTTTGGATGACGTTCTCGCAGGATTGCCGCCGCCCGCAAGAACGTCGCATAGCCCTTGGCCGGCCGCACGTTCCCCACTGCTCCGATCAGCACCGTTTCCGCGGCCAGGCCCAACTCCTGTCGAAGCCCCGAGTCCCGATCAGGGCTGAACGCCTCCAGGACAATCCCGTTCGGCACAACCTCCATCCGGTCGCCGGACACCAGGTTCATGGTGGCAAACTGCCCTCGAAGCGCCTCCGAGACGAACACCAACCGGTTGGTCCCGCCCCGAATCAGCCCCCATTTCACCCGCCGGAATCGCCGACTCTCCTCCAGGTCCCAAACACCGTGGAAAGTCGAGATAACCGGGATTCCGGTCAGCCGGCCCACGACCGCTCCGTACACCGCCGGCGTGAAGAAATGCGTATGCAGCACGTCGATTCGGAGTCGTCGGACCAGCGAAATCAGCTTGAGCAGATACCGAAGATCGACCGGTCCTCCCAGAGGCGTGGCCTGGGGCGACACTCCTCGCGAGACCAGGGTATCCCAGATCCATCCGGGACCGGGCAACGCCACGAACGACTCCCAACCGGCCCTGGCGAGCCCGGTCGCCAACTCGACGGCGATCGTTTCCCCGCCCCCCGGGCCGGTGGTGCTTATGACTTGAAGAACACGCCTCACGCGACGTGAGGGGCCGACGGTGGCAGGAAGGGTGAGGGGCGCGACAGCGAGGCGCTCTTCAGGGATGCCTGAGCACACCGCTGGAGGGCGACCGCGAACGCGAGATTGATCCAGAAGAAGGGGTAGTACAAGACGGTCACAAAGAAGCCGGTAACCAGATAGCTCACCAATGCCCCGTCGAGTCCGTGGGACATGTACGTCATGAACCGGCCCGATTCCCCGGAAGCGCGGAGCAGCCTTCGGGTGCGGTAGTTGATATAGAACGTGCCCAAGATGAGAAGCACGAAAGCCACAAACCCGGTGTACCCGAGCTCGGCGCTGGCTTGAAGAAAGATGTTGTGTGGCAACTGGCCGGTCGGGTCGTACTGATTCCGATAGAACACCAACCAATTCCCGTATCCGATGCCCAGGAACGGATGCTCTTTGGTGATCTGAATCGCATCAGTCCAGTACCGGAGCCTCGTCAGGGAGGTCGGGTCCGACCCGGACGCTCGAAAACGCGCGATCTCCTCGGGCGGGAGCAGCACCATACTCAGCGCGATAAGCGCGCCCCCCCCCAACAAGGCACGGACCTTGTACTTGCTCTTGAGCAGGAACCAGAGCAACACGGCGATCCCTCCCAGGAGGGCCCCGCGAGATGTGGCGGCGAGGATCGAAAGTGCCGCCGCGATCGGGAAGGTGATCATGATGATCTTCTTCCACGGTTGCCAGAACCTGCGGAGCGCATAGTAGAAGAAGACGGCGATGGGCATGAAGATGCACATCTCAACCCCGAACTCGCCCGAATTCTGAAACCATCCCGGCGTGCCGGTGACGCCCATACGTTCGAATCCGAAGCCCATCCCGATCCAGGCACGGGCTCCGTGCTGCGCCATCTTGTAATTGAAGAGCATGAAGAGAAGCACGAACAAGAAATAGCGCCGTTCCGTGACCACGATGTTCGCGATCAGCAGGTAGATCAGCACCCACGAGAAGAAGATGTTGTACTGGGACGTCGCGACATCCGGACGGTAGGCCGTGATCGTCGATGCAATGACGATTAGGGAATAGAGGATCAGCAGCCAGTCCCCAATACTGTCGACACGGAACTTCTTCCCCTCAAGAAAGAAGGCGAGCAAGCACAGGATGATCGTGCTGAAGGTCCACGGCAGGACGTCCAGAACGCCATAAATCGACTGCGGGCGGACGTACTCGAAGAAGAGGTAGACGCAAACGAGG
>DATJQI010000074.1:0-2126 GCA_035505915.1 Gemmatimonadales bacterium | reverse complement strand
ACCGTCGCGCCCGCCGCCTTCGCCTCGTCGATCCACTTCTCCACCCGTTCGGCCGCTTCGAGCGAGATCACGGGCCCGATCTCCGTCGCCTCATCCAGCACGTCCCCGACCTTGAGCGCCTTCACCTTCGGCAGCAGCAGGTCGAGGAACCGCCGGTAGACGGCCTGGTGGACGAAGATTCGCTGGGTGGAGATGCAGGACTGGCCCGAGTAGTTGAAACCGCCCGCCGCGCAGCGCGACGCCGCGAGCTCGAGGTCGGCATCGGCCTCCACGATCACGGCGGCGTTCCCGCCCAGCTCCAGGGCCACCCGCTTGGCACCCGCCTTGGCGCGGATGGCCCAGCCGGCTCGGGCACTTCCCGTGAACGAGATCATCCGGACCCGCGGGTCTTCGATCAGGATCTGCGCGACCTCCACGTGGCAGGGCACGACGTTGACCCCGCCCTCCGGATACCCGGAGGTCTTGATGATGTCGAACATCCGGAGGGTGGAGAGCGGATCCTGCGGGGGAGGCTTCAGCGTCACCGCGGCGCCGCAGGCCAGGGCGGGCGCCAGCTTGTGGGCGGCAAGGAGCAGGGGGTAGTTGAAGGGCGTGATCGCCGCGATCGGGGACAGGGGGAAGCGGCGCGTGATCGCGATCTTCCCGTTGCCGGCCGGCACGCCGTCCGCGGTGAGGACCTCACCCGTGATCCGGGTCGCCTCTTCGGCGCCGGTGCGGAACACGTCCACGGTGCGGTCCAGCTCGAGCCGCGCCTGATTGATGGACTTGCCGGCCTCGAGGGCCAGGGTCCGGGTGATTTCGGGCCGGGCGGCGACGAGCCCGTCCGCGATCCTGCGCAGTGCGGCGGCCCGTTCGTGCGACGGCATCTTCCGACAGGCGTCACTCACCCGCACGTTCGCGTCCAGGGCGGCCCGGACATCCTCGGGGTTCGCCAGGGTGCAGACCCCCACCTCGCTGCCGTCCGAGGGGGCCCGGATCACCGACGTTTCGCGCTCCATTTTCTTGGTCGTCACGGCTGATCCCCCACGTGTCGTCTCTCGGCGCACTTCATTTTCTCAACTCAGCGCCGCCCCCAGGCCTCCCGCCGTCTCCGCGAGCGCGGCTTCGAGCTCCGCGGGCTCGTTTCCGAATCCGAACCGGATGTGCCGCGGGGTCCCGAAGTGATCGCCGGGACAGAGCAGCACGTTGTGCCGGGCCCGCACCTGCTCCACCAGATCGGTGGACGAGATCTGGCCCCGGTACCCGACATAACAAATGGCGCCGGCGCGCGGTGCCACCCAGCGGAGCCCGTCCCCGAGGGACTCGAGCCACCGCTCCAGTACCGGATAATTGGCCTGGAGGATCCCGCGGGTCCGCGCCAGGATCCTGGCCCGCACGGCGGGATCGAGCGCGAGCGCCGCCAGGTGGTCGCTCGTGCCCGGGGGCCCGATGGTGAGGTAGTCGTTCCGGGCCCACGCTTCCGCGGCGAAGGTCGGCGGCGCGATCAGCCAGCCGATGCGCAGGCCGGGGAGCCCGTAGGCCTTCGAGAGACCGTTCACCACGATCAGCTTGTCGTAGCTCCCCCAGAACGACGGGGTGGTCACGCCGTCCCGCTCCGCGCCGATATAGACCTCGTCCGCGAGGAGCCAGGCGCCCACGGCCGCCGCGCGTTCCACGATGAGGCGGCGGTTTTCGTCCGAGAGGATGTGGCCGGTGGGGTTGTGCGGGTTGGTGACCACCACGAGCTTGGTCCCCGGCACGATGGCGCGGCGGATCTCGTCGGCGTCCGGCTCCCAGCCGCCGTCTTGCGAGAGCGAGAACCCGTTCACCACGCCGCCCAGGTTCTGCGTCATCCCCCAGGTCTGGAGATAGTTGGGGAGCATGATGGCGACCTTGTCCCCGCGCCCGATCAGCCGCCAGCAGACGATGTGATTCGCCTCGGCCGAGCCGGTGGTGACGAGCACCTGGTTGGGAGACGCGCCGGGGTAGAGGTCGGCGATGCGCTCGCGCAGCCGGTCGGTGCCGTTCGACTGGCTGTAGCCCAGGCGCACGTCCAGCAGGGTATCGGCGGCGGCGTCCGCGAGCGACAGGAGATCGCGGACGGAGAGCGGGTGCACGCCGGACTCGGAGAGATTGAACTTCACCCG
>DATJQI010000073.1:0-17494 GCA_035505915.1 Gemmatimonadales bacterium | reverse complement strand
TGAAAGGCGTGAGCGTCGCGGAGCGTTGCACGGCGCCCGCCGGTGTCCCGGTGCTCAGCGGCGTGGTGGAGCACTTCACTCGGAGGCCGTATGACGCCCTGGTACGGCTCGACAACCCCGGCCCGGGCATAGCCGCCCTTGGGGTCTACACGTTTCCCGGCGGCGACCAGACCATGGTGGCGATGGGCTTTTACCTCTACGGCGATCGGGCCGCTGAAACCGTCGCCCGCGTGACACCCCTGTGGCAGGCGTGGCTCCAGAAACGCTTCCCGATGCCGGCGGAAGTGAGCAGGAAGTGAGAAGGCTCCGGATCATCAGTACGACCGGAAGCCCTTGGTTTGATGCCAAGCGAGCGGAACGGCGCAAGCGGGAGCGCCTGCCTCACGGTGCGCCGCCGTCCCGCCGCGGAGCGCGGATCGGTGCGCTCCACCGGAACGACCCCCACTCCAGCGTGAGGCGAGACTCGCCAGCGTGGCCGGAAGGAGGCGCGATGCGGATCGTGAACTGTTCCACGTTCCCGGGCATCGAGTCTACCGTCATCGCCCGACGGGCGATGTCCTGCCCCGCGTCATACTCCGTGCCCCACTGGCCGGACTGACCGTTGATGATGAGCGTCACGCCGGTCCGGCTCGGCAGGGTCCAGAGGGTGTAGGTCCCCGCGCGGAGGGACACGCCGGCGAGGTCGACGGGCGCCGACACGGTCAGTTGTGTGGCGGCGTTCGCTCCCGTGCGCCAGACCTCGTCATACGGAAGGAGGGCGCCCACGAGCGCCCGGCCGCGCCGGGCGGGACGGCCGTAGTCGATGGTCAGCGAGGCTCCCCCCACGGTGGCGCGAACGGTGTCCCGCGGGCTCAGGAACCGGGCGAGGCCGGTGCGCTGTTCCTCGGCGCCGAACCGTGTCGTGATGGCGTCGATGTCTGGGACGTCGGTGATGCGGCGGACTTCCTGCTTGTAGGTCGTACCCTGCCCCGAGTAGGACGTCAGGCGGCCGCTCGCGTCTACGCGCGCGATGCCCGTGCCGGCGAGACCGGTACTGCTGATCGCGTAAGAGCCGTCGGGCTGGCGCACGACGTCGGCATATCCGACGTGGCCTTCGTCCCAACCTTCGAAGAAGTACTGACCGATCCGGGCGCGTGTCGTGTCGGGTTGGCGACGTGCGGCGTCCAGCAAGAGCTCCCAGGTGGCGTACACGAATGCGTTCCAGGGAACGGTCTCAGCGTACGTCCTCTGGTAGGCCCACGCGTGATTCCCCGCCGAAGTGCGGCGCGTGAACGACGTGGCGAGATCGGAAAAGACGGCGGTGTGGTGGATCCGTTGGTCGGCAGGCGGAGCATTCGGGATATAGGTGTCCATCGACCAGCTCTTGATCACGCCATTCGGCGCCAGCTCGGCTTCCCAGTGCCGTCGAGTGACGGTGGGTGACCGTCCGATCGCATCGCCCACGATCCGGGTGCCGCTGCGGGTCACGCGTTCGACCGAAGTTGTGTCGTTGCCGAGGACGGCGACGAAGCCATAGGTCTCGGTGCGGGCGCACGAGGCGAGGACAAGGAACGTGGCTGCTGCGATGGGACGGAGCCTTCGAGCACTCATCGCGTGACCATACGCCGCGCCGGATCGAGTCGTTTCACCGGCCCGGGGATCGAAAGGAGTGGGCGGCTCCGTCGTTCCCGCGCCGTAAACGGCGCTCTCGGCGCGAGCGCGCCCTGAAGGGCTTGCACGCCCTCGGTGTTGGAAGGCCCTCAGGCCACTACAGTGCGGGCACGCATGGGCCGAGAGCGCCCTCTCGGGGCGCGGGGGCGAGGACGGGGATTGTTGGGGAATGCGCCGACTCGGAATCGAACCGAGAACCTAGTGATTAAGAGTTGGCGCCGTGGGGGAATGGATTCCGACGTCCTGCCGGACTTGTTCAGACGGCACGCGTGATTTGCCGGGAATTCCCTCCCTTCGACCGGCAGGTTCCCGGACCCAATCGACACCAAGATCGACACCAATCGCTCGACCGGGGGGTCCCCCTACGGCTGGCCGATCACGCGGGCTGGCGGCGTGTGACCAACTACCGTGCCGTCCCCGAGCTGCCCGGATCCGTTGCCACCCCAGCAATACGCGACTCCGCTCAACGTGAGACCACACGTGTGAACCTCGCCGGCCACGATCTGGGCGAATAAGAACCCACCGGTCACTGGGGAGGGCGTCGTGCTGCACGGCGTGCTCCGACAGGACCCGACGGCGTTCGTCACGCCGAGTTGGCCTTCGTCGTCTTGGCCCCAGCAATACGTGGCACCCTGGACGGCGAGCGCGCACGTGTGGGCCGTGCCCGCGGTGATCGACTGGAGCCTCAAGCCTCCGAGCACCGGCGTGGGGACATGTGCGTCGATGGTATCTCCGGTGCCCAACTGTCCCCAGGCGCCCTGGCCCCAGCAGTACGCCGAGCTGTCAGAGGCGATCCCGCAGACGTGGAGAGCGCCGGCGGCGAGACTGGCGAACTTGAGTCCGCCCGCGACCTCGCCGGCCGAGGCCGTGTCATTACCCAAGACCCCGTCGCTGTTGAGTCCCCAGCAGTAGGCGAGGCTATCCGCCGACAAGCCGCAGGTATAGTCGTAGCCCGCCCCGATCCATCGGAATGTCACACCGGGCATCACGGGCGTTGGCGCGCCCCCGTAGACCCGACCCCAGCAGTAGCCGCTGCTATCCGCGGCGAGTGCACAGGTATGCGACGTACTGGCGGTGACCTGCCGGAAGCTCAGGGAGGTTTGGACGAATCCGGGAACGTCGATGTCGTCCGTCGAATTGTTCCCCAGCCGGAAATGATCGCCGCTTCCCCAACACAGGGCCGTCGGGGGCCCGTATGACGTCGTCACGGCGCAAGTGACGTAGTCCGTCATTGCCGCGTCCGAGATCGACGCGATGTTCACGATGCCGGTCGGCCAGGGAACCGGGCCGATCGGACCGCGCAGGTTGGTATAGGTACCGTTCCCCAGCTGACCGGTCGAATTGTCCCCCCAGCAGAACAGTTCTTGGGTGACAGTGATGCCGCACGTGCCGTCCGCCGCGTTGCCGCTGATCAGGCGCGTGAACACCGGCTGGGTCACGAGCACGCGGGTGCCGCTCGAACTCACGCCTTCGCTTGAATCGATGATTACCGCGCTTCCCGCACTACCTGCCGTGATCCTGCCCGATGGGGAAACCGACGCGTTCGCGGGGATGGTGCTGGACCAGGTGACGATCCGGTCACTGAGAGGCGTGTCGCCAGGACCCTGGACGACGGCGGTGAGCTGAAGTTGACCCCCGGGAACCAGTGTCGCTGTGTCGGGCTGCGTATAGGTCCCGGTCACGGGCATCAACACCACGATCGACGCGATGCCCGAAATGGTGTCAACGCGCGCGGTCAGGAGCACGGTCCCGTAGGTCTTGGCGGTCACGAGACCAGCTGGCGTGATCGTGGCGATGCCCGTGTCCGAACTGCTCCACGTCACGGACCTCCCGGGCACGCCCTTCCCCGCCGAATCGAGCGGGGACGCAGTCAGCTGGAGCGTGTGTCCGATGTGGATGCTGACGCTATCCGGTGACACCACGATGCGAGCAACCACGGGCGGACCCGGTGGGACTGGCCCGAGCTCGCTGCGGCACGCAAGCACGGAGGCCAACAAGAACAGGCTGCTCAGCCGAAGAAGCCGCATCACTGCGCAATGTGCACGAGACACCGAGCGCGTGCCAGGCACAGGCAAGGAAAGCCCGTCGCGACGGCCTTCGAAGCGACGGGCTTTCCAATACTTATGCGCCGACTCGGAATCGAACCGAGAACCTAGTGATTAAGAGTCACTTGCTCTGCCAGTTGAGCTATCGGCGCGGGGGCGTAAACATCATCAGGCACAACGCCTTGCGCAAGCGGGACTCGGCCCGATCGTAACAATCCCGCCTGCCCGCGGCTCCATCTCCCGAGTCCCGGGGTAGTTCCCTCGTATGGACCTCGAACATCTTGGGCCCCTCCAGGCGGCGCCGCCCGCACCGGGACGCCGTCCGGATCTCCTCCCACCCGGTGCGACGGAGGACCCATGGACCTTGCTCGTTCGATCGCTTCCCCTCGCCGACCGGAGTCCGATCCGCTCCTCGTCGTCAAGCGCTTCGATGCGCCCGAAACCATCCTGAGCTTCGACCAGGGACGGCTCGGCCTCATCACGCTCGACGGCCACCTCGTCGGCAAGGGCACCTACCGCCCCGGATGGCGGTGGTCGCAGGTCGCCGGCCCCTCCCGCCGGGCCCACGAACGCCCGCTCGCCCACACCGGCGTGCTGCTCACGGGACGCATCAAGATCCGCGTCCCGGACCAGCGCGAAGTGGACCTCTTTCCCGGAGACTTCTTCCACGTCGCCGCGGAATACGAAAGCTGGGTGGTGGGCTACCGGCCCTGCGAAATCCTCTATCTGGACGGGATGGAAGACCTGGTGGAGCGATTGCATCGCGAGGGATCGGCGCACCTGTGAGGTGGACGGGAAGTGGGAAGTGGGAAGCGGGAAGAGTTTGGGTGGCGGGCATCACGTTTCCCACTTCCCTCTTCCCGCCTCCCTAGGTTTTCTCGAATACCAGCCTCCAGTGATCGAGCAATTCCCGCTCGAAGCAGATGCTGTTGGCGCTCACGCCGGAGGCGAAGGCGTCGCGGAACGACCGGCTGAAGACATAGCGGGGCACGAGCGTCAGCTTCACGAAGAGCTTGGGGACGCTGAACGCCGCGAACCGCTGCCGCCACCGCCGGATCGTTTCGATGTAGTCGAGCCGGCCGCTCTCGGCCTTGACCAGCCGGAACACGGGCGCCGCGGTGCGCTCGAGCTGGTCCCGGCCGAAGGGCAGCCAGGAGCCGGGAAACTGCGCGCGCAGAAGCCCGAGCGCCCACTCGTCCGAATCGGGCGGCGCGTGGATGTCGATCCGCTCCGGCGGGATCATCCGGCGCCCGAACACCATGGTCTGGAGAAAGAGCCGGCCGGACGCCGGCAGGAGATCGGCCACCGACCGGAAGAACGCGGCGTAGATGGCCTCCTGCCGGCCCGCCGCGTACTCCGCCGGTGAGCAGAAGTGCTCGAACGCGCCCAGGCTCACCGCCGCGTCGAACGTCCCGAACGCGGTGGGAGCCACGGCGCGGCAGTCCATCAGCCGGACGTCGAGCCCGTTCCGCCGGCACGCCTCGTACTGCCGCCGCGACAGCGTGAGCCCGAGACCCCGCGCGCCACGGCCCCGCGCGAAGTTCAAGAACGGCCCCCACCCGCAGCCGAGATCGATCACCCGCGACCCCGGGGCGAGCCCGACCTCGCGCGCGACGAACTCGTGCTTCGCGCGTTGGGCCTGCTCGAGCGTGAGCGAGAAGTCGCCGTCGAACTTCGCCCCGGAAAAGTCGGCCATCTCGCCGAGGCTCAGCCGGAACAGCTTGTCGATGAGCGAATAGGTGAAGTCGAGATCCGCCTGGGTCGCCACGACCCCCGCCCCCCTCCCGGGTTTGGGTTCGGCCCGTCCCGGCCAAGTATGTCCGGGCCGGGCCCGCACCAGCAAGTACGGGAGGGATGTCCTACCGGATTCGGAGGATGGTCAGGCGCGGCACTACGTCGGTGGTGATCAGGGCGGTGGCGTTGGCGCGGAACACCAGCGAAAACCCGTTGCTGTGGGGAGACTGCACCACCCCCACGTACGCCGCGGAGCCGGCGCCGAGCTCCCCGCGGACCCCCACGCTGCCGGGCCCGCTCACCGTGGGCTGGAGCGGGAAGGCCACCGGGAAGTCGTACGGATCCTGCTGATACAGTGATCCGTAGACGTTCCGGAACGACCAGGACGTGTACTGGAGCTCCGGCGCGGGCGTGAATCCGGGAAGGTCCGAGACGTAGTTCGCGAGCGCCCACCGGGCCGACAGGGTCGCGAACGGGACCCCGGTCTGCGCCGCCACGTTGCCCGTGCCCGTCAGCGTGGTCTGCTCGAGCGATCGCGTCAGCCCGGCCCCGAATTGGTCGACCAGGTAGCGCACGTAGAGCCAGCCGGCCCCGAAGTCCGGGAGCACCGTGTCCGCGGTCTGCAGGAGGAAGTGATCGGGGGGCGCGAGGTAATAGTAGTACGCGTCGTACAGGTCCCCGAAGATGCCGTTGACGAAGCTCGCGGTATCGGGCAGATAGCTCCGCGCGGACAGCTCCTCCCCCAGGGACGACAGCGACTCGTCCAGCCACAGGTCCTCCTCGGCCCCGCCCCGCAAGAGCACGTGCTGATTGAAGCTGATCATGTGCTGCAGCTCGTGCGCGAACGTGCTCGGCAGGATGGCCTCGAGGTCGCTCGTCAGATGCGGGCACGAGAGCAGGCCGCCGGGATCGGGAACGATCGTGTAGAACAGCTCGCCGTCGTTGTACTGCGTCCGGGCCGCGGGATCCAGGTCTCCCGGGAAGAAGAAGCCCGCGACGTACCCCCCGCTCTCGCACTCCGCGGACGACACCAGCTGGTTGATGGTGTTCGTCATCAACACGATCACCACGCCGTTCGAGTCGACGTCGGAGACGCCGCCGAACGCCGTGGTGTCCACCGTGAAGACGTGGGCGTCGAACGCCTGCTCGAGGGAATCGTACCCCGCGCTGTCGAAGCCGCCGGCCGGCGCGGCCGTGTCCACGTAGATCGCCACATCGGCCCCGACCGCCCGCGCCTGGGCGACCACGGACTTGAACGTGTCGCAGTTGTAATCGGCGCAGACCTGGAAGGTGCGGACGTTGCCCACCACGGGCGGCGTGATGGTCCGGGGGATGGGGCCGGCGGCCGCCGGAGCGGGGGCGCGGCTCCGGAGCGCGGCGCGCTCCCGCATCCGCAGTCCCTGCTCGAAGCGGCGGGCGAGAGGCCCCCGCGCCCCCGCCCGGCCCGTCAGGCCCCGGAGCTCCGGCAGGCGCGCGGCGGCCAGCGGCGCGATGGCGGCCGCGGTGGCCTGGGCGCTCGAGATCTCGAAGGACGTCGAATCCCCCGGCGTTCCGCCGGCGGACTGGCCGATCACCAGGTAGGCGACGGTGTCGCCGGTGCCGTTCCCCGGGAACACGACGCACCCCGAGTCCGTCGTCGGGTCCACCGACAGGTAAGCGCCCGCCGCCAGACTGACCGCGGTGGTCACGCCGGTCGGGCACCCCGGGAGCGCGGGAGCGATGGGCTTCTCTTCGGTGCACGCCGCCAGGGCGACCACCGCACCGGCAGCCAGCACCACGCACGATTCGCTTCGAAACGTCATTCGGCTCGTCCTCCCCATCTTCCTACGAAGGGTCGGGGCGCGCCGCTGACCGCCCCTACTTCTTCGTCACCTGCTCCTCGCGAAGGATCTTCTTCGAGAACCAGAAAACCAGCCAGGCCACGATGAGGAAGTCGATGGCTGCGCCCGCGACCGGACCGACCAGGAGGTGCACCGACCCGATGTCCAGCGTGGCGGTGCGCCACGCGCCGTTCGGGACGAAGAACCCGATGACCGGCATCAGGATGCCCTGGACGATCGCCGTCACCAGGTCGTTGAGCTTGCCGCCGATGATGACGGCGATGGCCAGCCCGATGACACCGTACTCCTTGAGGAACGCCACAAATTCACGGTTCATGTTGGAAGCCCCTTGGGGGTTGGAGGCGCTGAGCGCACAGAGCGTGAGACTGGCATTTTGCGAGTGCAAGAGGTCGCCGATTGCGGAGGTTCGCCAGGCCCCCTCCGGCGTTATTCGGTACCGCTTCATGATTGACCCCGCCGGCGTAACTCCATATCCTAGCGTCGTATACGTGAAGGAACCCCGCGGTTCCCCCCCGCGGCACTGCGTTTGCCTGATAGGGGCTCGGTTCGGAGGCACTCAATGGAGACCCAGATGACCCGTCGGACGTCGATGACCCGCGGATTCACGCTCATCGAGATGCTGATCACCCTCGTGGTGCTCGGGATCGTGGTGACGTTCGTCCGCGACAAGATCGATCTCGCGAAGTTCGCGGTCGACAGCGGCATGCAGAGCGTGGGCACGATTCTCCAGGCGGCCCAGCGGCAGGCCGTGGCGCGGCAGCACAACATCATCGTCGCCTTCGACGTCGCCAACGAGGCGTTGCGGGTGGTGGACGACTCGAACAACTCGGGCACCATCACGCCGGGCGAGCACGTGCGCGTCATCCCGCTCCCCGACAAAGTCGTGTACGGGCTCGGCGGGGCGACCATCATGTCCGGCATTCCGGGGCCCATCTCCTTCCAGAAGACGATGGGCTCGTGGCCGTGCGTCACGTTCCACCGGGACGGCTCGGCCAGTGAAGCGGGCGGGATCTACATCACCTCGCTGCGCGCCGCGGCCGGCACCGGCTATCCCGGAGACACCCGACTGATCCAGACCGCCCGCGCCTCGGCGCGGGTCTCCTTCTGGCGCGCGTCGCCGCCCAACTGGGTGAGGAGCTTCTGATGAACCGTTCCGGATTCACCCTCATCGAGGTGATGGTGGCGCTGGTGATCCTGGCCATCGTGCTCCTGGGCACCGCCCAGATCACGACGCGCCAGGTGCACACCGTGGCGACCAGCGCCCAGCTGCAGTCGGCGGTGGAGCTGGCCGAGAGCCGCATCGCCAAGATCGAGACCGATCCGAACTACTCGGCGCTCGAGAGCCTGTACGTGGCGACGGAGAACTCGTTCGCCAGCTATCCCGGCTTCACGCGCACCACGGCCATCACGCACACCGGCGGGACCGGCCAGACCAACGACTACAAGAAAGCCACGGTGACCGTCAACGGCCCGGGATTGCTCACGGCCGTGACCCGTACCGTGACGGTGGCGGCGCCATGACGCACTCCTCTCGCGGTCGCGCAGGCTTCACGCTGATCGAGCTGATGGTCTCGCTCGTGGTCTTCAGCTTCGTGATGGCCAGCGCCCTGAGCTTCCTGCGGTCGCAGGGCAAGGCCGTGTCCCTCGGCAACGACCGGATGGACGCCCTGCAGAACCTGAGCTTCGCGATCACCACCATGGAGCAGCGGCTCCGGGCGGCGGGCGGGGACACGCCGGACGCCCAGCCGGTGCTGATCTACGCCGGGGGCCAGGTGGTGGCCTTCAACGCGGACTACACCACGAACATCGCCAACGACCCGTTCGCAGTCTATTACGATCCCGACGCGCCGGCCGCCGCCGTGATGGCGGTGACGCCGTCCCTGCAGTTCACGATCCCCAATACGGCCTTCGTGTATCCGAGCGCGACCTATACCACGACCGCCGGGACCAACAGCCCGTCCGAGACGATCATCTTCTATTTCCGGCCCGACAGCACCACCACCCGGACCGACGACTACGTGCTCTTCGAGCAGGTGAACAACCTGGCGCCGGAGCTCGTCTCCCGGAACATCATCGGGTCGAGCACCACCAACTTCTTCCAGTACTACAAGATCACGACGCCGGCGACGGGCGCCACGCGCCTCGATTCGATTCCCGCGGGCTCCCTGCCCCTGATCCACTCCGTGCCGGTGCACCTCTCGCCGGCGGACACGGGCACGGCCGCGAAGATCGACAGCGTCCGCGGGATGCAGATCTCGCTGACCGTCACCAATGGATCCACGGGAGCCGCCGAGCGCCAGCACTCGCTGACCCGCTACGTGCCCCTGCCCAACATGGGCCTGAGCTCGCACCTGACCTGCGGCGACCCGCCGATCCTGGGCACCGGGCTCACCGCCCACGAAATCACCCAGCCCGACTCGACGCCCGCGGTCCAGCTCACCTGGAGCCCGGCGACCGACGAGTACGGCGGCGAGAAGAACGTCGTGTCCTATGTGATCTGGCGGAAGCTCAGCACCGACCCGACGTGGGGCAATCCGTACCTCAGCATTCCGGCGGGCAGCGCCAGCTATCTGTACGTCGACGCGGCGGTGGCGCACGGCGCGACCTACGTGTACCAGCTCGCGGCCGAGAACTGCACCCCGGCGTTGTCGTCCACCACGAGCTCCGGCTCGGTCGTCATTCCTTAATGGGAGTCCCTATGGCTCGGTCCCCGCGGTTCCGGAATCAGCGAGGCATCGCGCTCGCGACGGTCATCCTGACCACGATGGTGGTCCTCACGCTGATGGTGAGCGCCGCGATCGTGTCGTCCAACACCTCGCTCCTGTCGAACTACCGTTCGCGGGAGACGACGCTGACGGCCGCCGCCGACGCGGGGCTCGAGGAAGCGCGCTCGGCCCTGAACGGCAGCAAGACCCTGATGCCGGATACGGGCTTCAAGGCCATCGAGACCAACGCCTCGGTCTACGACGCGTCCGGCAAGGTGATCCCGAACGTCACGCGCTCGACCTACGTGGGCCCCACGGGCATCACCAGCGGCCAGTACGGCGTGTACGGCAGCGTGGTGACCGTGGTGAAGGACGCGTTCGGCAACCAGGTGGTGCGGCGGGGCGAAGTGCTGCAGGCGAGCTTCGCGAAATACGCCTACTTCTCGGACAACGAAGGCGGGAACATCTGCTTCGCGTCGGGCGACCAGCTGTACGGGCCGGTCCACTCGAACGACGTGATCCAGATCTGCTCGTCCGGCGCCGGCTTCCACAGCACCGTCGAGACGGCCAAGACGATCTCCGGCATTTCGTACGGCACGTTCTACCAGGGGTACATCCAGAACGGGCCCGTCATTCCGTTCCCCACCACCGCCGACCTGAACAAGCTCCTGGTCCAGGCGCAGGCGGGGAACACGAACCTGACCAGCACCACCGCGGGCTCGCCGCTCCTCGGGCAGGCCAACCTCCGGATCCAGTTCCTGTCGCTCAACATCGCGGGGGACACCGAGGGGTTCATGCGGGTGTACTCCTCGAGCAACCCGGGCTGGGTCGTCGCGAGCGTTCCGCCCAACTACACGTCGAGCAGCTCGTCGAATTACGGGCTCCGCTACTCGACCAACTGCGGCGCCTATGACGGCGTGGGCGGCGTGTTCGTGTCGGACAGCCTCCACTCGGCGACCGTCGCGCCCACCTGGGTGACCGCCGCGAACTCGACCAGCAAGCGCTGCCTGCTGGGCGGCGACGACTCGCTCACCGGCGGCGTCTTCACCGCGACCACGACCAAGGGATCGTGGCTCGCATGGCCCGGCGCCGTGTCCCCCGCGGTGCTCGCGGCCTATCCGACGATGGCCGCGTACCTGTGGCCCATCAACCGGCCCTTCAACCCGAACTACAAGGGCGTGATCTACGTGGCCGGCAACGTGGCGGTCTCGGGCACCGTCCGCGGACACCACACGGTGGCGGCGACCGGCAACATCGTCGTGGTCGACAACCTCCAGTACTCGATCGACCCGTCGCTCGGCACCTGCCACGACATCCTGGGCCTCTTCTCGGGCAACGACGTCGTCATGTCCGACAACACCCAGAATTCGGCCTGGCAGCCGAAGGGGCCGAACGGCGGCTCCTCGTCGAACTCGTTCAACACCTACTCGTCGCACCAGTCCGATTTCGTGCAGTCGGTGGTCCTGGCGCTGAACATCTTCACGGCCGAGAACTTCGACGACTCGTACAATTACGGGGAGTCCACCAACGCCCAGCCGTGCCAGACCAGCACCGCCGCGCGGGGCTGCCTCTACCTGACGGGCGGGCTGATTCAGGAAACCCGCGGCGCGGTCGGGTTGACCGACGGGCACGGGTACGTGAAGCGGTATCAGTACGACGCCTGCGGCCTGACCAGCCCGCCGCCGTACTTCCCGACGACGGGGCACTACGCCAAGGCGCACTACTATGAAGTGGATCCCACGAACTTCAACGTGGCGAACTACTTCAACATGCTGACGCCGAACTGACGAACGCGCGCCAGACGGAAAAGGCGCCGAGGGACATATCGTCCTTCGGCGCCTTTGCCGCATGCCCCCAAGGGGAATCGAACCCCTGTTCCCACCTTGAAAGAGTGGTGTCCTGACCGTTAGACGATGGGGGCGGGCATAGCGGTAACGGGATTCGAACCCGTGTTTGAGCCTTGAGAGGGCTCCGTCCTAGTCCCCTAGACGATACCGCCACGGGTACAACGTGGAACGCCGGGCCGGAGAATATCGCCAGGCCGGCGCGGGCGCCGCAAGCGCGGCTTGAGTCACCCCAATCCGCAACGTACCTTAGCACGCATCAGTTGGTCAGCGCCCGTCACACATCTCCGGAGGGATCATGCGGCGGCAGGCCTCGGCAGTCCTCTTCCTGCTCGGCTTCGGCGCGGCGGCGGTGGCCGCCTGCAGCTCGAACAACAGCACGGGCTCGGGAGGAAGCACCAATCTTTCGGGCAATTACTCCCTCGTCGCGTTCAAAGAAGACACGAACCCGCCGGTGGGCCCCCCGCTCGGAACCGGCACGCTGGCCCTGACCAGCACCAACTACCATCTGGTCATCAACGTCGACATCCCGATACCGGGCGACACCATCGCCCTGGTCGACAGCGGCACCTACACCACGAGCGGCGACAGCATCGCCGAGCATTCGACCGGCGGTCTCCCCGACGCCCTCGGCACCTTCTCGGTGAAATCGGACACGCTGAACATCAGCGTGACCGAGTCCGCGCTCCACATCCAGACGGTCTGGCACAAGAACTGAGCGCGTGAACCGGGCCACCGCCCTCGCCCTCGCCGCCCTGCTCGGCAGCGCCCTTCCCGGGGCCCTGGCCGGGCAGGGCGGATCGTCACTGGGGGGGCGCGTCTCCGACCTCAAGGACGGCACCCCCGTGGTCGGGGCCGTCGTCCTCATCCCGGGGACCCAGCTCACCGCGACGACCGACCCGTCCGGCGCTTATCAATTCCCGCACCTCGCGCCCGGCCGCTACGTCCTGCGCGTGATCGTGATCGGGTACCAGGCGGTCAGTCGCGACGACGTCATCGTGGCCGCGGCGGAGAGCCACCGGGAGGACTTCACCCTGGTGCGGTCGGCGGTCGAGGTCCAGGGCGTGGTGGTGTCGGCCAGCCGGGCCCCGCAGCAGGCCGGCGACGCGCCGGTGAGCATCGCCGTGCTCTCCCAGGACGAAATCCAGCGGCGCAACGTCGTCACCCTGGACGAAGCGCTGGCCTACGAGCCGGGCGTGATGTTCCAGCACGGGACGATCGACATCCGGGGCGCGTCGGGAATCGCGGGCGGCGTGGCGTCGCGCGTGCTGCTCCTCGTGGACGACCATCCCCTGCTCACCGGCGCCACGCGGGAAATCGACTTCGACGCCCTCCCCGTCCTCGACGTGGACCGGGTCGAGATCGTGCGGGGCCCCGCCTCCGCGTTGTACGGGTCGAACGCGCTGGGCGGCGTCATCAACGTCATCACCCGCCCCATCAGCCCCACACCCGAGACCACGATCCGGGGCTACTTCGGCGCCTACGACCTCCCCGCGGACGAGAAATTCACCGGCGACCTGCTCGACCTGAAGGGCGTGGACCTCCAGCACGACCAGACCGTGGGACCCTTCGGCACTCGGCTCTTCCTCGAGCGGGCGCAGTCGGACGGGTTCACGCAGAACGGGGGCATCTCCCGCTGGATGGGACGCGCGGAGGTGACCTACCCCCAGGGGAGCCCGATGCCGATCGACCTCTACGCCCTCTGGGCGCAGGAGGACGACGGCAACTTCTTCATCTGGCGCGACTCCACGGCCCGGTACGAAGTGCCGAGCGACGAGCTGGGAGACTGGGAGCGCCTGAAGTGGGTGAACGTGGGCGCCACGGTGATCCCGTACGGCTCCCCCGGGCTCCTCATCCGGATGAACCCCTATCTGTACTTCGACGGCGCGCAGAACCACTACTCGGACACGGAAGCCGACAGCACCGACTACCACCGCTCCACCATCCTGGGCACCGACATCCAGGTCTCGGTGAACCCGGCGGCCGAGCACTCCCTGGTGCTGGGGTTGTTGGGCGAGCAGACGACCATCACATCCAACACGCTGGGCCAGCACACCGAGCACGACCTGGCGCTCTACGGCCAGGACGAGGCCGGGCTGGCGGCGCATCTGACGGCGACCTTCGGGGCCCGCCTCGACCGTCACGACGTCGTAGGGGGCTCGGGCCAAACGGTCCTGTCACCCAAGGTGGGACTGGTCTACAAGCCGCAGGACCGGATCAGCTTCCGCGCGTCGGTCTCGCACGGCTTCCGCGCGCCGGCGCCGGTGGAGCAGTTCGTCCGCGCCGAGCAGTCGGGGTTCCAGGTGGTGCCCAACCCGGCGCTGCAGCCGGAACGGACCTGGGCGTCGGAGCTCGGCGCCACCGCGACCCTGCAGGGCTGGCTCTGGCTGGACGGCTCGATCTTCGACGACGAGTACTACAATCTCATCGACCCCGCGGCGGCCGTCGGGTATCCCTTCGGCTTCTTCCAGTTCCGGAACGTGGAGCGCTCACAGGTGCAGGGCCTCGACCTCGAGGCGCGCACCGGACTGTGGAACGACCGGGTGGACGTGCACGTCGCGTACACGTTCCTGCACAGCCGGGATCTGGCGACGGACCAGGAGCTCCCCTACCGCTCCAAGCACAACCTCGGCACCACGGTGAGCACGCGGGCGCTGGGCGTCGACTGGGGCCTCGACGTGCTCTACCGGTCGCGGATCGACCGGGTGCTGGTGTACCCGCTGGACTCCCGCAGCGCGGTGACGCTCCTGGGACTGCGCGCGGGGCGGCGGCTCGGCGGATGGGACGTGCAGGGCAAGGTGACCAACCTCCTGCAGCAGCAGTACGTCGACGTGCAGGAGCGCACCCCCGGCGCTCCCCGGCGCTTTCTGGTGAGCGTGACCCGCGCCTTCTAGCAGGCCCCCGTCGCGGTCAGCGTCATTTCGAGCGTGTCGTTCCCCACGGCCTTCGGTCCGAAGAACAACAGCCACCCGTTCGACTCGCCCCCGATGATCACCTGGGTTTGCAGCGGCGGATCCGCGGTGTCCACGGGAGACCCGTAGAACACCTCATAGGCGTTCCCCGCCGCCGGAACTTGCGTGCACACCGAGTCATTGCCGTTGGAGCGGGAGAGCGTGTCCGATTGAGCCGGTGTCGTGAAGATCGCGACCCCGAAGTTGTACTTCAGGTTGGACCGGTTGACGATCGCGATGCTCGCCGGCGTGCCGGGGGACGCGGGCGAGGACTTGCAGGCGGTCTCGAGAAACAGGGCGCCGAGGGCGAGAGGCAGGTATCCGAGGCGATGGGACCAAGTGGGCATTGGGGAATCCTACCAAGAACCCCGGGCTCGCGCCCGGGGTCAGGTATTGCGGGCTCACTCCCCCGATATCGCCTCGAGTGGCCGGATCCGCGCCGCCCGGATTCCCGGCAGCCCGCACGCCACCAGCGCCGCCGCCAGGAGCACCCCGATGGCCGCCAGCATCGTGCCGGGGTCTCTCGGTGCAACGCCGTACAGCAGCGCCCCGAGCCACCCGGCCTCGACGAAGGCCAGCACCAGCCCCGCCGCCGTCCCCACCGCGACGTAGCGCATCCCGCGGGCCACGATCATCGCGGCGACCTGCCGGGGCTCCGCGCCCAGGGCCATCCGGACCCCGATTTCCCGGCGCTGCCGCCGGACCACATAGGACATCAGGCCGAAGATCCCGAGAGCCGACAACCCCAGCGCCACCACCGCGAACGCGCCGAGCATCCCCGTCCACCGGCCCGGGTCGGCGAGGGCCTGGCGGAGGCCCTCCTGAAGGGTCAGGGCGGCGAGGGGCATCTGCGGATCGAGACCGCGGAGGGCCGCCAGGACGGGCCGGATGAACGGCTCCGGCGCGCCCGTGGTCCGGACGTACAGGGTCGCGTAGCGCACCGGGTTCTGGGCGAGCGGGGTGTAGACCCCTTCCCCGTTCCCCGAGAGCCCCTGGTACTTCACGTCTCCCACCACGCCGACGATGACGCTCCGCGGGCAGGTGTAACACCCGCCGGACACGAGCTGTTGTCCGAGCACGGGCTCGTGCGGGAAGTAGTGATCGGCCCAGGCGCGGGAGACCAGGAGCACCTGAGGCCCCGTACCCGTGTCGGCGGCCGTGAACATCCGCCCTTCCACCAGCGGCACTCCCATCGCCTGGAAATACTCCGGACTCACCACCGGCCAGGGCGCCACCGGCTCGGCGCCTCCATCCGGGACCGGATGGCTCACGAGGTTGAAGTTGTTGACGTCGCCGCCGTTGTCGGGGGGCGGAGACGTGGTGACGCCGGCGGCCACGACGCCGGGGACTTCCTGCGCCCGGGCCACGGCCCGTCGCCAATAGCCCGCGAGCGCGGAGTCCGGGTAGCGGGACGGGGGGAGGGCGAGCGCGACGGAGAATCCGCGGGACGGATCGTAGCCGGGATCGACGCGCTCGAGGCGCAGGAAGCTGTTCGCCAGGAGGAGCGCCGCCAGGAGCAGCGGGACGGCGAGCGCGAACTCGCCCGCGACGAGCAAGCCGCGGACCGCGTTGGCGCGGCGCCCGCCGCCCGCACGCCTCAGGTCTCCCCGCCACGCGGTGAGCGAGCCGCGGAGCACCCCGGCGAGCGGCGAGACGGCGATGAGGAGTCCGGACCCGGCACCCAGCGCGAGCGCGACCAGCACCGTCGGCGGATCGATCGCGATCTCGTCGGCGCGGGGGAGCCCCGGAGCGAGGCTGCCGACGAGCCGCAGGCTGAGGGCGGCGAGACCCAGTCCCACCGCGGTCGCGGCGCCCGCGAGCACCAGGCACTCGGTGGCGACGAGGCGGGCCAGGCGCGCGCGGGACGCGCCCAGCGTGGCGCGGACCGAGAGCTCGTGCGCCCGCGCGGAGGCCCGGACCAGCACCAGGGTCGCGACGTTGGCGATGGCCACGAGGAGCACGAGGACCACCGCGCCCGCGAACAGCTCGAGCTGGGCATCGGCGTCCCCGACGATCGTGCGCCGGAGGGAGACGGGCGTGAAATGCGCCGCCTGGTCTTTGAAGCCGGACTGCCAGATGGGGAAGATCCGCGCGCTGAGCGAGACGAGCTCCCGCCGGGCGTCCGCGAGGGTGACGCCGGACCGGAGCCGGGCGATCCCGCGCCACCCGAACGGGCCGCGGCGCGTGGGCGGGGAGAGCTGAAGGACGGGCCAGACCGGGACCCGCATCCCCGCGAGGGCCGCGACGCCCCGCGGCAGCACCCCGACCACGGTGTGGGGCACGCCGTCGAGCGTCAGGGTCCGCCCGACGGCCGCGGCGGGCCCGCCGAGCCGCTCGCGGGCGAACGCGTCGGTCACCACCGCGACGGCCGGGGCGCCCGGGGGTTCATCCTGCGGCGTGATGAGACGTCCGGTCTGCGCGGTCACGCCGAGGGTCGTGAAGAATCCGGCGTCGGCGCGGGCGGCCGGGATCTGCTCGGGCTCCCCCGCTCCGGCCATCGCGACCGACGTGAACCGCGCGGCGCCGAAGGAAGCGAAGATCTGCGTCTCCTGGCGGAGCGCCTGGAGGTCCACCACCGAGAGGGCCCAGATGTTGGTGGGCGAGTTCTGGTTGTAGATCCGGACCAGGCGGTCGGGTTGGGCGTACGGCAGGTCCGCGATCAGGACGGTGTGCACCACGGAGAAGACCGCCGTCGTGGCGCCGATGGCGAGGGCGAGGACGCCG
>DATJQI010000072.1:0-56828 GCA_035505915.1 Gemmatimonadales bacterium | reverse complement strand
AGTCGCTCCAGTCCGGCGAACCCCTCAGTCGCGAAGATCTCGGACGCCGGCACGGGCAGTCCGCGCAACGTCCCCGCTCCCAGGCGATACGCCCGCACCCGGTAGGGATTCGCTCCCTGTTCCTCGAGCAGGCGCGCCACCTCGTCCAGCCGCCCGGCGATCACCGCGTTGGTGAGACCCTCGGGCGCGAGCACCACCTCAGGCCTCCCGCATCTCCTCGACTTCGATCTTCAGCTTTCCCACCTCGTCGCGGACCTGGTCCAGGTCGCGCACCTTCTTCTCCAGTACCGTCAGGCGCCGGTCGATCTCTTCCCGGCTGGCGGGGACGTGACGGGACTTGACCTGCAGTCGCGTTCTCATGAAGCCTCCTCGTGGCGGCAAGGATGGCTCCGCCCGAATGACGGGTGCGTGAAGGAGGCGTGAAGGGCCGCTCCCCGTGCCTCGCTTTCACGCACGCTTCAGGCCGGGCTCACGGACCTGCAAGCAGGATTGGGACGTGACCACGCCCGCGAGGCCCGACTCCTCTCCACCGCGAAGCTCCTGGCTCCGCCAGTTGATCCTGCTCGTCCTGGTGGCCGCCGCGACGTCCCTGGTCCTGGTCCGCCCCTCGACCCGGGCCGAGAAGGAGCTCTCCTACTCGGATCTCCTGCGGCAGGTGGACACGGGCAACGTCGCGTGGGTGGAGATCGACGTCGCGGGGCAAGTCGCCCGTGGAAATCTCCGCCGGGCGATCGCGGACAGCCTCGGGAGCATTCTCGAGTTCCGAACGACCCTGCCGCTCCAGGACCCGGCGCCCCTCGTGGCCCGGCTCGAGACCAGGGGCGTGCCGATCACCGGGCGCCGAAGCTCAGGCTCCTGGCTGGGCATCCTGCTCTCCGCGCTGCCCTGGATCTTGATAGTCGGGTACTGGTTCTTCCTGAGCCGGCAGATGCGCCAGGGCGGGGACCGGGCGCTGGCCTTCGGGCGCTTGAGCCGGAGCGCGCTGACCCCCGAACGCCCGAACGTGACGTTCGCCGACGTGGCCGGATGCGACGAGGCCAAGGTCGAGCTGGAGGAGATCATCGAGTTTCTGAAGGCGCCCCAGCACTTCCAGCGCCTGGGCGGCCGGCTGCCGAAGGGCGTGCTCCTGGTAGGACCCCCCGGCACGGGCAAGACCCTGCTGGCCCGCGCCGTGGCGGGGGAGGCGGGGTGTCCCTTCTACTCGATATCGGGATCCGACTTCGTCGAGATGTTCGTCGGCGTGGGCGCCGCCCGGGTCAGAAGCCTGTTCCAGGAAGGGAAGGCGCACGCCCCCTGCATCATTTTCATCGACGAGCTGGACGCCGTGGGGCGCCAGCGGGGGATCGCGGGCGAGATGGGTGGAGGGCACGACGAGCGCGAGCAGACGCTCAACCAGCTGCTCGTGGAGCTCGACGGCTTCGCGTCCAACGAGGGCGTGGTCCTGCTTTCGGCCACGAACCGGCCCGACGTGCTCGACCCCGCCCTTCTCCGGCCCGGCCGCTTCGACCGCCAGATCGTGATCGATCTCCCCGACCTCCGCGGGCGCGAGATGATTCTCCGGGTGCACGCGCGCCGCATCCCGCTGGCCGCGGGCGTGGACCTCGCGGTGATCGCGCGCGGCACGTCGGGGCTCGCGGGGGCCGACCTCGCCAACATCGTCAACGAGGCGGCCCTGCTCGCGGCCCGGCGGGGCAAGGCCGCGGTCGACGGGACGGACTTCGAGGACGCGCGGGACAAGGTGATCCTCGGCATCGAGCGGAAGAGCCTGGTGCTCACGCCCGAGGACCGGCGTCTCACCGCCTATCACGAGGCGGGGCACGCGCTGTTGAACGCGCTCATTCCCGGCCTCGATCCGATCCACAAGGTGACCATCGTCCCCCGGGGCCGCGCCCTCGGGCTCACCTCCTCCTTGCCCACCGAAGACCGCCGCTCCTACCCCCTGAGCTACCTCCAGGGCCGGCTGGCCGCCGCCTACGGCGGGCGGGTGGCGGAAGAGCTGGTCTTCGGGCCCGGCAAGGTGACCACGGGAGCGGCGCAGGACTTCCAGCAGGCCACGGACCTGGCGCGGCGGATGGTGACCGAGTTCGGGATGAGCGAAGGGATCGGACCCGTGACGGTCGGCGCCCGCGAGAGCGCGAGCTTCCTCGGCCGCGAGCTCGTCACGCACCGCGAAGTGTCGGAGCGGACCGCCGAGTTGGTGGACCGGGAAGTGCGGCGCCTGATCGACCAGGCCTGCGCCGAGGCCCGTCGCGTGGTCGGCGCCAACCTGCCCGCTCTCCACGCCCTGGCCTCGGCGCTCCTGGAACGCGAAAGCCTGTCCCGCGAGGACGTGGACCGGGTGATCTCCGCGGGCGGAGCCCGCTACCCGATGCCGACGACGCCGGTGAGCGGACCGGACACCGCCGCGCCGGCACCGGCCCCGGCCGGGCCCGTCGCCAGGGTCGCGTAGACCGGGACCACGAGCACCGACGCCGGCAGCTCGTGCACCAGCCGCCGGGTCACGCTGCCGATGAGCACCCGTTCCGCCCAGCCCTTCCCGTGGGAACCCACGACCAGCAGGTCGGTCCCCCAGGTCCGGGCCTCCCGGGAGATCACATCGGCCGCGGGCCCGAACGCGATCTCGTGCTCGACGTCACGCCCGGTGATCATCGGCCAGAGCTTCCGCTCGACGAGGGCACGGGACGCGTCGTAGTACGGCTGCGGGTCCGCGACTCCGGGGGCCTCTCCCGCCATCGGGAGGGGTTCCACGACGCTCACGACCTTCAGCTGCGCGCCGAAGAGACCCGCGAAACGTTCGGCGGCGGCGAGCGTGGGCTCCGTGGCGTCCGAGGCGTCGAGCGCCACGAGAATCCGCCGCGGCGGCCCGCTCGAGGTCGTGGCCAGTACCGGGCGTTCCGTGGTGCGGAGCAGGTGCATGGCCGTGCTCCTGCCCATCCACTCCCCGATCGTGGAATGGTGCTTGCCGCCCACCACGATCAGCTCCGCGTCGATCTCGGCCGCGGCCTGCCGCAGCGCGACCGGAGGCTGTCCGGCGCGCACCCACAGGCGCTCCAGCAGCGCGGGAGTCACCTGGCCCCACAGCGCGTGTTGCACCGAATCGCGCGCCCGCGCGAACAGCGCCTCGACCTGCTTCCGGGCCTCCTCCGGAACGGCCCCGCTGGGCAACACCGTCCAGGGATTGGGGGCCGCGTGCACCAACTGGCACGCCGTCCCGGCGGCTTCCGCCAGGCCGGCGCCGAAAGCGGCGGCCCGCCCGGCCTCGATGGAGGCGTCTACTCCCACGATGATCGGGTTCCACGACATGAGACCTCCCGGGCTGGGCCCTTTCGAAAGCTCGAGCCCGGACCGTGAAGGACGGGTGAGACGATTGTGCATCGTGGCTCAAGCCCGCTTCATACGGCCCCCGAGATCCTTCCGGTGTGGCTCATGGAGGTGCCCAATGGAATCCGTCGTCATCCCGGTAGGACCCAAGCGGTTGGGGGGGTTCCTGACGCTCCCGCCGAACGCGTCGGGGCTCGTCATCTTCGCCCACGGCTCGGGAAGCTCGCGTTTCAGCGAGCGGAACCGTCAGGTGGCGGACGATCTCGCCCAGGCGGGGATCGGCACGCTCCTGTTCGATCTCCTCACGGAGGAGGAATCCCGGGAGCCGGACTATGTGTTCGGGATTCCGCTCCTCGCGGAGCGGCTCGGGTGGGCCACGGACTGGGCCCGCTCGCATCCGCCGTGCGCGGGCCTCCCGGTCGGGTACTTCGGGGCCAGCACCGGGGCGGCCGCGGCGCTCCTGGCCGCGGCGGCGCTCGGCTCGCCGGTTCGGGCGGTGGTCTCGCGGGGCGGGCGCCCCGACCTCGCGGGAGACGCGCTGATCGCGGTCCGGGCCCCGACGCTGCTGATCGTGGGCGGTGCGGATCTCGAAGTGCTGGCGCTGAACCGGCGGGCCTTCGATCTGCTGACGTGCCCCAAGGCGCTCGAGATCGTGCCTCGCGCCACGCATCTGTTCCCCGAACGCGGCGCCCTGGAGCGGGTCTCGGCGGTCGCGACGGCGTGGTTCCTTCGTCACCTGCCGTTGAATCACCGCGCGCCCGCGGGGGCCGGGGCCGCTCCGTGATGCGCGAGCTCCTGGCAAGCCGGCCCCACTTCCTGGATCGCGAGACCGCCGGCGACGCGCTGGGGAAGGCGTGCGCGGCGTACGCGGGCCGTCACGCGCTCGTGCTGGGCCTGCCCCGCGGCGGCGTGGTCGTCGCGGCCCGCGTGGCCCGCGCGCTGGGAGACGCGGAGCTCGACGTCGTCGTCGCGAAGAAGATCGGGGCGCCCGGCGCGCCCGAGTTCGCGCTCGGGGCGGTGGCCGCGGGTGGCGGGCGGTTTCTCGACGAGCGCACCATCCAGCACTTGGGCGTCCCACGCGATTACCTGGAGTCCGCCAGCCGCTCCGCGCTCGCCGAAGCCCGGCGGCAGGAAGCGGCGTTCCGGGGGTCGCGTCCTGCGCCGCGGATCGCCGGCCGCGTGGTCATTCTCGTGGACGACGGGATCGCGACCGGGTCGACGATGCGCGCCGCGGTGCGGACGGTACGGCAGGCCGGCCCCGGGCGGGTGGTCGTGGCCGCTCCGGTGGGGGCTCCCGAGACCTGCGCCGAGCTCCGGCACGAAGCCGACGACGTGATCTGCCTCGCCGAGCCCGAAAGCTTCGGGTCGGTGGGCGGCTTCTACGACGATTTCACCCAGGTCGACGACCAGGACGTGCACCGGCTTCTCACCGCCGTCTGAGCCCCAGGAAGGCGGCCAGCGCGGCGACGACGAACGCCCCGCCTTCCCCGAACTGGGGCGGCAGGGGCACCGGGATGGCCTTCACCCCCACCGCATACGCCACCGCCGCCACGATGCCGAGCAGGAGTCCCCGGGCAAAGGCCCACAGGGCGGGTGATCGCTTCTTGGTATTGAGCTGGAGCAGGATGGTTCCGATGGCGCTTCCCACGGCCGCCGCGACCAGCAGGGCGAACGGGAACCCGTAGTCCACCACGGCCGTCGCCCCGGTCATGCCGGCGCCCGTGACCCGGATGGTGTCGGGACCCATGCCGCGGGAGCGGATGGCGGCCGACCTCGCCTCCCGATGCGTGAACTGGAGGGTGAGCGGCGCCGCCCGCGTCGGCGTGACGGTGACCCCGAATTCGCCGTGCGCGTCCCCCAGAAGCTCCACCGTCGCCACCGCGGTCTCGAGCCCCCACCCCGCGATCCGCGTCGGTGTGACCCGCACTCGAAGGGACGGGAGCACGCGCACCAGCGCGGTGACGGAGTCGATCCGGGCGCGCGGCCAGAACTGGACCCGCACCGAGTCTCCGGGAGCCCGGACCACGAGCGCGAGGCGTTGCGGCGCCTCGGTGCCCGTGAAGTTCACCGCGCCGGCGGACACGCTGTCGGCGTCGCTGAACACGTCGATGTCCACCGGCTGGGGCAGCGCGTAGCCCGCACCCGGCGCGCTCGCATCCTCCAGCCACACGTCCAGCGCGCCCCGGAACAGATCGGCCGCGGGATCGTACCGCAATCCGCCGCCCTCGGCGGCGTACGACAGCGCCGCGATGCGCACCGTGCCTTTCGTGTCCACCGCCACCACCCGGAGCGGCGTAACGAGGTGCGGCACGGGCGCCCCGGGGTGGGCCGTCGTGGCCGCAGCCCGATAGGCGAGAATCTCCCCCGGGTGAAGGACGAGCTGGCCGGCGGGGAGCGAGATGGTGGTGTCCCGCGTCGCCGTGATCCGCTGGACCCGCGCCGGATCGGGGATCCCGGCCCGGAGGCGGGCGAGGGCGGACCCCTGCACCACCACCGGTGCCTGGGCGGACAGGGTGGCGGGAAGGCAGGCGAGGATGAGGAGCGCGCGGTTCATGTGCGATTCCGGTTGAAACGACGTGCCAGGATAGGACGTGAAAGCGGGTCCGGTTAGGGCGGTTTTGCGGCACCCGAGGGGCGGATTTGCGGCAGGGGAGAGGCTGCGTGTCGCGTTCGCGCCCTGCCGTGCCGCAAAAGCGGCCTGGAACGGCGGTCCGGCGGGAGGAGGTTTCGCGACAACCCGGAGGCTTCCATGCGCACCGATCAGACCCGGATGAAGCTGGGGAAGCAGGCGCCCCGCCACGACCCCCGCACGTTCCTCTTCACGACTTATTTCCGCGGTGACACGCTGCCGCCCCCGCCGGCCTCCGAGAACTGGGCCGCCCGGATCCGCGACTGGCCGATGATGGCCAACGACCGCATCGGCGACTGCACCTGCGCCGCGGCGGGCCACATGATCGAGCAGTGGACCACCTACGCCGGCCGCGCTGCGGTGCCGGCCGACAAGGCGATCATCGCGGCCTACTCCGCGATCACCGGATACGATCCCCGGACCGGAGCCAACGACAACGGCGCCGTCGAGCTCGACGTCCTGAACTACTGGCGCCACCACGGCATCGCGTCCCACCGGATCCTGGCTTACGTGGCCCTCGAGCCCAGGAACCACTTGCAGGTGAAGGACGCGGTACTCCTGTTCGGCAATTGCTACATCGGCCTCGCGCTCCCGCAGACGGCCCAGCGTCAGGTGGTCTGGACCGTGCCACCCGGGGGGCCGACCGGCGCCGGCGCGCCCGGGTCGTGGGGAGGCCACGCGGTGCCGGTGGTGGCGTACGACGAGCGAGGGCTGATCTGCGTGACCTGGGGGGTGCTGAAGCGGATGACCTGGACCTTCTGGGACGCCTACTGCGACGAAGCCTACGCGGTCCTGTCCAAGGACTGGATCAACAAGGTGTCGGATCAGGCGCCCAACCGGTTCGATCTGGTGACGCTCCAGAAGGACCTGGAGGCGCTCCGCCGGTAGTGGTAGGTTAGCGCCATGCAAGTCACCTGGATCGCCGCCGCGTTCGCCCGCGACCTCAAGTCCCTGAAGCGCGAAGTCGCCGCCTACCCGGACGAAGCGGACCTGTGGACCTGCCCGGCCGGAGTCACCAACCCGGGCGGCAACCTGGCGCTGCATCTGGCCGGGAACGTCCAGTACTTCATCGGTACGCTGCTCGGGGGCTCGGGATACGTCCGGAACCGGGACGCGGAGTTCAGCCGGAAGGGGGTTCCGCGGGCGGAAGTCCTTCGGGAAATCGACGCCGCGCTCGCGGCCCTGCAGCTCGGATTGGGGCGGATCAGCGAAGCCGATCTGGGCCGGCCGTACCCGGCGCCCATCGGCGGGCAGCAGCTGACCATCGGCGACGCGCTACTGCATCTCGTCACTCACCTGACGTATCACGTCGGCCAGGTCGACTACCATCGCCGCATCGTCACCGGCCGGAACACCGCCGTCGGCACGGTCCCGCTGACCGAGATGGCGACCGCCAAGCCCGCGACTTAGGCCGTCAGCCGTCAGCTCCGTCATACACGCACCCCGTCGTCGCCGTTTCCCGAATTTCGATTCGCGACAGGCCGGGGAGACCCGGTTTCAAACGCTTCCAGATCCACCGGGCCAGGAGCTCCGTGGTGGGGTTCTCGAGGCCGGCAATGCCGTTCAGGTCGTGGTGATCGAGCTCGGCGACCACCGGGGCCGCGGCCGCGATGATGTCGGCGAAGTCCACCACCCACCCCGCCTTCGGGGCGATGGGCCCCCGCACCGACACCCGCAACGTGAACGAGTGTCCGTGCACGCGGGCGCAGGGATGCCCGGGCGGGACGTGAGGCAGATGGTGCGCCGCCTCGAAGGTGAACTCCTTGAAGATCTCCACGCTCAGGGTATCCCCAGATACTTGTGAGTCTGCAGGCTCAAGCGCCACCGCGGATGCGCCAGACAATACGCGACGGCCAGCTCGGTGTTGCGCTCCCGGTCGGGGCCGTCCATCGGCTGCAGGTAGAAGTGGGTGAAGGCGAGGTTCTCGTACCGGGCGGGGTCGCCGCCCTCCTGCGGATACACCAGCTTCAGCTCGTCCCCCTTGGTCACCTCGAGCGGCGCCTCGGCCTTCGGACTGACGCAGAGCCAGTCGATGCCCCGGGGCACCGGCTGCGTGCCGTTGGTCTCCACCGCGACGGCGAACCGGGCCCGGTGGAACGCCTCGATGGCGGCCTCGTCGAGCTGGAGGAGCGGCTCGCCGCCGGTGCAAACCACGAGCTTCGACGTCGCCTCTCCCTTCCACGCCGAGGTCACGGCCTGGGCCAGGGCGTCCGGGGTGTCGAAAGAGCCGCCGCCGGGACCGTCGGTGCCGACGAACTGCGTGTCGCAGAATCGGCACACCGCGCTCTCGCGGTCCTTCTCGCGTCCGGTCCAGAGGTTGCATCCCGCGAAGCGCAGGAAGACCGCCGGCCGCCCCGCGTTGGCGCCTTCCCCCTGCAGCGTGTAGTAGATCTCCTTCACGGCATAGCTCATCGGTACGCCGCCGGGTCCTTCTTCCCGAGCCCGGCGAACGCGCCGAGCCGGAGGCGGCAGGCGTCGCACCGCCCGCAGGCGAGCGGTCCGGGCGCGGGGTCGTAACAGCTCACGGTCCGGCCGTAGTCGACGCCCAGCGCGAGGCCCGCGGCGATGATCTCCTTCTTGGTCATCGCAATGAGCGGCGTGTGAATGGTGAACCGGGCACCCTCCACCCCGGCCTTGGTGGCCAGGTTCGCCATCCGCTCGAAGGCCGCGATGTATTCCGGCCGGCAGTCTGGGTAACCCGAATAGTCGAGGGCGTTCACGCCGAGGAAAATGTCCCGCGCGCCGGTCACCTCCGCCCATCCCAGGGCGAAGGAGAGGAAGATGGTGTTGCGGGCCGGCACGTACGTGATGGGGATCTCCTTGCCCATCTCGGCCAGGGGGCGATCCTTGGGGACCGGAATGTCGGCGGTGAGGGCCGAGCCCCCCAGGGACCGGAGGTCGATGGTGACGGTTTCCTGGCGGACTCCATGGTGCTTCGCCACCGCCCGGGCCGCCTCCAGCTCCACGGCGTGCCGCTGGCCGTACGCGAACGAGAGCGCCAGGCACTCGAACCCGCGGCTCACCGCGATGGCGAGGGTGGTGGTAGAATCCATCCCCCCGGACAGCAGCACGACGGCTCTGGGCATGGTTGAGGAATATCGCATCGGCGGTTCGATTTCGTCCCGGAGGCATAGATGCCCGAAAAGCTCCCCGCTCAAGGCCCCTTGCCCCGCCCCCGGAATCCCGACGAGGCGCGGGAGGTGCTGCGCGCCGAGGCGTTTCCGGCGCCCGACGTGCAGGAAGTGACCCTGGCCGCGCAGGAGTTCACGTCCATCTGTCCCAAGACGGGCCAGCCGGATTTCGGCACGGTGACCATCACCTACGTGCCCAACGAGCGCTGCCTCGAGTCGAAGGCGGTGAAGTACTACCTGTGGAGCTTCCGGGACGTGGGAAGCTTCTGCGAGAGCCTGGCCGCGCGCATCGCGGACGACGTGATGTATGCCGTGGCTCCCCGCCGGCTGCGCGTCGAGGTCTACCAGAGCGTCCGCGGCGGCATCGCGTTGATGGCCCGGGCGGAACGGGGCACCCGATGAGCGTCCGCGCCGGCATTCTCCTCTCCCTGGCACTCGTCGCCCCCGCTCTGGGGCAGACTCCGGCTCCGACCGCCTGGCCCGCATACGGCGGCGACGCCGGAGGCACGCGCTTCTCGCCGCTCCGGGAGATCGACCGGACCACTGTCGCCGGACTCCGGCCCGCGTGGATCGTCCGGACCGGCGACTACCTCACCGACCGCGGCCGCTTCGAGGCGACGCCGATCCTGGTGGACGGGACCCTGTACGTCTCGACGCCCCTGGGGAGCGTCCTCGCGCTCGATCCGGCGACCGGTGCCCGGAAGTGGAAGTTCGAGGGGCCGGTGCGGTACGGGTACGACGACTACGGTGATTTCGCGAATCGCGGCGTGGCGGTGTGGGCCGGCGGCCAGCGCGTCTTCGTCGCCACGGTGGACGCCCGCTTGATCGCGCTCGACGCGAAGACCGGGGTGCCCTGCGCGGATTTCGGCTCCGGGGGCACGGTCGATCTGACCGTCGGCCTGAAGCACCCCCCGGCGTACCACTGGGAGTACGGCGTCACGTCGCCGCCGATCGTCGTCGGCGACAAGGTCATCGTGGGATCCGCGGTGCCCGACAACCACCGCACCGACGCGCCGGAGGGAGTGATCCGCGCGTTCAGCGTCCGGACCGGGGCGCTGCTCTGGAGCTTCGACCCCATCCCGCGCTCTCCCGCCCAACCCGGGTACGACACGTGGACCGGCCCCAAGGCGCACGACACCGGCGCCGCCAACGCCTGGAGCATCTTCTCCGCGGATCCGGCCCTGGACCTCGTGTACGTGCCCGTCGGCAGCGCGTCCCCGGACTTCTACGGCGGCGAACGCCTCGGCGACGATCGCTACGCGAACTCGGTCGTCGCGCTCCGGGCGTCGACGGGCGCTCTGGTCTGGGCCTTCCAGGTGGTGCACCACGACCTCTGGGACTACGACGTGCCCGCGCAGCCGGTCCTGTTCACGCTGCACCGCGGCGGTCACGACGTCCCCGCCGTGGCGGTAGCGACGAAGATGGGTCACCTGTTCATCCTCGACCGCCGCGACGGCACGCCGCTCGTGCCGGTGGAGGAGCGGCCGGTCCCGGCGAGCGATGTCCCCGGGGAAACGGCGTCGCCGACTCAGCCCTTCCCGCCACCGGCGTTCCGGCTCGCGCCCGAGAGCCTGTCCGCCGACCAGGCGTTCGGGGTCACGGACTCGATGCGCGCCGCGTGCCGGGCGCGGATCGCGTCGCTCAGGTTCCAGGGCATCTTCACGCCCCCCTCCCTCCAGGGCACCATCATCTGGCCGGGAAACCTCGGAGGGATGAACTGGTCCGGGGTCTCGGTCGACGAGGCCCGCGGCGTCCTCGTCGCGCCCACCAACCGGCTGGCGATGGTGGTGCGGCTGATTCCCCGCGACTCGCTGCACGACGCCATCGCGGCGCACCCCGACCTCGAGTACGGCCGGCAGACCGGCACGCCCTACGCGATGAGCCGGGACGTCCTGGGCGTTTGCACGCCGCCGCCCTGGGGGGCGCTGACGGCCCTGGACCTGAGCGCGGGCACCGTAAAATGGCAGGTCCCGCTCGGCTCGATGCCGCAGATGGCGGGCATCCCCGGGTCGGGAGCGTGGGGCTCCTTCCAGCTCGGCGGCGCCCTGATCACGGGCGGGAAGCTGGTGTTCATCGCCGGCACCTTCGACCAGCACCTCAGAGCCTTCGACGAGGAGACGGGGCGCGAACTGTGGAGCGCGCCGCTCCCGGCGGGGGGCCACGCTCTGCCGATGACCTATCGCGCGGACGGGAGACAGTACGTGGTCGTCGCGGCGGGAGGCCACGACCGCCTGCACACCACGATGGGTGACTACGTCGTCGCCTATACGCTTCCGGGGAGGGGCGCGCCGGCGCCGGACACGACGGCGGGCGACCTGTGGGGAGCCTGGACCGGCGAGATGCACATCGGCGACGCCAAATTCGGGATGGACGTGCGGCTGGATGACGATCGAGACACCGTGAGGGCCGGCGTACGGATGGACTCGGTTGAAATCACCGGGCCGGTGCAGGCGGAGCGTTCCGGGCGGGGGGTGGTGATCTCATTCCCCATCTACTACTCCCAGAAGGCGAAGTGCGCCGCGAACTTCAGGATCGAGCTGGAGCTCTGGAACCAGGGGACCCAGCTCGAGGGGACCGGCTCATTCGACGGGCCCTGTGCTTCCGGCGGCCACCAGACCGCCGCGTTCGTCTTCTGGCGGACCGGGCGTCACCCCGCCCGGCGTTGAACGTCCTTCAGGTACCGCTCGATGGTGGCGGCGTAGCCGAAGACGAAGCGGGACAGGAAACGGAAGATCGGGTTGTAGACCTCGCCGTCCTCGGTGATCCGCAACGTGGTCAGAGCCCCCGCCGGAATCAGCTCGTAGGTCCAGGACCCGCCGAAAGGCAGGCGCTTGTCGGCAATGGTGGTGACGAGCTCCACGCCCGGGACCGACCGGGTCACCGCGAACGTGATGTTGCCGTCCGACGAGTGCTCCACCCAGCTGGGCAACCCGCCCACCGACGGAAGGATTTCGACGCTCTTCACGCCGGTGCGCCACTTGGGGAAATCCAGGGGCGTGGCGATCAGCGCGAACAACGTCTCGGCCGGGACTGTCAGCACCGCTTCGCGGGTGACCCGGTGCTTCACGGGCAAGGTCCACCCGATCAGGGTGACGAGCAGCACCAACCCCACCAACACCGCCGGCACGATCAGTGCGATCCGCATGGGAAGCCTCCCGAAGCCGTCAGCCGCCGACCGTCGGAGTCCGGAGCCGGATCCCCGCCAGGGAAAACTCCGCGATGTAGTCGGCCAGCGGCGCCAGCCCGTCCGCCAGCTCGTTCGGCCAGTCGGGGAACGCGGCGCGGGCGAACGCCTGAATGCGGGGGAGCCGGCCGTACCAGAGGCAGTGGCTCTGCACCGCCATGGTCCCCCGCCGGACCCTCGGGTCGGTGACCGGACACTCGAGGATCTCCGCGATGATCGCGCTCAGGTACTCGATGCGGGGCCGGATCGCCTCGCGGCCGATCCGGGGCGCCTGCGGCGTCGGCTCGCTCATCTCGTGGCTCATGATGCCGTGGATCCAGGCGTGAGTATCCGCGCCCCCGAGGAGCTGCGTCAGCCAGGCGTGGACGTAGTGGCGAAGGCGGTCCTCGGCGGGGAGGCCCGCCCCGCCCTCTCGCGCGGCCGCCGCGCCGCTCCGGATCACCGCGATGGCCTGGTCCACCACTTCCCGATAGAGGCCGAGCTTGTCGCCGAAATGGTAGTTGACGGCCGCGACGTTGGCCTTCGCCTCGCGGCAGATCTCCCGCACCGTGACCCGGCGGTAGCCCTCTTTGCCGAAGAGGCGGCTCGCCGCCGTGATCAGGCGGTCGCGGGTCGCCGCGTCGCGGGTCACAGCTCCCGTTTGAAGAGGAGGGTGGCGGCGGTCATGGTCACGGCGGCGAACAGGAACAGATACGTCAGGTCGGGGACGATGGCGGCGAACCCCACATTCTTGAGCGCGAGGCTCTTGAGCGCATGGACGGCGTACGTAAAGGGATCGGCCACGGCGATGGCCCGCATCCAGGCCGGGAACGCCTGCTGGGGGTAGACGGCGCCGGAGGGGAAGAAGAGCAGCGTGTTCAAGACTCCGATGATGGCGCGCGGCAGGAGCGGGTCGGACATCCGCACCATCAGGAGGAACATCATGCTCACCAGCGCCACCGAAGTGGCCACGATGACGGTGAACATCCGCACCATGCGCAGGGGCTCGAACGGATCGGGAATGCCGGCGATCAACGCCCCCAGGATCATCAGGACCGACCCCGCCATCACGGCCTTGATGGCGCCCGAAATGTTGAACCCCGCGATCAGCTCGAAGCGCGTGATGGGAGTGACCAGGTAGCCTTCGTGGAGCCCCCGGGCTTTGTCGTCGATGAAGATGATCCCGCCCCCGATCATCACCATCATGAAGATGGACATGACGATGGAGCCCGGCAGCAGGTACTGGATGTAGGGGACGTAGGGGTAGAGCTCCACCACGTCGAGGGTCGCGGATTGGGGAACCTTCGGGAGCACGGCCGGCTGGTCGTACGCGGTGACCATTCCCGCCAGCGTGGCCGACAGCGTCGCGGCGACGAAGTTGTCGGTGTTGTCCTCGATGAGCGCGACCCGCGGATCGTCCTTCGACAGCACCCGGCGCGAGAACCCCGGCGGGATGGTGAGCACGCCGTTGACGTGGCCGTTCCGGAGGGCGTCGAGCGCGGTGCCGCGGTCGGCGAAGGGGATGGTCTCGAAGGTCCGGGCGTTGGCCGCCACGGCACCCGCCAGCTCCCGGAGCTTCACCGCGGGCAGGGCCTGATCCTGGTCCACCACCGCGAGCTTCAGGTGCTTCACGTTGCCGCCGAAGGCGTATCCCAGGACTACGAGCTGCACCAGCGGAAAGACCAGCGACACCGCGATCAGCACGGGGGTCCGCCGGAACCGCCGCATCTCCCGCTCGATGATCGCCAGGGTGCGCCGCATGTCAGCGCCTGATGGGCCGGCGCTCCGAGGCGGGCTGCTCCTGCAGCGCGTCCCGGAGGTCGTGGCCGGTGAAGTGGACGAAGACGTCGTCCAGCGTGGTTCCCACGATCGACAGTGACTGGACGGTCACGCCCGCGGTCCGGGCGGCCGCGAGCAGCGCGCCGGTCGTCGCGGGAGCGTCTCCGGTGCCGACCCGGAAGACCTGCCCGTCGCCGGACACGGTGGTGGCTCCGGGGAGAGCGGCCAGCCGGTCGTGCCAGTCCCCCGGGGCGCCCTGGAACGCGACGTCCACCGTGTTCCGGCCCGAGAGCGCGGCTTTCAGCCGGAGCGGGGAGTCGAGGGCCATCAGGTGGCCGTGGTCCACGATGGCGACGCGGTCGCAGAGCTGGTCAGCCTCGTCCATGTAGTGCGTGGTCAACAGCACCGTGAGGTGGTGCTCGGCCTTGATCTTCCGGAGCATCTCCCACACGCCCGTGCGGGAGACCGGGTCGAGGCCGGTGGTGGGCTCGTCCAGGAAGAGGATCCGGGGCTCGTGCACCAGGCCCCGCGCGATCTCGACGCGGCGCCGCATGCCGCCCGAGAAGTTCTTCACGGGCTTGTCCGCCCACTGGGTCAGCTCGACCGCGGCGAGGAGATCGGCGATGAGCCTGGCGCGGCGCTCTTTAGGGACGCCGTACAGCTTGGCGAAGATCAGCAAGTTCTCATTGGCGGACAGCTCGGTGTCGGTCGTCATCGCCTGCGGAATCACGCCGATCACTCGGCGCACGTCGTTGGCCTGCGTGACGATGTCGAAGCCCCCGACCACCGCCGATCCGGAGGTGGGACGGACCAGGGTGGTGAGCATCCGGATCAGCGTGGACTTCCCGGCGCCGTTGGGGCCGAGGAGTCCGAACACCTCGCCCTCCTCGACGTCGAAGCGAAGGGCGTCGACCGCGGTGAAGTCCCCGAACTTCTTGGTGAGGTCGCGGACCTGGACGGCGCTCACTTCGGCGGGGCTCCGACCGGCAGGAGTACGTAGGCGGTCATGCCGACCGCCAGCCGGCGGTCTTGATTGGGTACGCGGAGCCGGATCTCGAAGGTCTTGATGTCGCGTTTGGTGCGGCTCACGTCCCGCTGGGTGGCGAAGCCCGCATCCACGCCCCGGTAGAAGACGGTGCCGGTCCGGCGGGCGCCCGACGGCAGCCGGACGGTGAGGGTGTCGCCGATGCGGACCCGGTCGATGTAGGACTCTTCGACGTCGGCCCGGATCCACAGCGAGTCGGGGTCGATGAGCGTGATCACGGGCTGTCCCGCAAGGACGACCTCACCCAGCTGGGCGGCGCGGACGTCGACGAGCCCGGCGAGGGGCGCGCGGAGCTCCGAGTAGGACAGCCGGACGTCGGCCTTGGCGGTCTGGGCGCGGGCGGCCTGCTGCTGGGAGCCGGCGGCGGCGAGCGCCGACCGCTTCGCGGCCACCTGGCGGTCCGCGGCGTCGGCGCGGGCCTGGGCCATGGTGAGGGCGGTGTTGGCCGAGTCGGCCTGCTGCTGGGTGACGCCGCCTTCCTTGAAAAGGGCGAGGATGCGGTCGCGAACCAGCCGCGTGTTCGCGAGGTCGGCGACCGCCGAGGAATCCTGGGCCTCCGCGGCCGCCAGGTCCGCCTGGCCGGCCGCGACCTGCGACCCCAGGGCGCTGGCGCTCTGCGCGTAGTAGTTGCGGTCGGCCTCGAGCTCGGCGGGCGAGAGCACGGCGAGGAGCTGACCCGGCTTCACCGAGTCGCCTTCGGCCACGAGCAGGCGGGTGACCTGCCCCGCCACCTGCGGGCTCACGACGACGTCGTTGGCGGTGACGATCCCCGTGAGCGTCAGGGCCGCGGGGCCGCCCCGGAAGACGACGTACAGGATGCCGCCGAGCACGAGGGCGGCGACCAGAATTCGGAGGCGCTTCATGGAGCTCCCAGAGGGAATGAAACGCTAGTATTAAACGATTGTTTTACCGCGAAGTCAATGCGCCGGCAGCAGGTCGGGGGCTCCCACCGGCTTGCCGGACACCTCGGACCAGAAGAACAGCCCCAGAGCGACCCCGCCCACGATCCAGCCCAGCGCGAGGTAGGCGTCGGGGGCGGCGAGAAGGACGAGCAGAACCACCGCCAGGAGTCCCATCAGCACCAGCCACCGTCCCCGCGACAGCGCGACCCGCAGCACCCCCGGCACCGAGAGCGCTACGAACCCCGCGAGCGCGGCCGGGATTCCCCCGGTGGTGCCGACCACCAACGCGGCGAGGGCCGCGGGCGGTACGAGCCACCACCCGCGGCGGCGGCGCCAGATCAGGGTCGCCGCGGCGACCGCGGCCACGAGGAAACCCCCGGTCGCCATCAAGGCGCCGAGGGGGTGGGCTGGAACGCCCTCGGCCCGATCGCGAATCCCGCGCAGCATCTGCCGCTCCATCACGAAGTGGACCGGATCCCACACGAGCGCCCGGACCGTCGCCTCGACCGCGTTGGCGGGCGGCGTCGGACGCTCGCGCACGATGATCCGGGACTGCCGGGGCGCCAGCGACTCGACGACGAACGCGCCCCAGCCCTTCAAGACGAACGACCGCCCCTGGACCGCCACGACCGGCAAGGCGGTCAATCCCGGGCCGGCACCCGGATACCCGGGCTGGGTGAGCCGTATGGTATCCCCCACGCTGAGCGGGCCGGCGGGCAGGAGATCGGCCCCGTTGTGGATGTCATCGCCGAACAGATTCTCCAGCCAGTCGTAGCTGTAAAACCCGCTCCGTCCCTGCCCGATGCGGATCACCCACGCCCACGTGACGTCCGCGGGCGCTCGGACCGTGATCGCCCGCGTTTCCTGGTCGGCGGGCGGGGGCCAGTAGACGTCGTCGCTCGGCAGTACCCGGGCCCGTTCCTCCGGCGTGGACCCCCACTGCGCCATCCAGGGCGGCGCCACGAGGCCGAACACGCCGAGACTGAAGGCGAATGCGCCGAGAGCCAGCAGTCTCCGCTTCACGACCACGTCACCTCGTAGGACGCCGGCATCTCGCGTGGGATCGCGAGCCGGGCGAATTCGCGGCTGAAGGACCGGAGGTCGTCCCAGTCGGTGTACTCGGTATCGCGGGTGGTATCGACGTGGCCCAGGGCTTTGGTGACGATCCGCCGCATCACCCACTTGATGAAGAAGTTGTACCGGGTAAACGGCGTCGCGCCCGCGACGAACTTGCGGATGGCCGGGTGCCATCCGGTCTCGTGCAGGAACCGGCTGAGAATGGTTTCGAGCTCGCTCCGCGCGCGGGCGTTGTGCTCGAGGATGCCGAGGCAGACGGAGAGGAAGGCCGTCGGCCGGCGGTTGAGCGCTTCCCGGTGGTCGCGGACCCACCGCAGGACGGGCCGCTGGAATTTCCCGGCCCGGACCGAGGCCGCGACGATGACCCCGTCGTAGGGCTCGGGCGTGACCCCGGCCGTTCCGGCCCCGGCGTTCACGACGTCGACGGAGCAGCCTTCGGTTTCGAGGGCGGCGCGAACGGCGCTGGCGATTTTGGCGGTGTGGCCGTCGGTGGTACCGAACAGCACGAGGATGCGGGCCATCGGAGACTCCCTGATCAGGCTGGTGAGGGATATCTCGCGAGCCGGTGGTGAAAGCGTCGTGAACCTACTCGAAGAGCTCCTTCACGCCGCCTTCGTGCTCCAGGAGCCACCGCTTCCGCTCCATCCCCCCGCCGAATCCGGTCAGGTCCCCGTCGGCGCCGATGACCCGGTGACAGGGCACCACAATGACGACCGGGTTGCGCCCGTTCGCGGCGCCTACGGCGCGCGAGCCGCTCGGCGACCGGACCCGCCGGGCCAGCTCGCCGTAGCTGATGGTGGAGCCGTAAGGGATCTTCCGGAGCGCCTGCCAGACTGCGAGCTGGAACGGCGTGCCGGACAGGTCGAGGGGCAGGTCGAAAGTGGTGCGGGTGCGGGCGAAATATTCCCCGAGCTGGGTGCGGGCCTCCGCGAGGATCTCGCCGGCCGGACCGCGCCCGTCGTCGGGCTCCCACGAGGCCCGGTCGCCGTCGGTGGGGCCATGACGCCAGGTCTCGAAGACAATGGTGGAGAGGCCCTGATCGCTCGCGGCGACCAGCAGCTCTCCCACCGGACTCGGCACGTTGGTGTAACGCATAGGGCCCTGGGAATTGTACCCCAGGGCCCTCGGTCGAGATATCCGGTCCGGACCCTCGGAACTCAGGTCGCGGGCGCCTCTCCGTCTTTGCGCTTCTTGAAGAGCCGCATCAGGAAGAACACCGCCACGATCACCAGGGCGACCTTCAGCAGGAGGCCGAGGAGCGGGAAGACGAGCATTGCGGCGAGCTTCAGCAGAACCACACCGGCGATCCCGACGGCGGCGAGCTGAAGGACTGGTTTGAGCATATGGGACTCCGGTTGAGGAATGCTGGAGAACCATACGTCGGAATCGGTGCCGGAGTGTCAGGAACACAAGGCTTTATAGTGCAGCGAGTTACGAGCTACTCCCCCACCACTCCCCGCAACTCGTCGAGCAGCGGCGCCTGCCCCACCGCGATCCAGCGCTTCGCCTCCGAAATCGAAAACCACTCCGCGCGGTCGAGCTCGGGAAATTTCTGCTTGATCGGTGAACCGGGCGGCCAATACGCCTCGAAGGTCCCGCTCCTCAGCCTGGTGGGATCCCAGTCCCCCTCCACGCACCACGCGTAGACCACGCTCCCGTTTCCCATCCGCGCCGCCGCCAACGGAGCGAACGCCCCGCCCGGCGCGGACCCCGTGATCTCGATGAAGTGCCGCTTCGCGGCGACCAGGAGATCCTCCTCCTCCTGCGGTGCCCCCTTCGGGATCGACCACACCCCCTCCTCCTGCGCCGACCGGAAGGGATCCCCCGGCCGGACCAGGAGCACTTCCACGCCCCGCTCGGTCCGGCGGTACAGCACGACACCCGCCGTCTGCCGGGCCTCGGCCACTAGCGGAGCGCCACGCAAAGGAGCGCGACGGTCGCCGCCACGACGCCCAGGATCAGAAGCAACCAGCGCCGGATGGCACGGCGATCCAGCTCCGGGTCGGTGTCCACTTCGATCACCTTGAGACTCGCCCTTGCAGGGTGGAACGACATAAGTCAGCCCCCGGTCACGTCTTACGACGCTTGCTGTCCACCCAGCCGCCGGTAACTTCGAAGAGGCGAGTCAACGAAGCTACCAAACTGACAGGTGACGGCCGGGGGCTGGTCTGCGCAAACCGCCAGCAACGAACAAAACACCCGGGAGTCAAAGACCCGTCAGATGAGCAAATTGAAGGTCCCGCACCTCGTGTGCCTCGGCGGAAGCGCGCTCCTGCGCGCTCCCGGCGGCGATTCGCTCCTCGGCCCCGGCAAACCGCTCGCCGTTCTGTGTTACCTCGCGCTCTCACCGCGGCGTACCGCCACGCGCGAGCACCTCATCGATCTCCTCTGGTCCGACGCCGAACCCGATCGGGCCCGGCACGTCCTCCGCCAGACCCTGTGGTACATCCGGCAGACGGTGAACGACGATCTCCTGATCACCCACGAAGGCGAGCTTTCGCTCCGCCCGGACATCACCGCCGATCGCGACGAGTTCCTCGCCGCCGTGAATCAGGGAGACCTGGAGGCGGCGGTCCTCCTGTACCGCGGTGACTTCCTGCCCGGGCTCGCCGTCCCCGGCGGCGCCGCCTTCGACCAGTGGGCGGACGTGGAGCGGTACCGCCTCCGCGCCGCGTTCCTGCGGTCCGCGGAGGCCCTCATCCGGCGCCAGCTCGGCACCGGGCACGCGCGGGACGCGCTGCCCCTCGCGCGCCGCGTGCGGGACGCCATGCCGCTCAGCGAGCAAGGCTGGCGACTGCTGCTCGAAACCCACTGCGCCGCGGCCGATCCGGTGGGCGCCGCGATGGAGGCCGACGCCCTGGAGCAGCTGCTCGGCGCCGAAGGGCGGGAGCCCGAGCCGCCCACCCGCGCCCTGCTGCGCGTGGCCCGGCGCGCCCCCGCCGACGTCTCAACGCCGGAGCACGGGCTCGTGGCCGAGCTGGTGGGACGCGAGCGGGAGTTCTCGAGGATCGTCCACTGCTGGGAAGAGGCGACCCGCCGGCGGGGACGCCACGTGCACGTCGTGTCGCCCGCCGGATTCGGAAAGACGCGCCTCCTGGCCGAGGTCCAGGCTCGGCTGCGCGCGGGGGGCGGCAGGGTGGTGGCCCTGCGCGCGGCCCCGGGCGAACGGCACGTGACGGGCAGCCTCATCGGGGACCTCGCCCGGGTGCTCGCGCCGCTTCCCGGCGCCGCCGGGGTCTCGCCCTCGGCGGCGGGGACGCTCGTCGCGCTGCACCCGGCCGTGTCTTCCTTTTACAGCGCGCCCGCGGATCTGACGACCGGAGAGGACGCCTTGCGCCGGCGAACGGCGGCGCTCGTGGAGCTGGTGGCGGCGGTGGCGGACGAGGGCCCGCTGGCCGTCATCCTCGACGACCTGCATTGGGCCGACCGGCATTCGCGCGCCGTGCTCGCCGCGCTGTCGGGTCGGATCGCCAAAGAACCGGTGCTCCTGGTCACGAGCGCCCGGACCGGAGCGCCGGCCGACCCACCGCCCGCGGACGGGGCTCGCCTGACCCTGGACCCCCTGACGGTCCCCCAGGTCCGGGCACTGCTCGCGAGCATCGGACGCCTCCCCGACGAGCCATGGGTGGACGGCATCGTGCCGCTCCTGCACGAAACGGCGGCCGGGTCTCCGCTGCTGGTGCTCGAGACCCTCCAGCTCGCGCTGGAACGGGGGCACCTGGCCCTGACGGACGGGACGTGGAAGTGCCGGGAGCCTGACGCGCTGAAACGCCAGCTTCGCTCGGGCTCCGCCCTTCGCCACCGCGTGGCCGCGCTGGATCGTACCTCGGCCTGGTTGCTGGTGGTGCTGGCGGTGGCCGGCACGCCGCTTTCGCTCGATCAGCTGGCCCGGGTCACTCACCGTGCGGGCGTCGAGGTCGAACCGGTGCTCACGCAGCTCGAGCTCCGAGGACTGGTGGCCCGGATGGGAGACGAGTGGGTGCCGGGGCACGACGAGATCGGCGCACTCGCCGTCGAGATCGCGCCGCCCGCGGCGGTCAAGGCGGCGGACAAGGAGCTGGGGCAGGTCTGGCTCACGGACGCTGAATCGGACCCCGCGTTGCTGGTGCGCGCGGGGCCGCATCTGGCGGCGGCCGAGGAGTGGTCCGGTCTGGAGCGCGCCTACGGCACCTGGGTCCGGCGCGCGCGCCGCCGGGGGGACCGCCGGGCGCTGCGGGAGTTGGCCGGGGACATGCTGGGCGGAGCCGTGGACGCCGGCACCGTACGACGGCTGGTTAGGTCGCTGCCACGCCGTTTTCGGGTCGGTCTCGACCGGCCTTCGCGGATGGCGGCCGCGGTCGGCGTCTTCCTGGTCGTCGCGGCGGGGCTCGCGGCGGCGCTCCGCACGTCCCCGCCACCCGACATGGACCTCGTGGCATTTCTGCCTCGCACCGGGGCACCGGCCCTGGCGCGGACCGCGGGCCTGAGGCGCGCCGGGTGGAGTGGCATGCAGGAGATTCAACCGGCGGCGGGCCGGCCGTGGCTGCACATCGAACTGTCGGGCACCGTTCCCGTGGCCCGTCCGGGGACCGGCGAGTGGGTCTACGCGCGGGGCGTGCAGGACTCCGGAACGATCGATTTGTTCCTCGCACGCCCCGGGCTGGGGGAGCGCCGGCTCACGTTCGCGCGGGGTGACGACGAAGCCCCGTTCTGGGCTCCCGATGGCGGCGCCCTGGTCTTCACGAGCGCGCGCTGGAGCCCGCTCAGCCACTACAACCTCGGGATCATCGACCCCCGAACCGGGCAAGTCCGGCGCCTCTCGCGCACCGACGCCACGGACCAGCCGGGTGGCTGGAGCCCCGATGGAAGCCGGATCGCGTTCACGCGGACCTATTGGTCCACCCGGCCTCCGGATGTCTGCTGGATGACTCCCGACGGCGCGAAGCAGCGATGCCGGCCCGGGCCGGAAGGACCGGTCGCCATCCTGGGGTGGCTCGACCCACGACACGTACTCTACGAGACCAACCTCGCGCACGGCGGCATGCTCGCGGTACTCGACCTCGACGGCGCCGACCGACCACGGGTGATCGCCAAGGGAATCCGGGAGGCCTCGCTGAGCCCGGACGGACGGTGGCTCGCTACGCTCGAGGGCGCCGGCTCCGCCGCCTGGATGGTGCGGCCCCTGGACGCCCTCGACGACCCGCGCCCTCTCGCGCTGGGACCGGATGCGTCCCTCTACTCCATCACCTGGCAGCCGACGACGGGCACGCTCGGCTGGACCGACGGGCTCGAGCTCGGAGTCCCCGATGATACCGCGAGCGTGGGAGTTCCGACGCGCCTGCGCGTCGTCGCCCACGACAGCGCCGGGCATGTCGTCGACCTGCCCGTACTCGAGTTCAGCTCCGACGATTCCACTCTGGTGTCGGTCGATTCGAACGGCGTCCTGCTGCCCCGCCGGGCCGGCGTCGGCCTGGTGCGGGTGTCGGCGGGGGGGTGGTTGGCGGGCGCGCTTCGGATCCCGATAGCTCCCTCCACGTTCCGCGCGCTCGCCGCGGAGTCCTGGCAGGACTCGTTCTCGCGATTCGAGCCCTTCGGAGACCCTCTCCCCCGGATCGTGTCGACCGCGAGCCACGGCCGGGCGTTCTGGAACAACGGGGATTCATCCTATCCAAGCGGGGCGCATTCGCGGCGTTGGTTCAGCGCGCGGCGCGGCCTGGGCGTCGAATTCCAGGTGAGCGCGCCGATCACGATGAGCCAGTGGCAGGACATCGACGTCACGCTCGCCGCGGGAATCGACTCGACAGCGCTGGCGCAGTGGGACCATAAGACCAACGCGCCCCCCATGAACCGGGACTATGAGCGAGCGAGCTGTGACGTGGGGATGCCGGCGGGCGAGGGGCCGACGGCCATGGGACGGGTCTCGTTCTACTCCGGCGGAGAATCGTCGACCCTGCGGGCCCCGGCGTTAGTGAATGGATCCTGGCACCGGGTACGTCTTCAGATCTTCCCGGACGGGACGTGCGGGATGGCCGTGGACGGCCGCGTCGTTCGTATCCTCGACTCCGCGCTGCCAATGGACCGGCCCTACGTGCTCATGCTTCTCGGAAAAAGCGTCCGCACCCGAATCCTGGTGGGTTCGCTCAGTGTCTGGGAGGGTGTCCGCCCTGGAATCGACTGGAGCCGAGTCCCTTCAAGTCAGGCGAGGAGGTAGACGGCCGCCGTCGCCAGGAGCGCCGCCGCCAGCGCCTTGATGTGCACGCCGAGCGCCTGCCGCTGGAGCTGCCGCAACTGCGCCGGATCGTCCACCGGATGCGGGCCATCGTCCAGGTCGCGCAGACCGCGCGCCGCGAGGCGGATTCAGGTCTTGTCGAGGTACTGAAAGCACCCGATCGCGGAGACCCAGAAGGGCACGAACAACAGCGCGCGGTAGGGGCGCGGCGCGCCGTGGGAAAGGAGCGCGGCCGTGCCCGCGAGCCCCGCGAGCCCGAACACCAGGCCGAAGGCCAAACGCCGGCGCCGCTCGCGCGGGCCGATGTTGACGCACTCTTCTACCATCGCTCGGTGGGAACGTCCGCGGGGAGGAGGAGGGTGAGCAGCAACCGGCGCATGTCCAATACTACGTCGACCGGCGGATCGGTTGACCTGTGTGTCATGTTAACATATCATAATGTCATGTCTTCAAAGCATGACAAGAAGCCTGCACGGATCGGGGAGCCGCTCCAAGTCTACCTGGAGCGCGAGGAGAGAGCCCGCCTGGACTGGCTGGTCACGCGCCTCGCGACCACCAAGTCGGCGGTGGTGCGGCAGGCCCTGCTCGCCCTCGAGCGGGAGTTGCGGGACCCGGAGGGTCATCCGGCGCTCCGCCTGATCGGAATCGCGCGGGATCCCGCCGCCCCGTCCGAAGGTGTCGCGGAGACCCACGATCGCCATCTGGCCGAGGGGGAAGTGGGCTCCTGGGTGCGGAACCGGTGAGTGGGGAGCTGTTCGTCGACACCAGCGGTTGGTACGCCATCGCGGTGGTCGACGAGCCCGCGCACGGGGCCGCCGCCGCGGCGCTCCGGGAGCGTCTCGCGGACGGCGCGCGCCTGGTCACCACGAACCTCGTGGTCGCGGAGACCCACGCGCTTCTCCTGCGCCGCACCGGCCGCGAGCCGGCGCTCCAATTCGTCCGCGCGGTCCGGGCGGCGCCAAACCTCGTAGTCCCGAGTGACCCCGAGCTCGAAGCCCGGGCCGTGGGCGAGTGGCTCGAGCCCTTCCGGGACCAGAGGTTCTCCTACACGGACGCGGTGAGTTTCTCGGTGATGAAGGACCGGCGGATCCGGGACGCGCTGGCGCTCGACCGGCACTTCCAGGTCGCCGGCTTCGGGGTGGTGCCGGGCTAGCCCCGCAGGGCCCCGATCACGGCCAGGACCGTGATCACGAGACCCAGCGCGATCTTGGTGGCGGTCGCGGCGACCCGGCCGAGGAGCGCGCCCCAGCCCGCGCGGACGGCCAGGTCCTCATCGCCGTGGCCGGCGTATTCGAAGAGCACCGCGCCGGCGAAGGCGCCCACCAGGCTCCCGACGATGCTGCCCACCAGCGGAAGTGGCACGCCCACCGCCGCTCCCACGAGGCCGCCCAGGAGCGCCCCCCACCCCGCGCGCTTCGATCCCCCGTAGCGCCTCGTCAGCCCGAACCCCAGCCACGCCTCGGCCACTTCGGAGAGGAGCGCGAGCCCGACGGTGACGACCAGCGTGACCACGCCGACGCCCACGAACTTCGTGACCAGCCCGTACGCGACCACGGCGGTCACCATCACCCAGATGCCGGGCAGACCCAGGGCGATCAGCCCCAGACCTACCGCGCAGCACACGATGAGCAGAACGACCAGCAGAGTGTGGTCCATGAAGGAACCTACGGTACGGACCGTCACGGGGTTACGGCAGCGGGCCCCTCAAGGCATCTTTGCCCCGCGATGACCGACCCCCGCGCCCACCTCACCGCCGCCCTCGCCGCTCACTACCGGATCGACCGGGAGCTCGGCGCCGGCGGCATGGCCACCGTGTACCTCGCGCACGACCTGAAGCACGACCGGCCGGTGGCCCTCAAGGTTCTGCGGCCCGAGCTCGCGGCAATTCTGGGCGGGGAGCGATTCCTCAAGGAGATCCGCCTCACCGCCAATCTCCAGCACCCGCACATCCTCGGCCTGCACGATTCGGGCGAAGCGGACGGGGTCATCTACTATGTGATGCCGTACGTCGAAGGCGAATCCCTGCGCGAGCGGATGAACCGCGAGCGCCAGCTGCCCATCGAGGACGCGGTCCGGATCACCACCGAAGTCGCGGGCGCCCTCGATTACGCCCACCGGCATGGCGTGGTCCACCGCGACATCAAGCCCGAGAACATCCTGCTCCACGACGGCGCGGCGCTCGTGGCCGACTTCGGGATCGCCCTCGCGGCGAGCTCCGCGGGCGGCGGCACCCGGCTCACCGAAACCGGCATGAGCCTGGGCACGCCCCACTACATGGCGCCCGAGCAGGCGATGGGCGAGCGCGAGATCACCGGACGCGCGGACGTCTACGCCCTCGGCTGCGTGCTCTACGAGATGCTGACCGGGGAGCCGCCCTTCACCGGCGCCACGGCGCAGGCCATCGTGGCGCGGGTGCTCACCGAAGAGCCGCGGTCGATCACGCTGCAGCGGCGCACCGTGCCGCCCCACGTGGAAGACGCCGTGTTCACGGCGCTCGAGAAGCTGCCCGCGGATCGGTTCTCCTCGGCGGCCCAATTCGCGGAGGCGCTGCACCGGCCCGGCGCGACGGTCCCGGTCACGCGGGCGCGCAGCGTCGCGATGAAGGCACCCGCGCTGCCGGCGAACCGGGCGACCTGGATCGCGGCGGGGCTCGCCGTTCTGGGACTGGGCGCCGGCATCTGGGGCTGGCTCGCCGCGCGCGCGGCGGGGCGCCAGCCCGCGAGCTGGCATTACGTGCAGCTGAGCGACAGCGTCCCCCTCTACGTCGCCGCCCCATCGTTCGCCGTGTCGCCGGACGGATCCACCATCGTCTTCAAGAGCGGGGTCCCCGACTTCCTGTTGTGGGTGAAACGCCCCGGTGACCTGCACGCCACCGTCATTCAGGGCACCGCCCGAGCCCAGAACCCGGTCTTCTCCCCCGACGGGAAATGGATCGCGTTCGTGGCCGACGGACACCTCAAGAAGGCCCAGCTTCTGGGCGGCGCCCCGGTGACCCTGGCCGACTCGGTGGCCGGCGGGTTCGGCGGCGTGGCCTGGCTCGACGACAATACCCTCGTGTACGTCGCGAGCAATCTCACCGAGCTCCGGCGGGTGGAAGCGGCGGGCGGGCCCAGCACCGTGGTCCTGCACGATACCACGCTGACCGGCGGCGGCATCGGCGAGCCGGTGGCGCTTCCGGGCGCGCGCGGCGTGCTCTTCCAGTACTGCGGCTCCCAATGCGTCACCATGGGCATGCACGTGCTCGATCTCCGCACCGGGAAGCAGACGCTCCTGCTCAGCAACGTAGCGGGCGCCTGGTATCTCCCGGACGGGCACCTCCTGTACGTGCAGCGCGACGGCGCGGGCTTCGCGGCCCCGTTCGACCTGAGCCACCTCCGGATGACGGGCTCCGCGATCCCGGTGCTTCAGGCGGTGACGCTGAGCCAGGGCGCCGGACCCCCGCTCCTCGACATCTCCCGCTCGGGAACCCTGGTCTACGTGTCGGGCACTTCGTCCCGGAACGACGTGGAGGTCGCCCGGGTAGCCCGGACCGGGGCGGTGTCGCTCCTCGACACGACCTGGCACGGCGAGTTCAACTCCCTCGCCCTGTCACCGGACGGCCGCCAACTGGCCCTGGGCGTCGGCGTCGGGGGAGCGCTCAACATCTGGGTGCGGTCCGTGGCCCGGGGACCTGCCACCCGGCTCTCCTTCGGCAACGCCGACCGGCGCCCCGAGTGGTCGCCCGACGGCCGCGCCGTCGCGTTCATCAGGGATTCCACAGGTTCGAGTGCCTTTTCGTCCAGCGGGGCGGGCAACGCGGTGTACGCCAGGCCCGCGGACGGCAGCGGGAGCGACCGGCTTCTGGCCCGGCTCTCGCGCCCGGTGCAGGAGGTGGACTGGTCGCACGACGGACGCTGGCTCATCCTCCGCACCGACAACGGAGCCGGCGGCGCCGGGGACGTGGTCGGGGTCCAGCCGGGCCGTGACAGCACTCCCGTCGACCTCGTGGCCACGCCCTTCACCGAGCTGCAGCCGGCACTGTCCCGCGACGGGCACTGGCTGGCGTACACGTCGAACGAGTCCGGCAATCTGGAGGTGTACGTCCGGCCCTTCCCCAACACCAACGGCGGCCGGTGGCAGGTGTCGAACGGCGGCGGGATCGAACCACGCTGGTCCGCCGACGGACGGGAGATCTATTACCTCGATCCGAGCCCCCGCATGATGGCGGCGCGGGTGGCGCTCGGCCCCACGTTCGCCGTGACCCAGACCACCTCTCTCTTCACGGTCTCCCCCTCGCTGTTCATCCTCGACCAGTTTCACCAGGCGTATGACGTCAGCCCCGACGGCAGCACGTTCTACTTCCTGATCGGCCGCGGCGGTGAGCACACGCCCGAGGTCGTGTGGGTCGATCACTGGTTCTCGGACTTGAAGGGGAAGCTGGGGCGGTAAATGCCCCGCAAGACGCATCACGTCTACGTCATCGAGCTCGACCCCGCCGTCTGGACGCACGCGAAGTTCCGCCGCGCCAATCCCGACCGCTCGTCCGAGAAGCCCCTGCTCTACGTGGGCATGACCGGCCTCACCCCCGAGATCCGCTTCGAGCGCCACAAATACGGCGTGAAGGACAACCGCTACGTGCGGGAGTACGGCGTGAGGCTCCGGCCCGACCTCTACGCGGGCCTGAACCCGTTAACCCGGAAGGAGGCGGAACGGATGGAGAGAGTGCTGGCGCGGGAGCTCCGGGCGGATGGATACGGGGTGTGGCAGAAGTGATGCTCAGGTGCCGGGTGTCGGGTGCCAGGGCTTCAGGGCCTGCCCTGACACCCGGCACCTGACACCCGGCACCTTCAGTTACGAGCTCGCCCCCGTGTACCGCCGGATCGCCGCCCGCCACAGCAGTCTCGAAAAAACCAGCGCCCCCACGCCCACCAATCCCGCCACGATCCCCGTGGCCAGGCTCAGCCGGCCGGTCAAAGCCGAGGCCGGGATGGTGGTGGTCCAGGCGATCGGCAACAGGTAGAAGAAGAGAAACCGCAGGGCCGCCGGATAGGCGGACACGGGGTACCGCGCCCCTTCGAACACCGCGTCGAAGAGGGTCGCGATGTTCTCGACCGAGACGAACCAGAAGGCGAGGCTCATCAGGATCACCCAGATGGCGTAGACCACGAACGCCGCGGCCACGAGGGTCACGAGAAAGACCAGGATCCGGCCCGCGCCCGGGAAGCGGCCGAGGTGGAGGAGCGCGTAGGTGGAGACGCCGAGTCCCAGGAGAATGTCGGTGAAGCGCCAGAGGTCGAGGTGCCGGAAGGACACGAAGACCTGGGCGTCGACGGGCCGGGAGAGGACGAGATCGAGGTTGCCGGACCGCACCTGCGCCGCGAGATCGCCGATGCCGGGGCGGAGGATCGCCTCAACCAGGCCGGACAGGGCGTTGAACACGCCCAGGAGCACCACGACCTCCCAGAAATCCCATCCGCCCAGCGTCGTCGCGTGCGAAAAGAACAGATCGAGCGTGAGCAGGGCCGTGAACAGGTAGAACACGGTGCTCGCGAACGACGCCACGAAATTCGCCCGGTATTGCAGCTCTTCCGCGGCGTTCAGCTTCCACAGGGCGCCGAGCACGGCGGCGGGCCGGGAGCGGCCGGGCCCTCTCATCCGCCCGCCGCTCCGTAGCGCTTGATCCCCGCTTTCCACGCCGTACGGCAGAGGACGAGCCAGATGGCGATCCAGATCAGCTGGCCCCGGAAGCCGGCCCAGACCGCGGGTCCCGTCGTGGCGCCGGTGAGAACGTCCACCGGGAACGCCAGCATGTAGGGGAACCAGAGCCAGCTCGCGACGCCCGCCACCACCGGCGGCAGCAGCGAGAGGGGCGCGATCCGGCCGGCGAGAAAGAGCGAGATGCCGGCGTGCAGCTCCATGATCGACGTCGCGCGCGTGGTCCAGAACGCCAGGAGCCCGGTGGTGAAGCTGATGAGGAACCGCAGCATCGCCGCGAGCACGACGGCGACGGCGGTGACGGCGAAGGTCTTCGGCGCGAACGGCAGGCGGACCACGGGCCAGGCGACGGACACGATGACCCAGATGAGGAGCAGGGTCCCGGCACTCCGCGCCTTGTAGGCGATGTTGTCCGCGATCGCCTCGTGGACCGGGTGCAGGGGCCGGGGGAGCTTGAAGTTCAGGTCACCCTCGCGGATCCAGCGGTCCAGGTACCAGGAGTCCCAGGCGATGGTGAGCTGGTTGATCAGCGTGAGCGCGAAGAAGTACCGGGCGAAATCGGTGCGGGTGTAGCCGCCCACCGACCCGGTTCCGGCGATCGACCACCAGATCCCGAGGGCGATGGCGGGCTCCATCACGCCCCAGAGGACCCAGAGCACGATCGACGCCCGGTACTGGAGGTCCACCATCCAGGCGTTCCGCATCAGGGCGCCGTAGCGGCGGGCCCAGACGCGGGCGCTCACGGGGCTTCTCCTTCCGCCCCCAGCGCGAAGGCCCGCTGAATCACCTCTTCGATGGGCGGGTCGGTGATCGAGATGTCGGCGATGGGCAGCTCGGCCAGGAGCCTCGCGCTCGTGGCCGCGGCGTGCTCCCGCGGGGTCTCGAGCACGGCGTTCGGGAACCGGTGGCTCTTCACTTCCCCGAACCGGCGCAGGGCGTCCTCCCCCACGTCCCGCTGCAGCACGATCTCGAGCCGCTTGGCCTGGGCGATCTTCGCGACCAGGGCTTCGAGCGCGCCGTCGTAGAGCAGGCGCCCCCGGTTGATCATCAGGACCCGGGACGCGAGCGCCGTGACGTCCTGCATGTAGTGAGAGGTGAGGAGAATCGTGGCGCCGTACCGGTCCCGGTACGCGAGCAGGAACCGGCGGATCGCCTCCTGCGCCGTCACGTCGAGGCCCAGCGTCGGCTCGTCGAGAAAGAGCACGGAGGGCCGGTGCAGGAGCGCCGCGGCGAGCTCGCACTTCATCCGTTCGCCGAGGGAGAGCTGGCGCACCGGCTTGTCCAGGACGGCGCCCAGGTCGAGCAGCCGGGTCAGCTCGTCGAGCCGCTCCTTGTAGTCGGCGTCCGGGATGTCGTAGATGGCGCGGTTGAGGACGAAGGTCTCGACCGGCGGGAGATCCCAGACCAGCTGCTGGCGCTGGCCCAGCACGAGCGTGATGCGGCGCTTGAAGGCCGAGCCGCCGGTCCAGGGATTGAACCCGACCACCTGCACGGAGCCGTGGGTGGGGTACAGGAGCCCCGCCAGCATCTTGAGGGTCGTGGTCTTGCCGGCGCCGTTGGGGCCGAGGAAGGCGACGATCTCGCCGGGCTCGATGGCGAAGGAGACGTCCGTGACGGCTTTGACTTCGCGGTACTTGGGGCGGAAGAGCGCGCGCAGCGCCCCGGAAAGACCGGAGTCGCGGACTTTGACCTGGAAGGATTTGGAAAGCTCGGTGGCGGCGATCGCGGCAGACATGAGAGAGGAATCTACCGCGGGAGGGGGAGTCCCTAGGAGCGGGCCGGCCCAGCGGCCTACGGGAGCGTGAAGAGGAAGACGCTGACGGTTCCGGGGAGGGCCACGCCGCCGGGGCCGGTAACCTGCACGAGCGTGTTCTGCACGCCACCCTGGTCGAAGATCATGAAACTGCCTCCCGGCACGGGGGGGACGGGGTCGCCGTCCGCGTGCTCCGCAACCGGCTGCGCTCCGAACGTACCCGGAAAGTCCGCCGCCATTCCGTTGAACACGTCGGGCAGGTTCCAGGAGGGGAAACGAGGGGCTCCGGGCTGCGGCGATCCCGAGAGACGGAGCGCCAGCAGGGCAGGCGGGAGGATTTCGGCAATTGGATGTCCGGCGGCGGCCGTGAGATTGCCGACTCCGGTAGTCGGGGACGTGGTCAGTTGCCGCAAGAACGCGCTCTCGGACCCGGCATACTGATCGAGCGTCCAGCGCAGCAGGAACCATCCGCCGCCGAGAAACGCGCCATCCGTCGGAGATTCCGGACCGAGTGTCGACGTCGAGTCGTGGGCGAGCGCGAAGGCGTACAGCTCCTCGAAGTTCGCGAACATGGCGAACGGGCGTCCCCCGCAGTTGGGGAACCCCGGTCGAACGTCGCAGTACACGGTGTTCGCGTACGTGCCGTCACCCTTCCACGGCAATCCGTAGATCGCCCGGGCCCAGATTTCCGTCGCCGCGTCGGCGGTGGCCTCTTCCAGCCACAGATCCTCAGGCCCCTCCCGTCGTGAAATGCGCTCGGCGTACGCCGTCAGGTGTTTCGCTTCGTGGATAAGCACTCCGGGGAATGCCCACTGCCAGGCCTGCACCGTCAGGGACTGATAGCCGAGCCCGGGCACGAGGGGGACCTCCCCGTAAATGACCTCACCGGTGTTGCTCGACGGCGCGTCCGCCTCGGAGTAGAGATCACAGGCCACCGTGAATCCGCCCGCGCCATACGAGTTGACCACCGGAGACAGGAGCAACGAGACTTTACCGCTCCGGTCCAGCAGGGAGTCGAGGGCCAGGGGGTTGCCGAAGTTGGCGGTCAGCACGTTCCACATGAGCGCGTCGAATTGCTGACCCACCGCGGCGTACGCCGCGTCCGCCTGGCCGCGGAGGTACGTCATGGTGTCTTCGAAGATCCGAATGTGCTGGCCTTCGTACGCCAGCCGCGCGCCCACCGACACGTACCGCGAGCAGAAGTCCGGGTACTCGATCTGCGGGATGCGGAACTCGGCTATCCCGTTCACTTGCGCGCTTGCGCTCAGTGCCGGTCGGGAGGCCCGCGCCGCGATCAATCCCGCGAGCGGCGACCCCAGCTGGCGGAGCACCGCTCGGTTCGACCGGACCAGATCCAGGTGGTGTCCCGAGAGGGCCGTCGGGAGATCCACGCCCGGCATTCCGGCCGGAATCGCGCCCGCGGGCCGGGGGGGCGACGCGCGCGGGGGAGCCGGGTGGGCCAGAACGGTCTGCAGAGCCTGAACCTGCACCGCCTGAGTCGGATCGGTCCCGGTGTTGGTGATATCGACCAGGACATCGAGGCTTCCGGCCTGATTCACCTCGAGGCAGCGAGCCTGGGCGGCGGATAGCGCGGTCGGTCCGTTGAGATTGACCGGGACCACCACGGCCGGCGTGAACGGCGCGACCGTCGTGAGGTACCGCCCCCCGGAGGAGATGACCAGCTCGGTGTTGTGGACGCTGTCGCATACGAACGCCGAGCCGGGGGGCAGCTGGAAGGTGATCGTGCTATCGGTGGCCGCGATAGCCGTCGTGCCCACACCCTCGAGGCTCATGGTGTCGGCCCCCGGCACCGCTGTGAATCCGCTCCCGTGAATGGTGCCGACGGACCCCGCGACCAGCGGACTCGGCGTCACCGCGCTGACGACCGGCGCCCCCGCGGAGCGCACGACCACCGTCGCATTGCCGGTCACCGATCCCGTGGTACCGGTAATCAACGCGACGCCACCACCCAAACTGACGACGTGGCCCCGGGAGTCGACCGTCGCAACGGCGGGATTGGAGGATCGCCAGCTGAGCGGATACTGGTAGGAGTTCCCGTCGGTACCCATCGCCGAGACGCCGATGACGCTCGTATCTCCGATGGCGGTCGTGAGGGAATCCGGCACGAGGGTGACCCGATAGGGTCGCACTTCGATGACCGAGAGGCCGGTCACTCCGGTGGCCGAGTCAGTGCGGGCCGTGAGCCGGGCCGCGCCGAAGTGGCGGGCTTGCACCTGAATGGTGGTGTCGCGCACCAGATTGTTGTACAGGGTGTCCGAGAAGTAGAGGATCGAGGTATCCGAAGAGGTAATGATGACTCTCTTGGGCGGGAGCGCCCTTCCGGCACTGTCCGTCACCATGACCTGGATCGCGAACGTCGTGTAGTTGGAGACGTCCCCCTGCGCCCCCCACGTGATACGCTCGAGCGCAGAATTGCGTACGATGACGACGGCGGTGTCGCGAATCGGATAGTCCCCATACACCATTCCCGTAATCCGCCCGACCCCGGGCTTGAGCGCGTAGACGCCACGCGAGTCGAAAGAGAGGATCGCCGTGTCGAGGGGGATGACGGGGGTGACCGGGCCATACACGTGCGCAACGCCGGTGGTGTCCCGGCCGAGCGCGATCGGCAGCACCCAGGTTCCCGCCGCCATGATGAGCGTATCGGGGTCGAAGCGCCAGTCGGTGATCAGCCGGTCGACGGACAGGAACACCGAGTCCATCGCCGGACCCGACGTGGCGACGAGCCAGGTCACGCCCCGGTTGATGGTTGTCGCGATCCCGACCCCGGGGTGGGCGGTGTCCGCGACTACCCGGAGCACCGTGGTATCGCGCGACAGCCAGGCGACCAGTGCGCCGCCGACCGGCCGTTCCTTCGCATCCACGGGCGTCGCCACGAACGTATCGGGAATCCCGACGTAGAGGGCGGCACCGGACGAGCTGATCTGAACGATGGCGACGGGCTCGGGGACGATCCGCACGACGGTCGAATCGATCACCGCGCCGCTGGCCGCCCGGAGTCGGGCCCGCCCGGTGCCGCGTGGTGTGAGGACTCCGGCGGCGTTTACCGCGAGCAGGGACGTGTCCGGCGTGCTCCAGGCGATGACATGCCCGGCCACAGGAGTGCCGCTCGCGCTCACCACCAATCCGAAAACCTGTACCGAGTCGTAGCGCCGCATCACGATGGAGTCCGGCAGGAGGATCCCGGCAGCAGGAAAACTCCCATTCATGAACGCGCCGCCCACTGCGGAACCCGATTGGGCGTAGACGACGAAGCTGCCCGGTGCCTTGTCGGTCACGAGCCCGGCGATGGTGACCGAGGCCTTGATGGAATCGGAAACACTCCAGTCAACCGTTGCTCCCTTGAGCGTGTCGCCCTGGGAATCGATCACGGCCGCCCGCATTTGCAGTGTCTCACCGAGCAACAAAGAGTCATGCACGGGGGTCACGACGACGACGGACGCAGGATGTGGCGTGCCGGTGGTGTCACCCGGGGGCGGAGTCCCTGTGGAGTCGGCCGGTCCGGTTGGTTTCACCATGTCCGAACAGGTTAGCGTGGACACGATCGCGCCGGCCGCCAGGATCCCGAGGAGCCAAGCTCCCAGGATCCCCGCGAGCCGGGCGACCGGGCCTCGACGAGGGACACATTCCATACAGTTTGGGAAGTTGAGAGCGAGAGGGCTCGCCGCAAGGTGAGCGCATGTTTCAGATCAAGACGCGGAATCTGGCCCTAGTTGGCCCGGTCCACCGCCTTCTCCATTTGCGCCACCCAGTTCGGGGTCACGCGCAGGTACGACGCGCCGGTCTGCTCCGGACCCTGTACGTAGATGATCCCGCCGTCGTGGGACGGGCGGTTCGACCAGCCCGCGGTGTCCGAGAACCGCGGATCCCGGGCCCAGAACGCCGGGGCGCCCACGGGCTCGCCGGTGGCCGGGTTCAGATGAACCGCGAACCAGGACGTGCCGGAACGATAGAGCACCTCCGTGGACGACAGCCACAGCGGTTCGACGCCGTCCGAGGCCACCTGCCACCGTCGTCCCGGCGTCGGGTAGTCCGTCACCAGCACCCGCCGTTCGTCCGAGCTCTCGTACAGCAGGTGTCTGCCGTCCGGCGAGACCGACTCGAAGAGGGCGTCGGTCATCAGGGTATCGAAGTGCGTCACGCGGGTACGGGGATCGAGGCGCATCAGCGTGAAGCTGGTGATGTCTTCCACCAAGGCCGCGTCATCTGCGGGGATGTCCACGGGATCCGGGGTCGAGACGGCGTGCGGGGCGGTGAACACCGTGTCGGGACGGCCACCCGATCCGGGAAACCCCGAGAGCACACTCCAGCGCGTCGAGTCGCGGACCGACGCGACCAGCCGGTCCCCCGACGGGACCCACAGCACGTGCCGAACCAGCTCGGCGTGGATCCAGGCGAGCCGCTGGCCGTTGCGGAGGTCGTAGACGTCGAGCTCCTGGCCGTCCGACCGCTGTACGACCGCCGCGAGCCAGCGGCCGTCCCGGCTCAGGTCGAAGCGCAGGAACGCGCCCGAATCCACCGGGAGCCGGACCGGAGGGCCTCCCGGCTTGAGCCGCACCAGCCGACCCAGGAGGGCGTCCGCTCCCGGCGCATACACCAGCGTCCCGTCGGCGCCGATGTCGTACTGGGCGTCCCCCGCCCCCTCGCGCCGCACGCCCGACACCAGCGTCACCGGCCGGCCCACCAGGTGGCGCTTCCGGTCGTAGGGAGCCGCCCGCAGGTCCCCGTCGGCCGAGATGTAGGTGAGGTAGCGACCGTCCACGACCTGGAAGGCGGTGCCCGTCACGGGGATCCCCGGGGAGCCGTCGGCGCGGGTGACCCGCACGCGCCAGCTCTGGCCCGTGGCCGGGTCGTATGCGGAGACCCCCGCGTTGACGCTGCACATGAACTGCCGGTCGGCGAGGTCCAGGGACGCGAAGTAGCACCGATAGCCGCGCACGGATCTCTGGACCCCGGCTTCCGGGTCGATCCACGTGGTCCGGTTGGCGTCCTCGTCGTCCACGACGAGCGACGAGCGCGACAGCCACACCAGCGAGGTGACGCTGTGCCCGTCGAGGAGCCGGCGGGGCTCTCCGCCCGCCACCGGGATCAGCATCACCTGACCGCCCACCAGGTACGCCACCCGGGCGCCGTCGGGCGAGATCCGGGGCGCGGTGGCCCCGCTCGTGCCGTCGATGGGGCGCGCCGTGGCGTCCACGAGGCTCCGGTACCAGAGGCTGGTCGAATCACCCTGCTTCGCCGCGTAGACCGCGAAGTCTCCGGCCGGCGAGACGGAGATGTTCCGGATGGGGGTGCCGTAGGCGGTGGTGGCCGTGGTCGGCGCGAAGGTCATCGCCGCCGCGTCGGGGAGCGCGGCATCGTAGACGCGCGGGCCGACGGCGGCGTGGCGACTGAGGGCCCAGAGCGCGGTGACCGCGACGCCGAGAGCGAGCGCGCCCAGCGCGATCGGGGCCACGGGTCTGGAGCCGGGGGTCGCCGGGGCGGCCCGCGTGATCCGCGCGACCGTCGCCGGCGCTCCGGAAGCGAGTGCCTGGGCGAACTCACTCGCGCGCGCGAAGCGATCGGCGGGGAGCTTCTGGAGCGCGGTCAGCACCGCGGCGTCCACGTGGTCCGGGACGGTCTTCCGCTGAGCGGTGATCGACAGGGGCTCCGCCGTCATCACCTTCGCGACGATGGCCTGGGCGGTGGGTCCGGTGAAGGGCGGCTCCCCCACCAGCATCTCGTAGAGCACGCACCCGAGGGCGTAGACGTCGCTCCGCGCCGTGATCTCGCGCTCGCCCATCGCCTGCTCGGGGCTCATGTAGTGCGGGGTGCCGAGGGACATCCCGGTCTCGGTGAGCCGGGTGCCCGCGCCGGCGGTGGAGGCCGCCAGGGCGATGCCGAAGTCCGCGACCAGGGCGTGGCCGCCGTGGAGGAGGATGTTCTCGGGCTTGATGTCGCGATGCACTACGCCGTGCTGGTGGGCGTACTCCAGAGCGTCCGCCACCTCGGTGGCGATGCGGACCGCCACGTCGACCGGGAGCTGTTTCTCGCGGGTCAGGCGGTCCCGGAGCGTTTCTCCCTCCACGTACGGCATGACGTAGAAGACGGTCCCGTCCGCCTCGCCCGAGTCGAAGAGGGAGAGGATGTGCGGGTGCTGGAGATTCGCGGTGGTCTTGATCTCGTGCAGAAACCGCTCGGCGCCGAGGATGGCCGAGAGCTCGGGGCGCAGGACTTTGAGCGCGACCTTGCGATCGTGCCGCAGGTCGTGCGCGAGATAGACGGTGGCCATCCCGCCCGCGCCCAGCTCCCGCTCGATGCGGTAGCGGCCGGCGAGGCTTGCCCTGAGGCGCTCGACCGTCATGTCCCGACCACCGGGGGGGCGTGCGCCGAAGGGGCCGTGGCGAGTCGGTCAGGGGAGCTCATCGGTGCGACCTCATTGTCGCCAGGACTTCGGCGACCCAGTTTTCCGCCACGATGAGTGGCTGGCGCGTGCCTTCCCGAGTTTCCAGCGCGCGCGTCATGATGAACCGGCCATCCGGCGCGACGTCCCAGGGCGTGTAGTACCGCGATGCGGCCCCGACCATTCCGGCCGACGGCGAGGCTTCGAGGCTCGGGGGCAACCGGAACAGCTCGCGAGAAGCGCCGAAGGAGATTTGCGGCCCGTAGGTGACGGGGACCGACACCATGGCGGTGTCCAGGGTCCGCACGTAGAACAGCTCCTTCCCGTTGCGGGCCCACAGGGCTCCGGTGCCGCCGCCCGTCGAGACCTGCCATTTCCCCGCGCCGGTGTTCGGGAACGGGCGGACGAACACCTCGAGCCGACCCGTCTCATCGGACTGATACGCCAGCCAATGGCCGTCGGGTGAAATGGCGAACGCCATTTCGTCGTACCGCGTCGCCACCAGAGGGGCGAGCGCGGTGTCGCCCCCCATCTTCACGCCGTAGATGTCCCGCCCCCCCGACACCGGTCCCACCGCCCCGCGACGGAGCACCAGCCACTGCCGGTCGGGGGCCAGCTCGCCCTCGTCGAAGCCACCCCGCAGCAGCATGGAATCCGATCCCGTCCCGTCGGCCCGGCGCATCACCACGCCGTCCTGGGTGAGAAACGTGACCCACCCGGCCACGGGGGACCACCGGGGACGGTACGCCGTGCCGTTGAAGCTCACCCGGGAGAGCGGGCCCCGGGGCAGCTGCTTCAGCCAGATCCCGTCACCCGCCGCGGTGTGGAGCCCGATGACCAGGCGAGTCCCGTCCGGGGAGAGCGCCATGCCCTCGTTGCCGGCGAAAACGGTGGTCTGGAACGTCCAGCTGGTATCGACGGACGTGACCTTTCCCGACCGGTCCACCCACACCAGCTGCGCGGTGGGGTTGTCCCGGCTCTGCCCCTGCTGCAGGACCATCATCCCGGAGGGAGAGACCGCGAAATACGGCAGGATGATGCCCGTCCACGACACGCTGTCGGCGACGGCGACGGGGTCCCCGCGCATCTGGAGCGATCTCAAGCTGAACGACGTGGCCATCACCGTGCCGTCTCCGCGGACGTACACCAGGACGTCGTGGCCGAGGTAGAAACCATCGGCCGCGCCGGTCACGAGCCGGTGACGCGACAAGTCCTTCAGATCGAGGACCCAGAGATCGACGTCCGTGCTGCACGGGAGCCGGCAGGCCGTATAGAGAACGCCGCGGCTTCCCGGCAGCGCGTTGTATCCGAACGCCACCATTGAATCGGCGCTCCAGAGCACGGTGCCCGGGCCGCCGCCGGGGGGCACCCGGATGATCTTGAACGACCGGGAGCCATAGATCAGCGAGCCGTCGTCCAGCCAGGTGAGCAGTCCGGCGGCGTTGGAGGCTTCCCCCGCGACGGGCGTCGAAACGCCGCCCGCGAGCGGCGCCCTCCAAACCGTGTCCCCACTGATAAACGCTAGCCACTTGCCATCGGGTGAGACCGCCGCGGAGGATGCCCCCTCCGTGCCCGGAATGGGTGACGCGGTCGCGCGATCGCGCGCCTTCGCCCAGAGCTGTGACACTCCCCGGCGTGCCGACGGCCCCGAGAAGATGAGCTGGGATCCATCGGGCGTGATTACCGTGAATCCAGCGGGGTCGGGAGTCTCATCCTCGGGCAGGCCGAGCACGTAACGCGTGACCGGAGCCGGGGGAGCCGGGCGACGCCAGGCCCAAAGCGCCAGAGCGGTCATCATGACGAGGGAGACGACGAGTCCGACGGTCAGGGGCCGGCCGACCGGGGCGCGGATGGTGCCTGCGCCCGCCGCCGGGCGGCCCTCGCCGTAGTGCGGATCGGCGAGCGCCTGCGCGAACGCCTTGGCGGTGTCGAAGCGGTCGGCGGGCAGCTTTTCCAGGGCGGTCTGCACCGCCGCGGCGACGTTCGGCGGAACGGATTTTCTCAGCCTCGTGACCGGCGCGGCGTCTTCGGTCACGATCTTCATCACGATCTGCTGGGCCGAGTTCCCCATGTGGGGGGGCTCGCCGGTGAGCATCTCGTAGAGCACGGAGCCCAGCGAATAGATGTCGCTGCGGCCGGTGATCTCCTTGTCGGCGGTGGCCTGCTCGGGGGACATGTAGTGCGGCGTGCCCAGCGACATCCCCGTCTCGGTCATCCGCCCGCCCGCCGCGGCCGACAGGGCGAGCGCGATCCCGAAGTCGGCGACCATGGGACGGCCGTCGTGGAGGAGGATGTTCTCGGGCTTGATGTCCCGGTGGATCACGCCGCGGCGGTGCGCGTAGTCGAGCGCGTCCGCGACTTCGGTGGTGATCCGGACCGCTTCCGGGATGGCCAGCTGGGTTTCCCGCGTGAGCCGGTCCCGGAGCGTCTCTCCGTCGATGAACGGCATCACGTAATAGAGGAAGCCGTCGGCGGATCCCGAGTCGAAGAGCGGCAGAATGTGCGGGTGCTGGAGCTGCGCCGTGGTGGTGATTTCCTGAATGAAGCGATCGGCGCCCAGCACCGCGGCCAGCTCGGGTTTCAACACCTTGATGGCCACCTGGCGGTGGTGCTTCAGGTCCTGGGCCAGGTAGACCGTGGCCATGCCCCCCGCACCGAGCTCGCGCTCGATGCGGTAGCGGTCGGCGAGGGCGGCGGAAAGTCGGTTGAGGGGGGTGCTCATGCGGGGGGCAAAGATAGCGGAAGAGGGCGCGGAGGGCGCCTCCCCCGACCCTGGACCCCTCAGGTTCCTCTGAGTGCATTCACGATCTGGAGCCGGGACGCGCGCACGGCCGGGAGGAAGCCGCCCAGCACCCCCATCGACAGAGCGAAGATGAAGGCGCCGACCACGATGCCGACCGTGATCGTGAAGCCGAAGCCGATCTCGGAGAACGACGCGAAGTTGACCGTCGACACGCGGGCGAACGAGAGCCCCGACGCCAGCACGACCCCGATCCCGCCCCCGACGACGGCCAGAAGAACGGCCTCGAGGAGAAACGCGGCCAGCACGCTGCGGCGCCGGAAGCCGAGTGCCCGGAGCGTGCCGATCTCGACGGTCCGATTGGCGACCGCCGCGTACATCGTGATCATGGCCCCGATCATCGCGCCCACCGAAAAGATGATGGTGACGACGAGACCGAGGATCCGGATGAACGTGGCCATGTTGGCCGACTGCTCGCGGTAAAAGTCCCGTTCCCGCTTGGGCTCGACGTACTGCGTGCGCGGGTCCGCGGCGAGGCGGGCCTTGAGGGCGTCGAACTGGCCCGGGTCCTTGAGCGTGAAGGTGATCGAGGAGTACACCGGCCGGTGGAACGCCTGCATCACCTGGTCCGCGTCGGTCCAGATCTCCGAATCGAATCCGGAGCCGCCGGCGTCGAAGTACCCGACCACGGTCCAGTGGTCCCCGCCGAACGGCACGTCGGCCCCCAGCGCCACCCCTTCGAAGCGGTCGGCGATGTTCTTCCCCACGATGAGCTCGTGGCTCCCGAACTTGAACATCCGGCCCTGCGTGATCTTCACCGCGGGCCGGAGCTCGAGGCTTTGCGGGGACGTACCCCGCACCGTGACGTTCCCCAGCGCGGCGTGGTTGTTCTTCTTGTTCAGGTTGATGATGAGATCGACTTCGCGCGTGAGCAGCGCCTTCCCATCGGCCCCCGCCGCGATCTCCGGAGCCGTCTCGAGAATCTCCGCCGTGCCGCGGTCCACCTGGCTCACCAGCTCCGAGGTCGCGGACTTCCGCAGGATGATCACGTTGTCGGCGGAGCCCGTGTCCACGAGCGTCGCGGTGATGCCCTCCGAGAGCATCAGGACACCCGCGAACACGAAGACCACGAGCGCCACCCCGCTGATGGTGAGCGTGGTGGTGAGGCGCCGGGCCCAGAGCGACCGCCAGATGTAGGAGAACGGGATCTTCATCCGACCGTCCTCAGACCGGCCACGATGGGCATCCGCGCCGCCCGCAGGGCGGGCGCGGCGCCGGCGGCCAGTCCGCAGAGACCGGCGGCGATGAGCGCGAGCACCACGGTGAAGCCCGACACCCCGATCACCGGGAAGAACGTCGGCAACGCCTTGCCGAAGCCCTGGACGATGGGGAACGTGAGCACCACGCCGAGGAGGCCGCCCAGGAGACCGATGACCATGGCCTCACCCAGAATGAAGGTGAGCACGTGCCGGCCCGTGAAGCCCAGGGTCTTGAGCACCGCGTACTCGCGGGTGCGCTCGCGGACCGCCATCACGATGGTGTTGGCCAGCACGAGCAGGATGATCCCGATGATCACGAACGAGATCACCTCGAGCGACGTGATGATGGCCGACGACATCGCGACGAAGCCCTGCTGGAAGGCCCGCTCGCTCTCGGTCTTGGTGGGGGCCTGGGAGTTCGTGTACATCGTGTCGACCAGGGCGGCGACCTTCGGCATGTCGTCGGGGCGGTCCACCTGGATCACGTACCAGCCCGCGCCCACGTTCCGGCCCGGCTCGCGCTGGTTGACGTTCTCGTACAGGTAATCCCATTGAAAGAACATCTGCGTTTCGTCGGTCGAGGGCTCTTTGCCCGTGTAGACCCCCCGGACCGTGAACTGCCACGTCCCGGGGAAGATGTCCCCGTTCAGGGTGATCACGTCCCCGATCTTGAAGTTGTGCTGGGCCGCGAGCTTCCGCCCGATGATCGCGCCCGAGCGGTCCGCGAGGAACGCGGCCAGCTGATCGGGGGGCACCTGAAATTCGGGGTAGACCTTGAAGTACGTCTCCGGGTCCACCGCGATCCGGGGCCAGAAATTCCTGAAGTCGTTCGCATCGCCGTACACGCCGCCGAACCAGTTCGCCCAGGTGACCCGCGTGACGCCGGGGACCTTGGCGATCTCCGGGCGATCGGCCTGGGGCAAGGGGAAAATGAATGAGACCCGGTGCCGGACGATCATCCGGTTGTCCGAGCTGTTCGCGACGCCGGAATTCCACGCGCCCACGATGGTCCGGAGCAGGCCGAACGCCATGACCGCCGTGGCGATCCCCAGGATGGTGAGGATGGACCGGAGCTTGTGCCGGAACGCGTTCCGGAAAATGATCTTCAGGATTTTCATTGGAGCTCGCCCTTGTCCAGATGCCGCACCGTGTGGGCCCGCTCGGCCGCGTGGGGATCGTGCGTCACCATGACGATGGTCTTCTGGTGCTCCTTGTTCAGGCGGTCGAGGAGCGTCAGGATCTCCTCGGCGGACTTCCGGTCGAGATCGCCGGTCGGCTCGTCGGCCACCAGGATCTGCGGGTCGGTCGCGATGGCGCGCGCGATGGCCACTCGCTGTTCCTGACCGCCCGAGAGCTGGCGGGGTGAGTGGTCCATCCGGTCGGTGAGCCCCACGAGCGCCAGCGCGGTCTCGACGTGCGCCCGCCGCTGGGACTTGGAGAGCGACGTGAGCAGGAGCGGCAGCTCCACGTTCTCGAAGGCGGTGAGGACCGGAATCAGGTTATAGAACTGAAAGACGAACCCGATGTTGGCCGCGCGCCACTTGGCGAGCTGAGACTCCGAGAGCCGGGTGACGTCGGTGCCCGCCACCAGCACCGATCCCGAGTCGGGGCGGTCGATGCCGGCGATCAGGTTGAGAAGCGTCGTCTTGCCCGAGCCCGACGGGCCCATGAGCGCCACGAACTCCCCCTTGGGCACCTCGAGCGTGATGTTCTGAAGCACGGGGACGGCGTTCGCATCCCGGCGGTACGCCTTGGAGACGTCCTTCACCTGCACGATGGAATCGGTCACGGGGAGCTTCCTGATTGCACGTTGACTTTGACGCCCTGGCGGACCCGGTCGTCGACCGAATCCACGACGGCGGTGCCCACTGCGAGGCCCTGCAGGATGGCGACGGACGAACCGAAGTGCCGGCCCGCGACGACGTTCACGGCCACCGCCCGGCCGTTCGACACGACAAAGACCACCGGCTGCCCGTTGCGCAGGGCGAGCGCCTTGTCCGGTACCGCGATCACCGACTGCGTGTCCTGGGCGGTCTGTGCCACGTTGGAACGGGGGAGAAAGTGCACCTTGGCACTCATCTCCGGAAGCACTTTCGCATCGTAGTGCCGGAACGCGACCTTCACCTGCACCGTGGCTTTGGCGCGGTCGGCGGTGGGGACGATCTTCGCGACCGACCCCGCGTACCGGACGTCGGGATACGCGTCGAGAATGATCTCGCACGGCTCGCCGATCGTGACCTGCGCCAGATTCGACTCCGACACATCCACTTCCACCTGGAGTGACCCCAGATCCGCGAGGGTCACCACCGAGGCCTTGGCGAGCGCGCCGCCGGTGAGCGGCGAGACCACTTCGCCGACGTCGGCGCTCTTGGTGAGCACCGTGCCGTCGAAGGGCGCGCGCACGATGGTGTTCTCGACCGCCACTTGCGCCGCGTCCACCTGCGCGGAGTCGAGTGCGATCGTCGCCTTGACCCGCAGATACCGGGCCTGCGCGGCGTCAAAATCCGCCTGGCTCACGAGATTCTGTCTGAGCAGCGTCGCCTGGCGGTCCATTGACGTCTGGGCGTCATGCAGATCGGCCATGCCGAGGTCGAGATTCGCCCGGGCCTGGGCCAGGGCGGCGCGCACGTCCGCGTCCTCGATGCGGGCGATGATCTGCCCTTCCTTCACGCGGTCCCCTTCCACCACCCCCAGGTAGACGAGGCGACCCGTGCCCTTCGACGCGACCGCCGCCTTGCGCTGCGCGACCACATACCCGGACGCCGACGCCAGCACGTTGGCCTGCGAGGGGGAGATCCGGACCGCGGGGGTGAGGCGCACGTCGATCCCGCCCCGCAGGCCCCGGGTGACCAGGAGGCCGGTGAGGGCGAGGAGGAGGGCGGGGGCGCCCACGACCAGCCAGCGGCGTCCCCCGGTGCCCGAGGGCGTCGGCACGGCATCGCGATCAATGCGCAGAGCGGAGAGGTCGGCGGACTTGTTGTCCATTGGGGGCTTAATCCTAACACTCCTGGGCCCAGGGCACCGACCGCGGGGGGACGCGTGGCGTCGAGAAGTACGGGTTCTTGAACGGGAATGCGTCCGTGATCCACTGCCGGAGTGCGGCGTAGGGCCTGGCTTAATACGACATCAGGTTGCGCCAGAGTTTCATCCGGCGGGGTGCGTCCGCCGCTCCTATGCGACCTCGGCGATCTTCGGCGCCGCGTCCCCCGCCCCGTCCCGAATGGTGAGCCAATCGGTCCGCACCCGGTCCCACTCCTGGATCACCAGCCCCTGGCTCTCGAAGAGCGCCCGGATCTCGGCCGGTCCGAAGCCGAGGATGTCCTCGAGGATCGGCACCAGCACGCTCAGCGCGTCATCGGAAATCACGGTGCGCTTCGCAATGTGGGAGATCTCGCGCGCTTCCGACGCCGCGATGGTGAACCCCTCCCCGCGGTTCACATGCAGCATGACGGGGATGTCGGACTGCCCGTCTCCCACGTAGATGACCTGGTCCCGCGGAAGGGACAGGCGGAGCCGGAGCTCCTCCACCGCCGCCACTTTCCCGAACCCCGCGGCCACCCGGACCACCGAGTCGATCTCGCCCGAGCCCTGATCCCAGCCGAACCGCGTGCCGATGATGTGGTCCGAAGGCACGAGGCCGTCGAGTGCGGAGAGCACGACCTCCTCCGGCGCGGCGGAGACGACGTAGAAATCGAACCGGTTCCCGTCGATCCCCTGGGCCAGGAGCCGGGCCAGGAGCGCGACGTTCCGCTTCAGGCGGACCCGCCGCCCGACTTCGCGCAGGTCTTCGCGCCGCACCCGCCGGTAGTCGGGGTCGTGCCGCAGGAGATACGCGAGCTCGGCGCCCTGCTGGACCAGATTGAGAGACGCGAGCGCCGCCACATGCTCCCGGAATCCGGTGGTCCCCAGCATCTCGGCCAGCACCACGCCCGAGTCGTTGAAGGACAGCGTCTGATCGAAGTCGCTCGCCAAGAGATAGTGCTTTTTCACGGTCTCCCGCTCCTGTAATAAAAAACCCGCTCCGTTGGTGGAGCGGGTGTCACGACCAGCGCCGACGTCCGGCCGCGCTAGATCGCACCCCGCCCGCCCGGGCGATTGAGCCCGGAGTTCAGGAAGCACCGCCGCGAGTGGAGTCGCATGAGCATGGCGAATGGTAGAAGGAAGGCAGGAAGTGGCGCAATGGGGAGGCTCCCAAACTCCTGAGCGGCCGTCGCTTACGCCACGTAGTTGGGTCAGCCGCTCCTAGAGTTCAGGAGCCGATGCCTGGGTTACGGCTTCCGGCCCGGTGTAGGTCGCGACCAGATGGAAATTGAGCGTCCCCGAGTAGTCGCCAATACCGGGGATGGAAACCGAGCACGCGTAGTCCGCGTCGCCGACGATCGAGGCGACATGGCCCAGATACGTGGAATCGGTCCTGACGGTGAGGCTCTGCGGCGCGGAGGGCTGGCAGGTGGTGGTGATGGTGACCGAGATCCCGAGGGGGGGAGCGCCAATGGTCTGCGTGACCGGGGGGATGACGAGAGCCAACTGGCCGAACACTACGGGCCCCTGGATGGTCACGAGCCCGGAGGACAGGGCCCCCGTGTAGACGGTGGTGACGTACTGCAGGTCCATGGCGAACGACGAGTCGTTGTACTGGCTGACCGTCGCGGTGAGTCCCGCCGAATCCGGCAGGTAGCCTTCAAGGCCGATGGAGACCAGCTCGGTGTCCAGCGCCGCCGCCGTCCCGCCGAGGGTCAGGGTGGCATACCCCGAGTAGGTCCCGGCCACCGGAACGCAATCGAGGGCGAGGTTTAAGAACGGCGACTTTCCGCTCGTGAGAGTGACCCGGGAAAGCGCGGGTGGAAAGCATCCCCCAGGAAGGGTCTGGGTCGCCACCGAGAGGGTCCGGGTTCCGGGCGCCAGGCCATAGAAGCTGAAGTGGCCGTTCGCGTCGGTGGTCGTGGTGTCCGACGATGCGGCATTGGCGCTGTCCGTCGCGATCACACTGGCGTGCGCGATGGGCCCGTGCCGGGGAGACGACAGGGTCCCGCTCAGGGACGGCGCGTTGGCGCCGAGCCCCCCGTCGCTGTGGCAGGCGGCGAAGAACGCCAGAAGGGCCAGAGTCCGAAGGCGAAATGACATGCCCCAGAATCGATTCCTCGCGTCACCGCCCCGTCACCTCGCCCGGGGCTGGCCCCCGTGCCTCCTCGGCGCGATACTCTCGCACTTCTCGAAACGCGCTCTCAGTGGAGGCTACTCCCTTGCTTCGTCATCTCCTTCGGCTCACGCTCTCGGCCGCCCTGCTCACCGGCACGATCCCCTCCCTTCGCGCCCAGTCCCAGACCACGTTCGGCGACATGCGGTGGCGCCAGATCGGCCCCACCCGCGCCGGACGGGCCCGCGCCCTCGCCGGCGTGCCCAGCCAGCCCAACGTCTTCTACGCCGGATTCGACAACGGCGGCGTGTGGCGCTCCACGGACTACGGCTCGACGTGGGAGCCCCTCTTCGACCAGGAGCCGATCGGCTCCATCGGCGCCATCGCCGTCTCCCCCACCCATCCCGAGATCATCTACGTGGGATCGGGCGCCGGCATCATCAGACCCGACCTGGCCACCGGTGACGGTGTCTACAAGACGACCGACGCCGGGAAGACCTGGACCAACGTGGGCCTCGCGGACACGCGGATGATCGCGCAGATCGCGGTCGACCCCACCAACGCGGATCGCGTGTTCGTCGCCGCGCTGGGCCACCCCTACGGACACAACCCGGACCGCGGGATCTTCCGGACTACGGACGGCGGCAAGTCCTGGGAGAAGGTCCTCTACGTCGACGAGTACACGAGCGGCAACGACGTCGCGTTCGATCCGTCGAACCCGCAGACGGTGTACGCCGCGCTCTGGCGCCAGCAGCAGAGCTTCCGCGAAGGGAACGAATTCGGCGGGCCGGGAGGCGGGGTCTTCAAGTCCACGGACGGCGGCACGACCTGGAAGCGGATCACCGACGGGCTCCCCGACGTCATCGAAGCCAACCTCGCCGTCGCGCCCTCCGATCCGTCCCGGATCTACGCGATGGTGGCGGGCGTCCCCCCGGCCGGGGCGACGGTCAAAGGCGGCCCCACCACCGGCGTGGTCGGGTTCTATACCTCCGCCGACGGCGGCGAGCACTGGACGGCGGTGGACGACCCCAATCATCCGCCCGCCGACACCGCCCAGCACGTGGACACCCGCCCCTTGAACCGCATCGGCGGCGGCGACGTCCCCACCCTCGCGGTCGATTCCAAGAACCCCGACGTGGTCTACAGCGCGTCGATCGTCTTCTGGCGCACCGAGGACGGCGGGCACACCTGGGTGCCGGTCCGCGGCTCACCCGGCGGCGACGACTATCAAAAAGTCTGGGTCAACCCCGAACACCCCGACGTCCTCCTCGTCGTCTCCGACCAGGGCGCCGTCGTCTCGGCCAACCGCGGCGAGTCGTGGAGCAACTGGTACACCCAGCCCACCGCCGCCATGTACCACGTCACCACCGACTGGGCCTTCCCGTACCGCGTGTGCAGCGGCCAGCAGGACTCGGGCTCCGGGTGCGTGGACAGCCGGTCGATGGACGGCGAGATCACCTTCCACGACTGGCACCCGGTGAACATCCAGGAGTACGGCATCGCCGCCCCGGATCCCAAGGACCCCGACCTGGTCTACGGCTCGGGACGCACCAACATCTCGCTGTACAATCGCCACACCGGCCAGACCACCTATCTGGGACCCGACCAGACCGAGCGGGGCGACCAGTACGGACGGAACGTGCGGACCATGCCGATCCTCTGGTCGCCGGTGAACCACACGACGCTCTATTACGCGTCGAACGTGGTATGGAAGAGCGCCGACCACGGCCACAGCTGGACCCGCATCTCTCCCGACCTCGCGCGGCAGACCTGGACGCCGCCCCCGTCCGCCGGGAAGTACGCCGACAGCGTCGCCGTTTCGCCGCAGGGCGCGATCACGGCGCTCTCCGCGTCACCGCTCAGCATCAACGTCCTCTGGGGCGGAACCGACGACGGCAACATCCAGATGACCCGGGACGGCGGGGCGACCTGGGCCAACGTGACACCTCCCGGCATCAGTCCCTGGACCCGGATCTACAATCTCGACGCCGGGCACTTCGACACCCGCACCGCGTACGCCGCGGCGAACACCATGCGCGTGGACGACCCCCGGCCCCACTTCTTCCGGACCCACGACGGCGGGAAGACCTGGACCGAAATCGACACCGGGCTCCCCGCGGTGGGCGTCGCGAACTCGATCCGCGAGGATCCCCGGACCAGAGGCCTGCTCTACGCGGCCACGGAAACGCAGGTCTGGGTGTCCTTCGACGACGGCGATCACTGGCAGTCGCTCCGGCTCAACATGCCGGCCATCTCGGTGCGCGACATCCAGGTGAAGGACGACAGCACCTGCCTCTGCGCCGATCTCGTGGCGGGCACGCACGGCCGCGGCTTCTGGATCCTGGACGACGTCACGCCCCTCCGCGAAGCCGTCGCGGCGGAGCGCGCCAAGTCGGCCTACCTCTTCACGCCCCAGACGGCCCTGCGCGTCCGCTTCGGCACCAACGACCCGACCCCCTGGCCCCCCGAGCTCGCGGCGGGCCAGAACCCCCCTCCCGGCGGCATCATCGACTACTACCTGCCGGTCCGGGCACAGGGACCGGTGAAGCTCGAGATCCTGGACCGGATGGGGACCGTGATCCGCTCGTACGCCAGCGACGATCCGGTGCTCGACCCCGACCCGGCGGTGGACCCGGACGAATACGACCGGATCTGCCAGAAGAACGAGGCGGCCCAGGATTGCGACGTGCCGCTCTACTGGGCGGCGCCGCAGCTGCGGCTCTCGACGGCGCCGGGGATGCACCGGTTCAGCTGGGACCTTCAGTACCAGCCGATCGAGCGCGGTCCGGTGGGAGACAACGGCGCCGCGGTGCCGCACCGGACCTACCCGGTGGTGAACTCCCCCTGGGCGCCTCCCGGTACCTACACGGTGCGCCTCACGGTGGATGGCCAGACCTTCACCCGGCCCCTCACCCTCAAGCTCGACCCGCGCGTCAAGACGCCGGCGCCGGCGCTCAACGAGCTCGCCACGCTCACGCGGCAGATGTACGACGGCGCGGTGCGTCTCCACGCGGCGTACCTCAAGGCCCGCGCTCTGGCGGACGCGCTCGATCAGGCCGGCGGGGCGGACGCCGCGGCGCTCAAGGCGCGCGTGGATTCGCTGGCGCCCGCGCCGGGCGCGAGCGGGCCCGGACGGCGGCGGTTCGGGCGCCGGGCGGCCGGGCGGGGCGAGGCCGCGCCCACGCTGCAGACGGCGGGCGATGCGATGCTGGGAGCGGCGATGGCGATGCAGGGCGCGGACGTCGCCCCGCCGGCCAATCAAGTCGCGGCGTGCCGGCGCGCCGGGGCCGACGGAGCGCAGGCGCTGAGACGGTGGAGTGCGCTGACGGGGCCGGGCCTCGCCGCGCTGAACGCCAAGCGGAAGGCCGCGGGGATGGCGCCGGTGGCGACGCCCTAGCGGCCGCCCAGTCGCCGCCGGAGCTCCGTGATCCAGTTCACCGCGACCACGAGCTGCCGGTTCTGCTCCACGGGCCGGATCATCACGAAGCTCCGGCCGTCGGGGGCGACGTCGTAATCGGGGTGGTAGGAGTCGGTCGCGTACGGGCCGTCGAACACCACCTCCGGCGCGCTGACGGCCAGCCGGGGCGACGTGGTCACCGTGGTGACGAGGAGTTTCAGCCCCGCGCGGTAATACAGCCGGCGGCCGTCCCGGGACCAGACCGGCTCCCCGCCTCCGCCGGACGATACCGGCAGCCGGGCCCCGCCCGGCATCAGGGCGCGCACGTATACCTCTTCGACGCCGGATTCGTTGGACACGTACGCGAGCCACTTCGAGTCGGGAGAGACGCGCGGCTCCTTCTCGTCGGCGACGGTGGTGAGGATCCCCACCGGCTTCTTTTCGCCCTGGAGCGGAATCAGGTAGACGTTGCGGTTCGAGTCGGGCGTGTCGGCCCGGTAGATCACCGACCGGCCGTCGGGTGTGAACATGCCTTCGCGGATCGGATTGTCCGCGTGATAGAGCAGCGTGGCGTCGGCGGAGCCGTCGGACGGCTGCATCCAGATGGAGTTGTTCGGCTCGCGCGAGGAGGTGTAGAGCAGGAGGCGCCCGTCGGGGGACCATTCGGGCCGGTTGTTGAACCCTTCGCGGGTGATCCGCTCCCGGGTGTGCAGCGCCAGATCGGTCACCCAGATCTGCGCCTCGGTGGCTCCCTGCACTTCGTACGCCAGCCGGCGGCCGTCGGGCGAAAGACGCGGGTGCAGGTACACCTGGGCCGCGTCGAGAATGGGACGGGACTGGCCGTGAGCGTCGACGGTCACGAGCTGGCTCACCGCGCCGCCGTGCTGATAGAAGAGGGTTCCCGATGCCGAAAGCGCGACCGGGGTGTCCCACCCCGAGGCCGGGACCGCGATACTGTCGTCCACCTGCACCGGAGTCCCCACCTCGAGGCGCCGCGCGTCGAAGGGCGCGGCCATGATGGCGCCGTCTCCGCGAACATAGATCAGCTGGCCGCCCGCGAGTCCCACGGCACGGATCCCCTTCAGCGCGGCGAACACCTTGGGCTTCCCCGTGGCCATCGGGATGACGCCGATGTTCAGATCGGTGGTGCTCGCGATGGTGCTGCTGTAGAGGAGCAGGCGGCCGTCGTCGGCCGCGAGCGGGGACAGCTGGAGCCGCTCGCCCGAAGCGGAGTCGAGCTGCGAGAAGCGCCTGGGGTCTCCGCCGTCCGCCGACACGCGGTACAGACCGCGCCCTTCCGAGTAGGTCCCGCGGGCGAAGACGATCTCCCGATCCGTGAGCCACGTGAGGCCGGCGGCCTGGGTCCCGCTGATGTCGATGGAACAGATCGTCGTGACCGTGCTGCCATCGACCGCGACCTTCTTCAGTTTCCCGTCCGGCGCCCGGAACGCGATCCACCGTCCGTCCGGCGAGAACTGGGGGTTCAGGGCGCCCTCGGTGCCGGGAACGGCCCGGACGGCGAGGTGATCGAGGTTCCGGAGGTAGATCATCCAGGCGCCGCCGGTAGCCCCGCCCAGGTAGGCGATGATCCGCCCGTCCGGCGACAGCGCCACCTGCGTGGCGACTCCGCCGATGGCCAGCGCGAGGTTGTCGGGCTTGAGCTCGAAACGAATGACCGCCGCCTCGGCCCGTTCCCCCCGGCGCAGCCATCCCCAGATCGCGGCGACACCGAGGAGTCCGCACACGGCCACCCACGGCAAGGGTGACCGCGCGCTCCAGGTCCGCGGCGCTTCCCGCGTGAGAGTCCGCGCCCGGGTCGCCCGGAACCCCGGGGCTCCGACCTCGCCGCCCAGCGCCGCGGCGAACTCCCCCGCCGAGGCGAAACGGTCGGCCGGAAGCTTCGCCAGCGCGGTGAGGACCGCCTCGTCCACCGACTCCGGCACCGTGTCCCGGAACTTCGACGGCGGCTGGGGCTTCTCGGTGAGGACCTTCGCGACCACCGCCTGCGCCGTGGGCCCCGTGAAGGGCGGATCCCCGACCAGCATTTCGTACGTGACGCAGCCCAGGGCGTAGACGTCGCTCTTGGCGGTGATGTCGCGCTCGCCCATCGCCTGCTCGGGACTCATGTAGTGCGGGGTGCCGAGGGACATGCCGGTCTCGGTCATGCGGGTGCCGCCGGCGCGCGAGGCGGCGAGCGCGATCCCGAAATCGGCCACGAGCGCCCGGCCGTCGAGCAGCAGGATGTTCTCGGGCTTGATGTCCCGGTGGATCACGCCGCGCCGATGCGCGTACTCGAGCGCCCCCGCCACCTCCCCCGCGACGCGGACCGCCTCGGCGACCGGCAGCTGCTTTTCGCGGACCAGCCGATCCCGGAGCGATTCGCCCTCGATGAACGGCATCACGTAATAGAGGAAGCCGTCGGCGGCCCCGGAATCGAACAGCGCCAGGATGTTCGGATGCTGGAGATTGGCCGTCGTCCTGATCTCGGCCAGAAACCGGTCGGCGCCGATGACCGCGGCCAGCTCGGGCTGCAGCACCTTCACGGCGACCTTGCGATCGTGCCGGAGATCGTGCGCCAGGTAGACCGTCGCCATCCCGCCCGCGCCCAGCTCGCGCTCGATGCGGTAGCGGTCGGATAGGCTCGCCCTGAGGCGCTCGATGGTCATGTCCCGAGCGCCGGGAGGTGGTGCGCCGAAGGGGTCATCGCGCGGGCAAAGATAGCGTCCGCAGGACCTCCGTGAGCCGCACCATCGCCCAGGTGTCCCGCTCGCAGTAGTTGAGCAGATCCTCCCGCACCCGATCGCGCTCGTGCTTCGGGATCTTGTCGGCGACGAACAGGAGCCGGGCGATCTCCACGCTCGCGATCCGCCCGTCGACGATGACCAGATCGCTGTAGGTCAGCTCCGGAACGAGCGGCGTGAGAATTGCCTTCAAGCTGAACGAACCGTTGAAGTCGGGGTGGTAGACACAGTCCCGGATCACGGGGTGCAGATCGATCAGCTTCGCCTCGAGGGCCGCGAGCTCCGAGGCGAGCGCCGGAACCGCGCGCTGGAGCTCCCGGATGCGCGTCTTCTCGAACGCCGTGTAGGTCGCCACCCGATCGGCGTTCGCGGTGGCCGTGATCATCGCCTGCGCGAGCGGGGGCCGGGCGTCCTCGGGGCCCTCGGCGAGGAAGGCCGCGTGGGTGTAAGTGCCGTCGGGCTGGCGTTCGTGGTAGCTGAACTGGGCGGCGGCCTGCTGCCACGGCGCCATGCCGGGCCACACCGGGATGGCGCGGGAAATGGTCTCGAAGTCGAGGAAGCCCAGGCGGGCCGCGCCGGTGAACGGCTCGAGCCGCTCCGCCAGCGCCGGCTCGACGATCAATCGCTTCTCGGCGAGGGCCTTGAGCTGGCGTTTCTGCGTGAGGGTGAGCTTCTCGTTCGCGGGCAGACGATCGATGGAGTCGATGCCGCGGGCCAGAAAGCCGACGGTCTTCTTGGGTCCCACGCCCGCGAGGTTCCGGATGTGGTCGGGGTTCTTGGGCCAGCATCGGTCCAGGAACGGACACTCGCGGGGCTCGAAGCAGTGCGCGCCGATGGCGACGGTGGGGAGTGGCCCGGCGAGCATCGCCTTCTGGCGAACGATTTCATCCGGCACCTGGGGCAGGAACGCGGCCACTTCGCGGGTCACGTCGGTAAGGGCAAAGAGGTCGCCGACGTCGGGGTTCCGGAAGTCTCCGTTCAGGTGCAGCACCTCCGTGGCGGAGATCTTGACCCCGGACGCCCGGGCGATCCGCGCCTGAACCGCGACATCGGGGATGTGCTCGGGTTTCTGTGAGTTGGACGCCTTCACTTCCGTGAGGCGGAAGCCCTCGGTCACGCGTTCCAGCACGTCAATCGCCACGGACACGCCGTCGGAGATGAACGTGGCCTCGAACACCACGGGGGCGCCGGCCTCGAGCGCCTGTCGCGTGGCGAGGGCGCGCTCGGCGTACGCGTGGCGCGGGAGATCGATGAGGACGCCGCCGGGATAGCGGGCGCGCGCGGCCTCGCCCACCTGGTGGCCCTGGTCGAACAGATCTTGAAGCACACGGTCGGGTTGCAGCTCCGGGGCGTCGGGCTCGTGCACTTCCCACCAGAGCTTCTTGTGGCACTGGAGGCCGGAGGTGAAGCGGGACTTGGAGAGGCGGGCGTCTGGCATGGCGGGTTAAATGTTCCAGTTTGCGCTTCGGGGCGCGAGGTGTAGCTTCGCCCTGCAGTTTCGTCCCGCAACAGCCCGCGCACCGTCTCGTTTCTCGAGGGAGCTCCATGCACCGCACCGCTTTCGCTTCAATGGCCCTGCTCGCCGGTATCGTCACCGGCGCCGCGGCCCAGCAGCCGATGGGCATGAAGATGGCCGACATCGCCGGAACCTGGGACGCCAAGACCATGGTCGGTCCGAAGGACAGCGTCGTCGTGACGGAGGTTCTCACCATGACGGCCGACGGCAAGGGATGGACCATGATGTTCCCGGGCCGCACCGACGCGGTTCCGGTGAAGGTCGTGGCCATGGGCGGGGACAGCGTGGTGACGGACGCGGGTCCGTATCCGAGCGCGCTCCGGGCCGGCCAGATGGTGACCGTCCACATGACCGCCCACTTCAAGGGCGATTCGATGTGGGGCACGGCGCTCGCGACCTACGCGTCGGGCGACAAGGTGAACCTCAAGATGGCGGCGACGCGGCGTAAGTCGTAGCCACCGCCGGGCACCTGGACGAACAGCCGTCAGCGGGCGCGTGCCTGCTGGCGGCTTTCCCTTAGCTTATCACTCGTGCTTCCCGCCGCCCGGCTCACCGCCTTCGCGATGGCCCTCACCGCGCAGGGCCCGGGTCGCGTCGACCTGACCGCCGCACGTGCCCTCGTCGCCCGTGTGGTCCCGGCGAGCGCGGCCCGCTTCCAGGTCGCCGCCATTCCGGACAGCGCGGGGCACGACGTCTTCGAAGTCGAGAGCCAGGGCCGCACCGTGGTTCTCCGAGGCTCCTCCGGCGTCGCCATCGCGTCGGCGCTCGACTGGTACCTGGAGCACGTGGCCGGCGCGAACCCCTCCCTTCCCCTCAAGCCGATTTCGCTCCGCACCCTGCCCCCCGTCCCGTCTCCGGTACGGATCGTCACCCGCTACCGCGTCCGCTACTTCTTCAACTACTGCACCTTCTCGTACTCGATGGCGTGGTGGGGCTGGCGGGACTGGCAGGCGATGATCGACTGGATGGCCCTCAAGGGCATCAACGCGCCGCTCGCCGTCACGGGCCAGGAAGCGGTCTGGCGGCAGGTGCTCACGGACTTCGGATTCAGCCGGGGGCAGATCGCGGACTTCCTGGTGGGCCCCGCGTACTTCCCCTGGGGCTGGATGGCCAACATCGACGGACTGGGCGGGCCGCTCCCGGACCGCTGGATCGACTCCCACATCACCCTCGAGCGCCACATCCTGGCCCGCGAGCGCTCGCTCGGCATGACGCCGGTGCTCCAGGGATTCACCGGCCACGTTCCCCGGTCCATCACGCAGGTCTTCCCGGGCGCCGCCATCCACCAGACCGGTGACTGGTCGGCGGGGTTCCCGGGCACCTGGTTCCTCGATCCTCAGGACTCGCTCTTCCAGCGGATCGGCCGGCGCTTCGTCGAACGGCAGACCGAGCTCTTCGGCACCGACCATCTCTACGACGCCGATCCCTTCAACGAGATCAACCCGCCCTCGAACGACTCGACCTTCCTGGCCGGGATGGGGCGCGCCATCTACTCCGCCATGCACTCGGCGGACACCGCGGCCACCTGGGTGATCCAGGGGTGGTTCCTCTACTACCAGTCCGATTTCTGGAAGGACGCGCAGGCGGAGGCCATGCTCGGCGCGGTGCCGGACGACCGGATGCTGGTGCTCGATCTCTGGGGGGACCGGTACCCGGTGTGGAAGGCCCGTCACGCCTTCTACGGCAAGCCGTGGATCTGGAACGTGCTGTACAACTTCGGCGGCAAGGTGAGCGTGAACGGCGACCTGCCCAGAATCGCCGCCAATCTCGACAGCGCCATCACGAGCCCGGCGCGGGGCCGTCTCGAAGGCCTCGGGATGACCATGGAAGGGCTCGGGACCAACCCCATCGTCCCCGATTTTGTGCTCGGCCAGACCTGGGAAGACTCGGTCCCCGACGTCACGTCCTGGACCCGCGACTGGATGACGCGCCGGTACGGCCGCTTCGACTCGTCGGCGTGGAGCGCCTGGGAGACCCTGCTCGCCACCGCGTTCCGGTCGGCGCCGCAGACCGGGAACTTCCTGGCCGAGCGGCCGCAGTTCTACAGGAAGGGCACGGCGTACCGGTCCGAGCCGGTGGCGCCGTATGACGGCGCGCTCCTGGCGCAGGCCCTCGATTCGCTCCTTGCCGCCGCGCCGCGACTCGGCGCGAGCGACGCGTACCGGTACGACGTCGTGAACCTCGCGCGGCAGACACTCGACCGGCTCGGCGTGCCCCTCGTGAATCGGGTGGAGGACGCGTTCACGCGAAAGGATCGGGTGGCGCTCGTCGCGGCCGAAGCACAGGTGGAGGCGCTGCTCCGGGACCTGGACCAGCTCGTCGGTACCCGGCCCGAATTCCTCCTCGGCCGCTGGATTCGGGCCGCGCGGAGCTGGGGGGCCACCGACGCCGAGCGGCGACTCTACGAGTGGAATGCCCGGAACATCATCACGCTCTGGGGCACCAAGTGCACCGAGGGTCAGAACGACGACCTGAACCTGTACGCCTATAAGGAGTGGGAGGGGATGTTCTCCGGCTACTTCCTGCCCCGTTGGAAAGACTTCTTCGCGCGGCTCAACCGGTCGTTGGACCAGGGAATCCCCTTTGACCGGGCGCCATTCGCCGCGGCTTCCTGTGACTGGGAGCAGCGCTGGTCGCAGGAAACCACGCCCTTCCGGGTCACTCCCCAAGGAGACCCGGTGGCGACGGCGGCGCGGCTGGCGAGGAAGTGGCGGGTCGGCCCTCAATAACCCCAACCCCGGGCCACCGGCCCGGGGTCAGCCGCTCCTAGGGGTTCACCAAGGTATTTTGAATGATGGACCTCCACGAAGCGATCCACGGCCGCCGTTCCATCAAGCAGTTCACGGGCCGAGTCATCGGGCGCGAAGAGATCGAGCGTCTTCTCGAGGCCGCGGTGCAGGCCCCCAATCACCGCCTCACCCAGCCCTGGCGTT
>DATJQI010000071.1:0-49542 GCA_035505915.1 Gemmatimonadales bacterium | reverse complement strand
GCAGCTGTCCGACAGGACGCAGATGGTCTTGCCGGTCATGTTCTCGGAGAGATCGAGCAGCAGGTCCAGGTCTTTCGTCTGGCCTTTGCCCGCCAGGATCCGCTCCAGGATTTTCGTCGTCCACGCCGTGCCTTCGCGGCATTGGGTGCACTGCGCGCACGACTCGTGCGCGTAGAACCGGGCCAGCCGCATGATCTGGTAGACCATGTCGGCCGAATCGTCGAACACGATCACGCCGCCCGATCCCAGGAGCGACCCGGCCTCGGCCACGCCCTCGTAGTCCAGGAGGCAGCGCTCGGTCTCTTCCCTGGTGAGGATGGGCACCGACGAGCCGCCGGGGATGCACGCCTTGAGCGTGCGGCCCGGCCGCATCCCTCCGCACATCTCGTAGATGACGTCCTTGAGCGGGAAGCCCATCGTGACTTCCACGTTGCCGGGCCTCTGGATGTGGCCGCAGACGGAGAACAGCTTGGTGCCGGTGCTCTTGGGGGACGAGAGACAGAGCCCCTTGTACCAGGCCGAGCCGCGCTTGATGATGTGCGGGACGGCGGCGAGGGTCTCGACGTTGTTGATGGTGGTCGGCTTCCCGAACACACCGGCGACCGCCGGGAAGGGCGGCTTGATCCGGGGATTGCCGCGCTTCCCCTCGATGGAGTTCATCAGCGCGGTTTCTTCGCCGCAGATGTACGCGCCGGCGCCGCGGTGGAGATGGATCGTGATGTTCCCGAAGACCTTCGCCGCGTTCGCTTCCGCCAGAGCCTGGGTCATCACGGCCCAGGGCTCGGTGAACTCGCCCCGGATGTAGATGTACGCCACCTCGGCCCGGATCGCGTGGGCGGCGATGGCGGTGCCTTCGAGGAGCGCGTGCGGCGTCCACCGCATGATTTCGCGGTCCTTGAACGTGCCGGGCTCCGATTCGTCGGCGTTCACGCAGAGGTAGTGGGGGCCCTTCTTCTCCTTCGGCATGAAGGTCCACTTGAGCCCGGTCGGGAATCCCGCCCCGCCCCGGCCGCGCAGTCCCGACGCCTTCACCTCTTCGGTGACCGCGGCGGGGTCCAGGGCGAGCGCCTTCTTCAACGCCTCGTAGCCCCCGCGCTTGACCCACCCCTTGTAGGTCTTCGCCTCGGGGTCTCCGAAGTACTCGGAGAGGACGACGGTCTCCTTGGGGTGGGGCTTGTTGGGATATCCCATGGTCAGTACCCAACGTCGGAACGCGGAACGCGGAGCGCGGAACCGACGCCCGCGCCACCGGTTCCGCATTCCGCCTTCCGCGTTCCACGCTCGATCACCGGTATTTCCTCACCAGCTCGGGCACCTTCTCGGGCGTCACGTTTTCGATGAAGTCGTCGTTGACGAGAATCGGCGTCGGGAACCCGCAGGCGCCCAGGCACTCGACCTCGATGATGGTCCATTTCCCGTCGGGGCTCGTGGCGCCGAGCTCCTTGGCGCCGGTTTCCCGGAGCAGCGCCTTCACCACGTCCTCGGCGCCGCAGATATTGCAGCACGACGTCGTGCAGACCTGCACGAAATTCTTCCCGACCGGGTGCTGGTGGTACATGGTGTAGAACGTCACCACGCCCTTGACGTGGGCCGCCGTGAGCTCGAGCAGGTCGGCGACCTCGGCCATCGCGTCGTCCGAAATCCAGCCGCGCTCCTCCTGCACCAGCCAGAGCGCCGGCAGGAGCGCCCCGGCCTTGACCGGATAGCGGCCGAGGATCTCGGTCAGCCGGTCCTTCGTCTGGCCGACGAACACGGGCTGGTACGGCTCGGCGGGGGCCGCGTGCGCGCTCACCGGTCCACCTCGCCCATCACGATGTCCACCGAGGCGTTGATCGCGATCAGATCGGACAGCAGGTGCCCTTCGGCCATCTTGGAAATCGACGCGAGGTTGATGAAGGCGGGCGGGCGGATCCGCCAGCGCACCGGTTTGGCGGTGCCGTCGGAGACGAAATAGTTGCCGAGCTCGCCCTTGGGGTTCTCGATCCCGGCGTAGGCTTCGCCCACGGGCGCCTTGACGCCTTCCATCACCTGCTTGAAGTGATAGATCATCGCTTCCATGTCGTTCATCGCGCGCGATTTCGGCGGCAGGATCACGCGCGGGTCGTCCACGTTGATGGGGCCGTCGGGGAGGCGGTCCAGGGCCTGCGCCAGGATCCGGTTGGACTGGTAGCACTCCTCGAGGCGCACCAGGAACCGGTCGTAGACGTCGCCGTTCTCGCCCACCGGCACGTCGAAGTCGTAGGTCTCGTAGCCCAGGTAGGGCTTGTCCTTCCGCATGTCCCAGGGCACGCCGGACGCGCGCAGCATCGGACCGGAAAGCGAGTAGTTGATCGCTTCCTGAGCGGTGAGGACGCCGATGTTCTGGGTCCGGCCCACCCACACCGCGTTCCGGGTCAGCACCCGGTCGATCTCGTCGAGCGTGTCCGGAAAGGTCTCGGTGAACTCGCGGAGATCGGTGACGAACTTGTCGGGGACATCCGCCAGGAGACCGCCGACCCGGGTCAGGCTGGTGGTGAGCCGGGCGCCGGTCCACATCTCCTGCAGGTTGTAGATCCGCTCACGCTGCTGGAATGCCCAGAGGAACGGCGTGAAGGCGCCCAGGTCGATGGACGTGGTCCCGAGCCACACCAGATGGGAGATGATGCGGCTCATCTCGCAGGCGATGACGCGCAGGACCTGACACCGCGGCGTGATCTCGATCCCCATCAGCTTTTCGGCCGCGAGCGCCACGCCGACGTTGTTCGACATCGGCGCCAGGTAGTCCGTGCGGTCGGTGAGCGGGACGATCTGATTGTAGTGGCGGTATTCGCCGAGCTTCTCGAAGCCCGAGTGCAGGTAGCCGACGTGCGGGATCACCCGGACGACGGTTTCGCCTTCGAGCTCCACCACCAGCCGCAGCACGCCGTGGGTGGCGGGGTGCTGGGGGCCGAGGTTGATGAGCAGGTGCTCGCCGCCGAGCTCGGGATCGACGTCGGCCGGCGAGGCCGGGATGGGCACGCGCAGGGGGTCCCCGTGGGCATCGGCCCCGGGCGTGGCGACGGAGAGCTCGACGGTGCGCTTGCTCATTCGGAGTTGGCGATCTGGTCCCGCTGGCCCCGCGCCAGGCGGTCCCGCATCTCGGCGGGGAGCTCGTCGAAGGATTCGGCGATGGCCAGCTCTTCCAGCGAGTAGTGGCCTTCGGGATTGACGTTGAGCGCCTGGCGGACCTGCTCGGAACGGGAGAACCGGCCCCGCAGCGGGAAGTCCTTCCGCAGTGGATGCCCCTCCGCGTACGTCTCCCACATCAGGATGCGCCGGAGGTCGGGATGTCCGGTGAAGGTGACGCCGAACATGTCGAAGACTTCCCGTTCGAGCCAGTTGGCGCCGGCCCAGAGGTCGACGACGGACGGAACGGCCAGGGTGCCGCGCGGGTCGAGCTCGACCTTGATCCGGAGATCCCGCCTCGAGGCCAGGGACCGGAGGTTCCACACCACTTCGAGCGCCCGCTCCCGGTCCCGGTACTCGACCGCGGTGACGTCCACGAGGTAGTCGTAGTCCTGTCCGGGCGTCTGCTTGAGCCAGGCGAGCACGTCCCGGACCCGCGCGGCCGTGACGTAGACGATGGTCTCGCCGCGTGCGTCCACCACGCGGCCGATCGCGTTACCGAAGGTCGCCTGCAGCGCCTGGGCGGACGGATTCACGCCGAGCGAAACTGGTGGACGGAGTTGCCGAAGGGCTCGGAGATCTCGTCGATCTGCTCCGGCGGGAGGCGGAGCCCCTTGTCGTTGAGGAGATGCTCCGTCCGGAGCGACGGATCGAAGAGGTCCTCTCCCTTGATCTTCTTGTGGAGCATCAGGATGCCGTAGAGCAGGCCCTCGGGCCGCGGTGGGCACCCGGGCACGTAGACGTCGACCGGGACGACGGTGTCGATCCCCTGCACCATCGCGTAGTTGTCGAAGATGCCGCCGGTGGAGGCGCAGGCGCCCATCGAAATGACCCACTTGGGCTGCGGCATCTGGTCGTAGATGCGGCGGATGACGGGCGCCAGCTTGAAGGGGAGGCGGCCGGCGCAGATGAGGACGTCGGACTGGCGGGGCGAGAACGCCTGCCGCTCCATCCCGAAGCGGGCGAGGTCGAAACGGCTCGCCGCCGTCGCCATGAACTCGATGGCGCAGCAGGCGGTGCCGAAGGGCATCGGCCAGAGCGAGTTGGCGCGGGACTGGTTCACGGCCCAGTTCACGAGGGCCGTGAACTTGGTGGTGAGCCAGTTATCCGAGCCTTTGACGGTTTCGAGGTGCTTCATGCGGTCAATCCCATTGAAAGGCGCCGCGCTTCCAGACGTAGAGGTAGCCCACGAACAGGATGACGAGGAATACCAGCATTTCGATCAGCAGGAACCCCATCCCCGGTCCGCCGGGCGCCCCGGAGCCGAAGAAGATCGTGGCCCAGGGTATGAGGAATACGGTCTCGATGTCGAAGACGATGAACAGCATCGCCACGAGGTAGAACTTGACGGAGAACCGCTCGTGGGCCGACCCCAGGGGCGGCATGCCGCTCTCGTACGGCGCCAGCTTCACGGGGGTCGGCCGCCTCGGCCCCGCGAAATGCGAGAGGATGAGCATCCCGGCCGCGTTCACCAGGACGAACACGAGGAGGATGAGCCAGGGGACGTAGGGTTCGAGCATTGGGTTCGTGAAATAATTCACGTGAAAGTTTTGGGAAGCTATCGGCGGCCGGGGTCACTGTCAACCGAATCGAGTGGCGTAAGTCTTGATGGCGCCGATATATTGCGCGCCTATGTCCATCAAGTCCGATCGCTGGATCCGCCGCATGGCGAAGGAGCACGGAATGATCGAGCCCTTCGCCGAGAATCAGGTCCGGGAAGGCTGCATTTCGTACGGTGTGTCGTCCTACGGCTACGACATGCGGGTGGCGCGGGACTTCAAGATCTTCACCAACGCCCTGTCCGCCATCGTCGATCCCAAGCGTTTCGACCCGAAGTCCTTCGTGGAGTTCACCGGGGACGTCTGCGTCGTTCCCCCGAACTCCTTCGCGCTGGCCCGCTCGGTGGAGTACTTCCGGATCCCCCGGGAGATTCTGACGGTCTGCGTGGGCAAGAGCACGTACGCGAGGTGCGGGATCATCACCAACGTCACGCCCTTCGAGCCCGAGTGGGAGGGCCACGTGACGCTCGAGATCTCGAACACCACGCCCCTGCCGGCCAAGATCTACGCCAACGAGGGGATCGCGCAGGTGCTCTTTTTCGCGGCGGACGCCGACGACGTCTGCGAGCGGAGCTACGCGGACAAGAAGGGGAAATACCAGGCGCAGCGCGGCATCACGCTGCCGAAGATCTAGTCCGTCACGGGGCCGGGGCGGAACCCGCCTTGTGACTGCCCGCCGCCGTGATGATCAACGCCGCGGCCAGCCCGATCACCAGCTTCCACTTCCACTCGACCTCGACCGACGGCACGAAGAACTGCAGCAGGTCGAACGCCAGGTCGAACACGCCGATCAGAAGGCCGAGCGCCACCGTGGCCTGCAGGGAGCGGTTGAGCTGCATCGCGATGCTGGCGGTCGCGAGGGCGATGGCCCCCTGCCCCGCGGCGATGGCCAGCACCCCCCCGCCTTCATCCACGAGACTGAACGCGACGGCGCTCCGATGGCCGAAGCGGCCGAACACATAGGTGTCGAGCAGCAGGACGACGATGCCCGCGACCGCCGCGCACGCCGTCGCCCACACCGCGTACCACACCGCCACTCGGGTCTGGTCTGAAGCCTCGGCCATAACTCGCTCCGTGGAGACGGTCAGAATCTGTGAGTCGGGGCCCCCGCGCGCTAGCGCAGGGCGCTGCGGGCCTCCACCAGCGCGGCGCGCGCGGCGTCAATCCGGGCCGCCAGGTCGGCGATCTCCCGGGTGGTGAGGGCGGCGTCGCCGTACCGGATGGCCTCCGCGACGCTGGGAAAGGCCAGGGTGGCGTACCCGTTGTCCACGTCCGAGGCGAACTGGAGGCTCTTGAACCAGGCGCCGGCGTAGGTGAGCCCCTGGGGGCGCGTCAGCCGGCGCTCCACCTGCATCAAGGCGCGGGTGGCGGCCCCCGCCCGCGCCGGCGGGAGTCCCGCCGCCAGCGCGCTGTCACGGGCCGCCGCGAACGCACGCCCGGCAGCGGTGAACCGCTCGAGCGCGGTCCGGATCGGGGCGGTGCTCACGGTCCAGCCCTTCAGCGAGATCCCGGAATCCAGGTCGGTGACCAGATCCCGCATTTCCGAACCGAACGCGGCGTAGTCGAACGGCACGACCGGCGCGTTGGCCAGCCGCGCCAGGATCACGGCGACGAGCTGAGCGGCGGTCCGGTGGGCCAGGTACCGCGGATCGCCGAACGCGTTCATCCACTCGTAGTCGTCGTAGAGAGAGTGATAGACTCCTCCGGCGCCGCCGAAGCCGATCTCGGCCGCGGGGATTCCGAGATGATGGTAGAACCCCGCGAAATCGGATCCCCCGCCCATGTTGTCGAGCGCCAGGGCCGACGAGTCCCCGTGGTGCGCCGCAAGCCACGCGTCGTAGAGGGACCCGGAGCCGTCCAAGGCGGGGACGGCGCGGGTGGCGGCGCGCACCAGAGGCTTGAGGGATGGGGACCCGGCGCCCCCGAAGTTCACGCCCGCCGCCATGTCGTCCTCGTTCAGGTACACGACGGCGTGGGCCTGCAGCGAGTCCGCCATCTGCTCCACCCACTCCGTCGACCCCACGTCCCCCCACTCCTCGGCGTCCCACGTCGCGAAGATGATGGTGCGCGCGGGACGGATCCCCCGCTTCGCGAGTTCGGCGAACGCGCGCGCCGCGGCGAGCACCGTCGTCGTGCCGCTCACGTTGTCGGCGGCGCCGGGCCCCCACGCGTCGCGATGCGCCCCCATCACGATCCACTGATCGGGGTACACCGCGCCCCGGATCATCCCGAACGTGTCCCAGATGGGATGCATCGCCCGGGCGCCCTGCTCCACCCGCAGCTTGAGATGAGCGGCCGCGGGGCCTGGACCGGCGTGATACCGGAACGGGAGGCCTCCCTGCCACGCCTGCGGCACCGACGGGCCCCCCAGGGCCGTGAGAATCCGCTCGGCATTGCCGTAGCCGATGGGGATCACGGGGATGTGGGGGACATCCAGCGAATCGAACGGCACGCGCCGCGCCCCGGGCACCGACGCCCATCCGGGCGTCGTCGGATCACCGTCGGGGTTGAGGACGCTCCCCCGCTGGATCCCGCCCCAGGGCCGCATCGGTCCCTTGGGATAGACGTCGCCGCGGACGAAGCCGTCCTCGGCGGGATCGGAATAGAGGATGAGCGCCAGCGCGCCGTGCCGCTCGGCTTCCCGGGCCTTGATGCCCCGGTACGACCGGCCGTACCTCGCGATCACGACCCGGCCCTTCACGCTGATGCCGAGGGAGTCCAGGGTCTGGTAATCCTCGATCAGCCCGTACCCCACGTAGACCACCTCGCCGGTGACGTCGCCGCTCGCGGCGGTGCCGTTGAAGGCCGGGACCTGCGGACCCGCCGAGGTCGAGTCCCCCGCCACCGCCGGTTCGGCCAGCGAGAGGGCCAGGGGCGCGGCGCCCGGAGCCGAGATGAGCCAGAGACCGGCGGTGTCCGGCTGGGGCAGAAAGACGTCGTAGGCCGCGGTCCAGGTCTCGAGGCCCCAGCCCTTCATCAGACCGATGACATAATCGCGCGTCACCGCCTGCGCGGGGGTCCCCGCCATGTGCGGGCCGCGCGCCAGGTCCCTGGTCCACTGCCGGGCCGATTGGGTGTCCGGAACGGCGATGAGCGCGCGCTCGATGGAGTCCTGGCGCGCGGCGGCGGAGGGAGCGAAGCCGACCTGCTGACCGAGCAGCGGGGCGGCGACCAGCAGGAGAGGCACGACGAACCGCATCAGACCTCCGAAGTCATTCCTTCGTGATGAGCCGCGCCGAGCGGTCGTAGAAGAAGTAGTCCCACGCCCAGTCGAGCAGTACGAACACCTTGTTCCGGAACCCGATCAGCTGGAGGATGTGCACCACCAGCCACACCACCCACGCCGGAAAGCCCTGGAATGCTACCCCGCGAATGTCCGCGACGGCCGCGTTCCGCCCGATGGTGGCCAGGCTGCCGGGGTCGCGGTACCCGAACGCTCGGGGCGGTTCGCCCGCCAGGGCGCGTCGGACGTTCGCGGCGGCCTGCTCCGCCATCTGCATGGCGACGGGGGCGAGCATCGGCAGGGGCACGCCCCCGACCTCGAGATAGGCCACGTCCCCGATGACGTAGACCCGTTCGTCCCCGGGAAGCTGGAGCGTCTCCGTGATCCCGACCCGGCCCTGGCGTGCCGGCGTCACCCCCAGCATGGCGGCGAGCGGCACCGCCTCCACGCCCGCCGCCCAGACCAGGGTGCGGGCCGGAATCACTTCTCCGGTTCCGAGGGTCGCGCGGGCGCCGTCGAAGCCGGAGACGGCCGTGCCGAACCGGACCTCCACATGCTTCCTGGCGAGCATCTCGGCCGTGACGGCCGACAGCCGCGGGCGCATCGCCGCGAGCAGGCGCGGCCCCGCCTCCAGCAGGAGGACGCGGACGTCGGGCACGTGGAGCGCCGGTGCGTCCCGGGACAACACCAGCCGGATGAGCTCGGCCAGCGCCCCCGCCATTTCGACGCCCGTGGGGCCGCCGCCCACGACGATGAAGGTGAGGAGGGCCCGGCGCCGCCCGGGATCGGGTTCGAGGAGGGCCCGCTCGAAGCAGGACAGGACGTGGTTCCGGATCGCCACGGCGTCGTCGATGCTCTTGAGGCCCAGCCCGTGCCGCGCCGCGCTCTCGACGCCGAAGAAGTTGGTGCGGCCGCCGAGGGCGAGGATCAGATAGTCGTACGCGATGTCCCCCGCGGACGTTCGCACCACGCGGGCGGTCCGGTCGACGCCGGTGACGTCCGCCATCCGGAAGTCGAGGTTCTTCTGGCCGCGGAGGATGCGCCGGACGGGCCGGGCGATGGACGAGGGCTCGAGGCCGGCCATCGCGACCTGATAGAGGAGGGGCTGGAACAGGTGATAGTTGTGACGGTCCACCAGGACGACCCGGACCGGGGCCCGGGCCAGGGCCCGCGCCGCCCGGAGGCCGCCGAACCCCGCGCCCGCGACGACGACGGTGGGAGTCACCGTCCGTCCCTACTCGAGCACGACCGCCGTGCCGTAGCAGAGGACTTCGGTGGCCGCCTGCTGCCCGCCGATCTCGGAGGCATCGTAGCTGACGCCGAGGACGGCGTTGGCGCCCACTTCCCGGGCGTGCGTGATCATCAGGTCGTACGCGGTCTGACGGGCCTGCTCGCACATTTCGGTGTAGGCGCCGATGTTCCCGCCCACGATCGACTTGAGCCCGCCCAGGATGCCCTGGCTGATGGTGGGAGCGCGGACGATCAGCCCGCGCACCAGTCCCTTGTATTCCCGGACGCGACGACCTTCGACGGTGAAGGTGGTGGACACGATCATCGAGGACGGAATGGCCACGGGACCTCCTTGGGGAGTCAGTCGGACTCGGACAGGATCGCGATGTCTCGGGACTGGTCGGCGGTGAGGCGCTCCCGGACGCCGTTCTTGGCGTCGAGGAGGACGATCACCGGCTGGTGGGCCTTCGCTTCCTCGGGTGTGAGCTGCGCGTAGGCGATGATGATCACGTGATCGCCGGGATGGACCAGACGCGCCGCGGCGCCGTTCACGCAGATGGTGCCGGACGCGCGCTTCCCGGTGATGGCGTAGGTCTCGAACCGGTTGCCGTTGTTGACGTCCACCACCTGCACCCGCTCGAAGGGCACGATCCCCGCCGCGTCCAGCAGATTCGCGTCGATCGTGATGCTGCCTTCGTAGTGCAGCTCGGCCTGCGTCACGGTGGCCCGGTGGAGCTTCGCTTTGCAGAGTGTGAGGTACATGGACGGAAGATAGCACGGGTCCCAAGGCCGCTTGCTCGGGAGGCCGGCCGCCGTGTATCATCCGGCGGGCTTTCCGAGACGCCCTCCCCGGGAGATCTGGATGTCGTCGAAGCCGTCCATCGTCCGTTCGCTGATCGGCCGGAAGGTCCTGATGGCCGTCTCGGGCGTGGTTCTCCTCCTGTTCGTCCTCGCGCACATGGTGGGCAACCTCCACGTCTTCGAAGGTCCCGACCGGATCGACGCCTACGCGCGCTTCCTGCGGACCGTCGGTGAGCCGGTGCTGGGATACGGGCAGGCCCTCTGGATCGTCCGGATCGTGCTGCTGGTCGCCGTGGGGGTCCACATCTGGTCGGCGTGGGCGGTCACCCGGGCGTCGTGGGCCGCCCGTCCGGTGGGCTACCGGATGCTGGAGCCGGTCGAGACCACGTATGCCGCGCGGACCATGCGCTGGGGCGGCGTGATCCTGATCCTGTTCATCGTCTTCCATCTGCTCGATCTGACCTTCGGCCGCGCCAACCCCGCCTACGTCGAGCTCGACCCGTACCACAACATGGTCGCGAGCTTCAGCCGGTGGCCGGTGGCCGTGTCCTACCTGGTGGCCATGGCGGCGCTCTGCCTCCATATGTATCACGGGATCTACAGCGGGTGCCAGACGCTCGGGCTCAATCACCCGCGCTACAACCAGTGGCGGCGCGGTGTCGCGGCGGCCTACGCGATCGCCGTGGCCCTCGGGTTCGCGTCGGTGCCCGCGGCGGTCCTCGCGGGCTGGGTGAGGTGACCGTGGAGCTCAAGAGCGGCGTTCCGGCGGGACCGATCGGCGAGCAGTGGGAGCGCCACCGCTTCGAGATGAAGCTGGTGAACCCCGCCAACAAGCGGAAGCACTCCGTGATCGTGGTGGGCTCGGGGCTGGCCGGCGCCTCGGCCGCCGCGTCGCTGGCCGAGCTGGGCTACCAGGTGAGCTGCTTCTGCTTCCAGGATTCGCCGCGCCGGGCCCACTCCATCGCCGCCCAGGGCGGCATCAACGCCGCCAAGAACTACCAGAACGACGGCGACTCGGTCCAGCGTCTCTTCTACGACACCGTGAAAGGCGGCGACTTCCGGTCCCGGGAGGCGAACGTCTACCGGCTGGCGCAGATCTCCGTCCAGATCATCGACCAGTGCGCGGCTCAGGGTGTCCCCTTCGCGCGCGAGTACGGCGGGCTCCTGGCCAACCGCTCCTTCGGCGGCGCCCAGGTTTCCCGCACCTTCTACGCCCGCGGCCAGACGGGGCAGCAGCTCCTCCTCGGCGCCTACCAGGCTCTCGCCCGCCAGATCGGGCTGGGTACCGTGCGCATGCATCCGCGCACCGAGATGCTCGACGTGATCGTGGTGCACGGGCAGGCCCGCGGCATCGTGGTCCGGGACCTGGTGACCGGTGCGGTCTCCTCGCACCTCGCGGACGCGGTGGTGCTGGCGACGGGCGGCTACAGCAACGTTTTCTTCCTCTCGACGAACGCCAAGGGATGCAACGTCACCGCCACCTGGCGGGCTCACAAGCGCGGCGCCCTGTTCGCCAACCCCTGCTTCACCCAGATCCACCCCACCTGCATCCCGGTCCATGGCGAGCATCAGTCCAAGCTGACCCTGATGAGCGAGTCGCTCCGGAACGACGGGCGGGTGTGGGTCCCGAAGACCAAAGGCGACGCGCGCGCCCCGGGCCAGATTCCGGACGGCGACCGCGACTACTACCTGGAGCGCCTGTATCCGAGCTTCGGGAACCTGGTGCCGCGGGATGTGGCCAGCCGCCGCGCCAAGGACATGTGCGACGACGGTCTGGGCGTCGGGGGGGGGCACTCCGTCTATCTCGATTTCCGCGACGCGATCGGCAGGCTGGGAGCGGCGGGCGTGGCCGAGCGGTACGGGAACCTGTTCGAGATGTACCAGCGGATCACGGGGGAGGACCCCTACCAGGTCCCGATGCGCATCTACCCGGCTCCCCACTACACGATGGGTGGGCTCTGGGTCGACTACAATTTGATGAGCACCATCCCCGGTCTGCACGTGATCGGCGAGGCCAATTTCTCCGATCACGGCGCCAACCGGCTCGGCGCCTCCGCGCTCATGCAGGGGCTGGCCGACGGCTACTTCATCCTGCCCTACACCATCGGCAACTACCTCGCGCAGGCGAAGCTCGCGCCCGTGAGCCCGACCGATCCGGAGGTGCGGAAGGTCGAGGCGGAGGTCACGGAGAAAGTGAAGAAGCTCCTGGCCGTGAAAGGCTCCCGCAGCGTGGACTCCTTCCACCGGGAGCTGGGGCGCCTGATGTGGGATGAGTGCGGGATGTCGCGGAACCGGGCCGGACTCGAGAGCGCCATCGACCGCGTGCGGGCTCTGCGCGAGCGGTTCTGGAAGGACGTGTTCGTGGCGGGGTCCGGCGCGGATCTGAATCAGTCACTCGAGAAGGCGGGCCGGGTCGCGGACTTCCTCGAGTTCGCCGAGCTGATGTGCGAGGACGCCCTGCACCGCGAAGAGTCCTGCGGCGGGCATTTCCGCGAGGAGTATCAGACCCCGGACGGGGAGGCCAAGCGCGACGACGCCCGTTTCTCGTACGTCGCGGCCTGGGAGTTCGCCGGCGTGGGGAACGCGCCGAAGCTCTCCAAGGAGCCTCTCGAGTTCGAGCACGTCCATCTCGCCCAGCGGAGCTACAAGTGAGACTCGTCCTCCACGTGTGGCGCCAGGCTGGTCCCCAGGCCCAGGGGGGCTTCGTCCGCTACGAGGTTCCCGACGCCGCTCCGGACCTCTCGTTCCTCGAGCTGCTCGACCTGCTCAACGAGTCGCTCCTCGCCCGGCGGGAGGAGCCGGTCGCGTTCGATCACGATTGCCGCGAGGGGATCTGCGGCAGCTGCGGCGTGGTGATCAACGGGCGGCCGCACGGCCCGCAGCGGCACACTACGGCGTGCCAGCTGCACGTCCGGTCCTTCCAGGACGGCCAGGAGCTCTGGGTCGAGCCGTGGCGGGCCCGGGCGTTCCCGGTCCTGAAGGACCTGGTGGTGGACCGCAGCGCGTTCGACCGGGTGATTCAGGCGGGCGGGTTCATCACGGCGCGCACCGGCAGCGCGCCGGAGGCGAACGCGATTCCGGTCCCGAAGCGCGACGCCGACCTCGCGATGGACGCGGCGCAGTGCATCGGCTGCGGGGCCTGCGTGGCCGCCTGCCCCAACGCGTCCGCGACGCTCTTCGTGGCGGCCAAGGTGAGCCACCTGGGACTCCTGCCCCAGGGCCAGCCCGAGCGGTACGCACGCGTGGTGAAGATGGTCGAAGCGATGGACGCCGAGGGGTTCGGGGCCTGCACCAATCACGGCGAGTGCATGGCCGCCTGCCCCAAGGGGATCAGCGTGGATTTCATCGCGCGGTTGAACCGCGACTACCTGAAGGCCACCCTGGCGCCCCCGCCGGAGGGCGCCGGATGGAGCGGCGCCGCCTAGAGCGACACCGCCTTCATCGTGTCGAGCACGGACTGGGCCGACTTCGCGAGGTCGGCCTTTTCGCCGGCGGACAGCTCGACCTGCAGGATCTGCTCCAGGCCCTTCCGGCCCAGCTTGCAGGGCACGCCGGAGAACATCCCCTTGAGACCGTACTCGCCGTCGAGCCAGGCCGCGCAGGGCAGCACCCGCTTCTGATCCTTGACGATGGCTTCCACCATCTCGGCCGCGGCCGCCGATGGGGCATAGTAGGCCGAGCCCGTCTTCAGGAACTGCACGATCTCCGCCCCGCCGTTCCGGGTGCGGGTCACGATGGCGTCCAGCTGGTCCTTCGCGAGGAGCTGCGTCACCGGGATGCCGGACACCGTGGTGCAGGAGACCAGCGGGACCATGGTGTCCCCGTGCCCGCCCAGGACCATGGCCTGGATGTCCTTCACCGACACGTCGAGCGCTTCGGCCAGGAACGCGCGGTAGCGCGCGGTGTCGAGCACGCCCGCCATCCCGATCACCCGCTCCCGGGGAAAGCCGGTCACCTGCTTGGTGACCCAGCACATCACGTCGAGCGGGTTCGAGATGACGATGACGATGGCCTGGGGACTCGCCTTCTTGATCTCGGTGGAGACGGCCTTCACGATGTCGGCGTTGGTGCGGACCAGATCGTCCCGGCTCATCCCCGGCTTCCGGGCGATGCCGGCGGTGACGACGAAGATCTCGCTGCCCTGCGCCGGACCGTAGTCGTTCGCGCCGACCACGCGGGTGTCGAACCCCTCGATGGGAGCGGATTCCCACTGGTCGAGGCCCTTGCCCTGCGGCACGCCTTCGATGACGTCCACCAGGACGACGGTCCGCGCCAGCTCCTTTTCGGCGAGGCGCTGCGCCGCGGTGGCGCCGACGTTCCCCGCCCCGACCACCGTGATCTTATTCAGCATCGCGAAAAGTCCCGTGAATGAAAGAACGCGCCAAAGCTAACCGGTTCAGTGGTGCGCGGTCAGGGATTGGGCGGTGGGCAGGAGCTGGGCACCCTGCCAGTTGTCGAGGCGATACACCGTGGGGTCGCCGGGCTTCGTGACCCAGAACGAGCCGGACAGGGAATCGAAGGTCAGGGCCAGAAGCGGCGCGGCGCCGGCTCCCCGCACGGTGAGGGTGCGGCGTGCGGACTTCTTCGCGCGCGCGATCGAGTCCAGCTGTGCGGCCGTCGCGAATCCCTGGGCCTCCACGCTCCGGATCTGGCTCAAGAAGGTCGCGACCTTGGCCGAGTCGGCCGGCACCGCTCCCAGGAGCCATTGCTGCTTGTCGCGGCGCAGCGAATACGCCTTCCCCACCCCCGTCACGTCGATGCGTTGGACGCTGTCGGGCATGGCGCCGCCGATGTGATGGTCCCGCCAGACCTCGGCGGGCCGCCGGACCAGGCTCGAGAGCGCCCCGCGCCACAGATACACGGTGTCCGAGCGCGCCAGCCGGACGTAGCCCGTGCCGTATTCGGGACCGGCGTTGCCGATCAGCAGCGTGAACTTGGGATGGCTGCGCGGCCCGACGCTCACCATCCACGCGCCCGAGTCAACGCCCATCCGCTCGAGGGACGACGCGCTCACCGATGCGAGCTCGCGCGGTGACGTGTCGTCCAAGGCCGCGATCAGCTCCGCGGGAGCGCCGGGCGCCGCGGGAAAGCCGTTCGCGGTCCACTGGTTGGCCGCGCGCTGCACCAGACGGACCGTGTCCGCCCCGTGGCCGATCGTGATGGTGTCGCTCGTTTCGGGCGCGACGTGCGGGAGCACGAGGGACCCGCGCACCTGATCCGACGTGTGGCCGAGCAGCTGGGCGGCCACCCAGAGGATGACCAGCACACCCAGGACCATCGCGATCCGGCGCAGCTGGAGCGCGCTCATGCGGCGCTCCCGGCCAGCGGGCGGTAGGGCTGACGGGTCCGGGCCCGCCGCCGCGCCAGACGCAACGCGCCGAAGAGCGCGAGGAGCACCGGCACCCCGACGATGTTGCCGTACCGGACCAGGCCGCGGAGCGTCGCGCTCGCGAACACGAGCGGCGGCGGGGCCCGGTTCTTCGACCGGATGGAGATCAGCGCCTCGTCCTGGGCCAGCCAGTCCACCGCGTTCAGGAAGAACGTCGCGTTCTCGGGCGCGTTCTGGACGTACCGGTCACTCACGAAGTCGCTGTTCCCCACCACCACCAGCCGGCCCGCCCCCGCCTTCTTGGGAAGCACCTGAACCGCCAGCAGGCGGGAAGACGTGTGCTCGCGCGGGAAGGGCTGCTGGGGCGACAGCACGATGTCCTGGGTTTCCAGCCCGCCCGCCCGGGACGTCACGACGAGCGGCGTCACCGTGCCCGGTGCCGCGCCGGTCGTGTCGATCGAGCTGGTCCACGGCAGCAGGACGCTCGACACCTCGGCGTTGATCGTCGTCGCCTTGGTCGAGATGCCGCGCGGCCACAGCGGATACGGCAGGATCACCTGCCCGAACTGGCTCGGCAGACTCACCTGGGCGTTCGCCGCGAGATCGTAGGCCATGTCCGGGCGGATGGCGACCCCGGCCGGGCGGATCAGCTCGTTCCAGCCCACGGCGCGTCCCATCGCCATCGGCGCCTGCGGCGACCGCGCGGTGCCGCTCGCCATCACCAGCGCGCTGCCGCCGTGCGCCAAATACTGCTTGAGGGGATCACTCTGCTTCGCCGGGAGCGAGTCGACGGAGCCGGACAGCACCAGGACCTTGAGCCCCGCGGGCAACGCGGTATCGCCGGCGAGGGTGAGGTCGCGGATGTCGTAGCCCCGGCCCAGCGCGTCGCGCAGCGCCGAGAACGTGGGGACGCCGGCGGGCCCCGGGGGACCCGAGTTCACCTGAATCCAGCCGACGGCCGGCTTGGAGGTCAGCGTCAGCTCGCGGATGAACGACGTCAATCGGTACTCGAGGTCGTCGGCCCGCCGGATGAAGGCGATCTCCCGATTGTCGCTCGCGAACTGTACCGCGAGGCCCAGGTACCCCTCCTTCACCTGGAGGGACCCCTGTCCCAGCACGTTGAACTGCACCGGCGGGATCTGCAGCGCCTCGGCTTCCCGGGCCGCGGCGCTGTCGTGCGTGGGGTCGAGGACGACGATCCGCACCTTGCCCCGCCCCGCGGCGCGGTAGTCGCCCAGCAGGTCGTCGACGTCGCGCTTCAGAAACGCGACCTCGGGAGGCAGGGTGCTCGACGCGAAGAGCTTGATGGTGACCAGATCGGGCAGCCGGCGGAGGATGTCGCGGGTGGCGCGGGAGAGCGTGTATTGCCGGCCGGGCGTGAGGTCGAGGCGGCCGCCGATGTGCCGCCCGAAGAGATTCAGCACCACGAGGACGCCGACGGTCAGCACGGTTCCCAGGCGCAGCCGCCGCAGCTCCTCGCCGCGGGGCGCGAGCTTGCGGCGGACCAATCCCAGGTACGCCAGCGAGAGAAAGATGGCCGCGAGCGTGAGGAAGTAGATCGCGTCGCGGAGGTCGATGACCCCGCGCGCGATCTGCTGGAAATGCGGCAGGACTCCGAGCGTTTCCGCGACGGTGCCCAGCGCGGGCGGCAGCCCGACGAGCAGCGGGTCCAGGCCGAGGAGGATGACGGCGAACATCACCGCCACGCCGACGATGAACGCGGTGACCTGATTCCGGGTGACGCTGGACGACCAGACGCCGATCCCGGCGAGTCCGATCATCAGGAGCGCCGACCCGGCGTACTGCGCGACGAGGATGCCGACGTCCATCCGCGCGCCCAGGGCCAACCCGAGGGGAATGGGCAGGGTGGCGGCGAGCGCGATCCACAGGAACAGGACCTGGCCGGCGTACTTCCCGAGCAGCAGCTCGAGCTCGGTGATCGGCTGGGCCAGAACGACCTCGACGATGCCCGACCGGGTGTCCTCGGCCAGCGCGCGCATGGTGACGGCGGGGACCAGAAACAGGAGCAGCCAGGGCAGGAGGTCGAGCATCGGGCGGAGCGAGGCCGCGCCGTAGGTCTCGATCTGCCGGAAACACAGAAAGTCGTTCACGCCGATGAAGACGATCAGCAGGATGTACGCGGTCGGCTGATCGAAGAGGGCCCGGAGCTCGCGGCGGGCGACCGCGCGAATGGCGCTCACGGCGTGGCTCCCCGCTCCGCCGGGGGCGGTTCCACGGTGGCCGCGGCGGCCGGGGCGGCCGGGGCGGCCGCGGTGAGCTGACGGAACAGGGCCTCGAGGCTCCCCTGCTCCTGGTGCAGCTCGTACAGCACCCAGCGCTCCCGCGTGGCCATCGCGAAGATCTCGGGCCGCAGGTCCTGCTCGCCGGTGGCCGTCAGGGTCACCCGGGTCCGTCCGCCGGGGACATCCGACGGCTCCACCCGCGCGACGCCGGGAAGCGTGGCGAGCCGCTGCGCGACCGACGTGCCCGTCGCTTCCACGGAGATCTGGACGGCGCCTTCGGCGCGCTGGATGAGCGTGTCCACACCGCCGTCCGCCACGATGCGCCCCTGGTTGATGATCAGGAGGCGCGAGCAGCTCTGGCGCACTTCGGACAGGACGTGCGTGGACAGGAGGACGGTCCGGTCACGTCCCAGGTCCGCGATCAGATGGCGGATTTCCACGCGCTGATTGGGATCGAGGCCTTCCGTGGGCTCGTCGAGCACCAGGAGGTCCGGCCGGTGGAGGATGGCCTGGGCCAGACCGGTCCGCTGCCGGAACCCCTTGGACAGCTCGCCGATGGGCCGGTAGAAGACGGGCTCGAGGCCCGTGGATGCCACCGCGGCGTCCAGCGCCCGGGCCCGTTCGGCGCCGGCGATCTGCCGCAGGTCGGCGATGAATCCGAGATAGTCGGCGACCAGCATGTCGCCGTACAGCGGGTTGTTCTCGGGGAGATAGCCGATCCGGCGCTTGGCGGCCCGCGAATCGGCGGCGATGGGCGTGCCGTCCAGGGTGATGGCGCCGGCATCCGGCTCGAGGAATTGCGTGATCATCCGCATGGTGGTGGACTTCCCCGCCCCGTTGGGCCCCAGGAAGCCGACCACTTCACCGCGGTCGATGGTGAAGGACACATCGTCGACGGCGGTCACCCCGTCGAACCGCTTGGCGACGTTCTGAAGTGTGAGCAAAGACATAGTGGGAGTACGTACGGTGGAGTCGCCGAGCATCGTAATCGGTCCCGGCGCCGGATGGAAGGCGCTAGCCGCCCCGGGTGTGCATCTCGCGGTGCGGATCGAGACGCAAGGCCGCGGCCGGCATGAGCGGCGCCCGGGGCAGCACGTGCAGGCGCTCCTCGGCCCCCCGGTCGGCCCGGCCGTTCCAGGCGCTCCGCACCAGCGCCTCGAGCTCGGCGTCGCCCGCGCCTCCGCGCAGGGCCTCACGAAGGTCGAGGCCCCGTTCCGCGTAGAGACAGAGCAGCCAGGTTCCGTCGGCGGTCAGCCGGCTCCGGTCGCAGGATCCGCAAAAGGGAGCGGTGGTCGACGCGATCACGCCGAACCGCGTGCCGTCGGGGAGCCGGAAGCGCTCGGCCGGCGCCGCGGGGTTGCCGGGATCGGGATCGGGGGCCGGGACGCCGTGCCGGGCGGCGATCCGCTCCAGGATCTCCTTCCGGGAAACGACCTGGTCGCCCGACCAGCGGGTGGCGCCGCCCACGTCCATGTACTCGATGAACCGCACCTCCACGGACCGGTCGCGGCCGAACGCGATCAGGTCGGCGATCTCGTCGTCGTTGAATCCCCGGATCACCACGGCGTTCAGCTTCACCGACCGGAACTTGGCCCGCACCGCGGCGTCGATCCCGGCCAGCACGGCATCGTGCCGCTCCGACCGGGCGAACGCCTCGAGACGCGCCGGCTGCAGCGTGTCGAGGCTGACGGTGACGCGGTCGAGTCCGGCGTCCCGCAGGGGTTCGGCCCAGCGGGTCAGCAGCAGGCCGTTGGTGGTCAGGGCGACGTCCTGCAGCCGGGCGTCGCGTTTGAGGAGACGCACCAGGGCGGGAAGGTCATGACGCAGGAGCGGCTCGCCGCCGGTGAGCCGCACCCGCGTCACGCCGAGTCCGGCGAAGACCGCCGTCAGGCGGCCGATTTCCTCGAACGTCAGAATCGACTCCCGCGGGAGCCAGACGTATTCGTCCTCAGGCATGCAGTACCGGCACCGCATGTTGCAGCGGTCGGTCACCGAGATCCGGAGGCTCTTGAGCGGGCGCTGGAACCGGTCGGCGAGCGGAAGGATCACGCGGGTCCCACCATCGACGGATGCCCCGACGGATCGACCCAGGTGGCGGTGCCGTCGGCGCGCAGCTCCTTCTTCCAGATGGGAAGCCGGCGCTTGATCTCCTCGATCACGTACCGGCAGGCGGCGAAGGCCTCGGCGCGGTGGGGCGCGGCGACGGCGATGGCCACGCTGGCTTCCTCCGCGGGTACGAGGCCCAGGCGGTGGGCGGCCGCGACCCGCGCGTCGGGCCACCGGCCGCGGGTTTCGGCGAGGATGCGGTCGAACTCGGCCTCGGCCATCGCATCGTAAGCCGAATACTCGATGGCGGTGACGCCGCCGTCCTCGGGCCCGTCGCGAACGGTGCCGAGGAACACGCAGGTGCCGCCGCATTGGGGAGCGGCGACCTCGGACAGGAGGGCACTGAGGGACAGGGGAACGGTCGAGAGATGGGCCACGGTCAGCCTCCCGCGAACGGCGGCAGCAAGGCGACCTCGTCGCCGTCGGAGACCGGGCTGTCGAGGGCGGACTGGCGCCGGTTCAGGGCGGCCAGCGGCTCCGCGGGAAGGGCCGCGGCGCCGGGCCATTCGCGCCGGGCCCGGGCCAGCACGTCGCCGACGGTGGCCGGCAGCGGGACGGCGAGGATCCCCTCGACCCGTCCCGCCAGCTCGGCGTAGCGGGCGAAGAAGCGGACCCGCACCGTCCCGGTTCCCCCGAGGGAGGCGTCCATCGGGGGAGAACCTACCGGGTTCTACCGCCCCGTGGTACCCGTCGCGAGCCCGTGCCAGATCCGGGCCTGTTTCGGGGTCGGATTCGCCACACGCGCCAGCGTCACCACCGTGACGGGACGCTCGCGGACGGTCGTGTGCAACACGAGCTCCGTGCCGGCCCGGTGCACCAGAATGTCGAGCGGAGCGCCGGCCTTCCCGCGGTAGTGATCGCGGAAGGCCGGTCCGAAGTCCGCTGTGGCGGTCACCGGGATGTCGCCGATTCGGAGCAGCGTGTCGCCCGGCAGGAGGCCGGCGTCGCCGGCGGCGCTTCCCGGCACCACCCCCGTGAGCACGCTGAAGTCCCCGCCGGTCTGGATGCCGAGAGCCGGATTGGTGGTGTGCCGGACCTGGTAGTCCAGCCCCGCCTTCGGAAATACCGCGTCATACGGCAGTGAATCCCGCCCGTTGATGTAGCGGGCGTGGAAGCCGCCGACATCCGGCATCCCGAACTCCCGCAGGAGCCCCAGCAGGTCCGCCGTCGAAAATCCCTTCCCGGCCTGGTAGAAGCGCGTGAACAGCGCGCGCATCACGTCGTCCAGCGAGTGCGCGTTGTCCGTGGCGTCCCGGATCGAGATGTCGAGGAGCAGTCCGGTGAGCGAGCCCTTGGGGTAATACATCTGCGAGCTGTTGTCGTAGACCTCGTTGATCCAGGTGGCGAGGGAGCCGTCCTCCTCGCTCCACGGCTCGGGGATCTGATCGATGGTTTCCATGTTCTGATGGACGTGATCGATGAAATCCTGGTCGCTCCAGATGCCGGCGCGCCAGTTGGTGAGGTCCGCGTAGTAATCGGTGACGCCTTCGGACCACCAGAGGGACGGCGTGTACTGCTCGTCCCGGTATTCGTACGGCCACATCTCGACGGGCCGGATGCGCTTGACGTTCCAGAGATGGAAGAACTCGTGAGCCATCAGGGGATTCATGAAGCCGCCGAGGTTGCCGTCGGCGTCGGCGAACCCGGGCCCCGCGGGCATCACGTCGAACTGGCTGTAGAGGTGCTCGAGTCCCCCGGCCCAGTTGATCGTGTCGCGAACCACGTCGAAGAAGATGGTGTAGACGTCGTACGGCGCGCCGCCCATCAGCTGATCCTGGACCGCGGCCATCTTCGCCACGCTCTTGCGCATGGTCGCGGCGACCGCCGGTGTGTAGTCCGAGGCGGGCCAGACCGCGATGCGGATCCACTTGCCGCCGGCCTGCAGCGAGTCGACGGAGAACTTGCCGAGGAACGTCTCGGCGTCCGCCAGGACGTGGTAGTCGGGCGCCGTGTAGGTCCCGTTGGGGCCGGCCTTGAGCGCCGTGGTGACGTGCCATCCGTCCGGAACGGAGAACCGCACTTCGGCGGCGCGGTCGAGGTGCCCGGGCTGATACAGGAACAGGTTGGTGCCGAGGAACTGCGCGAGGTCGCCGTGGATCCGGGCCATCGACAGGTCGATCGTGTCGGCGAGCTCGTCGAAGGACACCGTGATCGAGGCCGCTCCCCCGGTGGAGACGCGCCACGTCGTCTTGTCGGCGCGGTCCCAGAACCGCGCGTGCCCCTGAGCGTCCCGGGCGTCGAAGTGCCGGACGAACCGGGCGTAGTTCTGGATCTCGTAGTTCCCCGGGCTCCACGCGGGAAGCGCGACGGTGAGCGTGTCGAGCCCGGCCGTCGGGAACGTGGCCTCGACGTGGAACAGCTTGTTGGCGGGATTGGGGATAGAGACCTGGTACTGCACCGTTTGCGCCGACAACGGAAGCGCGGCCAGCGCGAGGAGGAAGACGCGCACTAAGGTGGCTCCGGGATTGAGTTTGATGGCTCTGATCTAAAACAATGCGGCCCCGACGCTTAGTCGAGGCCGCGGGTTTCAGTCGAGGGACGAACTGTGCTCAGGACGGTACTTGCTGTCCGCTGGCGTCCGCCACCATCGCACGCAACTCCTTGCTGGGCTTGAAGACAGGCACCGGCCGGGCTGCGACTTCGACCGGATCGCCGGTCCGAGGGTTCCGAGCCATCCGGGTCTTCCGCTGGCGGATCTTAAAGGTCCCGAACCCGCGTATCTCTATGTTGTGCTGCTCGGATAGCGCCGCCTTGACCGCGTCCAAGAAGGAGTCCACCACGCGTGCGCAGTCCTTCTTGGAAATCAGCGGACCGGCGGTACGCGCGATTTGGGCGGTGACCTTCTCGACGAGATCAGCCTTCGTCATCCGTTCCCCCAGGGCCAAGGGCGGCGAAGCCGGGGGGCATATTATGGGCTTACCTATTGACTGTCAAGAGCTTGGAGGAACTCTCCGAAGTGCCCTTGAGCGTCGTGAGGCCCCGGGGACGCCTCGGGATGGTATTGAACCGCGAAAATGGGTGCTTCACGGTGCCTCACCCCTTCGACAGTCCCGTCGTTGAGGTTAAGGTGGGTGACTTCAAGTGAATTCGCACCCGGAACGCCCGCCGTGTCTCCCCGAACCGCGAATCCGTGGTTCTGAGAGGTGATAAGCACTTGTCCCGTCTTCACATCCCGCACTGGATGGTTCCCGCCGCGGTGCCCATAGGGGAGCTTCACCGTTTCCCCGCCCAACGCGAGTCCCAGCAGCTGATGCCCGAGGCAGATCCCGAAGATCGGGATGGTCCCGTCGGCGAGCGCGCGGATCGTGTCGATGGCGTACCCGACCGCGGCGGGGTCGCCCGGGCCGTTTGACAGGAAGATGCCGTCGGGGCGGAGCTCACGGACCTCGGCGGCGGTGGTGGCGGCCGGAAGGACGGTGACGCGGCAGCCGTTCTGGACGAAGAGTCGCAGGATGTTGCGCTTCATCCCGTAGTCGAACGCGACGACGTGATGCTTCGCGTCCCGGGGCCCTTCCTCGTACCGCGCGTCGATGGTCGCCCGGCTCGCCAGATCGAGCCCGTTCATGTCCGGCGACGCCGCGAGCAGCCGGCGCACGGCATCGCTGGGCTGGTCGCCGAGCGCGATCGTGCCGCGCATGGCGCCTTTGGAACGGATGTGACGGGTCAGCTGGCGCGTGTCGACGTCGGTGATCAGGGGTACGCGGGCCGCGGAGAGCCACTCGAGCAGTGGGCCGGTCGAGCGCCAGTTCGAGGGCTGGACCGACAGCTCGCGCACCACCACGCCGGCCACGCGCGGGCGGTCCGATTCCACGTCGTCGGGGTTGATCCCGTAGTTGCCGATCATCGGCGCGGTCATCACCACGAGCTGCCCCAGGAACGACGGGTCCGTGAAGACTTCCTGGTAGCCGCTGAGATTCGTGGTGAAGACGACTTCGGCGCAGGTCGGCTCGAACGGGAGTGGCGCGGTTCCGGGGAACCAGGCGCCATCCTCGAGGAGCACGTAGGCCGGTTTCAGATCAGTGACGCGGTGCGGGAGTCGCCGGAGCCGAGGGCGTGGTCGTCGTGGGTGCGGGGGTGCTCTGCAGCGGCAGCGGCGCGGACTGCACCGGCACCGGAGCCTGAATCTGGCCCTGCAGCACCGAGCGGGGCGCCGACGTGTGCGACGACATGAAGGCGAGGATCAGCGCGAGAAAGAGGAAGATCCCCGCGCACCACCAGGTCATCTTGGTGAGCAGGGTGACCGTCTGCCGGCCGCCCATGAACATGTCGGTCCCGCCGCCGCCCGTCCCGAGCGACGCCAGGCCGCCGCCCTGCCCCGCCTGTAGCAGCACAGCGGCGGCGAGGATCACGGCGTCGACCAGCAGGAGAACCAGGAAGAAGGTGTACATCGGCGGCGGGGATAATACCTAGGGGGCGCCGGTTCGCACAAGTTGTGCCCAGGCATCGGGTTCGAGCGAGGCCCCGCCCACCAGGACCCCGTCGATCTCGGACTGCGCCAAGAGCGCTGCGATGTTGCCGAGATTGACGCTCCCACCGTACAGGATCCGGGGCGCCGCGGCCCCCCTCCCGGTCAACCACCCCCGGATCTCGCGATGGACGGTGCCCGCGTCCTCCGGTGTGGCGTTCCGGCCCGTCCCGATGGCCCACACCGGCTCGTACGCCAGGACCACCTTCGCCAGGTCGCCGGCGGAAAGGCCCTCGAGGGCCCCGGCGAGCTGGCGGGTGACCACGGCGAGGGTCTGGCCGGCTTCGCGTTGAGCCAACTCCTCCCCCACGCACAGCAAGGGAGTCAGCCCGGCCGCCAGCGCGGCCCGCACCTTTCGCGCGGTGTCCGCGTCGGTCTCGCCGAAGAGCTTCCGGCGCTCGGAATGGCCCACCAGCGTCGCCCGGGCACCGGCCTGGGCGACGATCGGCGCCGAGACGGCGCCGGTGAACGCGCCCTTCGGCTCCCAGTGGATGTCCTGCGCGCCCGCCAGGAGGTCGGTCCGGCCGCCGAGCGCGGTGGCGACGGCTTCGAGGGACACGGCGGGGGGGAAGAACCAGACGTCACGGCCGGCGCTGGCCGGCGACCGCTCGAGAAACCGGGCGCAGTAGGCCCGGGCGTCCCGGGGCCCCAGGTGCATCTTCCAGTTGGCGGCGAAGAGGAGGCGCTTCACGCGTCCTCGAGCGCGGTGACGCCGGGGAGCGGCTTGCCCTCCAGGAACTCGAGCGAGGCACCGCCGCCGGTCGAAACGTGCGAGAGCTTCGATTCGAGACCGGCCACCGCCGCGGCGGAATCCCCTCCCCCGACGATCGTGACCGCCCCCTTGGCGCCCGCTTCGACCAGTGCGTTCGCGACCGCCCGGGTTCCGGCGTCGAAGGGCGGCGTCTCGAACACCCCCATCGGCCCGTTCCAGAGGACGGTCTTGGCGTTCAGGATCCGGGCCCGGAAGTCCGCGGCGGTCGTCTGATCGATGTCGTAGACCGCCCAGCCGGCCGGAATCGCGTCACTGGCCACGCTCTTCCGCTCGCCGCTCCGCGTGAGGGAGGGTGCGATCACCGCGCCGCGGGGCAGGATCAGCTTCCGGCCGGCCCGGGCCAGGAGGTCCTTCGCGAGCGCCGTGCGGTCCCGCTCCACCAGGGACGCGCCGACCTCGAATCCCATCGCGGCGAAGAAGGTGCAGGCCATCGCGCCGCCGATGAGGACTTCGTCGACCCGCGGCAGCAGGGCTTCGATCACATCGATCTTGCCCGAGACCTTCGCGCCGCCGAGCACCGCGACGAACGGGTGTTTGGGGGCCGCCAGGGCGTCCCCCAGGTACTGCAGCTCCTTCTGCATCAGGAACCCGGCGACGGCGGGCTTGAGGATGTGCGCCACCGCCTCGGTGGACGCGTGCGCCCGGTGCGCCGACCCGAAAGCGTCGTTCACATAGAAGTCTCCGAGCGCGGCGAGCTGCCGGGCGAGCTCGGGATCGTTCTTCTCCTCTCCGGGCCAGAACCGGGTGTTCTCGACCAGCGCGACGCCGCCGCGCGGCAGCCGCTTGGTGACCGCGACACCGGCCGTGAGCTCCGGAATGAACTCCACCGGCACGCCCAGGAGCTTCTCGAGCGTGGGCACGATCTGCTTGAGGGAGTACTGCGGATCCGGACCCCCTTTCGGACGCCCCAGATGCGACAGGAGGACCACGCGGGCGCCGCGCTCCCGCAGGTACGTGATGGTGGGCAGGGCGGCGCGGATGCGCGTGTCGTCGGTGACGACGCCGTTCTTGAGCGGGACGTTGAAATCGACCCGCACGAGGGCCCGCTTGCCGTCGAGCGCCTCCTTGGGGAGGTCGCCCAACGTCCGTTTGCTCACTGCTTCGATCCGAGCAGCGACAGCAGATCCACGCAGCGCGCGGAGTAGCCCATTTCGTTGTCGTACCAGGACGTCACGTGCAGCAGCGTCCCGTCGATGACGGCGGTCGACGCCGAGTCCACGACGCTCGACAGGAGCGATCCGATGTAGTCGTGCGACACGAGCGGCTCGTCCGACACCTCGAGGATGCCCTTCAGGGCGCCGGCCGCGGCGGCCTTGAAGGCCCGGTTCACCTCGTCCACCGTGGTCGGCCTGGACACATCCGCGATCAGCTCCACCACCGAGACGTCGGGCGTGGGAACGCGGAGGGAGATGCCGTCGATCTTCCCCTTCACCTCGGGGATGACGAGGCTCGTGGCCTTGGCGGCGCCGGTGGTGGTGGGGATGATGGACAGGGCGGCCGCGCGGGCCCGCCGCAGGTCCTTGTGGGGCAGGTCCAGGATCTGCTGGTCGTTGGTGTAGCTGTGCACCGTGGTCATGAATCCGTGCACGAAGCCCCAGTTGTCGAGAATCACCTTCACCACCGGAACGAGGCAGTTGGTGGTGCAGGACGCGTTCGAAATGATGTGGTGCTTGGCGGGGTCGTACTTCTGATGGTTCACCCCCATCACGATGGTGATGTCCTCCCCCTTGGCCGGCGCGGAGATCACCACTTTCTTGGCGCCGGCGGCCAGATGCTTCGCGGCATTGTCCCGATCGGTGAACCGCCCGGTGCTCTCGAGCACCAGCTGCACGCCGAGGTCCTTCCAAGGAAGCTTCTCCGGCTCCTTGATGGCGGAGACCTTGATCTCCTTCCCGTTCACCACCAGCGAGTCGGCGCCGGCCTCGACGGAGCCGGGGAAGCGGCCGTGGACCGAGTCGTACTTGAGCAGGTGGGCCAGCGTCTTGGTGTCGGTGATGTCGTTGACGCCGACGATTTCGATGCCGGTGGCCTTGGCCATCGTGGCCGCCCGCAGGACATTGCGGCCGATCCGGCCGAACCCGTTGATGCCGACCCGCACTGCCATGGTTCGCGCTCCTACGTGAAGTCGGGGATGACGGCCCGGCCGAACGTGACGGCCAGGATCCGAGTGGCGCCGGCGTGCGCCAGCGCTCGGGCTGCCGAAGCGATGGTCGCGCCGGTCGTAAACACATCGTCAATCAGAATGAACGCGGAAGTCGGAACTCGAAACGCGGAACCGTTCCGCGCTCCCCCCTCCGCGTTCCGCGTTTGAAACGCTCCCGCCACGTTCGCCAGACGCGCCGCCGGTGTCAACGTGGTCTGGGTTGCCGTCTCGCGAACGCGCGACAGCAGATCGGCGCGCACGCGCCGGCCCCAGCGCGCCGCCAGGGCCCGCGCGAGCACCTCGCTCTGATTGTAGCCGCGGTGCTTCAGTCGGCGGGCGCCGAGCGGCACCGGCACGAGCACGGCACCGGGGTCCGGATCGGGCAGATGGCGGGCCATCACCGCCGCGAGGTCCGCGGCGATCCGCGGCAGGCCGCCGTACTTGAGCGCGTGGACGGCCTGCCGGGCGGGCCCGTCCAGCCAGACCGCCGACCGCACCTGCTCGATCTCGGGTGGCCACTCGGCGCACAAACGGCAGGGTCCGAAGTGCGGCTCGGGCTGGCCGCACCGCTCGCACCAGGGCGGGCGCACGGCGCGCCACCGGTGGCGGCAGACGGGACAGACCAGATCAGCGGCGCGGGCGAACGGCAGCAGGCCGTGACAGAGCAGGCACTCGGCGGGCAGGAACAGCTGGGCGAGGGCGCTACGCACGGAGCGCGCGCTCCACGGCGGCGCGCATCACCTCCACCGGGGCCCGGACCCCGGGAAAGAATCGCTCGAAGGCGGCGGCCCCCTGGGCGACCAGCATCTCCCGCCCGTCCGCCACCCGCCGCCCCGTTTCCAGGCTTCGCGTCCACGCCGTTCCGCCGCGCCGGTACACCAGATCGAGCACCACGGCGCCCCGGTCTACGCGCTTCGGGTCGAGCGGCGGCGGGTCCTGATCCTTGAGGCCGAGCGGCGTGGCGTTGATCACCACGTCGGCCGCGTCGTCCGCGGCTTCGCGCGCCTCGAGGGCCAGCCGCTCGCGCGCCCACGCGACGAAGCGGCGGGCGGTCTCGGCTCGGCGGGACCGGACGTGGAGGATGGCGCCGGCGTCCGCCGCGGCGGCCGCCACCGCCCGGGCCGAGCCGCCGGTCCCCAGGACGAGCCAGCGGCCCCCGCGCCCGACGCCCAGCCGCGCCAGCGCCGCGCCGATTCCGGCCACGTCGGTATTGTCTCCCACGAGCGTCCCCTGCTCCACCCAGAACGTATTGCACGCGCCCGTGCGTTCGCAGGTATCCGTTTTCCGCGCCACGTGCCCCGCGGCCGCTTCCTTGTGCGGGACGGTGACGTTGCCGGCCGCGCCCACCGCGGTCAGCGCGGACAGGACGGTCGCGAGCGAGGCGGCGGGAGTCTTCAGCCCGACGTAGGCCCCCGGAATGCCGAGGGCGCGCATCGCGGCGTTGTGCATCGCGGGAGAAAGGGAATGGGAGACGGGATCTCCCAGGATGGCGAGGACGCGCGGCTCAGCGGGGTGAGCCACCGGCCGCCTCCCGGGCCAGACGCTCGACCACCGCCGTGATCAGCGCTTCCAGCTCGGCGCAGGTTTCGCGGTAGACCTCCAGGTCTCCCCCGAACGGATCGCTCACCTCGGCGTCGGAGCCGGCGCGCCCGGCGAACTCGCCCAGGACGAAGACGCGGCCGTCGCCGCCCAGCTCATCGACGCGGGCCCGGTGATGGCGGGCCATGGTCAGGATGAGATCGGATCCTTCGACGAGCTCCCGGGTCAAGAGGCGGGCGCGATGGCTCGAGAGGTCGAGCCCCCGCTCGAGAGCGACCAGGTACGCGCCCTCGGAAGCGGGCGCTCCGTCCCACGCCCCGGTCCCCGCCGACGAGACTTCCACGCCGTCGAGGTCGCGGTCCTTGAGGGCCTTGGACAAGAGCGCCGAGGCCAGGGGGCTGCGGCAGATGTTCCCGGTGCAGACGAGCAGGATGCGCTTGCTCATGGCGCGAGACGTCCCACGGCGGCCCGGAGCTCCGCCTGCGACACGGCGCCGGGGCGGACCAGGCGGGCCGTGGGCCTCGTGCAGTCAACCACGGTCGACGGCGGCCGGTTCCCCAGCACGCCGCCGTCCGCCACCAGGAGCGTCCCGTCGTTCACCGCCGGCGCGAAGTCCCGCACGATGGCGTCCGCGCCGGGCGCGGGGGGCTGGCCGGGCAGGTTGGCCGACGTCGACGTCAGCGGCTCATCGAGCGCGGCCACGAGCGCGGCGATCAAGGGGTGGGCGGTCCATCGGACGGCGATCCCGCCCTCGGGTCCGCGCAAGAGATCCGGCAGGCGTCCGCCGCCGCCCGGGAGGACCAGGGTGAGCGGCCCGGGCCAGAAGGCGCGCGCCATCGCGTCCGCCGCCGGATTGAACGCGAGGCCCTGCGCTTCGGCCATGGCCCGGTGGCTCACGAGGAGAAGGAACGGCTTTCCCGGTTCGCGTCCCTTGAGCCGGGCCAGGGCGGCCACGGGAGCGGGCCGCGCGAGGGACCCCAGCCCGTAGACCGTCTCCGTGGGATAGGCGAGCAGCTTGCCGGCGCGCAGATGCGAGACGACCTGGGGCGTCGAGCGGGCGGCGCGCTCCGGGGTGTCGAAGGGCACCACGCCGGTCATCGCAGCTCACGGGCCAGGGCGTCGGCGATCCGGAAATCGTCGGAGGTGGTCACCTTGAAGTTATGCGGCGTGTCCGGCACGACGTCTACGGGGAACCCGGCGCGCTCGCACAGCTCGCCGTCGTCCGTGGGCACCGGATCGCCGGCGGGGAGCCGGTGGAGGGCCTCGACGAGCATGTCCCGGGGAAAGCCCTGCGGGGTCTGCGCCCGCCACAGGCGCTCGCGGGGAATGGTCCGCGCCACGCGGCCCTCGCCGGCGACCTCCTTCACGGTGTCGGAGAGCGGGACTGCCGCGACCGCGCCCACGCCGCCCCGGGCGCGGGCGATCACCGCGTCGATGGTGGCCCGGCTGGGAAAAGGCCGGGCGGCGTCATGGACCAGGATGAACGCGCAGGAGCGCGGGAGCGCGCCCACGCCGGCCCGGACCGACTCGATCCGGGTCTCCCCTCCCGCCGCGAGGCCCAGGCGCTCCCCGACCAGCTTGGCGAGCCATTCGGGGGGGTGCTCCGCGAACGCGCGCGGCAAAACCGCCACCACGTGGGCCACGTCGGGATGGGACGTGAACGGCCGGAGCGCGCGGAGGAGCATCGGTACGCCGAGGATGGGGCGGAACTGCTTGGGCTCTCCGGGTCCGGCTCGGACGCCGGCGCCCGCCCCCACCACGACCACGCCGACGTCAGGCGGCGAGGCGGCGGGCGAGCTCACCGATGTGCTCCAGGCCGACGACATCGAGCCCCTCCACGCGGATGCGGGAGCGGGCGGAGAGGAACGCGCGGCGGAACCCCTGACGGCCGGCCTCGACGAGCCTCCGCTCGACGCCGGCCACCGGGCGGATCTCCCCGCCGAGTCCCACCTCGCCGAGGAACAGCGCGTCGGCGGGCGCCGGGCGGTCGTGGATGCTCGAGACCAGCGCCGCGGTCACGGCCAGGTCGGTGGAGGGCTCGATGAGCCGCACGCCGCCGGTCACGTTCACGAAGACGTCGAGGTCGGAGAACGGCAACCCGCCGCGGCGCTCGAGAACGGCGAGCAGGACCGCCAGGCGCCGCTGGTCGAAACCGTTGGCGACGCGCTGCGGCGTGCCGAAGCCCGCCTTGGAGGCGAGCGCCTGGATCTCGACCAGGAGCGGCCGCGTCCCTTCCATCAGCGCGGTGACGGCGGAGCCGGACACCCCGGTCTGCCGTCCCGCCAGGAACAGCGCCGCCGGATCGGGCACCGGCTCGAGCCCGGCGGTGGTCATCCGGAACACGCCGATCTCGTCCACCGAGCCGAACCGGTTCTTGACCGCGCGCAGAATGCGGTGGTCGAGGGTCGCTTCGCCTTCGAAGTAGAGGACGGTGTCGACGATGTGCTCGAGGGTGCGCGGCCCCGCGATGCCCCCGCCCTTGGTCACGTGCCCCACCAGGATGACGGCGGGCCCCTGGTCCTTCGCGAACCGCATCATGCGGGCCGCGCATTCCCGGACCTGCCCGACGTTGCCGGGCGCGCCGTCGAGCTCGTCCGTGTAGGTCGTCTGGATCGAGTCGAGGAACACCACCTTCGCGCCGAGGTTGGCGGCGTGCGCGACGATGGACTCGAGCCGGGTCTCGCCGAGGGCGTGGACGGCGTGGGCGTCGGCGCCGAGGCGGTCGGCGCGGAGGCGGAGCTGATCCGGCGACTCCTCCCCCGACACGTACAGGGTCCGGATCCCGCCCTGCTCGAGCTTCGCGGCCGCCTGGAGGAGGAGCGTGGACTTGCCGATGCCCGGCTCCCCGCCGACGAGGACCAGGGACCCGGGCACGATGCCGCCGCCGAGCACGAAGTCCAACTCGGCGAGTCCGGTCTTCCAGCGCGTCCGGGACGTGCTCGCGACGTCGCCCAGCCGTGTCGGGGGCGGGCCTGCCAGGAGCGCCCGCTGCCCCCGGACGTCCGCCGCCTGCCGCCGCTTTTCCGTCACCGGCTCTTCACTCAGCGAGTTCCACGCGCCGCACGCGTCGCACCGGCCGGCCCACTTCGGCTGTTCGGCACCGCACTCCGTGCAGCGGAACACCGAACGCGCCTTAGCCACCCAGCGTCTCGGGGGGCGCGCCGCGCTCCGTGTAGTTGTCGAACCGCGTGTATTCCTTCTTGAAGTAGAGCTTGATCGTCCCGGTGGGCCCGTTCCGCTGCTTCCCGACGATCAGCTCGGCCAGCCCCTCGATGTTCTCGTCGGTCTTCGGGTCCACGGCGCCGTCGTAGAACTCCTGCCGGTAGATGAAGCAGACCAGGTCGGCGTCCTGCTCGATGGCCCCGGACTCGCGGAGATCCGAGAGCTGCGGCCGGCGGTGCTCCCCGCCCCGCTGCTCCGGCGCGCGCGACAGCTGCGAGAGGGCGAGCACCGGGACGTTGAGCTCCTTGGCGAGCCCCTTGAGGGCTCGCGAGATGTAGGAGATCTCCTGCTGGCGGCTCTCGACGTTGGTCGGTCCCTGCATCAGCTGGAGGTAGTCCACCACCACCAGCCCGATGTCGTGCTCGGCCTTGAGGCGCCGGGCCTTGGAGCGCATCGCGAGCGGGGTGAGCGAGGCGGAGTCGTCGATCCAGATGGGGGCGGTGCCCAGGAGCCCCGCGGCGCGGGCGAGCTTGGGATAATCGTCGTCGCGCAGGGCGCCGCGCCGCAGCCGCTGGGCGTCCACCAGCCCCTCCGAGCAGAGGAGCCGCTGCACCAGCGCGTCCTTGGACATTTCGAGCGAGAAGATGGCCACGCCGACGTTGTGCTCGATGGCGGCGTGCTGCACCACGTTCAGCACCAGGGCCGTCTTCCCCATCGAGGGCCGGGCCGCGATGATCACCAGGTCGGCCTTCTGGAACCCGGCGGTGAGGCGGTCCAGGTCCACGAAGCCGGACGGAACCCCGGTCACCGCGCCGGCGCCCGCCTGGAGCTGCTCGATCCGCTCCATCGCGGGCCAGACCAGCTCCTTCAGGCGGCTGAACTCCTCCGACCGGCGGAGCTGCGCCACCTGGAAGACCCGGTGCTCGGCGTTGTCGAGGACTTCGCCCGACTCCGCCCCCGAGTCATAGACGTCCTGGATGATCTCGGTGGCGGCCTCGACCAGCCGGCGGAGCACCGCCTTGTCGCGGACGATCCGGGCGTGATAGGTGACGTTGGCGGCGGTGGGCACCACGTCGATCAGCGCGCCGACGTACTCCATGCCGCCGATGCGGTCGAGATCACCCCGGCGGGTCAGCTCCTCGCCCAGGGTGACCGGGTCGATGACCTCGCGCTTCTCCGTGAGGCTCCCCATGGCGCGGAACAGCACGCGGTGGGCCTCGCGATAGAACATCGTGTCGTCCAGGACCTCGACGGCCTGCAGGGCGGCGTCCTGCGACAGCATCATGGCGCAGAGCACGGCCTGCTCGGCTTCGTTGCTCCAGGGCGGCTGGCGGCCGCCGAAGGTGCGGTCAGGCGTCGAGGAGACGGCGGGCGAAGCGGACGTCATCCCAGGTCGGTTTCTTCCAGTTCGGGTTGCGGAGGAGCGCGGCGGGGTGATAGGTAACCACCACCGGAATACCCCGGAAACGATGCACGCGATTCCGCATGGCGCCTAGGGCCGACTTGGCGTCCAGCAGGCTCTGCGCGGCGGTCCCCCCCATGGCGAGAATCACCTTGGGACGGACCAGCTCGATTTGGCGCCACAGGTACGGCAGGCAGGAGGCGACTTCGTCGTATTGCGGCGTCCGATTCTCGGGCGGCCGGCACTTCACGATATTGCAGATGTACACCTGGTCGCGCGGCAGATCGATCGCCGCCAGGATCTTCGTCAGGAGATCACCGGCCTGCCCCACGAACGGGCGCCCCGTTTCATCTTCGGTTCGTCCCGGCCCCTCTCCCACCACCACCAGCCGCGCGTTCTCCGGCCCTTCGCCGGGCACCGTGTGGGCGCGGGTCTCGCACAGGCGGCACTTCTCGCAGGAGGCGATGAGCTTCGCGACGGCCGCGAGCGACGCGGCTTCGCGGATGGGATCCTTCGTGAACAGGTCGCCGGAGGGCGGGTCGTAGATGAGCCCGGCGGGGGGCATGGGGGTGTCGCTTCCCCCGGTGCTCGGTGACCCCGGGCTGACGCCCGGGGCTAGTTGTGGCTCTGGTGGGGGGGGCTTCACTAGCCCCGGGCGTAAGCTCGGGGTCCCCGAAGGGGGGATGTCCTGTTGCTGCGGCAGCACCACCGCATCCGTCCCCAGCGCCTGCTGCTGCTCGAGGTAGGCTCGGGCGAGCGCCCGGGGATCGGTCACGGGAGCCGCGACGTCACGGCGTCGAGGATCCGCTCCGCGACCTCACGCTTGGACAGGAGCGGCAGGGCCACTCGCTCTCCGTCCCGGATCAGGATGGTCACCTTGTTGGTGCTCACCTCGAAGCCGGCCCCGGGCTCGAGTGCGTCGTTGAGCACGATGGCATCCAGCTTCTTCTCCTTCAGCTTCCGCTCGGCGTGTTTCAGACCGTCGCCGGTCTCGAGCGCGAACCCGACCATCAGGCACCCCGGCGGCCGCTTGAGGGACGCCAGCACGTCGGGTGTGGGCGCGAGCGCGAGGGTCAGCGCGCCCTTGGCGCGCGGGCGCTTGGTCTTGGCCGCGGCGGCCGGGCGGAAGTCCGCGGGGGCGGCGGCCATGAAGAGCGCCGAGGCGCCACTCAGCACCCGCTGGACCTCGCGTTTCAGGTCTTCGGTCGATTCGATGCGGACCACGGTCGCGCCGGCGGGGGGCGGGAGATCGGTCGGACCGGTCACCAGCGTCACCGCCGCACCGCGGTCGAGCGCCGCTTCGGCCAGGGCGAACCCCATCCGGCCCGACGACGGGTTCGTGATCACGCGGACCGGGTCGAGATGCTCCCGGGTGGGTCCGGCGGTCACCACCACGTGGCGCCCGCGCCAGGGGCCGGTCGGAGCCAGCAGGCGGCGGACCTCGGCGAGAATGGCCTCGGGCTCGCTCATCCGCCCCGGGCGTTCGCTGGGCCCTTCCGCCAGAGCACCGATCTCCGGTCCCACGACGTGCCAGCCCCGCTCCCGGAGGGTGCGGAGGTTCGCCTGAGTGGCGGGGTGGGCGTACATCGCGTCGTTCATCGCGGGCGCGGCGAGGATCGGAGCGCTGCGGGCCACGAGGACGGAGGTGAGAAAGTCGTCGGCCAGGCCCTGCGCGGCCCGGGCCAACAGCTGGGCCGTGGCCGGGGCGACGACGACCAGGTCGGGATGCTTGGCGAGCTCGATGTGGGCCAGCGCGCGGCCCGGCTCCCAGAGCGAGGTGACCACTCTGCGGCCGGTGAGGGCTTCGAAGGTGAGCGGGCGGACGAACTCCGTGGCCGCCGCCGTCATCACCACGTCCACGCGGGCGCCGTCCTCGGTGAGGCGCCGGGCGAGTGTGCAGCTCTTGTAGCAGGCGATTCCGCCCGACACGCCGAGCACGACGTGGCGGCCGGCGAGGCGCATCAGCCCTCCGACCGCCGCCGCCGCACCAGCTTGTACTGCAGGTGCCCCTGCACCAGCTCCTGCAGGGCCCGCGTCGTGAGCTTCTCCTCGAACTCCACCGAACGGTCGCGGGGGAACTCGTTCACGAACCGGGCGAACTTCGCCGCCACCAGGACGCCCAGATACTTGTTCTGGGTCTGATCGGCGACTTCCGACGGGGTGATGATCCGCATTGCCCTGCTCCTTATTCGGCCCCGTTCTGCTCCAGGGCTTCCGTGAGTCCAGTCAGAAATTCGTCCACCAACGCCTGATACGTCGCCGGCCGGGCCGGCAGGCCCGGCTCGCCGCGCGCGATGCCGGCGACCGCCCGGACCGCGAGATCGAGCTGGTCGTTCACCACGACGTAATCGTAATCCTTCGACTCCAGCACCTCGCCCCGCGCGATCTCGAGCCGCTCCCGGATCTTCCCGATCCGGTCGGTCCGCCGGAACGTCAGCCGGCTGACCAGCGCCGCCGCGGAGGGCGGGAGGATGAAGATGGCGACGGAGGCGGGGTGCGGGTAAGCCCGCCGGATCGACCGCGCGCCCTGGATCTCGATGTCCAGCACGACGTGCCGCCCCGCCGCGAGCACCCGGTCGACCTCCGCCTTCAGGGTGCCGTACCGCTCGCCCGCGTACTCCGCCCACTCGAGAAAGTCGCCCCGCGCCACGCGGGCATCGAATTCGGCGCGGCTCAGGAAGTGGTACGCCTGCCCTTCGACTTCCCCGGCCCGCGGCGCCCGCGTGGTGGCCGACACCGAGTACCCGAACTCGCCGGGCCAGGTGGTGATCAGCTGCTGCGCGATCGTCGTCTTGCCGCCGCCCGAAGGAGACGACAGCACCACGACCCGGGGAGTCACTCGAGATTCTCGAGCTGCTCCCGGAACCGCTCCAGCTCGCCCTTCATCGCGATCACGGCCTGAGTGATCTCCGCGTCGTTGGCCTTGGAGCCCATCGTATTCACTTCACGGAGGAGCTCCTGGGCCAGGAACCCGAGCTGCTTGCCGGCCGCCGTCGTCCCCCCCAGCGCTTCGCGGCACGCGGCGACGTGCGTCCGGAACCGGACCAGTTCCTCCGTGATGTCCACGCGGTCCGCCATCAGCGCGACCTCGAGCGCCAGCCGCTGCTCGTCCACCCGGACCCCCGCCGCCAGCTCCGCCACCGCCAGCTTCAGGCGGGCCAGCTCCGCGGTGAGCCGCTGGGGCGCACGCGCTTCGACCTTGGCGGCCCCGGCCTCCAGCGCCTCGAGTCGGCCAAGGAGATCCTGGGCCAGCGCACGGCCTTCGCGCTCCCGCATGGCCAGCACCTCACGGGCCGCCGCCTCCACCACCGGACGGATCTCCGACCACTCGACCTCCGGAGCACCGTTCCCCCCCGAGCGCAGCACCTCGGGGTGACGGGCGACCAGGCCGACGTCCGGCTCGCCCTTCAGCCGGAGCTTCTTTTTCAAGTCGCGCATGGCGTTGACCACCGCGCGGGCACGGTCCAGGTCGACGGTGACGCCGTCCACTCCGGCGGGCGGCTCGATCCAGCGCGCCGACACGGCCACGTGGCCGCGGTCGAGGAGCTGCCGGAGACGCTCCCGCAGCTCGCCTTCCACGGCGGCGAGCTCCCCGGGAAGCTTCAGCTGGGGATTGAAGTAGCGGTGATTGACGGTGCGGATGTCCACCCGCAGCCGTCCTCCCGCCACGTCCCCGTCGGCGGAGCCGAATCCCGTCATGCTTCGCGGCACAGTCTTGAAAGCTACCCGCGCGGGGTCAGTTGTTGAAGGTCCAGCGGACGCCGTACACCTGAGAGTTCTTGGGATAGTCCGCACCCAGAACGTAGGAGGACTTCATGTAGTTGTTGTTACGGATCTGCCAAAAGACCACGACGCCGGCGATGCGCATTTCCAGGTTGGTTTCGGTAAAGCTCGCCGGCCGCAGCGGCAGTCCACCCGCCGAGTCGAGACCGCCCAGAGGGGAGCGGCTCCAGGACTCGGCCGCGTATTCCGCGCGCAGCTCGAAGATGCCGCTTCGAAACACCCGCCAGAACTTGGAATCGAAGGTGAGGGAGACGCGGGAGTGGTTCGGGGGCATGAAGTCCGCGTCCCCCACCGTGGGCTGGTAGTACCAGCCGGACAGCGTGAACCCCGGATAGGGCCTGAGCGAGGCCTGGAGGGTGGCCACCGTCGTGCGCGGCACCGGGGACAGCGCCGTCACCGGCGCGATCCCCTCGGCGAAGCCGATCGGCTTGAAGGGGTCGAGCCGCGCTCCGCCGACCTCGATCGAGGCGAAGCGACTTTCCCACCGGATGCCCCCGGACACGTCGACGGTCCGCCGCACCGAATCCTGTGCCAGCGCCGGGGCCTGCAGGTCCTTGGCCCAGGCCGCGTCGCCGTGCATCGAGAAGCCGAGGGGCAGGACCAGACCCAGGGCGGCGTGCGCGCGGCTGCCGTGCCGCCCCCCCCGGTAGGCTGAATGGCGTCCGTCCATCGCGACCGTCACCCACGGCAGCGGCATCCATCCCGCGTGCGCGTCGAGCCGCAGCGGCCACGTCCGGTCCGAGAGCGTGGCGGTGAAGCCGGCGCTCGCCCGCCCGGTGGTCTCCGAGAGGTCGAACTGCCCCTGCCGCATCGACCGATCGCGGACCGCGGTGTCTCCGCTCGCGGTGGTGGAGGAGAGCGCGGCCTGCGCCCGGAAGCCGAGCCCGTCGTCCCGGGTGGCATAGAAGGCGCGGAACATCGCGTCGGTCCGCTTCTCCTTCCACGCGTCCACGATGCCGACCGGAGCGCCGGCCCCGTCGCGGTCCCAGGTCGAGCCGATCAACTGGTATGCCACCCCCAGCCGGCCGGTCGGGATGTACTCGCCCTTGAGCCAGAGGTCCACCGAGTTGAACGGGGTCGTGGTGGTCTCCGGGTCTCCGTTGGTGTTGCTGTAGTCCGCCCCGACCGCCATCCCCAAACCCGACAGCCATCGTTTGGCGAAGCCGCCGCGGTAGCCCGTGGTGGAGAACTGCCCGGTCTTCACGTCCACCTCGCTCGTCGCGAAGGTCGAGCGCTGGCGCGCCGTGACCAGGTAGACGCGCAGGCTGCCGGGCAGCACCACCACTTCCACCCGTTCGATGGGGCCGAGCGGAATGCGGGCCGGATCGAGCCAGACCGAATCCCGGCCCAGCGGTACGTAGGGGACGCCGTCGAGATACACCTCGAGCCCGGCGGGTCCCCGACCCGCGTACAGGACCGGCTCGGCGGCGCCGTACCCGCCGCCCCGCACGACGAACACGCCCGGGATGTGGTTCAGGAGGTCCGAAAGCGTGATGATGTTGGAATAGACGAGGGAATCGTGCGGGAAGACGAAGCGGTCACCCCGCGGGAGCGGCCCTGGCGCCGTGGACGCCGGAAACACCGGGAGGTAGTGCGGGACGGTGTCGCGAGGCGTGGTGTCCTTCACGGCCGCGGTGTCCCGCGGCGTGGTGTCTCCCGGCACGCGTGGCGGCTGGCCGGGCGCGGGAACGGGAGGAGGGGCGGGACGCGCGGTGGTATCGCTCTGGGCGGTGAGCGGCGCCGAAGCGAACAGCGCGACCAGAACGAGTACGGCGCTCCGGTTTACGCGCCGGCCCGTCGTAATACGAACTCGGAGAAGAGGCGGACACCCACTCCGGTGGGGCCCCGGGTCTGGTGGGGCCCGTCGCTCTCGGTGTAGGCGGTGCCGGCGATGTCGAGATGGACCCAGGGGTAGCCCTCGACGAATTCCTTAAGGAACCACCCGCCCGCGATAGTGCCCGCCCCGCGGCCCCCGGAGTTCTTCACGTCCGCGATCTCGGACTTGAGGATGTCCCGGTAGTCGTCCCACAGCGGGAGCGGCCAGCACCGCTCGCCCGCGCGCTCTCCCGCGGCCTGCACCTCGGCCAGGAGCGCCTCGTCGTTGCCCATGGCTCCCGTGGCCACCTGTCCCAGCGCGACCACGACGGCCCCGGTGAGGGTCGCGGCGTCGATCACCGCGGCGGGCTTGAGCCGCCGCACGTAGGAGAGCGCGTCACAGAGGATGAGCCGACCCTCCGCATCCGTATTGATCACTTCGATGGTCTTCCCGAAGTGGCTCGTAATCACGTCCCCGGGCTTGACCGCGGTGCCGGAGGGCAGGTTCTCCGTGCTGGGGATGACGCCGACGACGTTGAGCGCGGGCTTGAGCCGGCCGATCGCCTCCAGAGTGCCGAGGACGGCGGCCGCGCCGGACATGTCGAACTTCATGTCCTCCATGTTGGCCGCCGGCTTGATGGAGATGCCGCCGGAATCGAAGGTGACGCCCTTCCCCACCAGGACCACCGGCGCCGTCGCACCGCCTCCTCGGTACTCGATCACGATGAACCGGGGCTCCTCCACCGAGCCCTGGGACACGGCGAGCAGCGCGCCCATCCCTTCCTTCTTGATGGCGGCCAGGTCGAGCACGGTCGCGGTCATGCCGTAGCGCTGCGCGAGGTCGCGGGCCTGGTTGCCCAGGAACGTCGGCGTGCAGCGGTTTCCGGGCAGCATCTGGAGCCAGCGCGTGAGCCGGCCGCCCTCCGCGATCGCCGCGCCGACGGTCCGGCCGGCCTCGAAATCCTTCTGGTCGGCCGCCGTGGTGAGGAGCGTGACGTCCTCGACTTCCACCCGCGGCTCTTCCGGCGGCCGCTTCATCTCGGTGAAGGCCCAGGACCCGTGTGCCGCGCCTTCGATCAGCACCTGTCCCAGATCTTTGGCGGGGACGCCGTTCCGGGCCTCGGGCGCCACCGTCAGCGCGAAGCGCGGCACGCCGATGGCCCGGGCGCGCTTCCCCGCCACCGCGGCGGCGCGGCGGAGGGTCGAGCGGGTGACATCCGCGGCCTTGCCGACGCCGACCAGGATCACGCGCTGGGTGACGCCCGTGCCGTAGAAGAGGGCGATCTCGTCCTTCTTGCCCTTGTAGTCGCCGCTCGCGTAGGCGCGGGCGGGAGTTCCGCCCGCGAGCCGGTCCAGGTCGGCGAGCGAGGGCGGGAGCGCGGTGCCCTGCGCGACGACGACCGCGAGGAGCGGCGTCTCGACCTGCGCGGCGGGCGTGGTGACGGCGGTGCTCTTCATGTCAGATGCTCGATGATCGCGTCGGCGAACGCGGACGTGGAAACCTCGGTGGCGCCCGGCATCTGCCGGGCCAGGTCGTAGGTGACGCGTTTGGCGCCGAGGGCGCCCTCGATTCCGCCGACGATGGCGCGGGCGGCCGGCGTCCAGCCCATTTCCTCGAGCAGCATCACGCCGGAGAGGATCACGCTGCCGGGGTTCACCTTGTCCTGGCCGGCGTATTTGGGCGCGGTGCCGTGCGTGGCCTCGAAGACGGCGTATCCGTCCCCGATGTTGGCGCCCGGGGCCATCCCCAGCCCGCCCACCTGCGCGGCGCAGGCGTCCGACAGGTAGTCGCCGTTCAGGTTGGGAGTCGCGAGCACCGAGTATTCGTCGGGACGGAGCAGGACCTGCTGGAACATCGCGTCCGCGATGCGGTCCTTGATCAGCACTTTTCCCGCTTCCCGCTTCCCGCCTCCCTCGGCTTCGGTGACGGTCTGTCCGCCGAAGCGTTCTTTCGCGACCTGATAGCCCCAATCGCGAAACGCACCCTCGGTGAACTTCTGGATGTTCCCCTTGTGCACGAGGGTCACCGACGGCCGCTGGTGGTCGATGGCGTATTGAATGGCTTTCACCACGAGGCGCTGGGACCCGAACTTGGACATCGGCTTCACGCCGATGGCCGAGCCCTGGCGGAGCGTCTTCACGCCCAGCGTGTCGATGAGGAAGTCCCGCAGCCGGTCCGCCTTTTCGCTCCCGGCCTCGAACTCGATGCCGGCGTAGACGTCCTCGATGTTTTCGCGGAAGATCACGACGTCGAGCTTCTGCGGCTCGCGGACCGGCGCGGGCACGCCCGCGAACCAGCGCACCGGGCGGACGCAGGCGTACAGGTCGAGGAGCTGGCGGAGCGCGACGTTGAGGGAACGCATCCCGCCACCGACCGGTGTGGTGAGGGGCCCCTTGATCGCGATCCGGTGCTCCCGGATGACGGCCAGCGTGTCGTCGGGGAGCCAGCTTCCGGTGGCCTGGAAGGCTTTTTCTCCCGCCAGGACCTCCTTCCAGACGATCGAGCGCTTGCCGCCGAACGCTTTGGCGACGGCCGCGTCGAGCACCCGGCGGGCCGCCCGCCAGATGTCGGGCCCGGTCCCGTCCCCCTCGATGAATGGAATGATGGCGTGGTCCGGAACGACCCAGCGACCGCCCTGATAGTCCACCTTGGAACCGGTTGCACCCGCCACCCGAACCCTCCCGGAAGGAGCCTGCTTACGAGAAGCCTGCAGTCTATACGGCGCCTCGGGGGTTGCGCCAGCGCCCGCCTCGGCGAGATCATTGGCGTCACGATGCCCACGCGCCGCTCGCCCGTTCTCGCCGTCCTGCTCGCCCTGGCGCTCCTGGCGTACCCCGCCACGATGCCCGCGGCGATGCTGGGCCAGGCGGCGCATCAGCACGGGCAGTGTGAAGACATGCAGCACCCGGGCGGCCATCACCACTCGGACGCGTCGTGCTGCGTCGGGGTCTGCGGGTCCTGTCCCGTGCTCGCGGTGCTGGCGGCCCCCGTGTCCGGCCTCACCGCCGCCATCACGGACGCCGCCCGCTCCACCGACGTTCCGGCCGCCCCGACGCCCGCCGCGTCCCGCCGGCTTCCCTTCCCGATCGGTCCTCCGCGCCTCGCCTAGTTGCCGAGCCACATCCACAACTTGGGCCGTCTCACTTCCGGACCGGGCACTCCCCGCTCCGGCACGTCGTGCGAGGATACCGATGATGCGAGTACTGTTTGGCGTGACCACGCTCTGCGCGTGCGTCCCGCTGGTGTTGCGGGCGCAGCAGACCGACACGCTGCATGCCCACGGTGATACCCTGACGCACCATCCGATTCAGCTGGAAGCCATCACGGTGACCGCCGCGCCGGAGAAACGCGACGAGCCGACGAGCACGGTGAAGATCACGCCGTCCGTCATCGCGCAGACACCGGCCACCGACGCCTACGACCTGATCCGCCAGACCAGCGGGATCGACGTCCACGAACAGGGTCAGGGCCCGGGGTTCGCGTCCGACGCGTCGGTGCGCGGCTTCAGCTCCGATCACTCCACCGACATCGCCCTCTGGGTTGACGGCGTTCCCAATAACGAGCCCGTCAACGGCCACGCCGAGGGGTACAACGACTGGAACCTGCTGTTCCCGGAGGCGATCTCCGGCATCGACGTGCTCAAGGGTCCCACGAACGCCACCTACGGCAACTTCGCGTTCTCGGGCGTCGTGAACGTGCAAACCCTGGAGCGGACGAACGCCACGTCGATCTGGCTCGACCCCGCGTCCTACGGCCGGGGGGAGGCCGGCATCCTCACCGGGTACGATCACGGGACCGACGGCGCCGTGTTCGGCCTGCGCGGCGTGCGCGAGGACGGCTGGCGTCCCAACAGCGGCTACGACGTCGGGCAGGCCCACGCCCGCATCGTGCAGGCCCTCTCCAGCAGTACGACGCTCGACGCGGGCGCGGAGTACTACACGACCCACTGGCGGTCACCCGGCTTTCTCTCCGACAGCGCCTTCGAGGCCGGACTCTTTCAGAGCGTCGCCAACCCCACGGACGCGGGCAACAAGGACCGCGCCCAGGAGCGGGTGTCTCTGCGCGTCCTCGCCGGCCCCTCGCTCCTGTGGCGGACCACCGTGTACGCCACCCAGGGGCACTTTCACTGGTTCCTCACCACGCCGCCCGAAGGGTCGGTCGGCGAGGGAAGCGGCAGTCAGACGGAGGAAGCCGACCAGCGGTACGGATTCGGCCTCATCAGCGCGCTGACCTGGTACCTGTCGCGGGCCGAAGTCACCGTGGGCACCGAGGAAGGCTACGCCCACTCCCGCTACTCGAACTGGTTCACCACGAACCGCGTGGAGGACTCCGCCCAGGTCCTCGCGACCGCGCACCAGTCGTCCGGCGCCCTGTTCCTCCAGTCCACCGAGGATCTCGGCTACCACTTCCGGCTGAGTCTCGGAGGCCGGCTGGACCTCCAGAACAATGAATCGACGCCCGACGGGGGCACGTCCGTGAGCCACGGCAAGTCGATCTTCTCTCCGAAGGTGGGACTGCTGTACCATCTGCCCGTGGCCGCCGACCTCTACGCCAACGTCTCCCGGGGGTTCCGCCAGACCGACGGCGTGATCGAGGACCCGACCCTCCCCTTCATCACCGTCTGGGCCTACGAGACCGGCATCAAGGTGGACACCCGGGATCTGAGCGGCTCCCTGGCCCTCTTTCAGATGGACGTCAGCAACGAACAGACCTTCGACCCGATCACGCTGACCGACGTGTCGGGCGGGAAGAGCCGGCGCCAGGGGGTGGAGGCGGACTTCGTCGCCCGGCTCGCCCCGGCCGTCCGGCTCACCGGCGACTGGACCTTCACGAGCGCCAAGTACCAGCAGCTGATCACGGACGACGGGGACACCTTGAACGGCGCCCGCGTCTTCAACACCGCCAAGTACACCGGGGTCGCGTCGCTCGAGGTCGCACCGCCGACGGCCCCCTGGCGGCTCCGGCTGTCGACGAACGTGCTCGGACCCTACACGCCGTTCGATGAGCCCGGCGTCGAGCGTCCCGCCTACGGTTTGCTGCATGTCTCCGGTGGCTGGCGGCTGGGCGCGGCCGATCTTCAGGTGGGGGTTCGCAACATCCTCAACCACGCGTACCGGGAGCTGGAGGCGGGCGGGTTCGTGACTCCGGGCGAGCCCCGCTCCGTGTTCGGGTCGGTGCGGTACACGTTCTAGCGGGGGTGCAGCGCGCTCCAGCCGCGGTACCAGGCCCGGGCCGCCGCCGAGGCGAGCCGGTGGCGGGCGCGAACGTAGCGTGAGCGGTGGGGCGCACTGGGCGACAAGGGCCAGCCCAGTGCGCCCCGCGTCCCCTCTTCCAGGAGCGGGATGGCGACGCGGCTGTCGAGGGGCCGCGTCGCGGCCACGGCGAGCCGCCAGCGCAGCGCGCCGCGGACGCCGAACGCGGCCACCGATCCCACCACCTCCCCCGGTATCGATTCCCCCGCCAACGCCGCCGCCGCCCCGAGCCACGCGCGCGCCGCGTCGGGATCCGCGACTTCGCCGGTCGTGAGGCGGAGGGCGACGTCCGGCCAGCGGATGGGTTCTCCGGATCGCAGCGCCACGACGGCATCGAGCCAGCGGCGCAGCCGGAACCCCGACGTCCGGTCGTGGACGGCGTGCTCCACCGTCTGCCAGAGCATCTCGGTCATCGCGGGCACCTTCGTCGTCCGGCCGCCACGCGCGAGCGTCACGGCGCCGGGCCAGATCCGGTTCCAGCTGTCCGCGGCGCGGCCGTGGTGCGTGGTCGAGGTGTGCAGCTCCACGGACACGCCGCCGGGAGCGAACAGCGCGGGCAGGTGGTGCTCGATCACGAAGCCGTGGTCTTCGGGCAGGACCCGCGTGTAGCCGCGGGCGACCAGCGCGTTCCACACGTCCGGCGCCCGCGATTCGGGAACCAGCACATCCACGTCGTGCAGGGGCCGCGCCCCCGCGAGCGGGGATCCGCCCCGCAGCCGCCAGGCCACGCCCTTCAGGAAGACGTGCGGAACATCCCGGTCGCTCAGGAGGGCCAGGAGCGCGTCCGCCTCGGCGTCCACCATCAGGTTCTTCGCCGTGTCTTCGCGAACCCGCCGGTCGAGCCACCGGGAGAACTCGGCCGGGGGCTCCGCCCCGAGCTCCCGGAGCCGTCGGGAGAGCCAGATGGCGCAGCCTTCGTGGGTCACCAGGCGATCGAGTCCCCGGGTGTCCACGGCGCTCCAGCGGCCGGCCGTCTCCTGGTCCGACCGGCCGAGTGTGTCCAGCAACAGGTCGGCCGCGCCCGTCCTCACGGGAGGGCGGTGCCCGGGAAGTGGGCGATGGGCGTGTGACGGGCCGGGTGGTCCGGCTCCGGCTCGAGATAGGGTGCGCCGTGCAGGACGAGCCAGGCGTGCGCCACCACGGGCGTGGCGGGCGCCTCCCGCCGGACTCCGATCCAGAGCTCCACCGGCCGGCCGGCCCTTCTCAGCATCGCGTAGAGAACCGCGCAGCGGCGCAGGCAGGTGCGACGCCACGGTCCGGGCAGGCGCGCCTGAATCCGGTCCACCCAGGCGGCCAGCGCGGCGTCGTCCAACCCGGCGCCGTCGAACGAGGGCCGGGCCGGATCCCCGGCGAGCCACTCCGCCACCCGGGCGAAACTGACGAGCTCGAGCAGCGGCGAGACCACGGCGGTGAGAAGGAGGGCCCGGACCCGCCAGCGCCACGCCGGGAGAGGAGTCAGGACTCGCTCTCGAGAATCAGGCCCGCGCTCCGGCACCGGTCCAGGAACGCGCGCACGCTCTGATCGGCATGGGCCGCGTCGACGTCGTAGCGCTCCATCAGCCCGGCGACGAGCTGATCGAGGGCCCGTGGTTGCTCGAGCAGGTCGAGGATGGCCACCCCGGTTTCACTCACGGTGAAGTACTTCCGGGATCCCAGGTGGAGGACCACCCCTTCCCCGTCGAGCGCCGCCAGTCGCAGATCGGGGTGCCGGCGAAAGGTCGTGGTCACGGTACGAGCTCCATCAGACGGTCTCCCGGGGCGAAGAGGTCGGGGCCGAGGGTGAGGCGGAGACTCCGGGTCTGGCCCGCGAGAGACGAAAGCAGGCCGAGGTGCTCGTCGGCCAGGGACGGCTCGAAGAGCACCCACGCCGACCATCGTACCAGCGCGGCGAGGGTTTCGCGAGGACTGATCGGGCCGACGTGGGTGGCGCCGGAGCCGACGGCCGAGAACGCGATGATGTCCGGCCTGATCCGTGGGGCCCAGCGCCCGCCGAGGTCTTCCGGGCGGTACCCGGTCTTGCCCCGTGACGGGAGCGGCGTGCCGTCGGGCCGGGACAGCAGTGCCTTGCCGCCGTCACGCAGGGCGAGCGGTCCCCGGGCCGCGACGACTTCGACGTGAGAACCGGCGGCGGCCAGGAACGCCGTATCGTCGGTCCCCACGGCCCACCCGCGGGTGGCGCACCAGGCCGCGGTCGTCGACTTCCCCGCCATCGCGTTGCCGGCGAAGAGCCACCCCCGGCCTTTCGGGTCGATCGCGGTGGCGGCGTGCACGTGGTGCCATCCCGCGCGGCGGAGCAGGAGTATCACCACGCCCAGAAGAAAGACCCGGCAGCAGTCGTCCAGCCGGTCCAGGGCCGCGGGTGAGAGCGTGACCCGGGCGCGCCGCTCGGTTCCCGGGAGGAGCGCCTCCGCCGGCGCCCCGTCCCACGTGAGGCGGGCGCCCCGTTGGTCGGTCCAGAGCGACAGGTGAGGCTGGCTGAAAGTCGGCGGTTCCCCGGGATCGGGACCCGGGGTGCCGACGACGATCTCCAGTGTCACCGGGGCGGGAGGGTCGAGCTCCAAGGCGGCCACCCATGGAAGGACGGCGGCGGCGAGGGCGGGGTCGGCGCTCGAGACGTGGATGCCGGGTTGGATCACGGGGGGAATGGCTAGGGGGTAAACGCCGCGCGCGCCAGGCATGGAAGCCTGGCGCGCGGGTGAAAGCGAGACCCTACCCCGGTCAGTTAGCGATGCCGGGGCCCGACGACAGCGTCACGTCGGCCAGGGAGGCCTCTTCATTCAGGGTCGGCTCCACAAAGGGCTTCTTCACGGCGGGCACCTCCTCGGTTCGGGGTCGAACAGAATCCTGCTTACCGACTGATGCCAGCAAGATCCACGCCCCCGGCGGGGGCGGAGGCCCCGCTACGAAGCGTTGGTGAATCTGGGGATTTTTCAATTCCTGACGGTGACACGTATGGCCGGCGCGCGACGAAAGGCGTGGCGCCGCGCCAACAATCAGCCGAGCGGGATAGGGGACCGGCGGAGGCTTGGGAGCCCCCGCCGGCCTCGCATCGGAATGTCCCCTGGCGGCTCAGGCGCCGCCGTTCTTGCCGAGGTCGTACCCACCGCCGGAGCTCAGGGTCACGTCCGCCAGGGACGCCTCTTCGGTCAGCACGGGTTCTACAAAGGGCTTCTTCATTGGGCGCGCCTCCACAGGTGAAGGGAGAACCGACTGCCACCGTTCGATCCATGCGGCGGCAAGTCCCATACCTCGTTCGGCGCGAACCCAACCGATGATCGTGGCGAAAGTTAGAAAAAGCCGGTTGCGGCTTCGCTGCGGAAGGCTCGCCGCAGGTGTGCGGAGGTGACTAGTAGGTGACGGCGGTCGGCGTCCGCTGGAGCAAGGCGACGGCGTGATACCCCTTCAAGTCCGCGAGGTAGAGCGAGTCGGAATAGTTCACCGCGGGCCACGCCTCGGGGTGGTCGGGAACGAACAGACCCATCATCTCTCCCATCACGTCCCGCAGGGTGTCCCGGCTGGTGTTGTTGTACGTCGCCACCAGGCGATAGGGATACCCCGCCTTGATGCGGAGTCCCCGGTCCAGGACCGCGAGGATGTGGAAGGGAATCTCCTTGATCTCGCCGGAATCCCCGACCACCGCGCGGGTCTGGACGAGGATCTTCCCAGTCCGCCCATCCTCCAGGACCACCGACTCGCCGTAGTCGTGGAGATGCCCGCCCGCCGCGAGGAGCCAGCCGGACAGCGGGAAGGTGATGGTCGCCGACTTCGCGTGGCGTCCCGGAGGCACGTCGTAGGTATTCGACTCCCCGTAATGGGCGTTCACGTCCAGGTTGACCGGAAAGGTCGACAGCGGGCGCGGCTGCTCGTTGGACGGAGCCCAGAGCAGGGTGATGCGCAGGTACACGCCGTGCTGCGCCGTGGTCCCGCCGTTATGCCACATGATGTACAGCGCCAGCCGCTGCCCCGGCGAGAGCGGTGCGCCCACCGAGGGCGGGGCGATCGCGGCGGCCGGGGTCAAGCCCGCGGCCGCGAGGCGCTCGGCCACCGGGTCGAAGAGCGTACGGCGGTCGAGGTTGATGAGGGTGAAGTGGTGCAGCAGCTCGCGCGGGAGCGGGTTCCCCTGCCCGTCGATCACTTCGGACTCGAACCCCCGGAACCACCCCGCGACGGGCCAGGCGAACGCCTGCGCCAGGGTGTCGGGCATCATCGCGTCCATCGACATCCCTTCCATCGGCGGCATCGGCTCCAGATCGAAGGGCCCGGCGACGACCACGACGCGATGGTGCTTCCGGTCGAGGGTCACGCCCGGCTTCGGCGCCTGGGCGGCGACTCCGCGGGTCACGAGCGCCGCGGCGAGGCCGATGGCCGCAAGACGCCGGCGGATCACTGTCGTCCTGCCGTCGCGGCGCGGGAGGCGGCGGTGAGCGAGTCCGGAAGTGCGGTGATGCCGTAGGTCGCCAGGTCGGCCCAGAGGTCCTTGTTGGCGTAGTCCATCTTGGGCCACTGCGAGAAGTCGTCGGCGGAGAAGATCGCCATCAGCTCGCCCATGGCTTCGCGCAGCGTGTCCTTCGTGGTGTTGTCGTACGCCGCGATGAGCCGGTAGGGGTGGTTCGCCTCGATCCGCAGACCGGGGCCTGAGACCGCGAAGAGCTTCCGGGTCATGCCGAGCATGTGGCCCTGGGCGTCGAACACGGGGTGCAGATCCACCAGCACCTTGCCGGAGACCGAATCTTCGAGCCGGATGTAGGCCCCGTACTCGTGCAGGTGGCCGCCGGCCGCGAGCAGGCGGCCCGGGATCGGGAAACGGAAGACCCGGGTGCGTTCGGTCTTTCCGGGCGGGACCGGGTACATGTTGTCGGCGCCCGGGAACAGATCGACGTCCATCACCACGGGCAGCGCGGACGTCGGCGGCGGCTGCATATTGGCCGGCATATACAGGAGCGTGAGCTTGACGTACACGCCCTTCACCGTGTCCGGGTGGCTGTTGAACCACATCATGTAGACGCCCATCCTCGTGCCCCGGGTGAGCGGCGCGCCGAGGGTCTTCGGGGCCACGACGTCCTCGTTCTCGTAGCGGGCCGACGCGAGGCGCTCGGCGAACGGATCGAAGAGGGTGCGGCGGTCGAAGTTGAGGAGGGTGAAGTGGTGGATGAGGTCACGCGGCATCGCGGCGCCGTGGCCGTCGAGGGCGCTGACGTGGAAGCCGTAGAACCATCCCTGCTCGGGCCAGACGAAGTACGACGCCATCTCGCCCATATGGTCCATCGACATGTCCATCCCCATCATTTCCATCCGGCGGCCCATGGGCGGCAGGGTGTAGGGGCCGGCGACGATGGTGATGCGGTGGTGCTTCTTGTCGACGAACACGCCGGGCTTGACGGTGGAGTCCGTCACCGGAGGCGCGAGGATCAGGGCAGCGAGGAGTGGCAGCATGTCAGCCTAACCGTGAAAGTCGGGTCCAGGGTTCCAGCGACGAAAATACACAGGGGGTGCGATTCCCTGCACCCCTCCAGTCTTCATTCTTTTCTACGGCGTGGTGCGGCGGGTCGGATGGGTGCGGCGAGTGCCCGAGG
>DATJQI010000070.1:0-17578 GCA_035505915.1 Gemmatimonadales bacterium | reverse complement strand
CAGCATCAGCCACCACGGCGTGCCCGCGGGCGTCTGCTCCTCGTCGCGCAGTCCGAACAGCAGCCGCAGCGGCGGGAATACCACGCGGCGCGGCAATGGCGGCGTCACGCGCAGCAGCAACCAGATCAGCGGCAGCACGATCAGCGCCAGGAGGATCCACGGCGCCCCGAAGCTGATGTCGGAGAGAAGTGTCATCGGTGGATACCAATCACACTAGATTGTCATGGCCGCAACTGCGGGCCATCCAGGTGATGCAGGCGTGATCGTGCAGGACAAGCCAGGGTTGTCGCGTGAACTTTCGATAATGAGTCCCTGCCCGACCGGATGGCCCGCATTGGCGGGCCATGACAAGGTTGGGGATGGTGTTGAACGCCGTCATCACCCTGCCATCCGGTGGCCGCCCGAGAGATCGGCGTAGAGCGCCACGAGCGCGGCCAGCGGCGGTTTGTCGATGCGATGCGCCGTGCAGTTCCAGCCCAGCTTGCGCGCCAGCAGCGCCACGGCCTCGGCGTGCGCCCTGAAACGCGCGCGATATTCTCCCGCCACGCTCTCGGCCCGGCCGAGGGTGTGGTTCTCGCTGCCCTTCACCGCCTCGAAGCGCGTGCGGCCCAGAAAGGGGAAGTCCTCTTCCGCGGGATCGATGACGTGCACCAGCCGGCCGCCGGCATTGGAACGGGTCAGCCGCCGGATCGTGTGCTCGATCCTTTCCATCGGCGCCAGGAAGTCGCTGAACCAGACGAATTGCGCGTTCCTGGGCAGGGGCGCGTCCGGCGGAAGCGGATCGTCGCCCGGCGCGCGCTCGGCCAGCGCGTAGCCGATGCGGCGATAGGCCAGCCGCGAATTGGCCGGCGCCTCGCGTTCGCCGTAGAGCGCGATGCGCTCGCCGCCGCGCACCAGCAGCACGCCCAGCGCCAGCGCCAGCAGGCCGGCGCGTTCGAGCTTGGTCTCCGCACCGGAGCCGAAGCGCATCGAGGGTGAGCCGTCGCGCCACAGCCAGACGGATTGCGCCGCCTCCCATTCGCGCTCGCGCACGTAGAGATGCTGGCCCTTGGCCGATTGCCGCCAGTCGATCGAGGCGCGTGCGTCGCCCGGGCGGTAATGGTGGAACTGCCAGAAGCTCTGGCCGATGCCCGCCTTGCGCCGCCCGTGCATCCCCAGCGTCAATGCCGAGGCCAGCCGTTCCGCGCGCACCATCAGCGGCGGCAGCGAAGCGGCCAGGGATTCGGCGCTGTCGGAGAGGCCCGCCATCAAAGAAGTGTTCGGCACAGCCGGTCGATGACCGTCATCACCGTCAGCCCCTCCGCGCGCGCCGCGAAGTTGAGCGCCATGCGATGACGCAGCACCGGCGCCGCCAGCGCAACCACATCGTCCGTGGACGGCGCCAGCCGGCCCTCGATCAGCGCGCGGGCGCGGCATGCGAGCATGAACGCCTGGCTGGCGCGCGGGCCGGGACCCCAGGCGATCACGTTCTTCAGGTCGGGCGCGCCGTCCGCGTCGGGACGGGCCGCACGCACCAGCCGCAGGATGGAATCGACCACCTTCTCGCCCACCGGAAGCCGCCGCACGATGGCCTGTGCCTCCATCAGGTCCTGCGGGCCGCAGACGCGCGCCGGCGCCGCCTCCTCGCCGAACGTGGTGGCGAGCAGCATCTGCTTCTCGGCCTCCCTGTCGGGATAGCCGATGTCGATCTGCAACAGGAAGCGGTCGAGCTGGGCTTCCGGCAGAGGATAGGTGCCTTCCTGCTCGAGCGGGTTCTGCGTCGCCAGCACGTGGAAGGGCCTGGGCAGGTCGAAGCGCGTGCCCGCCACCGTCACCTGCCGCTCCTGCATCGACTGCAGCAGGGCTGACTGGGTGCGCGGAGAAGCGCGGTTGATCTCGTCGGCCATCAGAAGCTGCGTGAACACCGGTCCCTTGATGAAACGGAAGGCGCGGTGGCGGTCGTCCGTCTCCTCCAGCACCTCCGAACCGATGATGTCGGCGGGCATCAGGTCGGGCGTGAACTGGATCCGGGCGTACTTCACGTCCAGCGCCAGGGCCAGGGCGCGCACCAGGAGCGTCTTCGCGGTCCCGGGCACGCCCTCGAGGAGCACGTGGCCCCGCGCGAGCAGGCACACCATCACGTCCCGGAGCGCGGCGTCCTGCCCCAGGACCACCCCTCTCAGGGCGTCGAAAATTCGCCGCGCGTCGCGCGCGGACGCAGCTCCTGCCACACGTCCTCCACGGAGTTGGCGGCCGCGAGCACCTGCTCGCCGTCGCCCGTTTTTGTGAGTGCTTCCCGCACCCGGCGCACCGCGCCCCGCCCCTGCGGGGTGGGCATGGCGAGCGCCAGCGCGGCGATCCACTGGTCCGGCGCGCCCCGGGGCACCGGCCCGGTGCGGGACAGCCGGCGTCGCAAGCCCCCGACGATCAGTCCGAGCGCGGTGGCCGAGCCGCCCGAGCTTTCGAGGCCGGCCGCGAGCGCGTCGAGATGCTCGAGCGGCGAGCGCCGCCGCCGGTCGATCACCGCCCGGGCCGGTCCGAACCGGACGGCGGAGACCAGGAGCGCGACGAGCGCCGCGAGCAAGAGCTGGGCCAGCACCCAGCCGGCGGGCGTCCCCATCAGCCAGCGCAACACCACGAGCGTCGTGCCGGTGCTCTCGTAGCCGTGGTGATACTCGTCCCAGACCACGGCCCGGCCCCCCGCCGCCTCCGTGATGAGCGGGACGAGCACGTAGGGCACAGCCGTGTTCTTCCACGCCTGGTTGCGCAGCCAGCCGTCGTCGGCCACGAAGAGGATGCGGCCGCTCCGCCGGTAATGAAAGTCCAGCACCACCGGCCGTCCCGAGCGGGTCCGCACCAGCGTGTCCACGGCGGTGGGGCTGAGCGGGGGGCAGCGATCGGGGCCGGTGCCGGTGGTGTCGCGCCAGGGGACCAGGTAGGTCGCCGCGGGGGGAAGCTCGCGGCCGAACGCCGGGGTCACGGGAAACGAGTCGTGGCGGAGCGGAGTGCCGGGGATCTGGCGGGCCCAGCCGATGCAGGGCCCGATGCCGCCGGTGCGCCCGGCGACCAGCACGGCCCCGCCCCCGCGCACGTACTTGCCCAGCGAGGTGAGCTCGGCGGTCCGGAGTGCGATCTCCGTCTCGACCACCACGAGGAGACCGGGGAGCCGGCGCTCGTCGTTCAGATCGAAGAGCGGGATCCGCCGCCGCTCGACCGTGAGCCCCACCCGTTGCAGCACTTCATAGAGCGCCCGGCTTCCGGTGGGCCCGTCGGCGAAGGTCGACGCGGGCTCGTACGCCGGCGTCGGCGCGCCGGCCCGGCTCCCGGCCACCACCGCGATGGTCACGCCGAGGGCGAGGAGGAGGGCGAGCCCGATTTCAGTTCGGAGCGACATGGGGCAGGATCAGGTCGGCGGAGCCCGCGAACTCGCGGTACCCCCGCTCGTCGATGGGCTCGGCGCCGAACACGTGGCCGTAGAGCCGGGACACGAGCCCCGCAATGGTCATCCGGCCCGTCGGGTCCAGCCGGGCTTCCCGCGCGTACTCGGCCGGCGTCTTGGACGGGTGCACCGTGACGGCGCGGGCGTCCTCGAGCTCGCACACCAGCCCGGCGAACCGGTGGGCCAGCGCCTCCGCGTACCGGCCCTCGCGGGCCAGCGCCTCGGCGCGGATCCGGTGGCTCCGGGCGTCCAGGAGGGTCACGCCCGCCACGCCCCGCGCCGCCGGCTCCGCCGGCCGGCCCGTCACGCGGTAGACGCGCCACAGGGTGTACGCGATGTGCCCGAGCAGGACCGCGAGGATCACCAGCGCGGCGCCGAGAAGCAGCTCACCGATGGCGGGGTGGGCGTTGTCGAGGCGGGTGATCCAGTCCTGGAGCCTGCTCCAGAGGTCGCTCAGGAACCGGAGCGGATTGCGCCGGGCCACCCAGTGAAACCGGTCTTCGGCGAAGACCCGGTCGATCGCCTGCCGCAGGGAATCGGCGGGGAGCGCGCCCCACGCCGCCGGGGTCAGGAGGACACCAGGTGCTGGCTGAGGACCTGCAGGTCGAACCCTTCGCGCCGGATGCGCAAGTCGTAGTACATCAGCGTGAACACGCAGGCGAGGAGCGGCGTCAGCACGATGGGGAGGAGCGCGGCGATCACGGCCACGACGGCGCCGCTCGCGGGGTCCGTGAGCGAGAGGGCCACCGCGGACTGCTGCGCGGCGCCCACGGGCACGTTGAAGATGAGGCCGGCCACGAACGCGATGCTCGCGACCTTGCGCTTGAACCCCCGCGTCAGCTCCCACGAGCGGCCGAACGAGTCGAACGAGCCGTCCAGCGGCTCGAGCACCACCACCTGCGTGGTCACCGCGTAGCCGCAGGCGACGTACACCAGGGCCCAGATGCCCAGGACGACCGCGATGAGAACGAGGACGATGTTCCCCGCCAGGAAGGCGAAGAACAGACCGATGGCGCCGCCGATGAGCGCCAGGATGACGCCCTTGCCGAACCCGACGCCGAACAGCGGGATGATCTTGGACGCGCCGAGGCTCACGGCCTGCGCGAGGGTGGTGGGCTGGCCCAGGTAAGAATCGGAGATGACGCGGATCGCGCCCGCGGTGAGGAAGAGCGCGCCGAAGTACTGGACGAAGGCGGTCAGCAGGTAGAGGATCAGGTGCTGGGTCGGCCCGCCCGTGACCTGGACGAAGATGCTCAGCGATGCGGGGAGCCACAGGGCGATGACCCCGAGGCGGAGGAGCAATCCGAAGTGACGGCGATAGAGGGTCAGCGCGCCGTCCAAGATCTCTCCCAGCTCCATCGGCTTCAGCTCGACCACAGGGTCCTCGCCGCGGGTGGCGGATGGCGATAAGATGGAACCGTGACCGTTTCCGCGCGAGACCCGGTCCCCGGCGATCTCCGCACCCAGATCGGCGTCGAAACTCCGGAGCAGGTGCAGGTCCGCTTCGAGCTCGCGGGCCTGGGCTCGCGGGTCGCCGCGTTCGTCATCGACCTGATCCTGGTGTTCCTCGGGCTCGTCCTCCTGGCCCTGGCCTTCATGGCCGTCTTCCGGGGCGCCGGGGAGAGCGACAAGGGGTCCGCGGCCCAGTCGTGGGTCGCGGCCGTCCTGATCATCCTCATCTCCTTCGCGGTGCTGCTCTACTTTACCCTCTTCGAAGGGCTGGGCGGCGGACGGACGCCGGGAAAGCGGTCGCTGGGCATCCGGGTGGTGATGGATACGGGCCGGCGCGTGACGTTCAGCGCCGCCGCCCTTCGAAACATCCTCCGGCTCATCGACAACTTCTTCCCCCTGCTCCCCGCCGTGCCGGGCATGCTCTTCATCTTTCTGTCGAAGAGCTCGAAGCGCCTCGGGGACATCGCCGCGGGCACGATCGTGGTCCGGGACCGTCCCACCGACTGGACCCCGCTCGCCATCTCCGCCCCCGCCGACGCCCCGGAGGCCCTGGAGCTCGGCCCCCCCGAGCTGTCCGAAGAGGAGTTCCGCCTCCTGGACCGCTTCCTGGCCCGCCTGCCCGACCTCACCTCCGAGGTGCAGAGCAAGATGACCGGGGACCTGGCCGAGCGGTTCCGCGAGCGGATGCCGCGGACCACCAATCCGCTCGCGGGACTCGCCCAGCTGCTCGAGCTGGAGCGCGCGAGGCGGCGGGGGCGGTTCGGGACCCGGCCTCAGGCGGGCGCCGCGGGGCGCGTGGCGGTGACCGGCGAGCGCTTCGTGGAGCGCCGCCGGGAGCGGTGGGAAGCCTTCCGCGCCATCGCGAACCGGATCGAGCGGGAAGGGATGCGCGCCCTCCCGCCGGACGAGATCCCCGGGTTCGCGGCGCAATACCGGGAGGTCGCGGCCGACCTGGCGCGCGCCTGGACCTACAACGTCGATCCCCAGGTGGTGGAGTACCTGGAGCGGCTCGTCGCGTCCGGGCACAACGCGCTCTACCGCTGGCGCTCGAAGGACCCGATCCCCTGGTGGCGCTACCTGAGCCGCGACTTCCCCGCCGCCGTGGTGCAGTCGCGCGGGTACGTGCTGGTGTCCTTTCTGGTCTTCATGGTGCCGGCGATCGCCGGCTACACGCTGCTGCGGGCGCGGCCGGAGCTCGCCGACGACCTCGCCTCCCCCGTGATGGTGAACCGGGCGCAGGAGGCCGCCGACCGCCAGGCCCGCGGGATCGGGTACGCGCAGTCCAAGGACGACCAGCTCCCGGTGATCGCCGCGGCGATCATCTCCAACAACATCAACGTCTGCTTCTTCGCCTTCGCGGGCGGCCTTCTCGCCGGCGTAGTGACCATCGGATCCCTGGCCTTCAACGGCTGGTCCCTGGGACTGGGCCTCGGCGTCTTCGCCAACCACCGCGCGGCCGCCTACCTCCTGACGTTCGTCGCGGGACACGGCGTGCTCGAGCTGACCGCGATCTTCATCTCCGGGGGTGCCGGGCTCCGCCTGGCGCACGCGATCATCGCGCCGGGCGACCGGACCCGCCGGGACGCGCTGGTGCTCGACGGGCTGATCGCGGCGCGGATGATCGGGATGGTGGTGGTGCTCTTGACGATCGCGGGAACCATCGAGGGGCTGTTGTCGGCGAGCGACGCGCCCGCGGCCTGGAAGCTCGGCGTCAGCGCGGCGTCGGCGGTGCTGCTGGTGCTCTACCTCGCGAACGGATGGCGGTACCGGGACGCCGCGAGCGCCGGCCAGCGGAGCCAGCCCGGGCGCGCCATCCAGTAGCGCCGGGGGGCGACGCGACACCCCGGGCGCCCCGCGGGGGCGAAGCGCGGGCCGTGACGGCGGCTCACCCGCGCGGGTTCTGGATGATGTCGCGCATCCGGCGCGCGAGCGACTCGATGTGCTTGAGCGATTCGACGAGCTCGGGGTCGAGCGCGCCTTCGTTCAGCAACAGCAGCTGGGTCTCGGCCAGGATGGCCGAGAGGGGGTTGGCCAGATCGTGCTTGAGTTTCGCGATCGGATCGTCGGCCAACGGGGGGCTCAGAGGAGCGACCGGTAGAGATCCCGCAGGTGATGATCCCGCAGGTCCCGCACCGACTGCCAGAGATCGGGCTCGGTCGCCGCGCAGAAGATCTCCGCGGTGGCGCGCTCGTGCTCGGTGTTTTCGGCTCCGAAATGAATCCGTCCCCGCCAGGTCCCGTCCTCCGTGCGACGCACGGCGAGACGGACGGTGACACCTTGCCCTTCGAACTTGATGGGGGGGAGATCGTGAACGACGGCCGGGCGGTCTTCGGCGAAACTTTGCCGAACTGGGTGTGCGGGCATCCGTTCCCTGGGACAGGTTTGGACTAAGATAAAAACAAGTTACGGTGGCGCAATAGCTTGGAGCGGGAGCCGGGAGCCGGGAGCCGTCGGAGTCCGGGATTGGAAGGCCACGTCGCGCGTGAATCGGATGATGGGTTCAGCGCCCAGTTGGGTAATGTCCCACCCATGCACCGGTACAAGTCCCTGGATGCCTGGAAGTGGGCTCATCGATGCGCACTGAGAGCTCTGCAGCTTACCGATGAGGCCTACCACCCCCGATCGCGGTCGCTCTTCGACCAGATCCGCAGAGCCGCCGTATCCATCGAGGCCAATCTCGTGGAGGGATACGGTCTGGGCACCCCGGCTCAGTTCTCACGGCACCTTCGAATCGCCCGCGGCTCGGCGGCCGAGGCGGAGTGTTTGGTTCACCTGGCAGTGGAACTCGGGTACTTGAGGGAACAGGCGGGGGCGGAGTTGGAGAAGGCTCTGGATAACGCTTTGAGCACGATTTACGGGCTTTTGAAGGCCCATCGCCACGGCGCTTCCCCTGCCTAGACTCCGACGGCTTACGGCTCCCGGCTCCTGCCCTTGACGCTCTCTCCATCGGTGCCTACTATAACTCGCTAGCACACCTACAGATACCCAAGAACCCTCTTTCACAATATCTCGTTCGCGCCCCGGACCCCCAGGGGCTCCCCCCGTCGTACCCCTGCATCGGAGCTGAAGGACACCGTGGACATCGCTGAACTCAAGAGAAAATCCGTCGCCGAGCTGCAGGCGATGGCCGAGAGCCTCAACCTGCAGAACTACTCGGGCCTCAGGAAGCAGGACCTGATCTTCCGCATCGAGCAATCCCTGCTCGACACCGACACGGTGCTCCGCGGCGAGGGGGTGCTCGAAATCCTCCCGGAAGGCTACGGCTTCCTGCGCAGTCCCGACTGGAACTACCTGTACGGCCCCGACGACATCTACGTCTCCCCCTCGCAGATCAAACGCTTCGACCTCCGCACCGGCGACACGATCCTCGGCCAGGTCCGCCCGCCCAAGGAAGGCGAGCGTTACCTGGCGCTGCTCAAGGTCGAGAACGTCAACGGCGAGGAGCCGGAAAAGGCCAAGCACCGGGTCGCCTTCGACAACCTGCGCCCGCGGTATCCGGAAGAGCGGATCCGCCTGGAGCGGAAGGACGGCGACCTGTCGATGCGGGTGATGGACATCCTCTGCCCCATCGGCAAGGGCCAGCGCGGCCTGATCGTCTCGCCGCCGAAGGCCGGCAAGACCATCCTGATGCAGAAGCTCGCCAACTCCATCATCGAGAATCACCCCGAGGTCTACCTCATCGTGCTGCTCATCGACGAGCGGCCCGAAGAGGTGACGGACATGGAGGAGAACGTGAAGGGCGCGGAGGTGATCTCCTCGACCTTCGACGAGCCCGCCGACCGGCACGTGCAGGTTTCCGACATGGTGATCGAAAAAGCCAAGCGGATGGTCGAGCACGGCAAGGACGTGGTGATCCTGCTCGACTCCATCACCCGCCTGGGCCGGGCCCACAACGTGGTGGTCCCGCACTCCGGCAAGATCCTGTCGGGCGGCGTGGACGCCAACGCGCTGCAGAAGCCCAAGCGGTTCTTCGGCGCCGCGCGCAACATCGAAGGGGGCGGGTCGCTCACCATTCTCGCCACCGCCCTGATCGACACGGGCTCCCGGATGGACGAGGTGATCTTCGAGGAGTTCAAGGGCACGGGCAACATGGAAGTGATCCTCGACCGCCGGATCGCCGACCGCCGGGTGTACCCCGCCATCGACGTCCAGCGCACCTCCACCCGCAAGGAAGAGCTGCTCCTCGCCAAGGACGAGCTCAACAAGGTCTACCTGCTCCGCAACTTCCTGGCCGACATGCCGCCGGTCGAGGCCATCGAGTTCCTGCTCGAGCGGATGAAGCGGACCAAGACCAACAACGAGTTCTTCGCGACCATGGCGCAAGGGTGAGCGGTGGGGCGGGCCACCCGGGCCGTCTGCTCGCGGTGGACTGGGGCGAAAAGCGCATCGGGCTCGCCCTCTCCGACGAATCCCGCACGCTGGCCCAGCCCCTCGCCACGCTGACCCGCCGGGCCGGCAAGCGCTTCCCGATGGCCGCCCTCAAGGAACACCTGGACCGGCACGCCGTCACCGGCGTGATCGTGGGCCTGCCCCTCGACGCGGAAGGCGGCGAAGGCGACGCCGCGAAGGCGGCCCGCGCCCTCGCCGACGACATCGCCCGGAAAACCGGCCTCCCCGTAGGCCTCTGGGACGAGCGCTTCACCACCGCCCGGGTCCTCGGCGCCGTGCGGGAAATGGGCGGCAAGACGCGGGGCCGGGAGGCCGACGTGGACGCCCTCGCCGCCACCCTGCTCCTCCAGCACTACCTGGACGCCACGCGCGGGAGCGCCGTCTGAGACGCGCCCTCCCCCTGCTCGTCCTCGCGCTCGCGGCCTGCTCCTCCACGCCGGGGCGCGGCCCCCAGATCACCGTCACCATCCCCCGCGGCGCCACCTTCGACGTCGCGATGGATACGCTGTCCGCCCGCGGCGTCATCACCCACCCGTTCTGGTTCCGGCTCTGGGGACGCTTCAAGGGCCTGCGGGCAGGCCTCAAGAGCGGGACCTACGCCTTCCATCCGGACGAGACGTGGAAGGTGGTGGCGGAAGCGCTCAAGACGGGGCGCGGCGCGCTCATCCACTGGACCGTGCCCGAAGGCCTGATGGCCACCGAGGTCGCCGACCTGGCCCAGAGCCGCCTGGGCATTCCGCGCGACTCGTTCCTGCTCGCCATCAGGGACCCCGAGCTCAAGCAGGAGCTCGGCGTCCCCGCCTCGGCGCCGACCGTCGAGGGGTACCTCTTCCCCACCACGTATCTGGTGCCGGCCAGGATCGGCGCGCGCGACCTGGCGCGGGCGATGGTCCGGGAGTTCCTGGGACAGTGGGACTCGAGCTGGACCGCCACGCTCGACTCCGAGCACCTCACCCGGCAGGCCATCGTCACGGTCGCGTCCATCGTGGAGGCCGAAGTGCGGTACGACCCGGACCGGCAGTACGTGGCCGCGGTCTACTTGAATCGCCTGCGGCGGGGGATGAAGCTCGAGGCCGACCCCACGGTGATCTACGCCTACGGGCGCCGGCTGAAGCGGGTCTACGAGAAAAACTTGTTGATCAGGTCACCCTACAACACGTATCTCCACGCGGGGCTGCCGCCGGGACCGATCGCCCAGCCGGGGCACGCCTCGCTCGCGGCCACCGTGCATCCGGCGGTGGTGCCCTTTCTCTATTTCGTCGCGCAGCCCGACGGCAAGCACATCTTCTCCGTGACCTACGCCGAGCACGAGGCCGCGATCCGGAAGGTCAGGCGAATGCGCGCCGCAAGTCACGCGCGGCGCGCTCCGGCGCATCCGACCCCATCACCGACGCAATGACCGCGACGCCCGCGGCGCCGGCGCTCCGCAGGGCCCCGGCGTTGGCGGCGTCGATCCCGCCGATCCCGATCACGGGCACGCCCGCGGGCGCCAGCGCCGCCAGGGCCCGGAACCCTTCCGGTCCGAGCGGCGGCCCGGCGTCGGACTTGGAGGCCGTCGCAAAGCAGGGTCCCACGCTCCAGTAGGCGGCCCGGGCGTAGGCGGCCCGGGCCTCCACGGGAGACCCTACGGACACGCCGACGATGAACCCCGGAGGAAAATGCGCTTCGAGCGGAAGGGCCGGCACGTCGTCCTGGCCGAGGTGGACGCCGGCGGCGCCGACGGCGAGGGCCACGTCGATCCGGTCGTTCACGAGCACCGGCACGTCGAGTCCGGACACCAGCGCCCGGGCGAGCGCCGCCACTTCCCGGGCCGGCGCGGGCTTCCAGCGGACCTGCACGCTGGTGGCGCCTCCGGCCACGGCGCGGCGGCACACGTCCACCACGTCCCGCCCCTTGAGAAGCCGGGCGTCCGTGAGCACCATCAAGCGCACTTGATCGACGAGCATCGATGACCACCCGGGTTCTGCGAGGCCTCCGCGGCGCCACCACCGCCGCCGAGAATACCTCCGCCGCCATTCTCGAGGCGACGGCGGAGCTTCTGGCCGCGCTCCAGCGCGCCAACCAGTTCGCGCCCGAGGACATCGAGAGCGCGATCTTCACTTCCACCCCCGACCTCACCGCCGACTACCCCGCCCGCGCCGCCCGCGGACTCGGCTGGACCGGCGTCCCGCTCCTCGGCGCCCAGGAAGTCGCCGTGCCGGGCGGCGTGCCGCGGTGCGTCCGCGTGCTGCTGCACTTCTATACCGCGCGCGTTCCCGCCGAGCTGAAACATATCTATCTCCGGGGCGCGGCCGCCCTGCGGCCCGACCGCGTCTCGTGAGCGACCTCGTCGTGGCGGTCACCGCCAAGGGATTCGCGCGGTGGCGCGCCGGTCACCCCTGGATCTACCGGTCCGACGTCGCCGACGAGCCCGGGGACCAGGCCGGGATCGCGCGGGTCACGGACCGGAAGGGGAAGTTCCTCGGCCGGGCGCTGTACTCGCCCCGCTCGGAGATCCGGGTCCGGCTCCTCACCACCGAGGATGTCGTGATCGACCGGGCCTGGTGGCGCGACCGTATCGCCGCGGCGGCCGCGAAGCGCGCGGGGCTCGACGCCACGGCCTGGCGCGTCGTGCACGGTGAGGGGGACGGCCTGCCGTCCCTGGTGGTCGACCGCTACGGACCGTACGTGGTCGCCCAGCTCCTCTCGGCGGGCGTCGAGTCCGCGCGGGCCGACATCGGGGGCGCCATCCAGGATGTCCTGTCGCCGGAGGGGATCCTGCTCCGGAACGACGCGGCGGTGCGGCGCCACGAGGGACTGCCGCTCGAGGTGACCCTGCTGTCGGGAACGGTCCCCGAAACCGTCGAGGTCACGGAGGCGGGCGTGAAGTACCTCGCGGCGCCGTGGCACGGGCAGAAGACGGGCGGGTTTCTGGACCAGCGGGAGAACCGGGTGCTCCTGGCCGCGCACACCAGGCCGGGAGGCCGGGCGGCGGACCTGTTCGCGTATCACGGGTCCTTCACGCTGCACCTGGCGAGGAGGGCCGGGAGCGTGTTGGCCGTGGACTCGAGCGCCGAGGCGCTCGAGCGGGGGGCGCGGAACGCGGCGTTGAACGGGTATGCGAACGTCGTCTGGCGGGAGGCGAACGTCTTCGATTTCCTGCGGGAGCTGGAGGCCCGGGGGGAGACCTTCGACACCATCGCCCTCGACCCCCCGGCGTTCGCCAAGACCAAGGCGAGCGTGGACCGCGCGCTCGCCGGCTACAAGGAGATCAATCTCCGGGCCATGCGCTGCCTGTCACCGGGGGGCGTGCTCTTCACCTGCTCCTGTTCCTACCACGTCCACCGGCGGGACTTCGAGGCAATGCTGGTGGAGGCCGCCGCGGATTCGGGACGCCGACTCGAGGTGCTGCGGTTCACGGGACAGCCCTCGGATCACCCGGAGATCCTCAGCATCCCCGAGACCGGCTACTTGAAGGGGGCATTGCTGAGAGCGGAGTGATGGTGTCGGGTGTCGGGTGCCAGGTGTCGGGTCTAAAGGACCTGACACCCGACACCCGGCACCTGGCACCTATTTCAACCCCTCCACCCACTCCACAATCGTGCTCACCAGCGCCGGATCGATGGCCAGCGTGGGATCGGTGTACGACGCGGCCTGCGCCATCCGGTCCTTGCTCGGCGCCGGCTTGAACATGTGGGTGTCGCCGGGGAGAATCACGAGCTTGGCCGACGGGCGCGCGTCGTGGAGCGCTTCGGCGTCCGCGACCGAGACCTGCACGTCGTACGCCCCCTGCAGGATGAGCACCGGACAGGGGACCCGCGCCACCTGCTTCGCGTCGAAATCCATCATCGACTTCATGTAGGAGCGGTTCAACGGGACGAACAGGCTCTGCAAATACGCGGGCACCGGGGGATTCCGGCCCGCGAGGTACGCCGCCATCGACGTGTCGTACATCTTCATCGCCCCGGAGTCGAGCTGGGCCGCGAGCTGCTCGCGCAGAACCGCCGCGAAGGGGCGGCCCATTCCCGCCATCGAGACCACGCCCGCCACGGGCGCCTTGTCGTTCGCCGCGATGAGCGCCAGCGCGCTGCCCTCGCTGTGCCCCAGCAGGATCACCTTGGAAAAGCGGCGATCGGCGTGGAGGGAGTCGGCGAGCGCGTGGACGTCGTCGGCGTAGAGCTGCATGGTGGCGTGCGCCAGCATCACGGTGTCGAACCCCGCGCGGGACTGGGCGATGCCCCGCTTGTCGTAGCGCAGGGTGGCGATGCCGTGCTCGGCGAGCCGCCAGGCCAGCTGGGCGTAGGTGTTGGATCTGATGCCCACCGGTGAGTTGGCGTTCCGGTCGGTGGGACCCGAGCCCGCGATGATGAGCGCCACCGGCACGGGACCCGTCGCGCTCTTCGGCACCGTCAGGGTGCCGTAGAGGGTGAAGCCGGAAGCCTTGGCCACGAAGGGGGTTTCGACCGCGGCGGCGGGCGGGACGGTATCGGCCGCCTGGGCCGCGAGCGGCGCGGCCGCCAGGAGAAGCGCGAGACTAAACCTGACCACCTTGTTCTCCCTTCCATAACAGGTAGGACTGCACCACGGGAATGAGGGCCGCGGCCGCCACGGTGGCGACCATCACGGGCCAGAAGTTGCCGAGCGGGATCACGCCTTCGATCAGGAGGGCGCAGCCGCCCAGGAAGAAGGTCCAGCCGCCGGTGCGGTGCGTCTTCCGCCACACCGTGTCGCTGGAGAGCGTCCAGGGGGTGCGGATGCCGACGAACCAGTTGGGCTCCACCCGGGGCAGGACGTTGCCGAGGGCGATGAACAGCACGCCCATCCCCAGGGGCACGACGCGCGTCATCGCAACGTTGTAGCCCAGCGCGTTGGCGAGGATCATTCCGTGGACCACGCCGAGGAAAAGCAGGACCGAGTTGGCGATGACCCAGTAGGTGTGGATGAACTTCTCGTAGTTCTGGCGCCGCGGGTCGAGCGCGGGGAGCACCTGAAACAGCAGGGTGAGGGCGACGATCATACCCGGCGCGAAGAAGGCGCCGAACGCCCGGGGAGACCAGCCGTTCACGTGGCCCGAGGCGTCCCAATGCGTGGCCATCCGGGGCGGGAGCAGATCCCAGGCGTACCAGGTGGCCGCGACGGCGGCCAGCGCCACGAGCAGACCGAACCAACGGCTACGCATCGGTACCTCCGGAGAACGTTTTCGCCAGATAGCGCGCGATGTCCTGGAAGACGGTGGTATTCAGGCGGTAGCGGACGTGCTGGCCTTCCCGTTCCGCGGCCACGAGCCCCGCGTTCCGGAGCACCCCCAGGTGGTGCGACACCGACGCGAAGGCGATCGGGAACTCCTCGGCGAGCTCCCCCGCCGTCCGATCCCCGGCCGCCAGCAGCTCGAGAATCTTCCGCCGGGTGGGATCGGCGAGGGCTCGGAACAGGTGGTCGCGCATCTTGAGATGTTTAGATAACAGTCTAAATATTGTCAAGTACTCCAGCCCCTGGCCACTGGCCCGTGGCCACTGCAATTGACGAATCTGAGCGGTCTTACAAGCTTGCTGGATGCCGGCTTCCCCGAAAGACGCGCGCGGGCGGACCGCCGCCGTCCGCCGGGTCCTGGTCGGGATCCTGGCCGCCAACCTCGTCGTGGTGGTGGTGAAGCTTCTGGTGGGCGCCCGGTCCGGCTCCCTCGGCGTGCTGGGCAGCGCGCTGGACTCGGCCATCGACGCCGCGAACAACGTCCTGGCCCTGATCGTGACGGCCGTCGCCGCGAAAGCCCCCGATGAGGAGCACCCTTACGGACACGGGAAATTCGAAACCCTCGGCGCCCTCGCCCTGGTGGGGGTCCTCTGCGTCAGCTCGTTCGAGCTCTTGCGGGGCGCCGTGAATCACTTGAGGGGAAGCCCGCGCGCGCCCGCGATCACGGATCTCCAGATCCTGGTGCTCACGGGCACGCTGGCGGTGAACGCCGGCGTGGCGTGGTATGAGCGCCGCCGCGGACACGAGCTGGAGAGCGAAATCCTGAACGCCGACTCAGACCACACCCGCGCCGACGTCCTGATGACCCTGGGCGTGATCGCCGCCGTGCTCCTGGCCCGCGGGGGCCTGTGGTGGGCCGACCCGGTGATCGCCATCCTCGTGGTGATCGCGATCCTCGCCGTCGCCTCCAGGATCCTGGTCCGCGTCGTGCCGGTCCTGGTGGACGAGCGCGCGCTCCCCACCGACGACATCGCGCGCGTGGCGCGCGACATCGCCGGCGTACGCCGGGCGTACGGCATCCGGTCCCGCGGGGGCGCCAACGTCCGGTACGCCGAGGTGACCATCGCGGTGGACGGGACCGCGACGGTGGCGGAGGCGCACGGGATCGCCGATCAGGTCGAGGGACGGCTCCGCCGCGAGCTGGGTCTTCACGAAGTCACGGTGCACGTCGAGCCGTGCTGAACACCGTCACCCAGGGCTCCCGCCACGCCACCGGCCCCACCCGGCGGCCTCCCCGCTCCCAGAAGCAGGAGTATCAGGAGTTCCTGCTCCAGCGGATCGAGGAGTACAAGAACACCCTGCCCCGTGAGGAGCTGCTCCGGATCGGGGACGAGGCGGTGCGCGAGCTCGAGTCGGGGGCCGGGCAGTACCTCCTCACCGAGGTGCTCCTCCTCGAGCACGTGGACCGGATCATCACCCGGCGGCTGAAGCTCCCGTCCTTCCGCCGGTGGTCCCAGAACCACCGCGCCATGCGCACGGCCCAGCGGGAGCCCACCCACTGGGGCCTCGAGCCCAACGACCCCGTGGCGCTGAATGCCGGGCTCCTCGAGCCCGGCGACCTCGCCGTGGTCATCGGGGCCGCGGCCCTTCCCAACGCGCTCTTCATCGCGGCGCACGACGCCGAGGTCTTTCTCCTCGATCAGGATCTGGGCGCCGTGGAGGCGGCCGAGGGACGGGCCGTTGCGGAGCAGCTGGCGGGGCGGTTCCAGGCCCTGGTCGTGAACTTCGGCGGGTGGCTCCCCGACCTGCGCCCGGCGATGGTGGTCATCGACCCCGTGGCACTCGGGGGCGCGGACGCCGCGTCCCGGGAGCTCCTGATGCGCGGGCTCCAGACCTGCACCGCCCCGGGCGGGCTTCACATCGTGCTGTCGGTCGATCCGGATGCGCCGCACGTCCTGCCGCTCGCGCCCGACGCGCTGCAGGGGCACTATGTCGACTGGCGGCTCGAGAAGAAGAGGCGGCGGGGTGGCGGCGGCGGCTTCACGGCCACCAAGCCTTCGCGTCACAATGACACGCCATAGCGCGTGTCAGATTGACGAATTGCCGAACACTTCTGTAACGTAAATCATTACAAAATAACGAGTTAAAAAACAGCGATCGTGGCAGGCAGATTGCTCGGTTAAGGCTCGACCGGAACCCTTGTGAGCCGAGCGATGACCAGCCTGCCCCTGTATCTGGATGAAGAGCCGATCGGAATCATTCTCCGCGCGGGGCGTGAAGTGCTCAAGCCGGCGAAGATCTGGGCCTATGTCTGGTGCGCGGACGGCGAACCGGGCGAGGATCACCCCCATCAGCACCTGCCGCTCGACAATCGCTGAACGTCGCTCGAGAACCTGAAGGGGCCGGCGCCGGACGCCGGCCCCTTCGTGTTTCACGGGTCCCCATTCTCAGTTGTGGTAGATGATCAGGGAGTAGTGGCCCGCCGTATAGCTCTCGTTGAAGCGCGGCACCGACACCACGAACCGGTAGCGCGCGGTGCTCTGCGGCGTCACGGTCACGAGGGCCAGGGTCCCGTCGTTGGTGCTCTCGGTCACGAGCGACCAGTTGCCGTCCAGCTCGCGGTAGATGGAGAGGTGAATCTGCGCGATCCGCGAGTCCCCGAGCGCCACGATCCCGTAGGTCCAGCGGTCGGTGAGCATGCGGAACGACTCTTTCGAGTCGGACACGATGTCCATCTCCATCCGCACGATCTCTTTGTTCTGATTCTCGATGATCGTGTCCGCCCCGAACGTCTTGCCCAGGATGTCGATCATCGACGTCCCGTCGTTCCGCTGGGCCTGGGCGCCGGCCGGGAGCCCGGCCACCCCCACTCCGGCCGCCAGCGACAGCATCACTACGCGAAGGCACGCCCGCATACGACGCTCCTCAAAGGTTGGGTCCCTGAACCTCGCGCCCCGGGCTTATGGGCCCGTTACCTGGCCGATAAGGGATCCCCGGGATAGTTTCGGGCCATGCAAGCCATCGTCAAAGACCGCCGGGCCCCCGGGCTCACCGTCACCACCGTCCCCGACCCCATCGCCTCCGCCGGCGAGGTTCTGATCGCGGTCCGTCACGCGGGGGTGTGCGGCACGGACCTGCATATCGCCGACT
>DATJQI010000069.1:0-2626 GCA_035505915.1 Gemmatimonadales bacterium | reverse complement strand
GCATCGCCACCGTGTCGGGCTCGATGGACAGGATGGCCACGTCCTTCGGTCCGATCAGGGTGTCCGTGGTGCAGGCGAAAAGCACCACGGTGGCCAGGGCCACGAGCAGGGGGACGCGCGAGCGGCGTTCGATCACTTGATGTTCTCGATCCGCCACTTCCCGTTCACGCGGGACAGGGTGGCCGTGTAGTTATGCGGCTGGTCCTGGGACTTGCCCTGGATCTCGAAGTGCAGCTGTCCCTGGACGATGGCGGTGGCCACGTCTCCGGTGGCGGGCTGGGTGGACACCACGCGGAACTCGGACCGGATCTTGGACGCGAGCTTGAAGAAGTCGCCCCAGGCCGAGGCCTGGTCTCCGGTCATGCCGGGATAGACCGTCTTCATCCCGTCGAGACTCTTGGCCTGGAGCGCGGTTTCATACGTGCCGATCACGGTCTGAATGTCGGCCGGATTGATGGGCTGGGGCGGCGGCGGCTGGGGCGGCGCGGCCACCGTCGTCGGCGTCGGCTGAGGCGCGGTTTGTGCCGGCGTCTGCACCGGAGTCTGCGTCACCTGCCTGGGCTGCGTATCGCGGGGCGGCGTCGTCACCACCTGGTGCGGCTGGGGCTGGGGCTGCGACGGCCGCGAGGCGGGCGCCTGACGGGGGTTCTGCGGCGTCGGCCGGGTGACGGGCGCGGTGCTCGGCGCGACCTGCTTCGGCGTCGTGTCGGTCGCCGGCGGTGTCGCCGCGGTCTCGGTCGGCGTGCCGGCCGGTTGCTGGACCGCGCTCTGTTGCGGCTCGGGCTTCGCGGCCCACGGCTGCAGCACCGCGAGCGCGACCCCGGCCGCCACCACCACCACGCTCCCGCCGATCAGCAATCCCCGCTTCGACCGCTTCCCCTCGGCCGGCGTGACCACGACGGTGGCGGTCGCGCTCACGCCCTCGCACATGCACGTGATGATCACTTCGCCCTCGCCCACGGCGGTGACGAGGCCCTGCGTCGAGACCGTGGCGATCTCGGTGGCGGTGGAGGCCCAGGTGACCCGGGGGCCGATGAGCGTCTTGCCGCCCGTACCCTTGAGCTTGGCGGTGAGCTGCACCGCGCCGCCCACCGCGACCGAGACCTGTTGCGGCGCGATGGTGAAGCCGGAGCCGCCGGTGGTCGAGACGGTCGACTTGTGGGCGAGGGTCTTGCCCGGCATCGAGACCGGCGTGGTGAGCCGCTTCAGCATCTCGGTGTTCTTGTTCGATGCCGCCAGCGTCATCAGCTGGGTGCGGACCGGGTCGTCGGGCGCGAGGGCCGGGACGCCGATGGCCGAGATCGCGTCCTCGACCGAGGGGAACCGGTTCTCCGGTTCCTTGGCCAGCATCTTCATGACCGCCTGGGCGATCTCGCGCGGGACGTCGGGGCGCACGCCCTCGAGCGGCGGCGGGGGCTCGTTGAAGTGCGAGTACATGATCGCCATGATGGAATCGGCCACGAAGGGCAGCTTCCCGGCGAGCATCTCGTACGCCACCACGCCCAGCGAGTACTGATCCGACGCGCCGGTCAGCTCCTTCGCGGCGCACTGCTCGGGGCTCATGTAGGACGGCGTGCCCACGGTGGCGCCCGTCATGGTGAGTCCCTTGGTCTCGGTCACCTTGGCGATGCCGAAGTCGGTGACCACCGCCCACCCCTCGGTATCCACCATCACGTTCGCGGGTTTCACGTCGCGGTGGATGATCCCGCGCTTGTGGGCGTACCCCAGTCCGGCGCCGACCTGCTGCAGGATCTGCTGCACCATCGGGATGGGGAGCTTGCCGGTCTCCTTGATGATGGAGTCGAGGGGCCGGCCCTCGACGAACTTCATCACGAAGTAGACGATCTGGTCGCCCTCTTTGACCGCGTAGATCGGGATGATGTTCGGGTGGGAGAGCGACGCGGCGGTCCGGGCCTCGCGCTTGAAGCGCTCGACCATGCCCTCGCCGGTGAGGAGGGCGGGAGACATCACCTTGATCGCGACCTTGCGGTCGAGCGCGATGTCGTGGCCCAGGTACACGGTGGCCATGCCGCCCCGGCCCAGCTCCGCCAGGATCTCGTATTCGCCGATGGTCGCGTGGCGCAGCACGTCGTGCAGCGCCGTGGCACTCATCGTGGAACGGGCGAGGTCCTGCTTGGAGACGAACGCGGTGGCGACGTTGCCCTGCGCTCCGGAAACGTCGGCGCCGCACCCGGCACAGAACCGCTGACCGGGGGCGATGGGAGTGCCGCACTTCCCGCAGGTGGCGTCAGCCATCCGGGGTGGTCCGGAGTGGGTGCGAGGGGCGGATCATGGAGGGTGATAATATACCGCGCCACAACGACTTGGGCAGTCTCGGCAGACCACGATTTGGCGACGAAATCGCGGTGACGGGGGCTACGAAGGCGGGGTGGGCCCGGTCCCATCGGCCCCATGTACTCTGCCTCCCTAGACCTCAGTCTTACTCTGCCTCCCCAGACCTCAGTCTGGGGAAGCGGCGGGTTGTGGGGCCCGCCGGAACGCCGGCAGGGTGTGCGAGAACTGGATCCAGACCACGGCGCCCAGGATCAGGATCATCGCCAGGAAGGTCCGCCCGGTCACCGCCTCGCCCAGGAGCAGCCACCCCAGGAGCACCGCGATGATGGGG
>DATJQI010000068.1:0-40326 GCA_035505915.1 Gemmatimonadales bacterium | reverse complement strand
TGATGGACATGGCCCGCACGTCGGTGAACGTCGTCGGCAACTGCCTCGCCACCGTCGTCACGGCACGCTGGGAGGGGGAGTTCGCGCCCCCACCCGCCTGACCCTGACCCTCGCCGAGATTCCTTAACCCCGCCTTAACATCCGATCCGATAGCGTCACCGCCCATGAAGGGAGTGGTGTGGCCCTGCGCGGCGGCGTACGGGGCCCTGGTGTGGGTCGTCGTGCGGCCCGCCTGGCGGCGCTGGATCCTGACCGAGGAAGCCCGGCGGCTGTCCGAGGAAGACCCTCAGGACCCGCTCATCATCGTTTCACGAGGTCCGCGCCAGCGTCGACCCTAGGAGGCGGCATATGCTCGACGTGGTCTACATCGTCCTGACCTTGGGCTTTTTCGCCTTGATGGTCGCCTACGTCCGAGGGTGCGAACGCCTCGGACGGGAGGGCGGCGAAGGCGAGGGGCGGCCGTGAGCGCCGAGACCCTCGTCGCCGCCGCCGTATCCGTACTGCTCCTCGGCTATCTCGTCTACACCCTGCTCCGGCCGGAAAAGTTCTGATGACGGCGAACGGCTGGCTTCAAATCCTCGTGTTCGCCGCGGTGACCCTGGCCGTCACCAAGCCGGCGGGCCTCTACATCCTCCGGGTGTACGACGGCTCGTTCCGCTGGCTCGGCCCGGTCGAGCGGGTGATCTACCGCTGGTGCGGGATCGACCCCGAAGACGACCAGCACTGGACCCGGTACGCCGCGGGCCTGCTCCTGTTCAGCGCGGTCTCGATGCTCGTCACCTACGTCGCCCTGCGACTCCAGGGATCCCTGCCGCTCAACCCGTTCCACCGCGCGGCGGTGGCGGACCGGCAGGCGTTCGAAACCGCGGCCTCGTTCACCACGAACACCAACTGGCAGTCGTACGCGGGGGAGACGACGATGTCGTACCTCTCCCAGATGATGCAGCTCGCGTTCCACAACTTCACTTCGGCGGCGTGCGGCGTCGCGGCGGCCGTGGCGCTGGCTCGGGGCGTCGCCCGGCGCTCCGGCGGACGGATCGGCAATTTCTGGGCCGACCTGATCCGGGGCACGCTCTATCTCTTCCTGCCGCTCTCCTTCGTCCTGGCCCTCGTCTTCGTCCAGCAGGGCGTGATCCAGAACTTCGCCTCCTACGTCACCGTGCACACCGTGGAAGGGGCGAAGCAGGTGCTCGCGATGGGACCGGTGGCGAGCCAGGAAGCGATCAAACAGCTGGGCACCAACGGCGGAGGGTTCTTCAACGCCAACGCCGCGCACCCGTTCGAAAACCCCACTCCCTGGTCGAACTTCCTCTCGATGGCGGCGATCTTCGCGATTCCCGCGGGGCTCACCTACACCTTCGGGCGGATGGTCAGGAACCAGCGTCACGGATGGGCGCTCTGGGCCGCGATGTTCGTCCTCTTCGCGGCGGGCGTCACCACCGCTTACTGGGCCGAGGCCCGCGGCAACCCCATCCACGCGGCCCGGGGCGTGGACGTCGTGGCCACGGCCACGAATCCCGGCGGCAACATGGAGGGGAAGGAAGTCCGTTTCGGAATCGCGAACTCCGCGCTCTATGCCACCGTCACGACGGACGCGTCGTGCGGCGCCGTCAACGCGATGCATGACTCCTTCACGCCGCTCGGCGGGCTGGTCCCGCTCGTCAATATCCAGCTGGGGGAGCTGATCTTCGGCGGCGTGGGCTCAGGATTGTACGGCATGATCGTGATGGCGGTGCTCACCGTCTTCATCGCCGGACTCATGGTGGGCCGCACCCCGGAGTACCTCGGCAAGAAGATTCAGAGCCGGGAAGTCCGGATGGCCATGCTCTACGTGCTGATCTTCCCCGCGGTCATCCTGCTCTTCACCGCGGCTTCCGCGGTGCTGCCCCAGGGACTCGCGGGCCTGAACAACGCCGGCCCCCACGGGCTGTCCGAAATGCTCTACGCGTTCAGCTCCGTGACGGGCAACAACGGCAGCGCCTTCGCCGGACTCACCGGCACGACTTACTACTACAACACCCTGCTCGGACTCGGCACGCTGTTCGGACGCTTCGCGATGATGGTGCCGATGCTCGCGCTGGCCGGCTTCCTCTCCGAGCGCAAGACCGTTCCCGACTCGGCCGGGACGTTCCCCGTGACCACTCCGCTCTTCGTGGTGCTCCTGCTCGGCGTCATTCTGATCGTGGGCGCCCTCACGTTCTTCCCCGCCCTCGCCCTCGGCCCCCTGGTGGAGCATCTGCTGATGGGCCTGGGGAAGGTCTTCTAGACCATGCCGACCGCCGCGCGCCCTCTGTTCGATCCCCCCATCGTGCGCCGAGCGCTCCGGGACGCGCTCGCGAAGCTCGATCCCCGCCACATGGTGCGGAACCCCGTCATGTTCGTGGTCCTGATCGGGAGCGCCTTGACGACCCTGGTCTTGATCCGCGACCTCGCGGAGGGACGGGGGAACATCGGGTTCACGCTCCAGATCACGCTCTGGCTCTGGTTCACCGTGGTCTTCGCCAACTTCGCCGAAGCCATGGCCGAGGGTCGCGGCAAGGCGCAAGCGGATTCCCTGCGGCGGTCGCGCACCCTGACGTCCGCGAAGCGCCTGAAGACCCCCAAGGACCGCGGGTCCGCGGAGCCCGTGCCGGCCGACCGGCTGCGCCGGGGGGACACGGTTTTATGCCTGCCCAACGACCTCATTCCGGGCGACGGAGAGGTGATCGAAGGCGTCGCCTCCGTGGACGAGTCCGCCATCACCGGCGAATCGGCTCCGGTCATCCGGGAGGCGGGAGGCGACCGGTCCGCCGTCACGGGCGGCACCAAGGTACTCTCGGACTACCTCGTCGTCCGCATCACCGCCAACCCCGGCGAAACCTTCGTCGACCGGATGATTTCCCTGGTGGAAGGCGCCAAGCGTCAGAAGACGCCCAATGAAATCGCCCTCATCATTCTCCTGTCGGGGCTCACCATCGTCTTCCTGCTCGCCGTCGTGACCCTCCAGCCCTTCGCCGTCTACTCCGGCGGCCCGGTATCCATTCCGATCCTCGTCTCTCTGCTGGTGTGCCTCATCCCCACCACCATCGGCGGGTTGCTCTCCGCCATCGGGATCGCGGGGATGGACCGGATGATCCAGCACAACGTCATCGCGATGAGCGGACGCGCGGTCGAGGCCGCCGGCGACGTGAACACGCTCCTGCTGGACAAGACCGGCACCATCACGCTCGGCAATCGCCAGGCGGTCGAGTTCGTTCCGGCGCCCGGCATCACCCGCGAGTATCTCGCGGACCGCGCCCAGCTCGCCTCGCTTCCCGACGAGACGCCGGAGGGCCGCAGCATCGTCGTGCTCGCCAAGCAGTTCGGCCTGCGCGCCCGGACGCTCTCCGAGGGCAAGCGCGGTGTGACCGGCGGCGGCGGCGATGCGGCGGCCGCCCCGGAACAGATGGAGCTGGTCCCCTTCTCGGCCACCACGCGCATGAGCGGCATCAACGCGGGCGGCCTCGAGCTGCGCAAGGGCGCCGCCGAAGCGGTCGGCCGCTGGGTCCGGGACCACGGCGGGGACGTCCCGGCCGCGCTGACCTCGGCGGTCGAGCGGATCGCGAAGGAGGGCGGCACGCCCCTCGTGGTCGCCGAGCGGGAGAACGGCTCGGCCCGTACCCTGGGGACGATTTACCTGAAGGACGTGGTCAAGGGCGGGATCCGGGAGCGCTTCGAGCAGCTCCGGGCCATGGGGATCCGCACCGTGATGATCACCGGCGACAATCCCCTCACCGCCGCCGCCATCGCCGCCGAGGCGGGCGTCGACGACTTCCTCGCGGAGGCGAAGCCCGAAGACAAGATGGCCCTGATCAAGGAGGAGCAGGCCGGCGGCCGGCTGGTGGCCATGACGGGAGACGGCACCAACGACGCGCCCGCGCTCGCGCAGGCCGACGTGGCGGTCGCCATGCACACCGGCACCCAGGCCGCCAAGGAAGCCGGCAATCTGATCGATCTCGATTCGAACCCCACCAAGCTGATCGAGATCGTGGAGATCGGGAAGCAGCTCCTGATCACTCGCGGCTCCCTCACCACGTTTTCGATCGCCAACGACGTCGCCAAGTACTTCGCCATCATCCCGGCGATGTTCGTGGCGACCTACCCCGCCCTCCAGGCCTTGAACATCATGCGCCTGCACTCCGCGCAATCCGCGGTGCTCGCGAGCGTGATCTTCAACGCCCTCATCATCATCGCGCTGATTCCGCTGGCCCTGCGCGGCGTGCGGTGGCGGCCCGCGCCGGCGGCCCGGATCCTGCGCCGGAACCTGTGGATCTACGGCGTCGGCGGGATTCTCGTGCCCTTCGCCGGCATCAAGCTCATCGACGTGCTGCTCGTGCTCCTGCGGATGGTCTGATCATGCTCAAGACCCAGCTCCGACCCGCGATCGTCGCCACCCTCGTGATCATGCTGATCACGGGCCTGGCCTATCCCGCCCTGGTGACCGGCGCGGCGCAGCTCCTGTTCCCCCGCGCGGCCAACGGGTCCCTGGTCGCCGCCCACGGCGAAGTCGTCGGCAGCGCGCTGATCGGGCAGCGCTTCAGCCAGGCGCGCTACTTCCATTCTCGGCCGTCGGGGGCCGGCGCCGGGTATGACGACACCCTCTCCGGCGGGACCAATCTCGGCCCCACCAGCGCCAAGCTCGCCGATACGCTCATCGCGGGAGCGGTGGACAGCGCCGTGACGCTGGACGGCGCCGTGAAGGGGAAGATCCCGTCGGACCTCGTCACCGCGTCCGGCTCCGGCCTCGACCCCCATATCTCGCCCGCCGCGGCGGAGCTCCAGATCACCCGCGTGGCGCGGGCCCGGCACCTCGATCCCGGTGTCGTCCGTGGACTCGTCGGCCGCTTCACCCAGGGCCGTCAGTTCGGCTTCCTGGGCGAGCCCCGCGTCAACGTCCTGCTTCTGAACCTCGCGCTGGACAGCGCGACCGCCAAATAAGAGGGGAATTCCATGCTCTCCGCACTCCTTCGCCATCCGGCCCGCACACTCGCGGCCTGTGCCGTCCTGGGCGCGCCGTACCTGGCGGCTCAGCAAGCCACGCCGCGGGACTCTCAGGTCCCGGATACCACGCACGCCAAGCCGGCGCCGTTCGCCTTCGCGGACTTTACCTGGCTCAACGGCAACAGCCGTCAGAGCGTCTCGGTGCTGGACTCGAAGTATTTCACCGGCGAGTTCCGGCTCGACGCGAGCTACATCTACGATTTCAATCAGCCGTCCGACCACACGCTGGTGGGAACATCGGAGAGTGGACGCACCCAGGAAGTGCAGGTGCAGCAGCTCGGCATCGGGGGTGATTTTCACGCCGGAAACGCGCGCGGGCGCCTGATGACGCAGTTCGGGATGTACTCGACCATGACCCCGCGTAACGACGCCAGCCCGGCGCGCGGGCAATGGGACCTGGCCGACGCCTACCGGTACATCTCGGAGGCCTACGGCGGCTACCATTTCAACCGCTGGAACGGCATCAACGTGGACGCCGGAATCTTCATGTCCTACGTGGGCCTCTTCAGCTACTACAACTACGACAACTGGGCCTACCAGCCCTCCTACGTGTCGTCCAACACGCCTTGGTTCTTCAACGGCATCCGCATCCAGATCTTCCCGTCCGATAAGCTCAAGATCGAGCCCTGGATCGTGAACGGCTGGCAGTCGTACGGCATGTTCAACTCGACGCCGGGGCTGGGATGGCAGATCCTCTGGCGCCCCACCGGGAAGATCTCGGTTCTCTCGAACGAGTACTACGGGCACGACTGGCTCGGGATCCCGAAGCGGATGCGGGTGCACTCGGACAACAGCGTGGAGGTGAAATACCACGACGCGCCGAACGCCTCGCTGGATAAGGGCGCATTCTCCTTCACGGTCGACATCGGCTGTGAAAGCGGAGGCGGGGTGCGGTGCGAGGGGCAGGGCCCGGGAGGCCCGGCGCAGAACTTCCTCGGCTTCATGTTCTACAACCGCCTCTGGTTCGCGAAAGACGTGATCGGCGTGACGCTGGGAGGCGGAGCGATGACCAATCCGGGGCGCTACCTCGTGCTGATGCCGCCCATCAACGGGGCCACCGCGTTTTCGGGCACGCCGTACTTCACCGAGAACCCGGGCAATCAGTTCGGGGCCTGGGACGTCTCCGCCACGCTGGACTACATGCCCGACCAGTTCGCCACGTTCCGGTTCGAGCTGGATCACCGGGCGGCGACGGTTCCCTACTTCGCGGGCGCGGGAGGGGTCACGCCTCCCAACGGCAACCAGGGATCCGCGGGCTCCGTGGTGCCCGGATTCACGCCCGATCTCCGGAAGACCGAGACCCGGTTGAACGTGGCCATCCTGGTCAAGCTCTGACGTCACATGGGCGCGTGCTACCTTAGGGCGGATGAGCGACCGCCGACCTGACCCCGAAACCCTCCTCGCGCGCGCCCGCGAGGAGGAGCGTCGCGCCGGCCGAGGCCACCTCAAGATCTTCTTCGGAGCCTCGCCCGGCGTCGGGAAAACCTACGCAATGCTCGAGGAGGCCCGCGCCAAGCAGCGGGCCGGCGTCGATGTCCTGGTCGGCGTGGTGGAGACGCACGGGCGCCGGGAAACGGCGGCGCTGCTCGACGGCTTGGAAGTCCTGCCGCGGCGCCCGCTCGAATACCACGGCGTGACCCTCGAGGAGTTCGACCTGGACGCCGCCCTCCAGCGGCGGCCCGGCCTGATCCTCGTGGACGAGCTGGCCCACACCAACGCCCCCGGCTCCCGCCACACCCGCCGTTTTCAGGACGTCGAAGAGCTGCTCGCGGCCGGCATCAACGTCTACACCACCCTCAATGTCCAGCATCTCGAAAGCCTGAACGACGTCGTGGCCCAGATCATCCAGGTGAAGGTCCGGGAAACGGTACCCGACTCCATCCTGGACGAGGCCGACGAGCTCGAGCTGGCCGACCTCTCGGCCGACGACCTCCTGGGGCGGCTCCGCGAGGGAAAGGTGTACGTCCCCGAGCAGGCGGCCCACGCGCTGGAGCAGTTCTTCCGCAAGGGCAACCTCATCGCGCTGCGGGAGCTGGCGCTCCGGCGGACCGCGCAGCGGGTCGATGCCCAGATGCGCGGCTACCGTGAGGAGCACGGGATCCGGGAGATCTGGCCCGCGGCCGAGCGCCTGCTGGTCTGCATCGGACCCAACCCGGCGGGAGCACGCCTGGTGCGGGCGGGCAAGCGCATGGCGGCGAGCCTGCAATGCGACTGGCTGGTGGTCTCGGTGGATCTCCCGGGCCAGGCGGTCTCGGACGCGGACCGCGCCGCGCTGGCGCAGAACCTCCACCTGGCCCAGGAGCTGGGCGCGCAGACCGCCACGCTGGCCGGCCAGGACGTGGCCGCCGAGGTGCTCGCGTACGCGCGGAGTCAGAACGTCACGAAGATCGTCGTCGGGAAACCCACGCACTCCCGCTGGCGCGACAAGCTGTTCGGCTCGACGCTCGACAGCCTGGTACGGGGCTCCGGCGACGTGGAGGTCTACGTCATCTCGGGCGACGAGGCCGAGCCCCGGCCCCCGGGACGGCCCGCGGGGCGGCATTCGCCGGCCCGGGAGTACGGGTGGGCGGCGCTGGTGGTCGCGCTCTGCACGGCGACGGGCGCGCTGGTCTTCCGCCAGCTGTCGGTCACCGACGTCGCGATGGTCTACCTCCTCGGCGCCGGACTGGTGGCGTCGCGGTACGGCCGGGGGCCCTCGCTCGCGGCGGTGCTCCTCTCCATCGCCTGCTTCGACTTCTTCTTCGTCCCGCCCTATCTCACGTTCGCGGTCACCGACCTCCGCTATCTCCTCACCTTCACGGTGATGCTGGGCATCGCGCTCGTGATCTCGGGGTTGACGCTGCGGATCCGTGATCAGGCCGAGTCGGCCCGCGAACGGGAGCGCCGGACCGGCGCGCTGTACGCGATGAGCCGGGAGCTGGCGGCCGCCCGGGAGCAGGGGGACGTACTGGCGATCGTCGCGCGCCACCTGCGGACCAGCTTCGGCACCGACGCCCAGGTCCTGCTTCCGGACGGCGCCGGCCGCCTGGCCCTGCCGCCCGGGGCGCCCGCCTCCTTCCCGCTCGACGACAAGGAGCGGAGCGTCGCCCAGTGGGTCTTCGACCGGGGACGTCCCGCCGGCCGGTCGACCGACACCCTTCCCGCCGCGCAGGGCCTCTATCTGCCGCTCGTGGCCGCGAGCGGCACCGTAGGGGTCCTGGGGGTTCGCCCCACCGGCGAGGCGGCGCTCGACGACCCCATGGCTTTGCGTCTCCTCGAAGCCTTCGCCGGGCAGGCGGCCCTCGCGCTGGAGCGCGCCCTGCTGGCGGAGCGGGCCCAGCGGGAGCAGGTGGAAGTGGAAGCCGAGCGTCTCCGCACGTCGCTCCTGTCGTCCCTGTCCCACGATCTCCGCACGCCCCTGGCCGCGATCACCGGGGCCGCGGGGAGCCTCCTCGACGAGCAGGCGCCGCTCGCGTCCGGGGCGCGCCGCGAGCTGCTCCGCGCGATTCTCGAAGAATCCCAGCGCATGAACCGGCTGATCGGCAACCTGCTGGACATGATCCGCGTCGAAAGTGGCGCCCTGCGCACGCAGAAAGAGTGGCAGCCGTTGGAGGAGCCGCTGGGCGTCGCTCTGATCCGGCTGGGGGACCGTCTCAAGGACCGCGCGGTCGCCGTCGACCTCCCGGCAGACCTGCCCCTGGTGCCCGTGGACTCGGTCCTCCTGGAGCAGGTGTTCGTGAATCTCCTCGAGAATGCCATCAAGTACACGCCGGCGGGGTCCCCCATCGACGTGTCCGCGGTCCGGGACGGTGCCGTGGTGCGGGTGCGGATCGCCGATCGAGGCCCGGGCATTCCGCCCGGCGAGACCGAGCGGATCTTCGAAAAATTCTTCCGCTCGGCGGGCGCGCCGCCGGGCGGTGGCGTCGGCCTGGGACTGACGATCTGCCGCGGCATCATCACCGCCCACGGCGGCCGCATCTGGGCCGAGAACCGTCCCGACGGGGGCGCGGCATTTCAGTTCACCCTCCCCCTCGCCGGCCCCGATATTCCCCCGCCTCCCCCGCTGGAGTAGCTTCCCGCACCTCACCCCCGTGAGCGTCGCCCGGATGGCGGAACCGCTGCCGGTGGTCCTGGTGGTGGAAGACGAACCCCAAATGCGCCGGTTCCTGCGGACGGCGCTGGAACAGCACGGCTACCGCCCGGTGGAGGCCGGAACCGCCCGCGAAGGGCTGATGCAAGCCTCGGGACGGAACCCCGACCTCATCCTCCTCGACCTCGGGCTCCCCGACGGCGACGGCATCGACGTGGCCCGCCAGATCCGCGCGCGCGCCCGCACCCCCATCATCGTGCTCTCGGCCCGGGGCCGCGAACCGGACAAGGTCGCCGCCCTGGACGCCGGAGCCGACGACTATCTCACCAAACCCTTCGGCATCGAGGAGCTCCTGGCGCGGCTCCGGGTGGCGCTCCGGCACGCGGCGCGGCCGGAGGGGGCGAACGAGACCGTGTGCGCGTTCGGTGACGTGCGGGTGGACCTGGAAAAGCGGGAGGTGCGGCGGGGGCGCGACGCGGTGCACGTGACGCCCACCGAGTACCGGATCCTGGCGACGCTGGCGCGGCACGCGGGGCGGGTCCTCACGCACCGCCAACTGGTTCGGGAAGTCTGGGGAGCGCACGCCGGAGATCAGACGCCGAGTCTCCGGGTGCACCTGAACGAGCTGCGGCACAAACTGGAAAGAGACCCGGCCCGCCCCCGGTACCTCACCACCGAAATCGGCGTGGGCTACCGGCTCCGGGTGGATTGAGCTACCGGCCCCGGACGCGACCCCCCATCACCATCCACGAGCTCCGGGTTCCATGACTCTGCGTCACCGGCGCAACCGTCGCGCGCGGTGCGACCGTGGCACGCGGCACGGCCGCGGCGCGGGAAGCCGGCGCGACGCCGCTCCGGAGCGCGACAGCAGCGGGCACCGGACGGGACATCAAGGCCACCGCCGAATGGGCCGGAGCGGCGTCCGCGACGCGAAGGCCCGAGGCGGCCCCCAGCGGAGCCGGGAGCTCGCGAGCGACGGCGGAATGGACGTACCGGAGCGCGAGCGCCGAGCGGGCCGCCGGGGCGGCGCCGGCGAGATGATCCGGCGCGGCGCCGGCGACGGGCCGCGGATCGAGCCTGCCGATCCGCCGGGGAGCCTCGGGGACGCCCCGCGGCCGCGGGACGACGGGCCCCGCGGCGACCGGCGTCTTCCGGATCGGGAACACCAGGGGCGCCGCAACCGCTGCCCGCGGTGCCGAGGCGGGCGCGCCCGCCTCGGGCCGGCCGTCGCGACCAAATTCGCGCCCGCCGAAGCCCCGCCGGTACCCGCGGATACCGAACAGCGGCTGCCCCATCAGCTGGCACTCGACCGGACTGCCCACGCCGCAGGTCGTCAGCGCCGCGTCGTCGGCCACCAACGTGGACGTGGAGTCGGGCGCGCCGCCCGTATCGGGCGCCTGCGCCAGCGACGGAGCGACCACGGTGTAACGCAGGACGTCGTAGGTGAATCCGCCGTCGCCCAGCATCCGCTGCACGATATCGGTCATACCGCCGGACGGGTCGGCCCCGTTCCAGGACGGGGTCAGTGCACTCGGGCTCCAGGAGGCGTCGTGGGAGAATTCGTTGAACCAGATCGGATCGGGCGAGAGCGCGGCCAGGATCAGGCCGTCGCCGTCGGGCTCCGAGACGGTCCATACGGGTCCGTCGCCGGCGCCGCGCACTTCATACGCGCCGGCGGTGACGTGAGGATCATCGGTGGGCCGGGCGGGAAACAGCACTTCGATGCGCCCGTCGCTCCGGGAGTGGAGCACCACGAGATTCCCCGCTTCCGCGGCCTGGACGTAGAGGCGCACGCCGTGACCGCGGACCACGGGGCCGGTCGCGTCCATCCAGACTCGGATGGGGCGGTCCGTAGCGGGGGCGGCAGGGCTCTGCAGCGCGAGCAGGATCGGCAGAATCACGAAACCTCCCGGATCACTGGTCCTATCATACTCCATACGCCGCAGCCCCGTCAGCCGTTCCCCTCGGCCGTGCGTATCTGGGTATGATCCAGATCACACTTCGGCCGACGCTTGTGGCCGCGGCCATTCTCGTCGCCTGCCCGCTCACCGCTCAGACCCCGCCGCATGCGATTCCCCACCCGGACCTGTCCGGGCGCTGGAAGCTCAACCTCGCAAAAAGCGACGATCCGGAGACGATGCTCACCTTCGACACGACCGGCGCGGTGACGCGACCGCAGGGAGGCGGGGGGACGGGCGGCGGCGGGAGCGGGAGCGGCGGGTACGGCGGGCGTTCCGGAGGAAGCGGTGGCTTCGGAGGCCGGGGCATGGGTGGCGGGCGGCGGGGGGGAAGCGGGGGACCGCCCCGCGGGGACGCGCCGCCGCCCCTGAGCGAGTCACAACGGCAGGGGTTCCGTCAGGCGCTGCGCCTGGCGCTGAATCCTCCCAGCCGGCTCGCGGTGGCGCAAACGGATTCGACCGTGACGTTCGGCGGCGACACCGCGACCGTGCCCCTGCACGGCGACGGACGTACCGTGGTGATCCCCCCGAACGATTCCGCCTCCGAAGTGCGCATCACGGCGCGCTGGCTGGGGAACGCGTTTCTCGTGAGCCGGCAGGTGGTGGGCGGCGGGCGGGTGACCGAGGACTACTTGAGGAGCGCCGACGGCTCGCAGATCACGGTCATCGTGCACTTCGACGGCGGCGTGGGGCGTTCACTCGACTTCCGCCTGGTCTACGACCTCATCGCGTCCTGACTAGGCCACGATCCGGTCGATCGACGCCAGCTCTTCCGGCGTGAACCGCCGGTTGGCGAGCGCGCCGATCGCGTCGTCGATCTGCGCGACGCGGCTCGCGCCGATCAGCGCGGACGTCACCGCCGGCTGTCGCAGCACCCACGCGAGCGCCAGCTGGGCCAGCGTCTGTCCCCGGGCCCGCGCGATCTCGTTCAGCCGGCGGGCCTGCCCCACCCGCGTCTCCGTCACGTCACCCGCTTTCAGAAACCCGTGGGGTTTGGCGGCCCGGGAGTCGGCCGGGATCCCGGACAGGTAGCGGTCGGTCAGGAGCCCCTGGGCGAGCGGCGAGAACGGGATGCAGCCGATCCCCTCTTCGGTCACGGCCTCGAGGAGTCCGTTCTCGATCCCGCGCACGAAGAGGCTGTACTTGGGCTGATGGATGAGGCACGGGGTCCCCATCTCCCGCAAGAGGAGCGCGGCCCGGCGGGTCTGTTCCGGCGTGTACGAGGAGATGCCGGCATAGAGCGCCCGCCCGCTCCGCACCGCCTGCGCCAGCGCGCCCATCGTTTCCTCGAGCGGCGTGTCGGGATCGGGACGGTGATGATAGAAGATGTCGACGTAGTCGAGCCCCATCCGCTCGAGGCTCCGATCCAGGCTGGCCAGCAGATATTTCCGGGAGCCCCACTCCCCGTACGGCCCGGGCCACATCCGGTATCCGGCCTTGGTCGAGATGATCATCTCGTCGCGGTAGAGCGCGAGATCTTCGCGCACCACGCGGCCGAACGTCTCCTCGGCCGAGCCCGGCGGGGGGCCGTAGTTGTTGGCCAGGTCGAAGTGCGTGATGCCGCGGTCGAACGCGTGCAGCAGCATCGCGCGCGCATCCGCGAACCGGTCGACGCCGCCGAAATTGTGCCACAGGCCGAGCGAAATGGCGGGCAGGAGGAGACCGCTCCTCCCGCACCGCTGGTAGGTCATCGCCTCGTATCGCCCCTCCGACGCTCGATGCACCGCCACTCCCTTCGTCTAGACCGCCGGAGCCGGGGCCAGCCTGGCCCGTTCGGCGAGATGAGCCCGCAAGTCCAGGGCCGTCTTGAGCACCACCAGCAGGAGCAGCGCCGCGATGGGTGACCCGGCGAGCTGCACCAGCACTCCTCCCAGCAGAATGGTGAAGTGCAGGACCATCACGCGCGAGTACGGCTGGGTCATCAGCTGGTTCAAGCCGGTGCGGCGGTATTCGCCGCCCAGCAGATAGTTGTGCACGAAGGAGACCAGGTGGCTCAAGGCCATGAAGACCACGCCGTACCAGACTCCCGCGCGGCCCACGGCATCGATCAAGGCGCCGAACCGGAGTCCTCCCCGGCCGGCGCCGCCGCCGAACAGCGCCAGAACGAGCTCCCCGTGCACGAAGGTGAACATCCCGTAGTGCACGCAGAAGAACGGAATGATGAATCCCTTCCCGATCCAGACGCCCACGTCCCCCGGCTCGGCCGTGAGCATCCGAAGCACGTTGAAGACGCCGACGATGACGTTCTCACACCAGTAAAGCAGAATGACGGAGAACACCGTCCAGTGGAAGAGCAGGACGCCTACCACCGGCACCGCGTTGACCGCGATCAGCACGTAGGCCGACGGCGGCCACGGCGCGGCGGGCTTCGGAACCGGGGGCCCTGGCAATGCGGTCGCTCCTGGTGACGCGGGGGGTGAAGGTGGCATATTAGCGGGCGTATGGCCTCCCGTCACGACTGGATCTCGTTCGCGGTGCTCGGGCTCGCGGCCTGCTCACACCCCGCAGCGGCGCCGGCTCCGGCGCCGCAGCCGGCGGACACGGCGACCCACGCACCGGCCGCGCCGGTACGCGACCCCGAGCAGGACCGGCGGATCGCCCAGCTGGAGCTTCAGGTGATGGAGCGGGACGCCGAGATCGAGGCGCTCCAGGGGCAGGTGGACGACACCCGGCTCGAAGTGGTGCGCGCGATGGCCAAGGTCCAGACGCTGGCCAGCCGCGCGGAGGCCGCCTCCGGTATGGCGGAAGCGCAGGTGGCGGTCCAGTCGCTGAAGTCGGCGGCCGGGACGGCCCCCGCGCCGGAGGTGTCCGCGGCCAACGGCTTGCTGCGCCTCGCCTCGTCCGAATTCGACAAGGGCAACTACGGCGGCGTGGTCTACCTGAGCACGCAGGCGAAGAACCTGGTGGCGGCGGGACAGGCCCGGCTCGCCAGTGTCGACCGATCCACCCTGCGGCCGGGGGAAGTGGCCTTCGCGGTGCCCATCCAGGTGCACGCCACCGGACACGCGAACGTCCGGACCGGCCCCGGCACCACGTTCAAAGTGGCGTATACGCTGGAAGCCGGCGCGAACGTCACCGCCTTTTCGTACGTCGACGAATGGGTCCGGATCACCGACGCCGGGGACCGGTCGGGCTGGATCCACCGCTCCCTGATCAGCCGTCGCGCCGCCGGCGCGCGGTAGTCGACGGACGGGACTTCACGGACGAACGCACCACCCGGTCGCGTCCGTCCATCTTCGCCCGGTACAGCGCCGCGTCCGCGGCCGCGATCACCCCTTCCACCGTGTCGCCGTTCCCCGGGTATTCCGCGACGCCGACGCTCACCGTCACCCGCTCCCCGTCCAACTCGGCCGAGCTGACCTTCTTCCGCAGCCGTTCGGCGACCTCCACGGCCGCTTCCGCGCTCGTCTGCGGCAGGAGCAGCAGGAATTCCTCGCCGCCGTAACGGGCGGCCGTGTCCACCTGCCGGATCACGTCCCGCAACACCTCGGCCACCCGGGACAGGACCGTGTCGCCGGCCTGATGCCCGTGGCTGTCGTTGTACTGCTTGAAGTGATCCACGTCGATCATCAGGACGGCGAAGGGTCCGGCCCCGCGCTGCGAGCGCTCCGCCTCCACCGCCAGGGTCTCCATCAGACGCCGGCGGTTGAACAGGCCGGTGAGGCCGTCGGTGACGGTGAGGCGCTCGAGCGCCTCACGGCCTTCCCGCAGGCGGTCCACCATATGATTGAAGATCGTGGTGAGGCGCCCGACTTCCCCGCCGCCGATCACCGGGATGTCCACGGCGAGGTCGCCCTCGGCCACGGTCGCGGCGCCCTGCGCCAGCCGGTTGAGCGGATGGATGATGAGGAGGCCGAGGACATAGGCGAGCAGGCCGACGCTGACGAACATCGCGGTGACCACGCCCATCGTGACGTTGCGGAGGTGCGCGATCTGCCGGAACGCCGCGCTGGAGGGGACTTCCGCGAGCACGGCCCAATTCAAGCGCTCCACCGGTTCGAGGGTCCCCACGACCCGGCGGCTTCCGAACGAGCCGTATTCAATCGCCTCGCCGGGACGGGCGGTCAGGCCGCGCATGGTCCCCGGGGGGAGGCGGGCGTCGAGGGGCTTCGCGACGGCCCGGAGCTTCAGGCTGTCGGCGGCGACGCCGGCGAGCAGGAGTCCGTCTCCGGTGGTGACGAAGAACCGGCCCGAGTCGCGCGGCACATACCGGCGGATGTCGTCGGTCAAGGCGTGCAGATCCACCACGGCGGCGAGGGTGCCGACGGCCAGGCCCCGGCCCGAGGCCGACCGAATGGGCGTCGCCAGCACGATCATGGGCTTGCCGTCCGGGCCCCGGTACGGCTCCCCGACGATCTCCCCGGCCGTGCGGAGCTGGGATTGCCAGTCGGCGGGGAGCGGAACCGACCGTCCGGAGCGGGAGGACACCGCCACCACCCGGCCCTGGAGGTCGAGCACGGCCAGGGCGTCGTAGTCCGCGTAGTGCGAGCGGACCGATGCGAGGTAGTCCGCGCGCCGGCGTTCCCCGCCCGCCCCGGCCCGCGCGGCGCCCGCGATGAGCTCCGAGCCGGCGAAGACCCGGAGATCGAACAGGTGCTGGCGGCGCCAGAGCTCGATGACGCTGGCGCCCGGCGCGGCGAGGAGGCCGAGCTCCTGGGCGATCTTGTCGGTGAGGGCGCGCTTGTTCTGGGAGTAGGAGACCCACGCGATCCCGAGCGACGGGACCAGGGTCGCGATGATGCCGAAGACGAGGATTTTTCGCTGGATGCTTTCGAGACCGATGGCGCGAAGGACGGTGGCGGCGGATTGTTCCCAGGCGCGCAAGCGGTGGCTCCGGACGGGTCCCTAACAAGATTGCCGGTAGCCGCCCCCGCGCAAGCGCCGGAACGGGGCCCGCGTTCCGGCCCCGTTCCGGCGCACCCTCATTCGGTCACCCGATACCGCACCCCCATCCCGTCCGTGAAGTGGAACGAGACGTGACAGTGAAAGAGCCACGTCCCCACGTTGTCCGGGACCATGTCCGCCACGACCATCTGCATCATGGAGATCTGCAGCACGTCGGTGCGCATTCCGTTCAGGAGCACCGTATTCCCGTGCCAATGGGGCGCGTGGAAGTCGAAGTCGTTGGTCGAGCCGAAGACGTACCAGCGGACCCGCTGGCCCTTCCGGATGGTCAGGTCCTCGAGCGGCAGGGATCCGTGCGTGAAGCCATTGATCGTGAACTCGACGTCGAAGGCGTAGCCGTCGAAGCGGCCCGGCTCGCTCCTCGGGATGGCCCGCTTCGCGAAAGGTGGGAGATTCTGGTCGGCGAACCAGCTCGATCCCTCCTCCACCTGCGCGAACGCCGCCACGATCTCGCGGTCGACGTCGACCGGCGTGCCGTCGGCGCGCGCCTTGGCGCGCGCGGTGATGATGATCGGCCCGATCAGACCGCTGTTGATGTCCCGGACTTCGTCGGTATGAGAGTGATACATCCAGAGCACCGACGACCCGTCGTTCGGGCCCGGCCCCGCCCGCGCAGGCACGGGCCACACATAGACGTGCGTCCCGCCCTGGGGCACGCCGTCATCGGCCGTGTCGGCCCCGCTCGTGCCATCGACATAAGGAGCGCCCTCGGAGCTCTTCTCATAGAACACGCCGTGCGGATGCATGCTGAACCGGCCCGGCGCGTTGTTCCGGAAAACGACCCGGATCGTGTCCCCCACCACCGCACGCAGGAGCGGCCCCAGGAATCCGAGGTGCCGCCACTCCGGAGGCCGTGGTTTCAGTGTCTGGAACGTGGCGTCCGTGTACTCCCGATACAGAATCTTGAGGTAGACGGTCGACACCGGGCGGGGCGCGCTGTCGGGGAAGAACGCCGTGTCGGTGTAGGGCCGCCCCGACAGCTGGTCGATCCCGCCGGGTACGTAGTTCCACCGCACCGTGTCGGCGGCGACGTAATAGGTGCGGGTCATGGGGGGCGGGGGCGCCGTCGGGCGGCGGCCGGGGCCGGAGCCGGAGCCGGCCCCCACGAGCGACACCAGCAACAGGGCAAGGTGCATGGAGAGTCCCGGGGACAAGAGGTGAGTTGCCGGGCGCCGGATAGCGCGGTAGGCTAGTCCTCGAAACCTGCCGGCGGGCCGTCACCAGGCCGTCACCAGACCTTCCGCCGGCCGACCGGGACGATGCCCCCATGATCCGATTGAAGACGCTGGGCAGTGTGGGAGTCAGCGACGACCGCGGGCACGCGGCCGACGCCGTCGTCTCACAATCCAAGCGTTTCGCCATCCTGGTGTATCTGGCGCTCGCCGAGCCCGGCACGTGGCACCGCCGGGACACCATCCTGGCGCAATTCTGGCCCGACCTGGACCAGGCCCGGGGCCGGCACGCGCTGCGGCAAGCCCTTCACTTCCTCCGCCGCCAGCTGGGTGACGGGATCATCCTCACGCGGGGGTCCGAGGACGTCGCGGCGGGCCCCGATCTCTGGTGCGACGCGGCCGCGTTCGAGGCGGGCGCGGACCCGGGCGAGGCGCTCGATCTCTATCGCGGCGATTTCCTGTGCGGCTTCTACGTGCGGGACGCGGCGCCCGAGTTTGACCGCTGGATAGACCAGCGGCGGACCGCGCTCCGGACCCGAGCCCTGGCGGCCTGCGAGCAGCTCGCCGGCCGGCGGCGCGCCGCCGGAGATCTCGAGGACGCGATCGTGTGGGCGCGGCGCGCCGCGGGACTCGCGCCGCTCGACGAAGGCGCGGGCCGCCGGCTGGCGGAACTCCTGGCCGAGGCGGGACGGATGGAGGAAGGCCTGCGCGAGCTCGACGCGCTCGCGGCCCGGCTCCGCGAAGATCTGGAGGTGGCGCCGGCACCGGCCACGAGCGAGCTCGCCGACCGCCTGCGGCGGGGCGCGGTGCCGGCCGCCCCCCGCCCCGCCCCCGTCGCGGCGCCGTCACGTCCCGCGCCGCGCCGGTGGCTCCGCATCGCGGTTCTCGGGCTGGGTCTCGCGATCGCCGGAGCGGCCTTGAGCCCCGAAATGGCGCCGGACCGCTCCACGGCGCACTCCGCGCTCGCCGATTCGCTCTACCGGCGGGGGCTGGTCACGCTCGACGAACGGTCGGACAGCCGGGCGGCCCTGGGCTGGTTCGAGGCCGCCCTGCAGGCGGCGCCGCGGTTCGCCATGGCCGCGTACTACGCGGGGGTCAGCGCGTCGGGGTTCGACGGCGGGGCGGCGGACCGCTGGTTCGCGCGTGCCGCAGCGCTGGCGCCGACGGCCACGGACCACGACCGGCTGGTGATCGAAACGGCGATCGCGTTTCGCGGCGACGACCCGGCGGCGCTGGCGACCGCCGAGTCGCTGGTCACGCGGTACGACACCGACCCTCTGGCGCACCACCTGCTGGGCTCGTCGCGGCTCTGGTCCGGAGACTTCGCCGGCGCGCTCCGGGAGTTCCGGGCGGAGGCCGCGCTGGAGCCGCTCCGGCACCCCGGCGGCGCCTGCGGGCCGTGCCAGGCCTTCGACGGCATGGCGGTGGCGTTCCAGTTCTCGGACTCCTTCGAGGCCGCCGAGCGGATGGCGCGGGCAGAGGTGCGTCTAGCCCCGCGCTCCCTGACCGCTTGGAGCACCCTGGCCACGATGGAGACCGACCGCGGGCACTACGCGGAGGCCCGGGCCGCGCGCCGGCGCGCCGCGGACCTGACCCCCGGCCAGCCGGGGGATCCTTTGGGGGTCGCCGAGCTCAGCCTCCGCGCCGGCGACTTCGTCACGGCCGACCGCCTGATCCGCGGGGCCTACGAAGTGGGCTCCGCCGCGGGCAAGAACGACGCGCTCTGGATGCTCGTGATCAGCCTCCGGAACCAGGGGCGGCTGCGCGAGGCCCTCGCCGCCGCGCGGGCCTACCGCCGGCAGGCGCCCGACACGGTCGCCCCGAGCCTGGAAGCGGTCCCCGAAGCGCAGGTGCTCCTCGAACTCGGGGACGCACCGGCGGCGCTGGCACTCTTCGATTCCATCGGGGCTCCCCCGGCCTTCGCGGGGAGCCGCGGACCCCGGGGGTGGTGCTGGGCGTGGCTGCACGAAGGCGAAGCCGCGGCCGCGGTCGGCGACACGACGCGCGTGCTGGCGCTGGCGGACTCGATCGAACGAACGGCGGTGAAGAGTCTCTACGGCCGCGACCGGCACTTGCCCGATCATCTCCGGGGATTGGTATGGCTCGCCCGAGGCCGGGCCGACTCCGCGCTGGCGCATCTGGCGGCCGCGGTCTTCTCCCCCACCAACGGCTATTCGCGGACCAACTACGCGCTCGGACGAGCGCTGCTGGCCGCCGGCCGGCCCGGCGAGGCCGCCGTGACGGCGCGCGCGGGACTGGCCGGCGCCATCGACGGCTCGGCGTACTACGTCACCCGCACCGAGCTCCACGAGCTCGAGGCGCAGGCCTTCGACGCCGCCGGAGAGCCCGACAGCGCCGCGGCGCAGTACGAGCAGGTGGTCCGGGCCTGGGCCGGCGCCGATCCCGTCTTCGCCGTCCGCCTCGCGGCCGCCCGGGCCCGCCTGGCCGTCCTCCGGACCCGTGAGCGTCATGGCCTCGATTGACTCGAATCACACCCGCGCCGCCGTCCTGATTCTGCTGCTCGGAACCGGCCTGGCGATCGCGCTCACGCCCTTCGCCACCGGCCTGATCGGCATCCCAGTGCTGTATGTCATACTCCAGCCCGCGCACGACCGTCTGGCCCGGCACGTCAAGCCGGTGCCCGCGGCCGTGATCGTGGTGCTGCTCGCGCTCTTTCTCGTGGTGGTACCCGGCGTGTCGTTCGTCTCGCTGGTCGTGAGTCAGGCCCAGCAGGTGGTGGCCGGTGGCGTCTCGAATCCGCTGCTCACCGGGCTCGCGCACTTGAGGATCGGCGACACCGACCTGGGACCGCAGCTCGCGAACCTCGCGCAGGACGTGGCCGCGTGGGTGGGGTCCCGGGCGTTCTCCCTGGTGGGGACGGCGGCGCGGCTCGCCATCAACCTGCTGATCGCGCTGTTCGGGCTCTACTACGCGTTTCTCAGTCCCGGCGAAACGTGGAAGAGCCTCCAACCCTACATCCCTTTCTCCGCCGCCAATGCCGACCGGCTGCGCCAGCGCTTTCGGAACGTCACCATTTCCACCGTGATCGGCACCGGCGCGACCGCGGTGCTGCAGGGGGTCATGGTCGGCGGGGCGTTCTGGGCGGCGGGCCTGTCGAACGCGACGTTCTGGGGCGTCGTCGCGACCGTCCTGGCGGTCCTGCCCGTCGTCGGGAGCGGACTGGTCTGGGCCCCGGGCGCGGTGGCGCTGTGGCTCGATCACCGCACCGTCGCGGCAGCCCTGATGGCGGTCTGGGGACTGGGCGTGGTCGGAAACGTGGGCTACGTCATCCAGCCGATGATCTACCGGCGGTATGCCCACATCCATCCGCTGGTCACGCTCCTGGGAGCGCTCGCGGGAGTGCCCTGGTTCGGGATACTCGGACTCTTGATCGGGCCACTCGCACTGTCGTACTTCTTTGAGCTGTTGAAGATGTATCGCGAGGAATACCTGACTACTAGGCTGGAGACGCTCAGACGCACAGATGGGTGACGGGAGTCTCGGGCGCAGGATCATCCTGCACCCCCCATCCCATTCACCGTCCGCGCGTCTGTGCGTCTAGTACTTTGTCGGTGCGTCTCGCCGTGCCTTGCCCTGGTTCTTCCAGAACCAGAACACCGGTATTCCCGCCAGCAAGAGCGCCGTCCCTACCCCTGCATTCTTGAGATTCTGTCCGACACTGCTCGCCACGACGTAGACCGCGGCGAGCACGAACAGGATCGGCAGCACGGGATACCCGGGCGTCCGGAAGGCCGGAACGATTCCCTCTCCCCGTCTCTCTCGGGCCCGGTAAACGAAGAGCGTGGCGACCGTCGCCCCGAAGAAGATCCAGTCCCCGAAGACGACGTAGTCGTTGAGCTGGGCGTAGCTCTTCGTGAGCGTCAGGACGATGGCCCAGGCCGCCTGGACGCCGATGGCCCCCGCAGGCGTGCGGTGGACCGCGTGGAGCTTCGCCATCCAGGGAAAGAACACGCCGTCCGCGGCCATGGCCTGATACACCCGCGGCGTCACCAGGATGACGAGGTTCAGGAACCCGAACGTGGAGGCGGCGATGCCGGCCCGGATCAGCGTATCCCCCGATGGTCCCACGAGCCGCTGCATCACGTCGGCGGCCGGCGTCCGGCTGACGGCGAGCCCCGCCACTCCCAGCACGCGGAGGTAGGCGACGTTGGCGAGCAGGTAGACGGCGATCACGATGACCACGCCCAGGACGAGCGCGCGGGGGAGATTCTTCTCCGGCTCGATGATCTCTTCCGCGATGAAGTTGGTCTGCTGCCAGCCACCGCACGTGAACAGGACGGGGACGAGGGCCGAGCCGATCGCGATGAAGACGCCGCCGGCGGGCGGGTGCGAAACCGTGGCCGCCGGAGCGCCGGGGGGCAGCGCGACCAGGAGTCCGACGAGGATCAGGGCCGTGAGCGCCGCGAGCTTGAGCAGGGTGAAGACGTTCTGCGTGATGGCGCCCGGCTTGACGCCGACGTAGTTGATGCCGGCCAGCAGCACGATGGCGCCGACCGCCACGGGAACGGTGGCGTCGGGGCCGACGCCGATCAGCGGCAGCGCGTAGTTCGCGAACGTGACGGCGACGGCCGCGGTGGCGCCGGTGGTCATCACGAGCAGGAGGGCCCAGCCGTACAGGAACGCGGGCAGCGGGCCCCAGGCGTCCCGCAGGTACACGTAGCCGCCCCCGGCCTTCGGGGCCCGGCACCCCAGCTCGCCGAAGCAGAAGGCGCCGATCAGCGCGATGGCGCCCCCGATCACCCACACCAGGAGCGTCAGGTCCGCCGAGCCGACCCGGGCGGCCACGATCTCGGGGTTCACGAAGATGCCCGAGCCGATGATCCCGCCCACCACGGCCATCGTGCCGGAGAAGAGCCCCAGCCGTCTCGCGTAGGTCGTCACAGGCCCGTAAGGTACGCCGATCCGCGCTGGTGCCAACGGGCGCCGGGGCGCAACTTAGTCCCCCATGGGCGACTGGCTGCAGAACAACCTGGGGCTCTCCCTCGAGACGCAAAGCCGCATCGCCGTCTCGTGCATCGTCATCCTGGCGCTGCTCTTTTCGCGGCGCCTGGTGCTCGGGCTCGTGTGGAGCCGTACGGACGAGGCCAAGACCCGCTACCGCTGGCAGAAGACGACGACCTACCTCGCGTCCCTGCTCGGCATCCTGCTCATGGGGCGGGTGTGGTTCGGCGGGTTCCACGACCTGGGGTCGTTCCTGGGCCTCACCGGCGCCGGCATCGCCATCGCCCTCAAGGACGTCCTGGTGAACTTCGCCGGCTGGATCTTCATGGTGTGGCGGCGTCCGTTCACCGTCGGCGACCGCATCCAGATCGGCACCCACGCCGGGGACGTGATCGACGTCCGGATCCTCCATTTCACCCTGAACGAGATCGGGAACTGGGTCAACGCCGACCAGAGCACCGGGCGGGTGATCCACATCCCCAACGGGCGGGTGCTCACCGACGTCATCGCCAACTACACCGAAGGCTTCGAGTACATCTGGAACGAGATCCCCGTGCTCGTCTCGATGGAGAGCGACTGGGAGCGGGCCAAGCAGATTCTGACGGAGATCGTGCAGCGCGACTCGGCCGAGATCGTCAAAGCCGCCGAGGAGAGCGTGCGGCACTCGACCAAGAAATTCCTGATCCTGTACACCGCCCTGACCCCGACGGTCTACACGCGCGTGAGCGAGGACGGCGTGGTCCTGACCCTCCGGTACCTCTGCGAGCCCCGGAGGCGGCGCGTGACCGAGCAGACGATCTGGGAGGACATCCTCCGCGCCTTCGCGAAGGAGCCCCGCATCGATCTCGGCTACATCACGCGCCGCGGCTTCAACCACCACCTCGAAGGCAAGCCGGAGCTGCGGCGGTAGCTATCCGCCCCCGGGGGCTACGGAAGCTTGATGCCCCCGGTGAGCGAGCGGAGGCGCTGCTGCAGCTGCTTCTCGGCGTCCGCGATCTTCCCCTGCGAAGCGCCCAGCTGCTGCTGGGCATCCCCGGTCACCGCGGTCACCCGTGACTTGACGGGCGCGATCAGCGGATCCGCATACGCGTCCACCTCGGCGGTGAGCTTCTGCTCGGCGCCTTTCACCTGATCGCCGAGGAGGGAGCGGATGCGGTCGGAAAGCGCCTGGTCGAGGTTCGAGTGCACGGTGAGCGAGGGGCTCGAGGCCGTGCCGGAGAGCTGCGCGGTCAGATCGAGCGTCGAGACGCCGGAGAGCACCTGCCAGACGATGTTGCCGGTGGCGGAGGCCCCCGCGGAGTCGTGCGCCCAGGTCACGTGCGCCGACTTGACCTCCCAGGCGGCGCGCAGGTTCTCGCCGTCCAGGGCAAAGCGCAGCGACATGCTCCCCATCCCGGGCACCAGCCGGACGCCGGCGGGCAGGCTCAGGTCGGGCAGGCGTACCGATGCGAGCGCGCCGGAGGCCGTGTCGAGCGGCGTCGGGTGCCGGTGATCGAGCAGCGCGCCCAGCTGGACGGCGGGGGCCTGCGCGTTGAAGGTGGTGGGCTGCCCCGTCAGGGCCTGCGACGTGGTCAGGTGCCGGAGCCGTCCGTCGTAGTTCTTCGTGCTGTCCAGGGTGAACGAGACGGCGGCGTCCTTGAGCCAGAACGCGGGCAGGTCGTGTTCGCGCGGGAACTGCACGGTGACGCCGGCCCGGCGCACGCGCTTCGGCGCGGGCGCGGCGTGCGGGACGAGCCCCGGGGGAGTGTACCGGCGGGCCAGCCGCACCCAGTGGAGCGCGGTTTCGAACTTGCCGGCCGCCGCGCCGCCGAAGAGGGCCGCGCCGATCTGGGTGGGGTCGAGCGCCGGGAGGTGCACGAGCCCCCGCGCGGTCGCCAGGTCGTGTGCCTTCGCCGAGTCCAGCCCGGCCACGCCGTGCTGAAGGTCGGAGGCCCCCGCGGCGATGCCGCGTCCCAGCGCGTCGACCTTGTCCTTCGCCGACGACAGGAGGGAGAGCATCCGCCGGGCGTCGTTGAGCGCGGCGAGGTCGGTGGGCTTCGCGCCCTTCAGACGGTTGGCGAGGGCCATCGCGCTGTCGATGGTCGGGCCGGTGCGGAGGTCGTTGATCGCGGCGGTCCAGGCCCGGCTCGATGAATCGGCGCGCGTCTGAAGGGCGCGCGCGGCGGCCGCGGTGGAGAGCTTCGAAGGATCGAGCGCGCCGACTTCGATCTTCCCCTGGGAAAAGTCCAGGCCGGGGATGTTGAGACGGTCGGTCAGGTCCTCGATCGCGGTGGTCGCGGCGGACGGCTGCGACGGAGCGGCCGCCTTGCCCGCGGCCGGAGCCGCGGTTTCGGCGGTGTCGGCCGCCGGGCGCTTCACCCGGCCGTCGGTGGTCCGCGGCGTGCCGAAGCGGAGGCCGGTGGCGGCCAGCCGGTCGACGATGAGCTTCTTGCGGAAGAGGGGCAGCGTTTCGAAGTCGCCGTCCAGCTCGTCCGCCTGGAGGGTGTTCTTGAACGCCTCCTTGGGACTCGCCACCGTCAACCCGTAGACGGTGAGCCGGGACTGCAGCAGGGACACGCGTACGCGGTCGATGTCGACCTTGGCGCCCACGGCGGCGGTCCCCGCGGCCTCCAGGACGCGCTTCACCATCCAGTTCCCGAAGAGCAGCCAGGCGAGCACCAGGACCAGGAGCCCCACCCCGATGGGGAGGACAGCCTTCCAGCGCACCCAGGCGATCCGGGCGGGTGGGGCCGACTTCGCGGCGGCGGTCACGGGCGGAACCACTTGTAGACGTTCACCAGCTTCGAGGCCGTGACTACGTGGTAGAGCTTGGTCTTCATCAGCCACGCTCCCGCGGTCGCACGGTAGCGGTCGACGCCCCAGCGGAAGAAAAAGAAGAACGGCAGGAAACAGATGGTGCTGAACAGGAGGGAGCCCAGCACCACGGTGTTGTTGAAGTTGGTGAGCGGAAAGACGGGCGCGTTGTACAGCGTGGTCCAGAGCCCGGTGAGGCTCGGCGTGTCGAGCAGGAGGCGGTGGCCCATGGAGTCGAAGAGCGGGTCCAGCAGGAAGCCCACCGGCGTGAACACGGCCCAGCCGATCATCGCGCCGCCGAACGAGACGTTGAGCAGGCAGATCAGCGCGAACACGATCAGGTTGTGGAACGACATCAGGGGCGTCAGCCCCAGAAACGCGCCGAGGGCCATCCCCGCCGCGACCTGGCCGGGCGTGCCCTCGGAGTGGAGCGTGCTGAAGATCGACTGGAGCAGCTTGAGCAGGAACATCGGGAGACCCTAGAGACGGTTGGGCGGCGTGACCGCCAGCGCGACCGGCGCCGCTTCGGGCTCGGGCGTGAAGTCCTCACCCGGATTGATGAAGCGGTCCTGCTCGAACTTATACTGCTTGTCGTAGAGCTGGCGATAGCGCCCGTTGGCCGCCAGCAGCTCGGCGTGGGTGCCCCGTTCCACGATGCGCCCGCCTTCCAGCACCAGAATCTGGTCGGCGCTGCGGATGGTGGACAGGCGGTGCGCGATCACGAACGACGTCCGGCCCTGCCGCAGGGTCCTGAGCCCATCCTGGATCTTGGCTTCGCTCTCCGAGTCGAGCGAGCTGGTCGCCTCGTCCAGGATCAGGATCCGGGGGTCGGCCAGGATGGCCCGCGCGATCGAGACCCGCTGACGCTCCCCGCCCGAGAGCTTCACCCCCCGCTCCCCCACGACGGTGTCGTAGCCGTTTTCGAAGCGCCGGACGAAATCGTCGCAGTGGGCGATCTTGGCCACCCGCTCGATCTCGGCGCGGGTCGCGTGGGGGTTGGCGAAGGCGATGTTCTCGGCGACCGTGCCGTCGAACAGGAAGTTGTCCTGGAGCACGACGCCGAGCTGCGTCCGGTAGTCGGAGAGGCGGATGGTGTCGAGATCGCGCCCGTCGACCAGGATCCGCCCCGATTTCGGGCGGGAGAACGCCATCACGAGGCCGATGAGCGTGCTCTTGCCCGCGCCCGAGGAGCCCACCAGGGCGGTCGTGGTCCCCGCCCGGGCCGTGAAGTTGATGTCCTTCAGGACCTCGACGTCCTTCGTGTATTCGAAGGTCACGTCCTGGAACTCGATGTCGCCGCGGATTTCTCCCATGGGGGCGCGGGTGGCGTCGGTCTGATCCTCCGTGGTCACCGCCCGAATCTCGCGGATCCGGTCGAGCCCGGCGAACGCCTCGGTGATCTGGGTGCCGACGGACGCGATGTTGATCAGGGGCAGCGCGACCTGCGTGACCAGGATGCCGTAGAGCACGAAGTCCCCCATCGTCATCCGGCCGGCGACCACGGACCGGCCGCCGACCAGCATGATCAGGATCCCGATCGCGCCCACGATCACGCCCGCGAAGGCGCCCACACCGGAGATGCCGGTCATCGTCGTGGCGACGTTCCGCAGCAACGAATGCACGCCCCGGCCGAACACCAGCCGCTCACCCTTCTCGGCCCGGTACGCCTTGACGATCCGGATGCCACCCAGCGTCTCCGCGAGGCGGCCGGTGACCTCCGCGTTGATCTTGCCGCGCTCGCGGAAGAGGGGACGCAACTTGGCGAACGCGTACGCCATCCCGCCGCCGAAGGTCGCCAGGATCAGGATCGCGATGCTGGTCAGCTGCCAGTTGAGCTTGAAGAGCCACACCAGCGCGATCGCCGCGGTGACCAGTCCCCCCACCATCTGGACCAGCCCCGTCCCCACGAGGTTCCGGATCCCTTCGGCGTCGGTCATGATGCGGGAGATCAGAATGCCGCTCTTGGTCGAGTCGAAATAGTTGATCGGCAGCCGCAGCACGTAGGACTGCACCTTGCGGCGCATGTCCGTGATCGCGGCCTGGGCCGCGACGCCGAGGATCTGCGAGTTGCCGAACGACGATGCCGCCCCCACCAGCGTGGCCAACCCCACGAACAGCGCGATGCGGGGCAGGAGCTCCGGGCGATGGTGCCCGATCACCTGATCGATGACGACCCGGGAGCTCGCCGGGAGCACGAAGCCCGCCAGGCGGTTGACGAGCATCAGCAGCAGCCCGAGCGCCAGACGGTAGCGATGGGCATAGATGAGCGCCCGCGCCTCCTGCCAGGAGCCGGCGGTGATGGCTTTCTTCTTGGGCTTCGGCGTCGGGTCGGGTGCGGTCGGGTTGGTCACGCGGGGAATCTAACCCCGGCTCAGACCCGCTGGAAATCGGGCTGCCAGTCCGTGACCATCGCCTTGATGGAGGTCCGTTGTCCGATGCGCTCGCTCAGCACGCGCCGGACGAGCCCCGGCAGCTCCGCGTCTCCCGCGAACCGCAGCGCGATGAGCTGATCGGTGGTGAGCTCCCCGGCCCGGCCGCGGAGGTCGTCCGGGAGCACGCGATCGAGCCGTACCCGCATCTCGAGCCGGATGATGCGGTCCTGGTTCCGGGTGGCGAACTGGCGCGTGTAGAAGAAGAGCTGCCCGAACGCGACGGCCATCACCACCGCCCAGGCCGTCTCGAAGGTCAGGCCGGCCTTGACCAGATGCACGATGGACCAGATGAGGTTGACGGTGAGGATCCCCGCGAGGAGGATGTGAAACCCCGGGATGTACCGGGGGTGGTTCTTCAGATCCTGCGCGCGCTCCGACATCCTGTCGCTCCCGAAGGGGGTGTAGGTCGCATCGGCTCGTCACCAGAACACCCGCCGCCGACCTCCGGGTTCCTCGACGCACCACGTCCCGCGGCTTATCTTGGAGCCCGTGACGCCCTTTTCCCTCCCCCGGCAATCGATTCCGGCACGCCTGCTGTTGACGCAGGGGGGCGAGCGGGCGGGGGCGGTCTTCGTCATGGCCCGGGCACCGCAGCGGGAAGGCCCGGAGACGCCGCTCGAGATGCTGAACCGCCCCGAGGGGTTCTTCCCCTTCCTCCCGGACGACCAGCGCGAGGTGCTCCTGGTGTCGCGGGCGCAGACCATCGCCCTGACCGTGGCGGCGGAGGACGCCGAGCATCCGTCCCCGGCGGCCCGCCAGATCGGCCTCGAGGTGACCCTGGTGGACGGCACCATCTGGGACGGCATCGCTCAGGTGGAGCTGCCGGAGGCGATGTCCCGCCCCATCGATTATCTGAACGCCGGCGGAGGCCCTTTCTTCGCCGTGACCACCAACCGCGCCACTCATCTGGTCAACCGCGCGCACGTCCTGTACGCGCGACCTACGGACTAAGAGCCCATGGCCCGTCTCGATCCCTTCATCGATCTCCTCATCAAGAACGGCGGCGAGCAGCTGCTGCTGGTGCCCGACGAGCCGGTGGGGATGGAGAAGAACGGCAAGGCCTCGAAGCTCTCCAAGCAGGTGATCACGGAGAAGCAGCTCTACGCGCTCCTGACCGAGCTCGCGCCCAGTGAAGCGGCCGACCGGATCGGCAAGGGCACACCCGCGACCTTCGAGTACGCGGGCGGCGCCGGCCTCGTGATCGTCCGGGTGACCCCGAAAGGCGGGAAGCTGTTCGCCCAGATCACGCCGGGCGTGGACGCGGGCGCGCCGTCGGAGGTCGAGACGCCGGCCCCCCCGCCCGAGCCGCCCGCCGACGGCGAGCCCACGGCCCGCAAGCCGCGGCTGTCGGTGGTGGTGAGCCCGCCTCCCATCGAGGCGACCACCGGGGCGCCGGGGACCTTGCCCGGTGAGTTCGCCGACGCGCGTCTGGAGGCGGCGCAACGCCAGCTGGGCCAGCTCCTCCAGGCGCTGGTCAAGTCGCACTCGTCGGATCTGCATCTCCGCGTGGACGAGCCCCCCATCTTCCGGACCCACGGCGAGATCATGCGCCACGGGAACGATCCGGTGTCGGCCGAGCAGCTCGATCTGCTCCTGCTCGCCATCATGCCGGAGCGGAACCGCCTGGAATGGCGGGATACGGGGGACACCGACTTCGCCTACGAGATCGCGGGCCTGGCGCGCTTCCGCGTGAACGCGGCCCGGGACCGGAAAGGCTCGGTCGGCGTCTTCCGCGTCATCCCGGCGAACGTGGTCACGGTCGAGGAAATGAGCATCACCCCCGAGGTGCAGAAGCTCTGCTACCTCACGAAGGGTCTGGTGCTGGTGACCGGTCCCACGGGCTCGGGCAAGTCCACGACGCTCTGCGCCCTGATCGACCTGATCAACCGCGAGCGGACCGATCACATCATCACGATCGAAGATCCGATCGAGTTCGTCCACGAGAACAAGAAGTGCCTGATCACCCAGCGTCAGGTGCACGTCCACACCGAGAGCTTCCGGTCCGCGCTCCGCGCCGCCCTGCGTGAGGATCCGGACATCGTGCTGGTCGGCGAAATGCGCGACCTCGAGACCATCGCCATCGCGCTCGAGACCGCGGAGACCGGCCACCTGGTCTTCGGCACGCTCCACACCACCACCGCGCCGTCCACCGTGGACCGCATCATCGATCAGTTCCCGGCCGACCGGCAGGCGCAGATCCGGATCATGCTCTCGGACTCGCTGAAGGGCGTGATCGCGCAGACGCTCTGCCGGAAGGTGGGGGGCGGTCGCATCGCGGCGCGGGAGATCCTCCTCACCACGCCGGCCATTTCGAACCTGATCCGGGAAGGCAAGACCTTCCAGATTCCCTCGATCATCCAGACCAGCAAGAAGCTCGGGATGATCACGCTGAACGACGCGCTCCTCGACCTGGTCGAAAAGAAACAGGTCGAACCGGACGAGGCCTACATGAAGGCGGTGGAGAAGGCGTCGTTCGCCCAGCAGCTCAAGGCGAAGGGGTTCAAGCTCACGATCCCGTCGGAGGCGTGACCGGGCGGTGGGCGTGCCGCCGCCACAGGAGCCCGCCCACGATCAGCAAGGCCGCCACTCCCAGCACCACCCACGCCGTGCCCAGAAGATTGGCCAGCAGGTCGGCGTCGGCGCCCACCATGCTCCCCAGGAGCGCGAGCCCCCCGCACCACACCACCGTGCCGGCGGCCGAGTAGAGCAGAAACGACCCCAGAGGCATCCCCGCCATCCCGGCGGGGATCCCGATCAACGGCCTGATGCCGGGCAGGACCCGCGCGAGCACGACCGCGAGGCGTCCGTGGAGGGCGAACCAGCGATGGGCCGTCCCCAGGGCAGCCCGGTGGGCGTCAGTCCGGCGCGCGAGCCAAGCCGGCACGTGCCCCGCGCCGAGCGCCCGGCCCAGGTAGTACCACGGAAGGCCGCCTACCAGTGACCCCGCGGTGCCGGCGAGCACCAGCCCCGTAAGCGAAAGCCCGGTCCGCTCGGCGAGGAACCCCGCCGCCGGCATGACCACCTCGGACGGCAGCGGCAGGACGATGTCCTCCACGAGCATGAGCAGAAACACGCCCCCATACCCGAAGAGCTCCAGCGCGTCCCGCGTCCAGCTTTCCATGAGCGCGCCTCCCCCGTTCCTTCACGAAGGATGGCGGGCGCGGCGTGAAGTGATCGTGAGACTCTCACGAGGGGTGCCAGCGGCGCGACGTTGCAGCCGGTACAGATCCAGGATCTCACGCTCGGTCGTGGCCTCGGCCGGGCCCTTGTCCCCGCGCACGTCCCCCAGAATGCGCGGGAACCGGAGCGCATACCCGGGTCCCCCGCGGACCGATCCGCACGTGTGCCGCGGCGACCGGGTGATTTCGTCCGCCAGCACCTCCACCACCCGTCGGGGCTCCACCCACACGTCCGCGGCGATCCGCGAATCCACCCGAGCCGGGCGCGCCGGAATCGCATCGGCGTCGAGGAGCCGGCGCAGGGCGATCCACCGGTCGTCGGCCAGCCCCGAACCGATGCGCGCCACGGTGCGGAAGCGGTCGGTCTCGGGGTCGTAGATCGCGCCGAGGAGGGACCCGATGCCCAGCCGTGAACGCTTGCCGCGCCCGCGTGAGTAGCCGACCAGTACGACGTCCACCGTGTCTCGCAGCCGCTCGTGGTAGGCGCGCTTGAGCTTCACCCAGTCGAATCCCCGGGCGCCGGCGCGGTACGGTGCGTCGGGGCGCTTGGCCACGACGCCCTCCAGCCCGCGGGCCAGCATGTCCCGGAAGTACGACTCCACCGCCGCGGGCCGTTCGAGGCGCAGTACTTCCGTCACCGTGATCGGAGCGCTGCCCCGAACCAGACGCGTCAGCCGCCGGTGGCGTTCGCGCTGGGCGAGCGGCAGACAACTGCGGGCGCCGACGAGGAGGACGTCGAAGAGCACGAGGCGCAGGGGGTGACGGGCCGCCGCCTCCCGGACTCCGTACTTCCGTTTCCGGGTCATCGTCACCTGAAAGGGCAGGAACCGGCCCGTCCGCGGATCGACCGCCACGGCTTCGCCCTCCACGATGACCCGGCGTGGAAGCTGCCGGCGGGCCGCCGCGACCAACTCGGGGAACATCGCCGTGACGTCTTCGAGCCGGCGGCTGAAGAGCCGCACCTCGTCCCCGGAGCGGTGGACCTGGAGCCGGAACCCGTCGTACTTGGGCTCGGCATCGACGCCACCGAGCCGGCGGATGATCGCGTCGGCCGAGGGAAGCCGTTGGGCCAGGGCGGGCCGGATCGGCACCCCCACCCGGGGGCCGATCGCGGTGAGACCGCGGGCACCGCGCGCAAACGCGAGCGTCACCACCGCTCCCAGATCGGCGCGTACGTTGTACGCCGCCTCGATCTCCGGCGCCCGCCGGTGGTCCCCCAGAGCCCCGAGGGCCGCTCCCGCCACGATGGTCGCGTCCCCCACCCCGAGCCGGAGCCGCCCCTGCGCGATCCGGACGAGGTAGCGGGCCTCCCGCGGCGTGGCCCGGCGGAGGAGGCCGGCCAGGAGTTCGATGCGGCGGTCCGCCGATCCGCCCCCGCTCAGGGCCGCCGCCGCCCGCAGCGCCGCGTACGCGCCGGCGACCGACAGCCGCGGCGGCGTCGCGGGACTGGCCAGCCGCTCGGCCACGAGCCCGAGGTCGCCCGACCGGGCCAGCGACCGCTCGATCCGGCCCGCGGGGACGCCGTACGCGCGGGCCAGAACGGCGACGAGCACGCGCTCGCCCACGTCCAGCTCCGCCGCCCGGTAGGCGGGGGCGAGGCGTCCCTGAAGCAGATAGACCAGGCGGGTCCGTTCCGCGGCAGCGGCGCCGTCGAGCAGACGGGCGATCCGGCGCACCGCCCCCAGGCGGGACGGGTCGGCTTCGAGAGCGAACAACACCTCGGTGAGCTGGTTCAGCCGCATGGTCGGATCTTGACCGGGCCGGGTGACGGACGGGTGAAGAATGGGCGAAGGAACCGCTCACCGCCTCCTCAGCAACTCTTCAGAGCCCGGGTGACAGCGTGCGATCACATCCCGCAGGAAGGTTTTCGTGACGCCGCTTCCCTCCCGCACCCAGCGCCTCCCGGCGGCACTCCGCGCGGCCGCCCTCCCTCTTTCCGGCGCGCGCGCGGATTTCGATGCCGCCCTCTCGCTGGTCGGTGATCTCCCGTTCGTCCTCATCGGTGAAGCATCTCACGGGACGCACGAGTTCTACCGGATCCGGGCTGAGCTGACCAAGCGGCTGATCCAGGATCGGGGCTTCACGTCCGTCGCCGTCGAAGCCGACTGGCCCGACGCCTACCGGGTCAATCGGTACGTGCGCGGCCGGGGATCCGACGCGGACGCCACCGAAGCGCTCTCGGGGTTCCGGCGCTTTCCCCAGTGGATGTGGCGGAACGCGGACGTCCTCGACTTCGTGGGATGGCTCGCCGCGCACAACGCCGGCGTACCGGAGACCCACCAGGCGGGATTCTACGGCCTCGATCTCTACAGCCTGCACGCGTCGATGGAAGCCGTGCTGGCGTTTCTCGACCGCGTCGATCCCGAGGGCGCGGGCCGGGCCCGGGCGCGGTACGCGTGTTTCGATCACTTCGGCGGGGACACGCAGGCGTACGGATACGCGGCCGAGCTGGGGCTCGCGCCGTCGTGCGAATCCGCGGTGGTGGAGCAGTTGGTCGAGCTCCGCGCGGCAGCCGGCCGGTACGGGCGCCTCGACGGACGCCTCGAGCCGGACGACCTGTTCTACACCGAGCAGAACGCCCGGCTGGTCACGAACGCGGAGCAGTATTACCGGACCATGTTCCGGAGCCAGGTCAACTCCTGGAACCTCCGGGACCGGCACATGGCGGAGACGCTCGATGCGCTCGTCGCCTTCCACGCCGGCCGGGGGCGCCGGGAGAAGGTGGTCGTCTGGGCCCACAATTCGCATCTCGGAGACGCCCGGGCGACCGAGATGGGCGCCCGGGGCGAGCTGAACCTCGGGGAGCTGGCCCGCCGGCGCCACGCGGGAGACGTGGTGAACTTCGGGTTCCTGACGTACGACGGCACGGTGACCGCCGCGTCGGACTGGGACGAGCCGGCCGAACGGAAGGTGGTGCGCCCCGCGCTGCCGGGGAGTTACGAGGCCCTCTTCCACGACGCGGGCTTCGGCAACTGTTACGTGGACTTGACCGTCCCCGACGAGGCCGTCCGCGAGCTGGAAGCGCCGCGGCTCGAGCGGGCGATCGGCGTCGTCTACCGGCCGGACACCGAGCGGCAGAGTCACTACTTCCACGCCAGCCTGCCCCGCCAGTTCAACGGCGTGTTCTACTACGGCACCACGCGCGCCGTGGAGCCGCTCGAGCGGTCACCGGCCTGGGAAGTGGGAGAGGTGCCGGAGACCTATCCGTCGGCGGTTTAAGCGCCGTTCACCGTCTCCGCATCAGGACGACGGCGGCGAGGAAGAGCACGGCCGCCGAGGTGATGACGAGGGGACCGGGGGCGACGTGGAACGCGGCCCCGCCCGCGAGCCCGCCCGCCATACTGGCCGCGGCCAGCGCCACGGACCACCCGAGGACGCCCCGGAGGCTTCGGGCCAGGTAGCGGGCGGTGGTGGCGGGGATGATCACGAGGGACCCCATCAGCAGGACGCCGAGGTACCGGAGGCCGAGCGCCACCGTCACGGCGAACGCCGTCAAGTACAGCAGGTCGAGCCGGGCCACGTCGATGCCGGCCGTGCGGGCGAGGTCCTGCGAGACCAGGGCGATGACCAGTCGGTCCCGGGCCCGGAGCATGAACACGACGATCACCGCGCAGGCCGCGAGGCCCACGGCCGTCTCCGCGGGGCCCGGCGCGCGCGACGCGCCGAAGAGCGCCTCGACCAGCTCCTCGCCGGACGCCAGCAGGGACCCCGCCGCCAGCGCGGTGGAGAAGACGACGCCGATCAGCGCCTCGGTGGCGATGCCGGTGCGCCGCTCGAGCGCCCAGACGAGGACCGTCCCGGCCAGGAGCGCCGCGACTCCGCCGATCACCGGATTGATCTTGAGAATCAAGGCGAGACCGATCCCGGGAAGGGCCACGTGCGAGAGCGCGTCCGAGGCGAGAGCCATGCGCCGCATCACCGCGAAGGCACCCACCAGCCCGCCGGCCGCGGCCAGGCCCAGGGGCAGGGCCAGCTGGTCAGCGGACATGGTCGTTGTGCAGGTGAAACTTGAGCGCGGTGCCGTACGCCTCCTGCAGGCGTTGCGGCGTGAGGATCTCCAGGGGCGGCCCGAGCCGGGCCCGCCCGCCGGCGCCCAGGCAGAGCACCTGATCCACCCGCGAGTCGATCAGGGAGAGCTCGTGGGAGATCAGCATCAGCGTCAGGCCTTCCGTCCGCCGGAGGGTGTGCAGGAGATCGAAGAGCGTCGCTTCACCCGGCTCGTCCACGCCGGCCGTCGGCTCGTCGCACAGCAGGACGGTGGGGCCTCCCATCATGGCGAACGCGAGCAGGAGCCGCTGAAACTGCCCACCCGAGAGCGTCCCGATGGGTTGCCGTCCCACGTCGGGGGCCAAACCCACGAGCTCCAGTGCCCGCGTCACACCATCGGGCGCGGCGCGGCTCACCCGCGCCTTCGCGGCGAGCAGGTCACCCCCCGAGAGGGGCAGATTCCGGTCGAGGTCGAGCTTCTGGGGGACGTACCCGAGCCGGGTCCCCGGAGCCCAGCGCACGAGACCCTGGTGCGGCAGGGCGCCGATGAGCGCCTTGAACAGGACCGTCTTCCCCGCCCCATTGGGGCCGATGACCGTGATGGTCGCGCCCCGGGGAACGGCGAAGGTCAGGTCCTGCAGCACCGGCCGCCCTCCGAAGCCTACGCTCAGGTGCTCCACCTGCAGTGCGTCATCCACGGACCAGAGGATACGCGATCAGCCCGCCCGGCGCATCGGGGGCCGGGCCGCATGCCGCTTCAGCGCCTGGCGAAAGCGGGCCAGGGGGAGCGTGTTCACCACGTCCGACCGCTCCAGCCCGGCCCGGCGCGCGACGTCCACGGCGTACCGCATGAAGGCGAGGTGCGCCGGCTGGTGGCTGTCGGTCGACAGCACGAACCGGACGCCCCGGGCACGCGCGGCCGCGGCCAGCGTGTCGGGCAGGTCCAGCCGTTCGGGCTGCCCGTTGATTTCGAGGAGGCAACCCGCGTCCGCGGCCGCGCGCGCCAGGGCGTCGAAGTCGAGCTCGTAGGCTTCCCGCTTCCCGAGCAGGCGGCCGGTCGGGTGCCCGATCGCGTCCACCCACGGATGGCGCGCGGCTGCGACCAGCCGCCGCGTGATGTCGCGCGCCCGCTGGCGCGTGCCGTAGTGGAGGGCCGCGACCACGTAGTCCGCCTCGGCCAGCACGTCGTCGGGCAGATCCAGGGCGCCGGTCTCCAGAATGTCCACCTCGACGCTCTTCAGGACCGTGAGCCCCTCGTGCGCGCGGTTCCAGGCGTCGATGGCCCGCCACTGGGCCCGCAGGCGGCGGGGATCGAGACCGTGCGCCATGGTCACCCGACGGGAGTGGTCGGTCACCGCGATGTACTCGTAGCCCCTCGCCTCCGCGGCGCGGGCCAGCTCCGCGACGCCGCTCTGTCCGTCGCTCGCCGTGGTGTGCATCTGGAGGTCGCCCCGCACCTGGTCGAGCGTGACGAGCCGGGGGAGCCGGTGCGTCCGGGCCAGGGCGATCTCGCCCCGGGCCTCCCGCAGCTCCGGCGGGATCCAGTCCAGTCCCAGGGTCCGGTAGACCTCCTCTTCCGTCGCGCCGGCGACGCGCCGCGCCCCTCGGAACAGGCCGTACTCGTTCAGCTTGAGGTGACGGGATTGCGCGAGCGCGCGGAGCTCGAGGTTGTGCGCCTTCGACCCCGTGAAGTAGAGAAGGGCGGCCCCATAGGACTCCGGCGGCACGGCGCGGAGATCCACCTGGACGCCGCCCGCGAGGCGGACGGTCGCCCGGGTGGGACCCTGCGCGAGCACCTTCGCCACCTCCGGGTACTCCGCCAGGCGGCCGATCGCCTCCGCGGGGTCCGGCGCCGTGAGCAGCACGTCCAGATCGCCGACCGTTTCCCGGCGGCGTCGGTAGCTCCCCGCGACGGCCACGCGGGAGACTCCCGGCAGGGAGCCGAGGTAGCGCTCCAGGGCGACCGCGCTGGCCTCGGCCTCCGGGAGGAGCATCCGCCGCTCCGAGCGCTCGGCCAGGCCCAGTCCGGCGCGGATGTTCGCCGCGAGCTTGGGCCCGAACCCCCGCAGGCCCGCAAGCCGGCCCGCGTCGAGGGCGCGGTGCAGCGCCGCCGCGGTGCGGATGCCGAGCCGGTCGTGAAGAACCCGGACCCGCTTCGGTCCGAGCCCGGGGATGCGGAGCAGCGCGAGCAATCCGGGCGGCACCGACCGTTCGAGCTCGCGGTGCAACGGCAGGGACCCGGTGGTGACGATCGTGGCGATCTTGCCCGCCAGGTCAGCGCCGATGCCCGGGTAATCCGCCAAGTCACGGCCCGCGGACACGAGGTCGGCGAGCGGCTCGGGCAGGTCCCGGACCGTCCGCGCCGCGTTCCGGTAGGCCCGGACGCGAAATGGATTCTCACCTTTGATCTCGAGGAGATCGGCAGTCTCGTCGAGCAGACGGGCCACATCGGGGTTCTGCACGGAGCCGGATCCTCCCTTCTCCCGACCCTATCGCGACGGGGGTGAGGGGATCCGGTGGCCAGCGTGAAGCTCGCGTCAGAATCGCGGCGCGTACAATCAGCTTCGGCACGCCGCGTAGGCGCGGGCGGTGTCGGCCGGGACGAACACCGGGATCACCCGCCGCCGCACGGTCAGTGACCCGCCCAGGTCCTCCTGCTCTTCCGTCTCCACGAGCCCGGTCGCCCCCACCGAGCCGGCCAGTGCCAGCATCTGGGTCTCGGCCGCCTGCGCCTCTTCCGGACTGTGCACCCGGATCGGGGGCCCCGGGGGGAGCTTGAGCGAATCGAACGGGGTCGGGACGTCCTTCAGGCTGGAATAGGTGCGGACGCCCTTGCCGCACACGGGGGGATGTTTCGCGGGACCGTGCGTCGAAAGCAGAACGAACCAGACGATCGGGAACATGAAAGAAATCCTCCAGGGGGATGTCCTGGAGGAGATGCGCGACGCGGGTCGGGCGTCGCAAGAGCCGGCGGTGGGGCTTGAACCCACGACCCCCGCATTACGAATGCGGTGCTCTACCGCTGAGCTACGCCGGCGGGAGGCCCCAAACTTAGCGATGGGCCGCCCGGCGCGGTACTGTCACGAACGCACGTAGCCGAAGCGGTGCTCGAAGGCCTTGGTCATCGCGATGAGCACGTCCGGCACGATCACGATGCCCGGCAGGGCGTGGGCCCTCAGGTCCGCGTGAATGTCGGCCGCCCTCCCCATCCCGCCCTTCTCCAGCCTCCCGGACCAGCGCTTCAGGGCGTTGTTGCAGAGCAGGAACACGACCCCCCGGCGTTGGAGGGACTCCATCGAACTCTCGGGCGTACCATCCCCCACCGGATCCCCGGGCCGCGGATGCGCGAACCAGTTCCGGACGAGGGGCGCGTTGGTGGTCGAATCCGTGATGCCGATGGCGGCGCCCAGCTTGTATTTCTCCCACATCGCGTCGGTCACGCCCCAGGGTGTCGTGTGTCCATAGAGCGCGAACGCGACATTCACCTCGCGCTCGCCGACGCCGTACGCTTCCCGCCAGGTGTCGAGATACGCGTGAACGTGGCGCAATGCCGTGCCGCCGTCCGGCTCCGGCACGTCGAACAGCAGGCGATGGGTGCCTTTCATGCCGTCGAGCCAGGCGTCGGCCGGGGAGGGCGCCTGCGCCGGGACTTCACCCGGGAGCGCGGGCAGGAGGCCGAGCGCCGCGAGCGTGCCGACAAACCCGCGGCGGCTGGTGGAGAAGAACGTGGAGGCGGGCATCGGTGGACCCCCGATTGGGTGTACCTGAAAGCGGCAGGTTGCGCACGCGAACGGCAAGGGTGGGGGCACCTGCCCCCGGGCTAGTGATTCCCGGGCATCCGGAATCGGCGGTCGTCCACCGGCGGATCGACCATCACCGAGTCCACGATGATGACCTGCTCGCCGGGGCGGCCCAGTGTGTGGGACTCGAGCCGGCAGGAGAACCAGAGCCCCGCCACCTGCCGGTACTCCCGGAAGTACGTCTCGTAGACCACGGGAGTGCCGTTCGCCTCCCGGTGCCCGCGCCACTTGGTGAGCCGGTACGACGCGGTGTCGACGTAGTAGGTGTCGACGTTCGAGTCCGGCCGGATCACCGTGAGCGCCCACGCCGGACGTCCATCCGCGGTGTCGAGGCCCGCCAGCGTGACCCGGATCCCCCGCGAGCCGTAGTCGAGCAGGGGGCCATCCATGTCTCCACCCGCGATCACGTTCTTGGCGGTCCCGGCATCCAGTACCCGGGGTGTGGTGTCCCCCTGGAACGGGTTGATGCCCCAGACCGTCGCTCCGTCGAAACCCTGCACCAGGGTTCCCGCCGGGAAATGCACCGTCGTCCGAATCCTGCCGGGGCGCGCCATCTCGATGGTATCGATGCCGGACACGCCATTGGGAAACGTCATGCTGCCGGTGAGCCGTTCGGCCCGCACCGCCCGAATGCGGTCCGCCCCGCCCCGAGCCGCCAAGTAGCGCGCCACGATCCCATCCACGCCCGGCGACTGCGCGCCCGCGGGGGCGGTGAGCACCAACCCCAGGACCAGTCCCGACCAGAACACTCTCATGAAGCCTCCACGCCCGTTTGACTGTGACGTCGGCACGCGGCAAACTCCCGCCATGTCCACCGACCCGCTCGCGCTCCAGATCGTGATCGCCAGCACCCGCCCGGCCCGCAAGGGACCCCTCGTCGCGTCCTGGTTCCTGGAACAGGCCCGGAAAGCCGACGGCTACCAGGTGGAGCTGATCGACCTCGCGGCCGTCAACCTGCCGATGTTCGACGAGCCCCGCCACCCCCGCTTCCGGCAGTACGAGCACGAGCACACCAGGGCGTGGAGCGCGGTGGTCGACCGGGCCGACTGCTTCGTGTTCGTCGTTCCCGAGTACAACTTCAGCGCGCCGCCCTCGCTGCTCAACGCGCTGGACTACCTGAGTCAGGAATGGGCCTACAAGCCGGCGGGCTTCGTCAGCTATGGCGGCGTGGCGGGCGGGACGCGGAGCGTCCAGATGCTCAAGCAGACCGTCACGGCGCTCAAGATGATGCCGATGTTCGAGGGCGTGATCATCCCCTTCTTCACGCAGTACGAGAACAAGGAGACCGGGGTGTTCGACCCGGGGAAGACCCAGGCCGACGCCGCCCAGGTCATGCTGAAGGAGCTCGCGCGTTGGGCCGGCGCGCTGAAGCCGCTCCGCCGGCCGGGCCGTGGCTGACCCGACCGGCCCCGTCGCCGCCGAGCCCTGTGTCGCCCTGGGCGCGCCGCACCACGCCCTCGAGTCCTACCCCAACCGCGACGTCTCCCTCGGCGGACTCCGCGTCACGCGCGCCATCCCCATCCGCGACCGGCGGATGGTGGGCCCGTGGTGCTTTCTCGATCGCTTCGGCCCGCTCTCGTTCAGCGCCGAGCGGCCCATGGACGTGGCGCCGCACCCGCATATCGGGCTGCAGACCGTCACCTGGCTGCTGGAAGGCGAGGTGCTCCACGAAGACTCGCTGGGCTCCGAGGCGATCGGACGGCCGGGCGGAGTCAATGTGATGACCGCGGGGCGGGGCATCGCGCATGCCGAGCAGACGCCGACCCGGAACAGCGGAAAGCTGAACGGCGCGCAGCTCTGGGTCGCGCTGCCGGAGGCCAGCCGCCGGATCGACCCCGGCTTCGAGAGCATCGCGCGGGTCCCGCTGATCGAGGTTCCCGGCGCCGCGGTGCAGGTCTTCGCCGGGTCGCTCGCGGGCGCCGCCGCGCCGGGCCGGTTCTCCACCCCCCTCGTGGGCGCGGATCTGGACGTGCACCCCGGCCGGGCGGGCCTCCCGCTCGATCCCGGGTACGAGCACGCCCTCCTGGTGCTGTCGGGAGATTGCGCCGTG
>DATJQI010000067.1:0-25823 GCA_035505915.1 Gemmatimonadales bacterium | reverse complement strand
CCCGCAGGTTCCCAGGGCTGTCGGCAAACAGGCCCCAACACCTACGTCGGAGGTTCACATGTCGCGCCGGATCCGCTACCTGCTGCCCCTCTTGCTGCTTGGCTTCACCCTCGCCGCCTCGGCGTGCGCCGATTCCACCGGTCCGCACCCGGGCACCTGCGAGTACCCGAACAACAACACGGCCATCTGTAACTGACCGCCGCCCGGCTCAGTCGACGGTAGCGAGCTCGCGCAGCGACGCGCGGACCTGCTCCAGCGACCGATCGGGCTCCGACTCCGCGAATTCGACCGGCTGCAACCGGTCGGGTTCGCGGAGTTCGCTTTGCAGCCCTTCGATCCTGAAGACATACTCGTGCAGCTTGTGCCGCTGCGCCAGTTCGAGCGCGGCCGCGAGATGTTCCTGTCCCCGCGCGGGGTTTCCGAACCGCGCGTCCGCGACCCCCTGCTTCAGGTGGAAGTCGACCCGCATGCTGGGCGTGAAACGGGAGTCGCGCCGCCGGGCCTCTTCCCGCCACCGCGCGTACCCGAACCGGTCGCCCCGGCGTACCGCGCACTCCATCAGTTCGAGCACCGCGTTCTCGCTGTCCTCGGTGCCGTCGCCGCGCGCCAGCGATGCGCGGAAAGCGCGCTCGGCGGCGTCGAGATCCCCCACCTCGCGGAGCATGATCCCAAGGCCGACGAGCGCGCGCACCTTCGACGCCGCGTCCTCGTACAACTCGTAGGCCCTCCACGCGTACGGAATGGCCTCGACGGGGCGTCCCCGCATGCTGACGGTCGTCGCCAACCCGTCCGTCGCGCGCGCTTCCGCGTCGGGAAGGCGGGCCGCCTGCGCGTCGAGGATCAGCTGCCGATACCCGGTCTCCGCCTCGGCCAGATTGCCGCGGCCCCAGAGGATGTTCACCCGGCCGATCCGCGAGAGCAGCTCGGAGTAGGCGTCGCCCGCGATCAGCGCCAGCGATCCCGCGCGGTCGTAGGCCTCGTACGCCGCGTCGAAGCGCGCGAGCTTCCGGCTGACGCGGGCGACGCGGAGCGTCGTGGCGATGGCGTCCCGCGAGCCGAGCCCGTCACCCCCGACGTCCAAAAGGGTGCCGAACACGTCGAGGGCTTCCTCGAACCGGCTGACCTCTTCGAGGTGATGCCCGTACGCGAAGAGCCCGGGCGTGATCATCGACCCCTGCCGCGTGGTGAACGCGTCGCGTGCGCCCTTCACGATCGCGAGCAGGTGAGCCTTCTCGGGGGAATCGAAATCGAGCTCCCTCGTGTAGCGCTCCGTGGCGCTCGCCTGGTACAGGAATACGTCCGGCGCGCCCGCCGATTGGCCGGGGACCAGCAGATCCACCAACCGAAGCACCAGGAACGCGGCCTGCCCCAGGCGGGCGGCCGGCGCTCCGATCTCTGGCTCGCTCGACGCGCGCGCCAGGAAAACGGCGTGGCGGAGCGAATGCGGTGCTTCCGTTGCCTCAGTCAGGAACCCCTCCAGAACCCTGTAGATTGTGACCCGTCCCAGGAGTACTTTGTGCACTCCCCGTGCCGCGGGCGCAACATCTTACCCCATACCAACCTAGCTCTTTTCCGAACGCCCGGTTAGACACGATTTCACCGCGTTTTTCGGGCCTCGCTCGCAGGTTTCCGGTTACTCCCAGGCTGCGGCGCCACGCGATGTTAGATGATGCGTCGAGGCCACAGTCTTCTCGAGCTCCTCGTGGTCCTGGCCCTCCTGGGACTAGCCGTGACTCTGGCGACACCAGTCGTGGGAGACTTCCTGGATTGGGTCGCGGCGGATGGAGCGGCCCACGACGTCGCGGTCGCGTTGAGCGTCACGCGACAAACCGCGCTGAATCGCGGAACGCTGGCCCGCCTCCGGATCTCTTCGGACTCACTGGTGGTAGATCTGCGGGACACGGGAGCCTGGGTTCCCTGGCGCCGGTTCACCGGTCCGGCGAGCCGGGGAGTATCCCTGACGGCGTCCAATCCGGAGGTCGTGTTCTCCCCGCTCGGGATGGGGTGGGGGGCGTCGAACACGACGATCACCCTGCTCCGCGGGGCGCGCTCGGAGCGGATTACCACCTCGCGGGTGGGGCGGGTGAAGCGGTGGTGACCCGGAATGTCAGGGGTGCGTGAACTCCGAAACCGGGACGCCCGTGCAACCGTTTTGGCTCACTGAGCATCTCAGATGGTGAGGGCAACGCGAAACCCTACGGGGAGGACTCCCGTACTGGGGAGCAGAACGACATAGAGGATTTGGTCGCGGCCGAAGTGTGACGGCCACTTCGCCCGACCGCCAACCCGGGGAGCAATCGGCCCCGGGCTTGGTTTTTCTAGAGGTTTTGGCCCATCCCGCCGTCGTCCAGGAACACGAGGCTCTTCCGCCGGCCCACCACCGCCGCGAGCGCGTTGAAGACCCGGGGGTCGAGCACGCTGCCGGCGAGCTCCCGGAGCCGGACGATGGTTTGATCGGGGGAGAGCTTCTCCTGGTAGGGGCGGGCCGTGGAGAGCGCATCGAACACCTCGGCGGCGCCGAGAATGCGCCCTCCGAGGGGGATCTCATCGCCGCGCAGCCCGTCGGGGTACCCGGTGCCGTCCCAGCGCTCGTGATGGCTGCGCACCATGTCGATGACGCCGCCCAGATGGGTGAGCGGCGCGAGGATCTGCGAGCCGATGATCACGTGCTGCTTCACGTGCTCGTATTCCTCGGGTGTCAGCGGCCCCTGCTTGTTCATCACCGCTTCCCGGGTTCCGATCTTCCCGATGTCGTGCAGGCGCCCCGCGACGCGGACGTTTTCCACTTCCTCGTCGGTCATCCCGAGCTCGTTCGCCAGGGTCGCGGCCAGGTCGGCCACGCGGGCCGAGTGGCCGCGGAGAAACGGGTCCTTGGCCTCGAGCGCGTTGACGAGTGCTTCGAGGGTCGCCACCGAGATCCGCTCGAGCTTGTGGCGCTCCCGCTGGAGCTCGGCGGTGCGGGTGGTGACCTCTTCCTTCAGCCACTGATTCAGATGCCGGTGCTCGAGCAGGGTTTCGCGCCGCTTGAGGGCCCGCTGGATGGCGCGTCCCAGGTCGGCGAGCTCGATGGGCTTGGTGAGGTAGTCCATCGCGCCCCGCTGCATGCAGAGGGCGGCCGAGGTGGCGTCGTTGACGGCGGTGAGCATCAGGATGGCGAGGTCGGGCTCGATCTCGAGCGCCTGGGGGACGAGGTCCACCCCGCTCGTGCCCGGCATCCGGATGTCGCACAGCATGAGGGTGAGCTTGTGCCGCCGCAGAGCGGACAAGGCCTCGTCGCCGGAGGAGGCGGTGAGGACCTCGAACTGCTGCTGGGTCAGGAACTTCTTGAGCGCGGTGCGGATGGGCTCTTCGTCGTCCACCACCAGCACCGAGACCGCCCCGGGCAGTTCAGCCACGCGCCCTCCTTCCTCCGCCCAAACTTATTACTCCGCCGCCACGAACGTTAGGTCGACCGGCCCCTTGATCAGGCCCGCCGCTTGTGCGCGCTCCAGCAGGACCGCCACCCCGCGGCGCCCGTCCTCACCGTAGTCCACCGTGTAGTGATTCACATACATCGCGACGAAGCGGTCCACCTTCTCGTCGTCCAACCCCCGCCCGAATCCCTTGGCGTGCGCGAGGGCGGGGGAGCGGTGCTTGAGCCCGTACTGGATGCTCGCCTTCAGGTCCCGCGCGATGGCCTTCATCAGCTCGGGACCCAGGTCGCGCCGGACCACGTTTCCGCCCAGAGGCAACGGCAGCTGGGTCTCCCCGTACCACCACTCGCCCATGTCGGCCCAGAGATGGAGACCCCGGTCCGCGAAGGTCAGCTGGCCCTCGTGGATCAGGAGACCGGCCTCGGCCTTGCCCGCCACCACATAGTCCTCGATCTCGTCGAACGGAACCACCACGGCCTGCACCGCCGGCTGGTAAAGCTGCAGGGTCAACCAGGCGGTGGTCATCGTCCCGGGAATGGCCACCACCCGTCCGGCGAGCGCGCGCCGCGGGTCCGCCGGCGCGGGTGTCCGGGCCACCACGCGGGGGCCGTACTTGTAGCCGATGCTGGCACCGTGCGCGAGCAGCGCGTACCGATCGGCGAGCGAGGCGTACGCATGGATCGAGCAGGCGGTGACCTCGAGCTCCCCCGCGAGCGCGCGCCGGTTCAGGGACTCGATGTCGGACAGTTCGTGAACGTACTTGCGGTCGCCGGTGTCGATCTTTCCCGCCGCCAGCGCCCAGAACATGAAGGCGTCGTCGGAATCAGGGCTGTGGGCCAGCTGGATGGTCGGCATGGAGGTCGCGGAAGGAAGGAGGGGGCGGACTACCGCGCCGGGCGGGCCGGCGTGGTGGCCGTCGTCGCTTCGGTGTGGAAGGCGTCGAGCGCGGTCACGTGCGGTGTGTACTCGGGGCGTTGCCGCGCCCGCTCGGCCCGCTCGTTGGCGAGGAACGCCGCGTAGGCCTTGCGGGCCCCGGCCTGATCACCCTTCAGGGCCAGTCCCTGGGCGCGCAGCATGAAACCGTAGAGATGCGTGGGCACCGCGGCGAGAATCGTGTCGGCTTCGGCGAGGGCGCCGGCGGCATCGTTCCCCACGACGTGGAGGACGCCCAGGTCGTAGTGATCGTCCAGGTCCAGTGTGGGCAGCTGCTCGTACGCGCCGAGGGCCATCGGCATGAAGAACTGCACGGAGTCCTGGACGCCGCGCTGGGCGAGGTCCACCACGCGGTCGAAGAGGCGTTCGGCGCGTTCCTGGGGAGACATGCGGCTGATGTCCGGCGCGGCGATCTGGCCCGCCGGCGGCGGGGCGGAGCCGAGGGCGGGAGCGGGTGCCGCCCCCGCCCCCGCTCCGGCGGCGCGGGTGAGGAGCAGTGTGACCAGCGCGCCGAGTGCCGCGCCGGCGATGCCCCAGGGAAGTCCGACGCGCCAACCGCCGGCGGTCGCGATCGCGACCGGCGCTCCACACTTGTGACAGAAGCGGACGCCGACGGGAAGCGCGGTGCCGCAGGCATGGCAGGTCATGGCGCCGGAATCTAACTGGCAGGATTTCTGGGGGGAGCGTAGTCTACACCGCATGACGATTTCGTTTCCCGGCCGAGACCAGGCGCGCCACATGGGCGAGCTCCGGCGGGGTGAGCGTCGCTGGGACGTGTACCTGGAGGCGGAGGCCACGGGCGCGGGGACCGTGCGGGGGCGGATCCATTTCGTGGCTCCGGGGGACCATCGCGCCACGGGCTGGATCTTCTTGGAGCCGGGGGAGCGCGAAGTCCGGGACCGCTTCGGCGAATTTTCGGCCGTCGAGCTGTGGCACTTCCTGGAGGCACTGGAGCCCGGGAGCGCTTCGACGGGCTGATCTCCATAACATGCATTTTGCGCAAGTTTTCGATGTCACTTTGTCTGTTCTGATCCCTGATAACTGGCCCCTGACGATTATTTTTGCATTTTCTGCAAGAATTGCTTGACACCGGTTAGATGACCGGATACCTTCCCGCATGCCTGCCGCACCCTGTTGCGATCGAATTCCCGAGCCCGACGCGCCCCGGTCGGGCTCTTCTCGTTTCCGCACCGCTCTGACCCCCAGCTCAGCTCAGGAGACCTCCGAATGACCGCACCGAAGACCCCGGCGGACGTGATCCGCCTGGCGAAGGACAAGGGCATCCAGGTCGTCGACGTCAAGTTCTGCGACCTGCCCGGCACCTGGCAGCACTTTTCGATCCCCGTCGGCCATCTCGACGAAGAGGTCTTCAGCGACGGGCTGGGCTTCGACGGGTCGTCCATCCGCGGCTTCCAGGCGATCAACGAGAGCGACATGCTCCTGATGCCGGATCCGGCCAGCGCCTTCGTCGATCCCTGCCTGCAGGTCCCGACGCTCTCCCTCACCTGCGACATCGTGGACCCGATCACGCGGAAGCGGTACTCGCGTGACCCGCGCTACGTGGCGCAGAAGGCGGAGGAGTACCTGGTGCGGAGCGGAATCGCGTCGACCGTCTACTGCGGACCCGAGGCGGAGTTCTACATCTTCAACTCGGTGCGCTTCGACCAGAACGCGCACGAGGGCTACTACCACATCGACTCGGAAGAAGGCATCTGGAACTCGGGGGCCGAGTTTCCCAACCCCGGGCACCGGCCCCGCCATAAGGAGGGCTACTTCCCGGTGCCGCCGGTGGACAAGCTTCAGGACCTGCGCTCCAAGATCATGCTCGGCCTGATCGCGGCCGGCGTGGACGTCGAGGTGCATCACCACGAGGTCGGCACCGCCGGGCAGACCGAGATCGACATGAAATACGGGACCCTGACGCGGATGGCCGATCAGATCCTGATCTACAAGTACGTCGTGAAGAACGTCTGCGCCCAGCACGGATACACGGCGACCTTCATGCCCAAGCCGATGTTCGGCGACAACGGCTCCGGGATGCACGTGCACATGAGCCTCTGGAACAAGGACACCAACCTGTTCTTCGATGCCAAGGGCTACGCGCTCCTGTCCGACACGGCGCGCTGGTACATCGGCGGGCTCATCAAGCACGCGCCGGCCATCCTGGCCTTCGCGGCGCCCACGACCAACAGCTACCGCCGGCTGGTGCCCGGGTACGAGGCGCCCATCAACCTCATCTACTCCCAGCGGAACCGCTCGGCCATCTGCCGCATCCCGATGTACTCGTCGTCGCCGAAGGCCAAGCGCATCGAGTTCCGGGCCCCGGACCCGTCGGCCAACCCGTACCTCACGTTCGCCGCGCTGCTGATGGCGGGTCTCGACGGCGTCAAGAACAAGATCGAGCCGCCCAAGCCGATGGACGTCGACCTCTACGAGCTCGAGCCCGAAGAGCGGAAGCACGTGAAGAACACGCCCGGCAGCCTCCAGGAGTCCCTGGCGGCGCTCCAGGCCGACCACGCGTTTCTGCTCGAGGGCGGAGTGTTCACGCAGGACCTGATCGACACCTGGCTCTCCTACAAGAAGGCCAAGGACGTCGACCCGGTGGCCCTGCGGCCGCATCCCTATGAGTTCTTCCTGTACTACGACTGCTGAGATCGACGACAGATTGCAGACGGCAGTCCGCTCCTCACGGAACGAGCTGCCGTCTGCCGTCTGCCACCCCCTCTAGGCCATGCCGACCAAGCGCGAACTTCTCGAACTCGCCAAGAAGCAGGGCATCTCTTTTCTCCGGCTGCAGTTCACGGACATCCTCGGGGTCAACAAGAACATCGAGGTGCCCGAGAGCCAGTTCGAGAAGGCGCTGGAGGGCGACATCATGTTCGACGGCTCGTCGATCGAGGGCTTCGTCCGGATCGAAGAGTCGGACATGGTGCTCAAGCCCGACCTCGACACCTTCCGGGTCCTTCCCAACGGCGACGAGGGCGGCACGGTCGCGCGGGTGATCTGCGACATCTACCACCCGGACGGATCCGCGTTCGCCGGGTGTCCGCGGCTCGGGCTCAAGCGGCAGATCGCGCGCGCCCGGGACGCCGGGTACACGATGATGGCGGGCGTCGAGGCCGAGTTCTTCCTCTTCCAGTACGACGCCTCGGAGGAGCCGACCACCGTCACCCACGATTCGGGCGGCTATTTCGACCAGACGCCGGTGGACAAGGCCGAAGAGATCCGGCGGCTGATCGTGAAGGACCTGGTGTCGATGGGGTTCGAGGTGGAGGCGGGACATCACGAGGTGGCGCCGGGACAGCACGAGATCGACTTCCGGTACGCCGAGGCGCTCGAGACCGCGGACAACCTGGCGACGTTCCGGTTCATCGTGCGCAACGTCGCGTACAAGCACGGCTTCCTCGCGACCTTCATGCCCAAGCCGATCTTCGGCCAGAACGGCTCGGGGATGCATACGCACCAGTCGCTGTTCGCCGGCGGCAAGAACGCCTTCCACGACGCCCACGCGGAGTGGGAGCTGTCGCGCGTCGCGCTCGCCTACATCGCGGGCCTGCTCGAGCACGCGCGCGGCTACTGCGCCATCACCAACCCTCTGGTCAACAGCTACAAGCGCCTCGTGCCGGGATTCGAAGCCCCGGTCAACGTGGCCTGGTCGATGCGGAACCGGTCGCCGCTCGTCCGCATTCCGGACCGCCGGGGCACCGGCACCCGCTGTGAGCTGCGCATGCCCGACCCCTCGGCCAACCCCTACCTGGCGCTGGCGGTCCAGCTCGCGGCCGGCCTGGACGGAATCGAGCGCAAGCTCACGCCGCCCGATCCGGTCAACAAGAACATCTTCGAGATGAGCCACCGGGAGCGGCGGAAGTACCGGATCGACGAGCTCCCCCGGGATCTCCACGAGGCCCTCGAGTGTTTGGAGAAGGATGCCGTGATCCGCGCGGCCCTCGGCGAGCACATCTACGAGCGATTCCTCGAGGCCAAACGTGAGGAATGGGAAGGCTACATCGGCACGGTCTCCGACTGGGAGCTTCAGCGGTACCTGGGCCGATACTAGCTTCCCCCTCGATGTTCCCCCCTCGCCGGTCCATCGGACTGCTGGTCCTCGCGTCCCTCGCGGCGGGATGTGAACTGTTGCCCCGGCCTGGAGACACGCAAGGAGAGCAACACCAGGCGCTGTGGACGAGCGCCGGGCGCCTCGTGGTCGACACGGATCCTCGACTCACCATCGAGCGTGTTCGGGTCGACACCGGACTGGCCGGCCGGCACGACGTCCTGCTGACGAAATTCGAGTTCGGGACGGGGGGCGACGCGGCCTACGAGTTGACGCTGGGCCTGGATTTCGGAGACACGCGGAACCTGACGACCGGCCGGGCCTATGCAGTGGGGGGACCGAAGGCCCAGATTCCCGCCGCGGGAACGGTGGCCTGCCTCTGCCGCCCCTGGCGGCCCGACTCGGTGCGGGGGACCTACGAGCTGGAGCGGCTGGGCATCGCGCAGATCACCGGCCACATCGACGTCACGTTGTTCTTCACGGCGTGGGACGACTCACGGGTGCACACGACATACCGTCTGAAGCAGCGGATCGAAGGAGTGAAGTGAAATGAGGCGCGGCGCCCGCGAGGGGCTCCGGCCGCTCGCCCTGCTGGCGCTCCTGCCGGCGGGGCTCTTCGCGCAGGACCCCAAGCCGGCGCCGGTGATCGACACGGTCATCGTGGTCAACCACAACATCTTCGCCAGCGAAGACAAGGCGCCCGGATTCCTGGAAAGCGTGATCAACGGACTCCACCGCACCACGCGCGCGCGCGTCATCCGCCGCACCATCCTGCTCGAGCCGGGCATGTTGTACGACTCGGCGAAGGTGGTGGAGAGCGAGCGGCTTCTCCGCAGCCTCGGGGTGTTCCGGGACGTGCGCTTCGATACGCTGCGCGTGGACGGCCGGCTGGCGCTGCGGGTCACCACCGGGGACGGCTGGAGCACGTCGCTGAATCTGGGCTATTCCACGACGGCCGGATCCGTCAGCTGGCTGGTATCCGGCACGGAGCGGAACCTCCTGGGCACCGCCACCGCGCTGTCGGTGGCGCTCCACCACAACCCGGACCGTGACAACCTGAGCTTCCTGTACCAGAACGCGGCCTTCCTCGGACGCCGGACCGGGCTGAACCTCGAGTACGACGACCTGTCCGACGGCCGGCGCGGCGTGTGGAGCTACGGCCAGGGGTTCTACCAGTCGGCCGCGCAGTTCGCCGTGATGGACTCCGGAGAGGCGGCCCACAACCGGGTCCTGATGTTCAAGGACGACCAGCTGTCCGCGGCGTACCAGCGCAAGGCGTTGATCTCGACCAACACGGTCGGGTGGGCGCCGCTGGCGACGTCCCGGGACTATCTGCGTCTCACGTTGTCGAGCGTCTGGCGGCGGGAGGACTACCAGGACACGGTCTTCGATCTGCAGCCCTTCCCGCGGAATTTCTACGCGTCGTTCGGCGTCGCCGCGGAACGGGCGCACGTGCGCTACTCCCAGATCGAGCACTTCAACTCGTTCGGGCGATACGAAGACCTCGACCTGTCCCAGATCGTCGGCGTGGGCGTCTGGGTGGCGCCGAACTCCTGGGGGTACGGGCCCCGCGCCGGGCTGGCGCCGCAGGCCCACTTCCAGGTCTCGACCGTCTGGCGGGGCGGGTTCGCCGAGCTGCGCGGACAGGCCCTGGGCATGTTCACCCGGTCGGGGCTCGACTCCGGCCGCGTCACCAGCGCACTCACCGCGGTCACCACCAACCTGCCGAGCCAGACGCTGATCTTCCACCTGGAAGGGGGCGTCGTGACCCGGACCGCCCCGGGCGGCGAGTTCGATCTCTGGCGGGACGGCAACGGGCCCCGCCTGTTCGGCGCGCACGTACTCACCGGCAGCCGGATGTTCTGGCTCGCGGTCGACGACCGGATCACCATCGCGAGCGAAGTCTGGAGCCTCTTCGGACTCGGCATCGCGCCGTTCTTCGACTACGGCGGCGCCTGGTACAGCATCGAGCCCACGCGAACCTCCACGGACGCGGGCGTCGCGCTCCGGCTGGGACCCACCCGGTCCATCGGCGGCGACGTCATCGAGCTGGCGGTCGGGTACCGGTCGGGCGCCGGCGTCATTCCCGGCAAGCACTGGGCGGCAACCCTGGGGACCGGGATCTTCTATCACTAGCCGCTGAGCCACCGTCGCCGGCCCGCCGCCGTCATCCGAAACCTCCCGTACCACTCCCCGTAGGGTGCCTTGACAAGCTGTAGTCACCCCAATATTGTCCCACCATCATAATTGACCGTAGTCATATTTGGGCACGTTACAAGGATATAACTTATGACAGCTATTGAGCTTACGCGCCGCGAACGCAAGAAAGAAGAGACCAAAGAGCGAATCTTTAATGCTGCGATGAAGCTCTTCAAGACCCACGGATTTGAAGCCACCACCATCGACGACATCACCGCCAAGGCCGACGTCGCGAAGGGCACCTTCTTCAACTACTTCCCGAAAAAAGACACGGTGCTCCAGTACCTGTCCGAGCAATGGCTCGAGGAGGTGGAGGACAAGATCGCGGCGGAATTCCAGGGCACCACGCCCAACCGCGACCGGATGATCGCCGCCTTCGTCGAGATCGCGCGCTTCTACGAAGAGGACCGCGAGTTTTCCAGGCACGTCTTCCGCAGCTGGATGGACCGCGCGTACGACGAGGACGACCCCATCTGCCAGCGCTGGCACGCCGTCGGCGTCTTCGTGATCCGGGAGCTGCAGAAGAGCGGCTACTTCCGGTCCGACATCGACGCCGACCGCATCGAGTACGTGATGCAGTCGGTCTACGCGTCGACCATCGCGATGTGGCTGGACACCGATCCCGCGCCGTTCGACCTGCGGGAAGAGCTCGGGACCCGGATCCGGATCGTCATCGACGGCCTGAAGGGCCGGAGGGACGCCTGATGCGCGCCTTCGCCCTCGCCGCCCTCGCCGGCGTGATCGCCCTGCCGCTCGGCGCCCAGACGCAAGGCCGCACCGACACGCTCCGCCTCACCCTCGAGGACGCGGTGGCCCGCGCGCTCGCCCAGGGCCAGGAAATGCGGATCGCGCGGGCCGCGGTACAGGACGCCGACGGCCAGGTCCGGGAAGCGGTCGCCGACGGGCTGCCCAAGCTCACCGGGACGATCGTGTACACCCGGCAGTTCGCGTCCATCTATCAGAACCTGGGCTCGGGTCCCGACACCGGGTTCGCCGGCGCCCTCACCAACCTTTTCAAGAACTCGCCCTTCGGCGCCGCCAACACGTGGAACGCGCAGCTCCAGGCGACGCAGCTCATCTTCGACGGCGGGAAGTTTCTGGCCGGACTGAACGGGGCGCGGGCCTATCACCACGCCGCGTCGGAGCAGGCCGCCCAGACCGCCGCCGACGTGTCCCTGAACGTCAAGACCGCGTACCTGAACGCGGTCTACGCGGCCGCCCTGGTGGCGGTGGCCGAAGACAACCTGACCCAGGCGCGGGACCAGCTGCACCAGGTCGCGCTCTTCCACGCCGCCGGGACCCGGTCGGACTACGACCTCCTCCAGGCCCGCGTGGATGCCGCCAACCAGGAACCCGACGTCATTCAGGCCCGGAGCGGCCTGGACGTGGCGCTGCTGACGCTCAAGCGGCTCGCCAACGTCCCGGCGGATCAGCCCCTGGCCCTGGCCACGCCGCTCTCCCCCACCGAAGGCGCGGTGCCCGTCGTCGCGGATTCGGGCGCGGGCACCGCCGACCCGCCGCAGCTCGAAGCGGCGGAGGCCGGCGTGTCGGTGCAGGAGGCCGCGGTGAAGGTGGCGCAGGGCGACCGGTGGCCCACCCTGACCGTGGGGAGCACGTTCTCCGAGGAGGCGTTCCCCCAGCAGTTCTCGCCCGTCGGCGCGAACTACCTCCGGAACTGGAACGCCGAGATCCGGGTCTCCATCCCGATCTTCCAGGGCTTCAAGACGGTCGGGTCCATCATGCGGGCGCGCGCGGGCCTCGAGCAGGCCCGGGCGCAGCGCGACCAGGTCCGGGCCCAGACCTCGCTCGACCTGGTCCAGGCCAGAGGTGACGTGGACCGGACCTTCTCCCTTCTCTCGGCGCGCCGCCAGACGGTGACCGAGGCGGACCGGGCGCTCCACCTGGCCACGGTGCGCTACGGCAACGGGCTGTCCACGCGGCTCGAGGTCTCGGACGCCCGCCTGGCCCGCCGGCAGGCCGAAGTGAACGCCGTATCCGCCACCCGGGACTACCTGGTGGCCCTGGCCCGGCTCGAGCACGCCGTGGGCCGGCCGCTCACCCTGATCCAACGCTCCGTGAACGACTCGACTCCTCCAACACCTGCTGAAGGAATGCAGCCATGAAGCGCTATTTCGTGATCGGCGGAGCCCTGCTCCTGGTCCTGGTGGTGGCCCTCGCGGCGCGGAAGGGTGGCGCCAAGCGCTCGGGCACCGCCGCCGATTCCACCCACACCCTCGTGCTCGGCGCCACGGACGTGGCCCGCGCCGCCCCCGCCGACCTGGTCGCCGGCGTGCCGGTGTCGGGGACCCTGCATCCGATGGTGGACATCCGGATCGCGTCGCCCATTCCGGAGGTGCTCGAGGCGGTCTTCGTGCGCGAGGGCCAGGCGGTTCAGCAGGGGCAGGTGCTGGCCCGGTTCCGCACCGACGCGGCGGGTCCCGCGGCCCTCTCCGCCGAAGCGGCGGTCCGGCTCGATTCCGCCGACTATGTGCGGATGCAGAACCTGTTCCGGGAAGGCGCGGTCTCGGAGCGGGACGTCCAGAACGCCGAGGTCGTCCTCCGCGCCGCGCAGGCGACCGCGGCCTCCGCGGACAAGAAGCTCTCCGAGTCGTCGGTGCGGGCGCCGGTGAGCGGTGTGATCACCACCAAGGCGGTGGACGCGGGCGACCGGGTCAAGGACGGCGACCAGCTCTTCCAGCTGGCCAACATCGCCGAGCTCGAGTTCGAAGCGACGGTGCCCAGCGAGTACGCGCCGCAGGTGCGTCCGGGGGCCCCGGTGCTCTTGGCGGTGACGGGCCTGGCCGGCGCGCCGGTGCGCGGCCGCATCGCCCGCGTGAACGCGACGGTGGATCCCGCCACCCGCCAGCTCAAGGTCTATGTGTCGGTGCCGAACGGCGACCGGCGGCTGGTGGGCGGGCTGTTCGCCTCGGGCCGGGTCATCCTGCGCCAGGTGAAGGGCGCCATCGCGGTTCCGCAGAGCGCCCTGCGGACCGATTCGACCGGCGCGGCCACCTACGTGCTGGTGGTCGCAGGCGGCCGGATCGCCCGGCGTGACGTGACCGCGGGCGCGGTCGACGAGCAGCAGGCGCTGGTGGAGATCACGAAGGGCCTCGCGGCCGGCGATGTCGTCGTCTCGGGCCCGGTGCAGGGACTCCGTCCCGGCGACGTGGTGACCGTGGCGGGCGGGGAGCACTAGCATGTTCCTCTCCGACCTGTCGATCCGCCGTCCCGTGTTCGCCACGATGATGATGCTGGCGCTCGTGGTGCTGGGGCTCTTTTCCTACCGCCGGCTGTCCATCGACCTGTTCCCGAACGTCGAATTCCCGGTGCTGGTGATCCAGACCCGGTACTCGGGCGCGTCGCCGGAATCGGTCGAGCGGGAAGTGACGAAGAAAATCGAAGAGGCGGTGAACCCGGTGTCGGGCGTGAAGGAGATCTCCTCGACGTCCACCGAAGGGTTCTCGACCATCGTGGTGCAGTTCAATCTGGGCACCAAGATCATGGACGCCCAGGCGGACGTCCGCGCCAAGATCGACGCCATCCGCCAGGACTTGCCGAAAGACATCGACGCGCCGGTCATCTCCCGGTCCGACCCGTCCCAGCAGGCGATCTTCGTGCTGTCGGTGGCGGGGCAGGGCTGGGCGCTGCGCGATCTCACCCGCCTGGCGGACGAGGTCGTCAGCCGCCGGCTCGAGAACATCCCGGGCGTCGGGAACGTGACCCTGGTGGGCGGGCTCAAGCGCCAGATCAACGTCCTGCTCATTCCCGACCGCCTGAACGCCCTCGGCGTCTCCCCCGACGTGGTGGTGGACGCGCTGAACCGCGAGAACGGCGACGTTCCGGCGGGCCGCGTGGATGCCGGCGGCTCCGAGAACCTGGTCCGGGTGGCCGGTAAGATCAAGGACCCCAAAGACTTCGCCAATCTGATCGTGGCCTCGCGGAACGGGGTCGCGGTGCGTCTGGGCGACGTGGCCCGCATCGAAGATTCCCAGGAGGAAGAGCGCGACGCCGCTTACGTGTCGGGCGTCCGCGCCGTGGCGCTCGAGGTCCGGAAGACCTCGGACGCGAACACCGTCGAAGTGACGGACGCCGTGCGCCGGGTGATGGCCGAGCTGGGCCCGACCCTGCCGCACGGGACGAGCCTGGCGGTGATCCAGGACAACTCGACCTGGATCCGGAACTCCGTGGACGACGTGCAGAAGACGCTGCTCGAGGGCGCCGCGCTCACGGTGTTCATCGTGTTCCTGTTCCTGAACTCCTGGCGCTCCACCGTGATCACCGGGCTCACCCTGCCCGTGTCCGTCATCAGCGCCTTCCTCGCGATCTACGCCTTCGGCTTCACGCTGAACACAATGACGCTGATGGCGCTGTCGCTCGCGATCGGCATTCTGATCGACGACGCGATCGTGGTCCGGGAGAACATCGTCCGGCACGTGGAGCGGGGCGAAGACCACTTCACCGCGGCGAAGCACGGCACCGCGGAGATCGGCTTCGCCGTGATGGCGACGACGTTCTCCGTGATCGCGGTGTTCATCCCGGTGGCGTTCATGAAGGGCATCGTCGGGAAGTTCTTCTTCCCGTTCGGCATTACCGTCGCCTGCGCGGTGGCGGTCTCGCTCTTCGTGTCGTTCACGCTCGACCCGATGCTGTCGTCGCTCTGGTACGACCCCCAGGCCGAGGGCGGTGCCGAGCGCGGGAGGATCGGCAAGCTGCTGGTGAAGTTCAACGATTCGTTCCACGGGCTGGGCCAGCGCTACCGGCGCATCATCGCCTGGGCGCTCGACCACCGGCTCCAGACGGTGGGCATCGCCGCGATTTCGTTCGTCGCCGCGATGAGCCTGTTCGGCCTGGGCCTCGTGGGCGGGCAGTTCATGCCCAACTCCGATCAGGAACAGACCGCCCTCACCATCGAGGCCCCCGAGGGCTCGTCGATCGACTACACCACCGCCAAGACCCACGAGATCGAGGCGTGGCTCGACCGGCAGCCCGAAGTCGCCCTGACGTACGCGACCATCGGCGGGCCCCAGCAGAACAACGCGGTGAACAAGGGCCAGATCTTCATCAAGATGACCCCCAAGAGCGCCCGGCACCGGTCCCAGCAGGACTTCGAGGCCGAGATGCGCCAGGTGCTGCCGAGCTTCCAGGGCGTCGAAGCCCGGGTGCTGCAGCTTGGCGCCGCGGGCGGCAACCGCCCGCCCATCGAGCTCCGGCTCGAGGGGCCCGATCTCACAGAGCTTCAGGCGCTGTCCGACCGGTCCATCGCCGCCATGCGTCCGGTGCCCGGCCTGGTGGAGCTCAAGTCGTCGCTCGAGGGCCGGAAGCCCGAGTTCCTGATCGACGTGAACCGCGACCTCGCCGCGCAGGTGGGGTTGTCGGTAGGCGCCATCGGGCAGTCGCTCCGGCCCATTCTCGCCGGCCAGACGGCGGGGACCTGGGAAGATGAGACCGGGCTGGCGCACGACGTGATGGTGCGGCTGGCACCCGAGTACCGCCGCTCCGAGACCGACGTGGCCCGGATTCCCGTGGCGTCGAATCAGACCAACGCCCGCACCCGCACCCCGGTGATGGTGCCGCTCGGCCAGGTGGCGACTCTCTCCACGAGCGGCGCGCCGAGCGAGATCAAGCGGCTCAACCTCGAGCGGGTGGTCACCATCGAGGGGAATTACCAGGCCCGGCCGCTGACGGAGGTCATGCACGACGCGCAGGCGAAGCTCGCGCAGGTGCCGCTGCCCGCCGGGTACCGGTGGGACGTGGGCGGCGAGCAGAAGGACTTCGCCGAAACCGTGGGCTACATCCTGGAATCGCTCTTCCTGGCCGTCGTGTTCATCTATCTGATCCTGGCGAGCCAGTTCGGGAGCTTCCTGCAACCCTTCGCCATCATGCTCTCGCTGCCCCTGTCGCTCATCGGCGTGATGCTGGGGCTGATGCTCACGCGCGGCACCTTCAACATCATGAGCATGATCGGTGTGATCATGCTGATGGGGCTGGTCACGAAGAACGCGATTCTGCTCATCGACTTCGTGAATCAGGCCCGCGAGAAGGGCAGCGACCGGCGGAAGGCGCTGATCGACGCCGGGGAGCTCCGGCTCCGGCCCATCGTGATGACCACGCTGGCGATGATCTTCGGCATGCTGCCGACGGCGCTCGCGCTGGGCGCGGGCTCCGAGTTCCGGGCGCCCATGGCGGTGGCGGTGATCGGTGGTTTGATCACTTCGACCCTCCTCACCCTCGTGGTGGTGCCCGTGGTGTACACTTACCTGGACGACTTCGGGGCCTGGGTAGGGAGCTACGTGAAGCGTTGGACCAGCGCGCCCGAAACGAGCGCGGTTCCCGGCGACTGACAGGGGGAGAAATGGCGAAGCGTCATGTGATGGCGGCGGCAGCGGTGCTGGCGGTGGCCCTGACCGGGTTCCGTGCGGCCCGCGTCCAGCAGCCGGACGGCCAGGCGCTGTTCAACGACAACTGCCGGAAGTGCCACGGCCTCTCGGGAAGGCCCACGCACATGGCGCTCACCGAGTATCCCCACATCCCCACGATGGACTCCGCGTTCGCGTTAGCGCGGAGCGAGGATTCCATCGTCACCATCCTGACGAACGGGAAGGGGAAGGACATGAAGTCCTTCAAGGGGAAGCTCTCGCCGGCCGAGATGCACGCCGTGGCCCAGTATGTCCGGTCTCTGGCGATGCGTCCCAAATCCTGAGCCGGCGCCCCCGCTAGGGCTTGGGCGCCTCGGGGAACGTGTCGGCGTATTGCGGCTCGGCGCGCTTCCCCGGGGGGCCGCGCAGCGAGGAGAGGTACTGCGCCAGCTCCTCGATTTCCTCGTGGGAGAGGGTGGGCGGGCCGAAGCTCGGCATCTTGGTTCCGGGGTGGAAGCGCGACGGGTCCTCGACGTAGCTGTGCAGCCACGCCGCGGAGTGGTGCAGGCCGATGTCGCTCAAGTCGGGGCCCTGGTTCCCGCCCTTTCCGGCCACGGTATGACACCCCGTGCACTGCTCCGACTGAAAGAGCGCCCGCCCGGCCCGCTCCCGTGAGGTGAGCGGCCGCCCCACTTCCGGCGGCACCGCCGGCCCCGCCTGCCGCACCGCCGCTCCGATGAGCAGTCCCGACCCGCCCAGAATCACCACGAGCCCGACGAGTGCGACCGGGCGGCGCAGGAGATTCCGCTTGCTTCGCGTGTCGAAGAAGGGAAGCGCCAGGAGCGTGACGATCAACGCCGTGGGAACCCCGAACGCCACGAGGCTCTCGAGAGACCCGGGGACCAGCTTGAGCAGCTGATAGAGGGGCAGGAAGTACCACTCGGGCCGGGGGACGTAGGCGGTGTCCGATGGATCGGCGGGCGCTTCGAGCGGCGCGCCCAGCGCCAGCGCGAGCAGGACGATGACCAGCACGACCGCGAGGGACACGGCGGCGTCCTTGCCGATGATGTCGGGCCAGAAGCGGACGCCACGTCGCTTGCTGCCCGCGTAGGCGGCGCGGTAGTAGGCCGGGTATCGGGGGTCGGTGGTCCGCGCCGGCGCGCCCTGCTCCAGCGTCGCCGGCAGGGGCGCGATACCCTGCCGGATCACCACCGCGAGGTGGACCAGCACGAACACCCCCAGCACCATCGGAAGCCAGAGGACGTGGAACGCGTAGAATCGCGTGAGAGTGGCCGCGCCCAGCTCCGCACCGCCGCGCAGGAGCGTGACGACGTAGCCTCCCACCACCGGCGTGGTGCCGCCGATGTTGGTGCCCACGGCCGTGGCCCAGTAAGCCTTCTGGTCCCAGGGCAGGAGGTAGCCGGTGAACGAGAAGCCCAGGACCACGAGGAGCAGAACCACGCCCACCAGCCAGTTCGCCTCCCGCGGGTACTTGTAGGCGCCCACCGAGAACACACGGACCACGTGCGCGATGATGAGAACGACCATCGCGCTCGCACCCCAGTGGTGGATCGCCCGGAGCAGCGAGCCGCTCGCCACCTGGCGATCGACGAACCGGATGCTCTCGTAGGCGTGGTCGGGTGACGGCGCGTAGTAGGTGGCGAGCACGATCCCGGTGATCACCTGGATCAGGAACACCGTGAGCGTGGCGCTGCCCAGCGTGTGCCACCACGTCAGGCGGTCGGGGACTTCGCGGTCGAGGAGGCCGCGGCGGATCCCCGCGAGGTCCAGCCGCTCGTCGAGCCAGCGCGTGAGTCCCACGGTTACACCGCGATCTTCTGAGCCGTGCCCACCCGGAAGTCCTGGTAGGCGACGTACAGGTCACCCTTGTCGATCTTCGTCTCGAGCTGATCGAGCGGGCGCGGGGGCGGGCCGCCGAGTACGGCTCCGGTCTTGGGATCGAACATTCCCTGGTGACAGGGACACTGGAAGCGCTTCTGAGCCTTGTCGTAGGCGAAGGAGCAGCCCAGGTGCGTGCACCGCCCGCTGAACACGGTGAAGTGCTCGCCGTCGGCCGTGGTCACCCACACGCTGTGCAGCTCGCGGGATTCGACCCACGCGTCGGTGACGGTCTGCGCGAAGTCCACCTTGGTGGGGACGTCGGGGTCGAAGAGATCGGCTTCGCCGAGCTTCACCCAGCTCTGGGGCGCGGCGCGTCCGAAGATCGGGGAGATGAACGCGCGGAGCGCGGGGATTCCGGCCAGGGCGGCGGAGCCGATCGCTCCGATGCCGGTGAGCCACTTGAGGAAGCGTCGGCGGGTGCCGGGTTCGGCAGGCTGGACCATGGGAGCAATAGTGGGACCAGGAGGCCGGTCTCCGCCATAGACGCTAAGTTCTAAAGGGTGACGCCCGACCCCCTGACACGGCGCCTGCGGCTTCCGGGAACGCTGATCTTCATAATCGCCGCGGGGGCCGCCTTTCGCCTCTACCCCTACTGCGCCGGGCCCTCGCTCATCGTCGACGACGCGATGCTGGCGTTGAACATCGCGACCCGCTCGTTCACCGGCCTCCTGCACCCGCTGGCGTTCGAGCAGACGGCCCCGCCCGGGTTCCTGTGGGCCGAGAAGCTCCTGACGCTCCTCGCCGGCGTGAACGAGTACGCGCTTCGGGCCCTCCCGCTGGCGGCCGCGATCGCACTGCCGTTCTTCATCTGGCGTCTGGCCCGCCGGCTGGTGGGGGAGGTCCCGGCGCTCTTCGCCGCGGCGCTGGCGGCGGCCTCCCCGGTCATCCTCCAGTACAGCGTCACCGCGAAGCCCTACGTCGTGGACGCGCTCGTCACCGTGATCCTGCTCGACGCGGGCCTCCGGGTGCAGGCGGCGCCGGAAGACCGGACCGCGTGGCGGTCGTTCGGGCTCGCGGGGGCGGCGGGGCTCCTGTTCTCCCTCCCCGCGGTGTTCGTGCTCGCGGGCACGTTCGCGGTTCTGGCGACGTCGCGGCACGTGCGGGCGACCCCCGCGCGCCGGTACTTCGCCGGATGGGGGATCGCCCTGGGCGCGGCGTTCTGCGCCGTCTACTTCGGCGTCACGCGCGCCGAGGCGTCTCCCTACATGCGCGTGTTCTGGGCCGCCCGGTTCCTGCCCCCGGCGTCCTGGGTCCATCCCGCCGACGCCTGGAACGTGGTGAAACGGCTCCCGGCGGGGACCCTGCGCGTGACGCGCGGCCTGGACGAACCGACGGCCCTCTTCTGGCTGCTCGCCGTCTGCGGGGCGTGGCGCTTCGCTCTCCAGGCCCGCGCCCGCGCGCTCCTCGTCGTGGCCCCCCTCGCCGTGGTCCTCGGTGCGGCCGCGGTCTCCCTGTATCCCATCAGCCCGCGGCTGGACCTTTTCGTTGCGCCGGTCTGGTTTCTGCTCTTCGCGGGCGCGCTCGATTGGAGTGCAGCCTGGCCTCGAAGCGGCCGGATCGCGGTGACCGTCGTGGCGGGCCTCGTCGTGGCCGCCGTCGCCCTGCAGGAGCGGACACTCGATCCCTGGGGCCCCGCGCTCGGTCCGGCGGCGGCGACCTTCGCCCGCGAGGCGGGCCCCACCGAGCCCGTGTACGTTTTCGCCAACGCGACTCCGGCGTGGACGTTCTACACCACCGACTGGCGCCACCCGGACCTGGTCCGCGTTGCCGCGATCGTGGCTACGCAGGGAGCCGAAAGCGACGCATTCCATAACCGCGCGAGCCGGGGGCGCGCGGTCTCGGACACGGAGGGCGCCGGCCTGGTGATCAGAAGCGGGGGCAGGGCCGAGCTCCTCGGATTGGCCACGGGGATGCAGTACCGGGAGGGGGCGCTCTTCTCGCGTCCCGCGCCGGACTCGGGGTGGGCCAAGCGGGAAGCGGATCGAATCCGCCGGGCGGCGGCTCCGGGCATCTGGGTTGTGATGGCGCCGATGGGCCTGCCCGGGGTCTCCGACCTCGAGCGCGAGATTCTACGGGCGGGGGGCCGGGAGACCCGCCGATGGACGGGCCACCTGGTGACGCTCTCCCGCTACGAGTTCGGGCCGTGAAGCGTCTCGCTCCAAGCCTGGTCGCTCTCGCCGGCGCGGTGGCCCGTCTGATCCCCTATTTCCGGCGTCCGTCTCTCTTCTACGACGAAGCGATGCTGTCGCTCAACGTCGCGACCCGCTCGTTTGCAGGGCTCCTGCGCCCCCTCGACTACGATCAGACCGCGCCCCCGCTCTACCTCTGGCTGACGCGCGCGGCGACACGGGTGGCCGGAGTGAACGAGCTGGCGCTCCGCGCGCTGCCTCTCGTCGCCGGGCTCCTCCTGCCCCTCGCGGTCTGGCGCCTCGGGCGGCGGCTCCTGCCCGACGGGGCCGCTCTGTTCGCGGGTCTCGTCGTGGCGCTGGCGCCGGGCCTCGTGCAGTACTCGGTGATCGTGAAGCCCTACGCGGTCGACGCCCTGGTGACCGTCGTGCTCCTGGACGCGGCTTTGGAGGTGTGGACCGCGGACACCAGGTCCGCCTGGGCGTGGCTCATCGGGCTCGGCGCCGTCGGGGTCTCTCTTTCCACTCCGGCGGCGTTCGTCCTGGCCGCAATCGGCTTGGCCCTCGGGGCGGCGCGGTGGCGGACCCGCGCGCTCCTTCTGGCCGCGGCGGCCGCGGTCTGGATCGGACTGTTCGCCCTGATCTACGCCGGGATCTATCGGGCTTCGGCGGCCGGCGTCTTCATGCAGCGATTCTGGGCGTCCGACTTCCTCACGCCCGCCGCCTTCGTGTGGGGTGGACGGGCCTACGGGATCCTTCGGAACAGCTTTCTCGAAGCGCTGCTCCTGCGCCCGGCGCCCGCCGCGGCGGCGGCGGCCTTCTGTCTGCTCGCGCTCGTCGGCGTGGCCTGGATGGCCCGCAGGCGGGGTGCGATGGCGGCCTGGATGGTGGTGGGGCCGGTCGTGATGACGGCGCTGGCCTCCGCGCTCCGGCGGTACCCGTTCTCCTGGCGCCTCCTTCAGTTCGCGGTGCCGCTCGCCGCCTTCTGGCTGGCGGCCGGAGGGTGGGCGCTGATCCACGTCTTCGGAACGTCCTCCGCGAGCCGGTGGACCGCGCGGGTCGGGGCCGCGCTCGTGGCACTGACCCTCGTCGCCGTGAATGTCACCCACCCGTACCGGACGCCGGACACCCGGGCCCTGGTGGCGGACTGGTCTCGACGCGCCGACCCCCGAACACCCGTGTACGTCTTCCCGGGCGCGGTGCCGGCCTGGGCCGTCTACACCACCGACTGGGCCCGCCCCGACTCCGCCTGGCTCGCGGCGCTGGCCGGCGTGCAGGCGTCGCATCAGGCGGACCTCGTGCTCCGGCGGGCCGGGCGGACCGAGATCGTGGGCCACTACACGGGAATCGACTGGACCATCGGGAGCGGGCCATCCCAGCCGCATCCCGATTCCGGCTGGGCCGGGCACGAGGTGGGGCGGATGTCGGCGGTGGCGACCGGCGGCGGCGACATCTGGTTGATCTTCGATCATCCCTATCGCGACGAGGTCTCCCAGCTGCTTCGTGCGGTCGAACTGCAGGGGGGCGTCCGCCGGTACGCGGATTCTCTCCGTGGCGCGTCCCTCTATCAGTACCGGCTCGCGGCGGGCGGGAAGCCGTGAAACGCCCGGCCCTGGTGCTGGCGGTGATCTGGCTTCTGTCGGCCGGGTACGCCGGTGCGGGGCTCACCCGGGGGTGGGTTCCGCACGACGAGGGGACTCTGGGGCAGAGCGCCGAGCGGGTGCTCGCGGGAGAGCTGCCGCACCGGGACTACGACGAGATCTATACGGGCGGACTCGCCTACGCGGACGCGCTCGCGTTTCGCGTGTTCGGCGAAAATCTGGTGTCGCCCCGGATTCTCCTGTTCATCGTATTCCTGCTCTGGGTGCCGGCCGTGTTCTACCTCGCCGGGCGCACCCTCGGCCCCCTGGCGGCCGGCGGGGTGACGCTGCTCGCGGTCTCGTGGAGCGTCCCGAACTACCACGCCGCGATGCCCTCCTGGTACAACCTCTTTTTCGCGACGTTCGGCGCGGCGGCGCTGGTACGGTTCGCGGAAGTGGAGCGGACGCGGTGGCTGGTGCTCGCGGGGGTGGCGGCGGGGCTGTCGTGTCTCGTGAAGATCGTCGGCCTGTACTTCGTGGCCGGCGGTCTCCTGGCCCTGGTCTACTTCGAGCGGCGGCCCGGGACCGGAAGTCCGGCGCGGATCTACGGCATCGGTCTGGCCCTGGCGCTGACGGCCTTCGTGGGCGCCGTCTGGGAATTGGTCCGTCGTCAGACCGGCGTGAGCGGGCTCGTGTCGTTCGTCGTGCCCCCGGCGCTCGTGGGTGCTTATCTCATCTTCCGCGAGCTCCGCCCGTCCGCGGACGGCTTCATCACGAGAGTCCGGCGGCTCGCGGCGCTGGTGGGCCCCTTCCTCGCCGGGGTGGCACTGCCGATCGTCGCGTTCCTCGTGCCGTATGCCCTCGGCGGCGGCCTGGCGGACTTGTGGCGCGGGGTGTTCGTGACTCCCACCCGGCGGCTGGTGTATGCGGCGACCGAATTGCCGCCGTTCCACACGATCAGCGCGGTGCTGGCGCCCGCCGCCATTCTCGGCATCACGCCGCTCCTGGGCTCGCGGGCGCGGCGGTGGGTGAGCGTGCCGCTCGCCCTGATCGCACCCTACCTGATGTGGCAGGGGCACACGGCCCGGGGGTACCGGGAAGTCTGGTACTCGATGCGTTGGCTGATTCCGGTGGCTGCGGCGGCCGGGGTCATCCTGCTCGTCCTAAGGAAGGAGGGGATCCCGGACACGCGACGCCGCCAGATCTTCGTACTCCTCGCCGTGGCGGCCACGTGCGGCCTCGTGCAGTTCCCGTATTCCGCGCCCATCTACTGGCTCTACGCCGCACCGCTGGCCGCCCTGGCCGGGGCCGCCGTGGTGTCGATCCTGCCCGGGACACCGGGGTTTCCGACGGCCCTGATCCTTGCGTTCTATCTTTTCTTCGCCGTACGCTGGATCAACCCGGGGTTCATTTATGACATGGGTTTGCACTATTCGCGGGACACGCAAACCGCCGTGCTGGCCGTGGACCGAGGGGGATTGCGGGTGACGCCGGGCGATTCCGCGATGTACGGGCGGTTGGTCGAGGCCGTGCGCCGGCAGGCGAGAGGATCCTGGGTGTACGCCACCCCGGACTGCCCGGAGGTCAGCTATCTCACCGGTACCCGGAACCCTACGCGCACCCTCTTCGATTTTTTCGACGACCCGAACGGCCGCACGCAGCGGATCTTGTCGGCGCTCGACCAGGACGCGGTCCACGTGGTCGTGATCAATCAGAAGCCCGCGTTCTCGGGGCCGCCACCGGCGGACCTCGCGGCCGCTCTCGAGGCCCGCTTCCCCAACTGGATCACCGTCGGCCGATTCGACGTGCGGTGGCGGGAATGAAGCTCACCGACCGCCTGCTCGAGCAGCCCATCGTCTACCGGACCTGGATGGCGCCGTTCGCCGAGGCGAAGCTGGCGCCGATGCGGGCGCACACGGACTTCACCAAGCTCCGGCGGGTGCTGGACGTGGGGTGCGGGCCGGGGACCAATGCGCCTCACTTCGCGCACGCCGACTATCTGGGGGTGGACATCAATCCCCAGTACGTCGCCGACGCGACCCGGCGCTACCACCGGAGCTTTCTGGCGGCGGACATCACCACGTATCAGGTGACCGGGGAACCGTTCGACTGCATCCTGGTGAACAGCTTCCTCCATCACGTGGATCTCGAGAGCACGCACCGGATCCTCGCGCACCTCAGCACGCTGCTCCCACCGGACGGCTTCGTTCACATCATCGAGCTGGTCCTGCCGCCCAAACCGTCGGCGGCCCGGCTCCTGGCCAAGATGGACCGCGGAGACTATCCGCGGCCGCTGGCCGAGTGGCGGTCGATCTTCAGCCAGCACTTCGAGGAAGTGGTGTTCGAGCCCTACTCCGTCGGCGCCCTCGGCGTGACGCTCTGGGAGTTCGTGTACTTCAAGGGGAGGACGCGCCGGTGACCGGGTCTCCGAGGGTCTCGGTGGGAATCCCGGTCTTCAACGAGGAGCAGGGGGTCCCTGAGCTCCTCCGCCGGGTCGGCGCGGTGCTGGACGGCATTCCCGGCGGCCCCCACGAGATCGTCTGCGTCGACGACGGCAGCCGGGACGGCACGGTGCCGGCGCTCGAGGCGGCGGCGCGACGGGAAGGGCGGCTCGTGGTCGTGGCGCTCTCGCGGAACTTCGGCCACCAGACCGCGCTGACCGCGGCGCTCGACCACGTGACCGGGGACGTCGTCATCGTGATGGACGGCGACCTGCAGGATCCGCCGGAAGAGATTCCTCGGTTCCTGAAGCACCACGCCGAGGGGTACGATGTGGTCTACGCCCGGCGCGTGGGGCGCAAGGAATCGTGGTGGCTCCGGCTGTGCTACTTCGGGTTCTATCGCCTCATGGCCGCGTTGTCGTCTCTCCCCCTGCCGGTGGACGCGGGCGACTTCTCCCTGATGTCCCGCAGGGTGGTGGACGTGATGCGGCGATCGCCGGAGCAGCACCGCTATCTGCGCGGGCTCCGGGCCTGGGCCGGATTCCGGCAGCTCGGCGTCGACGTCGAGCGGCCCGCCCGGACGACGGGCGAAAGCCAGTACAGCGTCTGGAAGCTCTTGCGGCTTGCGTCCAACGGGATCTTCGCGTTCTCGACGGTGCCCCTCAAGGCGGCGGCGCTCCTCGGAGCCGTCGCGATCGGCCTCGCGATGCTCTACATCCCCTGGGCTCTGTACGCCAAGTTCATCCTCCACCAGAGCCCGCAGGGCTTCACCACGTTGATCGTCGCGATCGTGTTCCTGTCGGGGGTCAACCTCTTCTT
>DATJQI010000066.1:0-5527 GCA_035505915.1 Gemmatimonadales bacterium | reverse complement strand
GGGGTCCACGACCCAGACCAGGCGGGTGCCGGCGTCGAGCCAGTCGGCGACCTTGGCGAGGACCGCACCGGGCCGGTCGCCGGGGGACAGGACCTCAATGACGAGGTCCGGGGCGAGGTCCGGGTACCCGGTCCGGTCGATCTCGGGGACGCGGTCGCGCCGCACGAAGGCGACGTCGGGGGCCCGGACGGTGTCGGGACTCCGTCTGAGGGTGAAGCCGGTCTCCGCGGCGTACACTGTCCCGAGCCGGTGGTCGGCGACGTGGTTGGCGACGCGGCGACCCAATTCCATCGCGACTTGCCCGTGCCTCGCGCCGGGGGGCTCCCGGACGATGAGCACGCCCTTCACCAGCTCGGCCTGCTTGTCGGGCAGGTGAAGGTTGAGCAGCTCCTCGGCGGTCAGCGGCGACGCGGTCACAGGCGGAACGTAGGCCGGCTCGGCGGGCATGACAAGCTGAATCTCGCCCGGGTCCGTCAAACACGAATCAACACACGTCGGCCGTCAGCCGAGCTTGATCTTGTAGCCACCGTCGTCCGGGGTCAGGGCCCAGTCGGGTTCGGCCTCACCGGCGCTGAAGCCGTGGAGGTCGAAGAAACCCGGTCACGCCGCAGCCGTAGAGCCGTGATACCCCTTCGGAAGACCGTTCATGCTCGATCTGCTGAGCCAGCACGTGCGGTACGGAGTCCGGGCGCTCGCGCGGAGCCCGGTGTTCGCACTGGTCGCCGTGTGCTCCGTGGCGATCGGCACCGGTGCGACCACCGGCATCGTCACGCTCGTCGACACCATGCTGCTGCGGCCGCCCCCCGGGGTGGGTCACGCCGAGCGGCTCGTGGTCGTGGGACGGACGCAGGACGGCAAAGGCTTCGACAACTTCTCTTACCCGGCGTTCGTGGCCTACCGCACCGCCCGTTCCCTCAGCGGGCTCGCGGCTCTCGAAATCACACCGCAGACGGTCAGCCTTTCCGGATCCGACGGGGGCGAGCCGATGCACGTCTCCACGGTGAGCGGGAATCTGTTCGGAGTCCTCGAGGCCCGGACCGCCCTGGGACGCTTCTTCGCAAGCGACGAAGACGGCGCTCCCGGACAGAAACCCGTTCTCGTCCTGAGTTACGCGTACTGGCGACGCCGCTTCGGGGCCGACCCGTCGATTCTGGGCCGGCCGCTCGTGTTGAACGGCGCCCCGTTCACGGTGGTGGGGGTCGCCGCCGAAGGATTCCAGGGGCCCTTCGCCGCGACGCCCGACGCGTGGGTTCCGCTCGCGGCCGCGACCTACTTCGGGACGCCCGCGTCCATGTTCAACGAGCCGGCCGCGGTCTGGCTCATGGCCGTGGGGCGGCTCGCCCCGAACGCCAGTCTCGATGAGGCGCAGGCCGAGCTGGCCGGCATCAGCGCGCGATTGGTCCGCGACTACCCCGATGCCTATGAGGGCAAAGGCGTCGCGGTCGAGCGGGCGAGCCTCTTTCCCGGAGACATGCAGGCCGCGATCGGGGGCTTCCTCGCGCTGCTCCTCGCGGTGGCCGGGCTCGTGCTCGTGATCGCGAGTACCAACGTGGCGGGCATGCTGTTGGCGCGTGCCGCGGCCCGGCGGCGCGAGATCGCGGTGCGCCTGGCGCTCGGAGCCTCCCGCGCCCAGCTCGTGGGGCAGCTGGTGGTGGAGGGTCTGTTGTTGTTCGGGGCGGCGGGCGCGGCGGGTCTCGTGCTGGCCCACTGGATGGTTCGGGGATTGCTCACGCTCCTCCCCCGGCTCCCGGTGCCCGTCGCGCTCGACCCGCGGCTCGACTGGCGCGTGCTCGTATTCGCCCTGGTCCTCGCGCTCGTGACCGGACTCTGCGCCGGCCTGGCGCCCGCCCTCCAGTCCACCCGTCCCGACCTGGTCCCGGCGCTCAAGGCCGGCGCGGGGGCGAAGGACGGCGCGGGTCGTCTGCGCCTCCGGAGCGGTCTCCTCGTGACCCAGATCGCGTTCTCGATGGTGCTCCTGATGGTCGCCGGTCTGTTCGCCCGGACGCTCGAGCATGCCCGCGGCATCGATCCCGGATTCGATTCGCAGGGAGTGGCCGTCACGTCACTCGATTTCGGGACCGCCAACTACAGCGAAACCCGGGGCCGGCAGGCCGCCGCGGCGATACTCGGCCAGGTCCGCGCCCTCCCCGGAGTCCGCGGTGCCGCGCTCTCGACCATGTTGCCGCTCGGGGGCGGTGGAATGGGGCTCGGCCCCATTGCGGTCCCCGGGCGGGAGCCGGCGAATCCGCGCGAAGGCGGGCCGGACGCCGACTGGGACGTGGTGAGCCCCGGGTACTTCGCCACGCTCGGCATCCCGCTCGTGCGCGGGCGTGACTTCTCCGAGGCGGACCGGGCGGGAGTGGGGGACGTCGCGATTCTCAACGAAGCTTTTGCCGCGGCGCTCTTTCCCGGCGAAGACCCGGTGGGCCGGACGGTGATCAATAAGGGGCTCACTCCCAGCGACAGCCGCACGCTCACAGTAATCGGGGTGGTCCGGAACGCGAAGTACCGCTCTCTGGGAGAGGCGCAGCGCAACTTCATATATGTGCCGCTCAGCCAGCGCTACCTCGCCCGGGCCAACGTCCTGGTCAAGATGGCGCCGGGGGTGGCGACACCGGATGCCGCCGTGCGGCGCATCGTGGCCGGCATCGATCCGGCCCTCCCCATCCTGCGCCAGGAGGCGTTGAGCGACCAGATGGCCGTGGCGCTCCTGCCCCAGCGTCTGGCGTTGCTGGTCTCCGGCGGGTTGGGGCTCGTGGCGCTCCTGCTCGCCCTGCTCGGCATCTACGGAGTGACCGCGTACGGGGTCACGCAGCGGACGCGCGAGATCGGTGTGCGTATCGCGCTGGGTGCGCCGCGCGCGCACGTGCTCGGCCTGGTGCTCCGGCAGGGCCTGGTGCTCGCCGGGGTCGGCGTGCTGGTGGGAGCAGTTGCGGCCTTCGGGGCCACGCGCGCGTTGCGGGACCTGCTCTACGGCGTAGCCCCGTCGGACGCGGTGGCTCTGGGCGGCGCGGCGGCGCTGCTCGTGTCGGCCGCGCTCGCGGCCAGCTGGGTGCCCGCCCGGCGCGCCGCGCGGCTCGATCCAGTGGTCGCGCTGCGCGCCGAGTAGGACCCGTGACTAGGTCAGTGTTTCGCGGGCCTCTTTGACGACGCCGGGATGGGCGGTTGCACCACGGGCGGAAGGTTCGCTTCCCTCACGAGCTTCAGCGCCTCCTGGACCCCGCGCTCGAGCTGCGGGTCGTGCCCGGCCGCCACCGCGCTGGCATCGTTGTACACCTCGATGTCGGGGGGAATCCCCTCGTTCTCGGCCATGTACACGTTGTGTACCGCGTCGTATACCGCCGGCGTCGGGGAGGTGACCCGGCCGCCGTCCACGGTCGGAAACGGGCTGGAGTTCGCGACCAGCCCGCCCCACGTCCGCTCGCCGATCAGGGGCCCGATCTTGAGCTCGCGGAAGGTCCACGGGAAATAGTCCCCGCCGGACCCCGCCACTTCGTTGACCAGCATCACCTTGGGACCGAGGATCCCCTGCGGCAAGGGAATCGGCTTGCCGCCTTCGGCGCTGTTGGTCAGGGCGCTCCGCAGGCTCCGCCGCAGGTGGTCCACCATGTAATCGTCGGCGAACCCGCCGTGGTTGTACCGCTCGTCGATCACCGCACCCTGCTTGTCCTGCTGGGCGAAGTAGTACCGGTTGAACGACGTGTAGCCGTCGGTGGAGGTGTTCGGCACCCAGACGTACGCCAGCTTGCCGCCCGAGAGTGAGTCCACCAGCCGCCGGTTCCCTTCCACCCAGGCGCGCTGCCGGAGCGCATCCTCGCTGCGGATCGGCTCGACCGTCTCGGTCCACGATCCCGCGCCGTCCGGTCCGTGACTCACGCGGATCACGGTCTGCCGGCCCGCCGTGCCATCCAGCAGGCGGTACGGATCATCCGCGGCGGTGAGGTCGTCCCCGTCGACGGCGAGCAGGTAGTCGCCGGCGCGGACCCGGAGCCCCGGCTTGTCCAGAGGCGCCGAGAGATCGGGGTTCCAGCTCTCGGACGTGTAGATGCGCTGGATGCGCCAGCGGCCGTGGTCGGCCACCAGGTCGGCGCCCAAGAGGCCCACGCGGCTCGTGTCCACCGCCGGATAGTCGCCGCAGCACACGAACGAGTGGCTCACGGAGAGCTCCCCGTTCACCAGGTCGAAGATGTAGTTGAGGTCGTCGCGGTGGCGCACCCACTGGACCAGCGGGAGATAGCGGGCGCGCACGGCATTCCAGTCGTTGCCGTGCATGGTCGGGTCGTAGAAGTAATCCCGCTCGAAGCGCCACACGTCGTCGAACATCGCGCGCCACTCGGTCAACCGGTCCAGGCGCATGCGCAGGCTCACGGTCACCGCGCCGTCCCCGGCTTTGGGCGGCGCGTCCGTTCCCACCACGTGCCAGGATCCGCCCGTCTGGTACAGCATCTTCTTGCCGTCCGCCGAGACGCTCACGTGGTCGACGCCGCGGACGAACTCCTTCGCCTTGGCGTCTTTCAACTCGAATTGCTGGAGCACTTCGCCCGGCGTGTTCTCCACGCGCTCCCCGAGGAAGACGGACCCTTTGGGGCCGGCGAGCACGGTGCCGTACCGCCGGGCCGGCATGGGGATGGCCACGATCCGCCGGGCGATGCCGTCGAAGTCGATGTGGACGGCCGCGGCGCCGGTGTCGGCTTTGGGAGTCTTGTCCGGGTGGGCGGCGCTCGAGTCCTTCTTCGCCGGCTCCTCGTCGCTCCGGAGCGGGAACGGCGTGGAGTCGCTGGCGGAGAGCACCATCACGTACGGCTGGTACATCGGGTCCGCCAGGAGGCTGCTCAGATTGAGGAAGCCGGAGCCGAGCGCGAGGTTGGTGGAGGCGAGGAAGTAGAGGTAACGGCCGCCGCGGTCGAAGGCGGGCGAGATCGCGTCCGCGAGCTCGTCGGTGACGACGTGCGGGTGCCCGTCGGCGACCGACCACAGGACGATCCGGTGGTACTGGTTGGGGAAGACCCGTGAGTAGGCCAGCCACTTCGAGTCGGGTGACCACACCAGCGGAACGCCGAGCTCGAACGGCGTTCCGTCCACGTCCGCGGTGCTCACGGCGCCGCTCGCGACGTCGACGATGCGGACGCGGGCCTTGTCATCCATGAACGCGATCCTGGTGCCATCCGGAGACCACGAGGGGCTCCATCCCATCTTGGACGGCTCGATGGCGATGGCCCGGGGGGTGGTCATCCCGTCCTGATTGGTGATGAGCAGCTGGTAGGGGCCGCCGTCACTCGAGAACCAGGCCACCTGGCGGCCGTCGGGGGACCAGACGGGGGTGCGATCGGCGCGGCCCGAGCTTTGGGTGAGGTTGCGCGCGTCGCCGTGTTCCACCGGGAGGGTCCAGATGTCGCCCCGGGCCTGGATCAGCACGCGTTGTCCGGTCGCGGACAGTGACGCGTCGGTCACGTCGTGTGACACGTCCTCCCAGCGCGGCTCGGCCCAGGGGAAGTCACCGTGGACGGCGATGTTCACCTGCTGGCTC